>NZ_CP125854.1:0-600271 GCF_030169785.1 Bdellovibrio sp. 22V
TATTTTTATTATATTATTATTTCTTTTGGGTTTTTTTGTTTTTTTGTTCCTTTGTTTTGTGGGGCGGGGGTTTTTTTTTTTAAAAAAAAAAAAAAAACGCCGACGCTGCAGTTTGGTTCTGTGGAGCTTCTTAAGACGGTAACGCCCTCACTGCGCACGCGTCTTATGCACGTGCCGACGGCTTTGAAAGCAGCGGGGTTGGTTTTCGTCATCATGGCACTGGCGCGCCCACAAACGATGAACACGAAGATCCGTAAGAATGTCGAAGGTATTGATATTGTGATTTGCCTCGACGTTTCGGATAGCATGTTGATCGAAGATATGAAGCCGCTGAATCGTTTGGAGGCGGCGAAAGAGACTATTAAACAATTTATCGAAGGCCGCAGTTCCGATCGTATCGGTCTTGTGGTTTTCGCCGGTGAGTCGTTTACATTGGTGCCGCCGACTTTGGATTACCAGTTGATTCTTCAGCGCGTGAATGAAATCACGTCTGCCTCCAGTGCGAAAATCAAAGATGGAACGGCATTGGGTGTTTCGATGGCCAATGCTGCAGGTCGCTTGAAAGATTCCCAAGCAAAAAGCCGCGTGATGATTTTTATGACGGACGGAGAGAACAACTCTGGCACGATCGATCCTGAAACAGGTCTTGAAATTGCCAAGGGTTACGGGATCAAAGTTTATTCGATCGGTATCGGTAAAGACGGGCCAACGCGCATTCCGGTGTATACGCGAGATATTTTTGGCCAGAAAATCAAAACTTATCAGCCTTTCGAAAGTGCCGTGAATGACGATCTTTTAGGAAGAATGGCGTCCGAGACCGGCGGAAAATATTATCGTGCGACGAATGAAGGCTCTCTTAAGAAAGTCTTTAACGACATTGATAGTCTCGAAAAAACGAAAATCGACGTGAATAAGTTCACCAACTACACCGAAAAATTCCCTCCGTATTTGGTGACGGGAATTATTCTTTATCTGGCGGGATTGCTCCTAGGCCGTTCTTGGTTAAGGAGGGTGCCGTAATGTTCAGATTTGAAAACATCGCCGCCTTCAATTACCTTTGGCTGATTCCGGCTATTATTGTGATCGGATTTTTCTTTGATCGTCGCTCACGCAAACAAATGCAAGAGGCGATTGGTTCGCGTCTTTATCCGTTTCTTTCAAGCTCGGTGTCTTCGAAGAAACGCAAAATCAAAACAACATTGCAGGTTTTAGCAGTGTTCTTTTTTGTTCTAGCTCTGGCACGCCCGCAAATGGGAGAAAGCCAGCAAGAAGTCAAAAGTGAAGGTGTGGAAATTATCTTCGCCGTCGACGTTTCGGAAAGTATGATGGCCGAAGATGTGAAACCGTCGCGCTTGGCGCAAGCCAAAGTGGAGCTCAGTCGTTTGATTGACCTTATGCCGGGCAATAAAGTCGGCGTGGTCGCATTCGCCGGTTCGGCAGCACTTCTTTCCCCATTAACGAATGATCCTGGCGCCATTAAAATGTATCTGGAATCTTTAGAACCAAGCTCTGTTTCCTCCCAAGGGACGAACTTTACTGATGCTTTGAAAACGGCGAAGGAAGCTTTCGAGCGCGGCGGGGTTTCAACGGATGAAGTTGTCAAAGTCACGCGTGTGATCTTGATTGCCTCTGACGGTGAAGACCACGAGCAGGGTGCTTTAGATGAAGCGCAAAAAATGGCGAAAGAAGGCATTCGCATTTTCACTTTGGCTTACGGAACTGAAAAGGGCGGCGCGATTCCTGTTCGCGACGGTATGGGTTTCCTTAAAGGTTATAAAAAAGATCGCCAGGGTCAGACCGTTCTTACGACGGTCAAAGGTGATGCGCTGAGAGCATTAGCGGAAGCAGGCCAAGGCAGTTTCTATTTCGCTACCTTTGGCGGAGATCAAACGAAATTGTTAGTTGAAGACATCAGCAAGCTCGAAAGAACACAGTTTGATTCGACCGTGGCAACCCAATACGAAGAAAGATTTCAGACGTTCTTGTTGATAGGAATAATTTTAGCTCTTCTTGAGTTGTTCTTAGGGGAACGCCGCGCCGGATTTAGATTCTGGAAAGGCCGTTACGAGGTGCCTCCATCATGATGCGTGTAACTTCAACCTCCCTGGCTGTCATTGTCTTTTTGTCTGTTGCAGGATGCGGTCCCGGTCGACCTCATTTGCAGACGTTGGAGTCGAACCGCGAAGGGAATAAAGCGCTCAAAGCTCAAAACTTCCAAACGGCGATGGATAAATATCTTGAAGCTCTTCGCCACGATCCTTTCGTAGGGCAATTGCATTTAAATTTGGGTTTGACGTTTGAAGGCGGACAACAGGCCGAAAAAGCTTTACAGTCCTACAAAGAAGCCGAAGCTTTGGCCGAGAAAGAAAAAAACGGCGAGCTTCTTTTCATGGCTCGATTCAATCGCGCGCAACTTTTGGGGAAAGCCAAAAAGATCGACGAAGCTTTGGAAGTTTATCAAAAAGCATTGGAAGTCATTCCGTCATCCAATGAAGTGAAGGTCAATATTGAACTCCTCACGCAGAACCAACAGGGACAAGGCGGCGGAGAGAATAAAGACCAACAACAGCAAGGCAATCAAGGTCAGCAACAACAGAATCAACAAGGCCAAGATCAGAAAGATCAAAAGGATCAAAAAGATCAAGAGCAGAAAGATGAACCGAAGCAGGTTCAGCAGTCGCCGAAATACAAGCCTCGTCCTTTCAAAGGACAAGAGCTTTCCGAAGGCGACGTAAAAAAGATTCTGGGAGAGCTCAAACAGCAGGAAGAAAAAATCCGTGCTGAGTACAATCGTAAAGAAGTGAAGGAGCAGCCTCGTGATAAAGACTGGTAATTTTCTGTTCTTTCTGAGTATTTTGTTTTGGACGTTTTTTGCTCAGGCGAACACGACCGTACAAACAACCGTCGATCGCAATGAAATGGGAATGGGGGACACTTTCACTTTAACAGTGGCGGTGGTTTCAACCGATGAGGTCAACATCCAAGACCCGCGTATTCCGGATTTGGACGGGTTTGATCTTTTGAATAACTGGCAATCAACGGCGGTGGCGCAAAAACTTGTGAACACGCCTTCAGGAATGCAGTTCGAAACTCAGCGCCGCAAAGAATTTCATTATATGTTGAGTCCGAAAAGACCGGGCGCCTTAAGTGTTTCGTCTTTTGAAGTCGTCGTTGATGGCAAGGTTCATCGCACGCAACCGATCGTTATCAAAGTGGGTGCGCCTGGCAGCGGAGCTCCTCCGCCAGCGAAAAAGCGTCCTGGGCAAATGCCAGGCTTCGACGATCCTTTTGAAGACATGGATAACGCGGAAGAGGAGATTTTCAATCAGCTTCTTCGGCAAAGACAGAAATTGTTGCAACAACAAATGCAACAGATGGTTCCCGATGAGCCGCAATGGCCTTCGGCAACGGGATTGCCGGAAGCCGCCTTTCGCAGTCTGCCGACAAATCCGAATGAAGCATTTTTTATTTCCGTTGAAGTGGACAAGACCGAAGTTTACGAAGGCGAACAGGTCACTGTGAACTGGTATATCTATACGCGCGGTCAGATGGAAACTTTAGATCGTTTGAAGTTTCCAAGTTTGAAAGGTTTTTGGAAAGAGATCATCGAAGAAGTTCCTTCCATTCAGTTCAGCGAAGAGATCGTCAACGGTGTTCCTTGGAAAAAAGCTCTTTTAGCATCGCACGCTCTTTTCCCGATTAAACCGGGGACAGCGACGATTGATGAATACAAAATCAAATCGCGCGTGCGTTTGCCGGCGCAGGGTTTTGGTTTTTACGGCCGCCCTTATGAATACACGAAAAGTTCAGCGCGTGTTCCGATCAAGGTGAAACCTTTGCCGGTGGAAGGTCGCCCTTCCGACTTCACGGGAGCCGTTGGACAATTTGAACTTCATTCAAGCGTTGAGCATCAATCCGTTCCGGTGAATCAGCCGTTCAGTTTTCGCGTGCGTTTTGAAGGTGCGGGAAATGCCAAGCTGATTGATCTGCCGGCGATGACATTGCCGGCGGGTCTTGAACAATACGACACGAAATCGGAATCGAAGTTTTTTAAAAATGGTCGCAGCTATAAAGAATTCGAAGTTCTTTTGATTCCTCGACAAGAGGGTGAAATGACCATTCCCGCTTTGAATGTCAGCATGTTTGATCCGCAAACCAGCAAGTATTACACAAGAACGGCGCCCGCAATCACCCTGAAAGTCGTGAACAATCCGAATGCTCCGGTGGGATCTTCTTCGCGTCTGGCCGATGTTAAAAAAGCTGCGGAACCTAAAGTGGTGGAAAATCGTTTGCCAGATCCGATCATGACATGGCAGCCGGCGGCGGAAGCCAGCGTTGTCTATCGTCCGTGGTTTTGGGCTTTGATTTACGCGAGCGTTTTAGCAGGTCTTCTGGTGAAAGCTCAGCGCATGTTTGGCTGGGGACGCCGTCGCCGCACTTTGAAAGAGCTTGTGCAAAAACGTTACAAAGTCGTTGATGCGGCCCTTGCAAAACAAGACTATCGCAAAGTGGGCGTTGAAATGACCAATATCTTCTACACCGTCCTTGGCGAAGTTGCGGGCGCGGGCGGCGCTTCACTAGAAATTACAAGGCTTCTTGAGATGGTCCCGCCAAGCTTGCGTCGCGATCACGGAACGGACATCGCGCAAACCTTTGAGATCTTCCAAACCATGAGCTTCGCACCCGAAGAAATGTTGGGCTCTTTGAAAACACCGGCAGTCATGAGAACCAACGTCGAACACGGTAAAAAAGTGATCAGTGACGTCATCGCCGCCGGTGAAGTCGAGTAAGCATTCTAAGGCATTGATAATCGACACTGGACCTGAACGGGTTCTCTTTCGAGGAGTATGATGAGGCGAGAAGGGAGGACTTATGAAGGACTTCCATGATTTTCATCGACCTTCGCAGTCGGAATTAAAAAGCAAACTCTCGCCCTTGCAATACGAAGTCACACAGATGGAAGGGACCGAGCGTCCTTTCAACAATAAATACTGGGATAACAAGGAACCTGGAATCTATGTTGATATCGTTTCAGGAGAACCGCTTTTTAGTTCGAAAGATAAATACGATTCGGGAACGGGTTGGCCTAGTTTTACGAAGCCTTTGAATCCTGAATTTATCATCACCCAATTGGATCGCACGCTGTCTTTACCTCGCACGGAAGTGCGCAGTAAACACGGGGATAATCACCTGGGTCACATTTTCAACGATGGCCCCTCGCCTTCAGGGAAACGGTACTGCATGAACTCAGCGGCCCTGCGTTTTATTCCTGTGAAAGATCTTGAAAAAGAAGGTTATGGCGAGTTCTTGCGGCTTTTTCAAGAGCAAGAAGGGGAGCCGGAAGCTGGAGCGCCGGGCTATTGATTCTCAATGCATTTTCGATTTCCTGTTTTTTTGAAATTGCATTGGAATTTGCGAAAGAAGCCTTTAAGTTTCCTCCGATTTTTAAAAGGAGAAAACAATGCGCTTCATTCTTGCATCTTTGACTTTGATTCTTTCAACGACAGCTTTTGCTCAGCAAGACAACTGTCAAAAATACGCAACGAAAAATCGTTACATGACGGCGATTAAAACGGTGGCGGCTCACGTAGAATATTCCATCGACGAGCTTTGCACATTGCCAAAAGTTTTGGATATCGAAGCGCAACCTTCGCGCGTGATCACACCAAAAGGGGATGTGATTCCTCACGTGCGCGTACAACTTCATATGGCATACGAAAGCTGCTTGTACATGGTTCGTGACGCCGACCAGGTCATCACTTCCAGCCGTTGCTACTCTGGTTGGTAATCACTCCTCCGAGCTGAAGAACTCTTTGATGAAACGTGGGACTTCGCTGGAAGCGGGGCCCACGTAGTGTTCGCTGAAGGCCGAAGAGATTTCGGTGTCTTTGAGATTGATTTCTATTTTCTTAGCTTTCCAGGCCAGGCGCACGAAACCGGCAGCGGGGTAAACATTGCCGCTGGTCCCGATTGAAATAAAATAATCGGCCTTTTCCAAGGCCTCATAGATTTCCTCCATGTGATGGGGCATCTCGCCGAACCACACGATGTCGGGGCGAACGCCTCCCGTGCGCCCACAATTTAAGCATTTCTGATCTACGTCGAGGTCTAAAAGCCATTCATAGTGTTCGTCACAATAGAGGCAAAAAACTTTGTCGAGGCGGCCGTGCATATGGCGCAGGTTCTTTGAGCCCGCGCGGCGGTGCAGGTTATCCACGTTTTGGGTCACGAGAAGAAAGTGGCCTTCCCACTTTTTCTCCAACTCTGCCAGCGCTAAATGGGCGGGATTTGGTTGAATTTTCGGGTCTTGCAGTTGGGCCCGTCTCAGGTTGTAAAAGCGCTGAACCAGAGCGGGATTGCGGGCGAAGGCCTCGGGGGTGGCGACATCTTCGATTCGATGCTCCTCCCAAAGTCCATCTTGGTCGCGAAACGTGCGAATGCCGCTCTCTGCAGAGATCCCCGCACCTGTGAGAATCACTATGTTCTTAAAAAGCCTTAAGTCCATTTATGCCTCGCACAAACCTGTGGAAACGTTGAGCTTTCAACTGATTTTCATTAGGATGGGGCGTTCTTCAAAGAAAGGCAATTACAATGGCTTCTAAAATCGAAACGTCACCTGAAATGGTGCAGAACGTTTACAAGAAGACAGCAGAAAGATTGGCTGTCGTTCGCAATCGTTTGAACCGCCCTTTGACTTTGGCGGAGAAAATTTTGTTCGGTCACTTGGATGATCCACAAAATCAAGAATTGGTTCGTGGTGAGAGCTTTCTTCTTCTCAGACCAGACCGTGTGGCGATGCAAGATGCGACTGCACAAATGGCTTTATTGCAATTCATGCTTGCTGGAAAAGACGAAGCAGCCGTTCCTTCAACAGTTCACTGCGATCACTTGATCCAAGCTTACAAAGGCAAAGACGCCGACATGAACGCTTCGAACATCTCGAACAAAGAGGTTTTCGAATTCTTGGCGACAACGTCTTCTCGTTACAACATCGGCTTCTGGAGACCTGGCGCCGGTATCATTCATCAAGTTATTCTAGAAAACTACGCTTTCCCGGGCGGTTTGATGATCGGGACAGACTCTCACACTCCGAATGCGGGTGGTTTGGGTATGTGTGCAGTAGGTGTTGGTGGATCTGACGCTTCTGACGTGATGGTAGGACTTCCTTGGGAAGTTAAAAATCCAAAATTGATCGGCGTTCACTTGAAAGGAAAACTTTCCGGTTGGGCTTCTGCCAAAGACGTGATCTTGAAACTTTGCGGAATGCTAACTGTAAAAGGTGGTACGGATAAAATCGTTGAGTACTTCGGTGAAGGCACTCACTCCATCTCTTGTACTGGTAAAGCGACAATCACAAACATGGGCGCTGAATTGGGCGCGACATGCTCTGTATTCCCTTACGATGACAGAATGGCAGCCTACTTGAAATCCACAGGCCGTGACGAGTTGGCGAAGATCGCCGACGGTCACAAAGACATCTTGTCTGCGGATGCGGACGTTGTTGCAAATCCTGGCAAATACTTCGACGAAGTTTACGAAATCGATTTGTCCGCTTTGGAACCTCACCTTGTAGGTCCTCACACTCCAGACTTGGCTCGTCCGATTTCTGCTTTGAAGAAAGAAGCGGCTGAAAAAGGTTACACTTTGAAGATCTCTTCAGCGTTGATCGGTTCTTGCACGAACTCTTCTTACGAAGATATCGGCCGTGCGGCTTTCGTCGCGAAACAAGCGATGGAAATCGGCGTGAAAATGAATCAGCCGTTCCTTGTGTCTCCGGGCTCTACACAGATCCAAAAGACTATTGAACGGGACGGTCAAATGTTGACGTTCAACGAAGTCGGCGCGACAGTTCTTGCGAACGCTTGCGGTCCTTGCATCGGTCAATGGAAACGTGACGACGTAAAAACAGGCGAGAAAAATACAATCGTAACTTCTTTCAACCGTAACTTCCGCGCTCGTAACGACGCGAACCCAGAGACACTGGCGTTCATCGGATCTCCCGAGATCGTAATGGCGTTGGGTCTTGCGGGCCGTTTGGACTTCAACCCTGCCACAGACGAGTTGGAAGGACCAAAAGGTAAAATCAAATTGCAAGCTCCCGTCGCACCGGAACTTCCTGCTCAAGGTTTTATCCCTGATACAGAAGGTTACCAAAAGCCAGCGGGTGCTCAGGCGCAAGTGGCTGTCAGCCCGACGTCAGAGCGTTTGCAACTTCTTTCTCCGTTCACAAAATGGGATGGTAAGGACTTCGTCGACAATCTCGTGCTTGCAAAAGCAAAAGGCAAATGTACGACAGACCATATCTCTCCGGGCGGTAAGTGGTTGAACTACCGTGGTCACTTGGACAACATCTCTAACAATATGTTGTTGGGCGCAGACAATGCGTTCACAGGTGAAATCGGTAAAGGTAAAAACTTGTTGGACGGAACAACAGCGGAATTCGCTCAGGTCGCTCGTGCTTACCAAAAAGCGAAAAAAGGCTGGGTGATCATCGGTGATGAAAACTACGGTGAAGGTTCTTCTCGTGAGCACGCGGCAATGTCGCCAAGATTCTTGGGCTGTACTGCGGTTATCACGAAATCATTTGCTCGTATCCACGAGACCAACTTGAAGAAACAAGGTGTTCTAGCTTTGACTTTCGTAAATCCAAAAGACTACGACAAGATCCAAGAAGAAGATCATGTCAGCCTTGTAGATCTTAAAGATCTAGCTCCAGGCAAAAACGTGAAAATGAACATCAAACACAAAGATGGTTCAACAGAGTCTATCGAGTTGAAACACACGTACAACGCGGAACAGTTGAAATGGTTCCGTGCGGGAAGTGCGTTGAACTTGATTCGCGGACTTTAATCTATAAATTGAAATCCGTTTTCCAAAAAAGAAGCCATGGTCGTAAAGCCATGGCTTTCTTTTTTTTTCAGTTTCTTGGCTGGACGTCTCTTTTACTTTGGCCGAAATTCTGCCATATTCTAAAGAACCCATGGCATTGCAACTTTCATTCAGTATCAGCGATAAATGCACGACCATTCTGCTTAAGGGCAGTTTGAATGAATACTCGTCGGCTCTCGACGGTGTTGAGGTTAATCCCAATTTTGATTTGAACATTGATCTTAAAGATCTGACAGCGATCAACTCGTTGGGGATCCGCAATTTTCAGAACTGGATCCATCGGATCAAATGCGCGAAGCTGAGACTGTTTTATTGCCCGCGCGCTTTTGTGAATCAGCTGAACTTGGTTGAGGGGTTTCTTCCCGATAAGGCAGAAATCGAAAGCTTCTTTGTGCCGTATTATTCCGAGCGCACAGGGGAGGACGCCAAAGTTCTCTTCACTAAATTCCTCGAATACAAAAAAGTCGACGGTAAAATTCAACTAAAAATTCCCGAAATGTTTGATTCCCAAGATCAAAAAATGGAATTGGACGTTTTCAAAGATCAGTACTTCCGTTTCCTGGATAAATATTACTAAAGACTTCTTTAGGGCCGGAGGGGCTTCGATGGTGTTCGAGCCGGCGCCGGCGCATTGACCGGAGTGCTTAAAGTCAGCTTGTACTTCTCACAAACTGTTTGCAGAAAATTATTTTTACGAAGCTCTTCAAGGTGCGAATTGATTCTTCGAACTTGCGCCATGGCGACAGATTTTTTCGAGAAGACGATGCTGTAATAGGTTTCTTCCCCCAGCTTAGGAACTTCAACCAACGCGCTTTTCGTTTTTTCAATCCAAGCCAAAGCCACGTCGCGATTGGCGTAGACTGCCGAATAGTTTTTATTTTCAGCTTTTCGCAAAGTGACGGTGACTGAAGTCTCCGGAAGAATTTTAAATTTTTTGTCGGTGAACTCGTGCACGCGCTGTAAGCTGACTTCGGTCATCGAAGGCGAGATCACGCCGATAGACATTCCCGCCAGATCATCATAGCTTTTTATTTTCCGTACTTTTTCAGGTAAGCCAAAAAAAGAATACCCCGTTTTAAAGACCTTATCGCTGTAAAACAAAGCGGACTCGCGCTGCGGGGAGGGGCCTAAAGGACATCCGATGTCGGCCTCTCCGGATTTCAGACGAGAGAGGGCTTCTCGCAGGTTCACGATTTTGAATTTGCAGGAAGCCTCTTCCATTTGACAAATTTTTTGAAGAATTTCGTAACAGGCGCCCTGAATCCCTTCAGAGCCTGACTTAAAATAATAGGGCTCATAGTCAAAACCCACAACATTGTATGCATTCACTGAGAATGGAAAGAGCGCGCAGAAAATGAAAAGAGCCAAAGAGCTGCGTCTGTGCATGAACTCAGACTAGCCGACGCGAGTTGTATGTTTGAGTTACGGCGTCCCTGCTTGCGAAAAAACAGATGTGTTATAAGTTGTTAAAAAAATACTTCGGCCCGATCGTGAGCCAGACGAAAAAGGCGATGGAATTAAAAAGAATCGCCCACAAAAGTCGGTTGCGGCTGACACGACTTAATGGCTGTTCTGTTTTAAGGACACGGTAGCCTTGCGCCATAGAATACAAATTGCAAAGAACCGGAATAAAAACACAGCCCAGAATCGCATTCAGAAGAGCTTTCTTTGCCAAAGCTTGTGTTGCTTCCAAAGGCTCTTCGCTGACGATTTGCAAACGAGGCGTCTCTTTATTCTCGAGAGCTTGCGACGCCTCCATGTACTCGTATTCTGGAATTTCTAAAGTGAGTTTGCCAAGAAGCTGACCGAAGTGGGGAGCCACACCGCGAGTTTGTTCGTCGCGAACGCGGGGGTGAAGACCGTGCGATTCCAAATAGGATTTAATGACCTGGGCTTCCCCAAAGTCGGCACAATCCATCAGAAAGACATATCCCGATTTATTTTCGTTCATCTCTGAAGATTACTTCAAAGACGATACGGCTTCAAGAGCTGCTTGGTGTGAAGCCTCAAAACACGGTGTCATCCAGTTATCCTGATTCGCGAAATGAATTCGTGTGCCTACCGGAGCTGCGGCCGCTTTTGCCGTGCCTTCGACGATCATTCCCGCGCGTGAAATCGGCAGCGCGTGCCCCCAACGAGTCATGCGAATGCCGTGAATGTCGTTTTGTGAAAGCTTCATCGCTTCTAAAACAGGTTGGATGTCTTGCAAGTACTTCGTTTTGTATTTGTCGTGCGAAACCGGGTTGAACAAAAACTGACGGGCACCATCGTAAGCAATACCGTGGTAAAGAGTCAGCACGCCATGCTGAGTTTGATCTTGCTGGCCCCAAGTGCCGAAGCAGATGTCCGTGAAACTGCGATCACCTCTGTTCATTGGCGTTGGTGAAGGCGGGACTTTGCCTTGCAGGCAATAAAGTTCGTAGCTGGGGCTTTGAATTGGATTTTTTGTGATGATGTTTCCGACCAAGTAAGCGCGATACGGCAGCATATGAACGATGTCGGCTTGCTCTTTCGGCATTTCAGGAAGCAGACGGCGAGCCACAAACTTCGGGCACGCCATAATCACGTTGTTAGCGCGGATCTTTTTAAGAGCGCCCATGCCGTCTTCGTACACCACCGTCACAGAATCGCCTTCGTGTTTTACGCGCAAAACCATGCAACCGGAGCGAAGCGAATTGTCTCCGCTCACAGAGCGGATTTTTTGCGCCATCTTGTGCGCGACGTAAGCGTTTCCGCCCGGGTAAGCGAGAAGAGCGCCAGTTTCAGAAGAAATAAAACCGAGATATTGGAATGCCGAAAGCTCATCCGTCGAACCGCAGAAAGAACTCCAGCCGTACAATTGCATGTATTCACGAAGATGCGGGTGAAGATCGCCGAACTCTTTCGTGATCCATTCATCCACCGTCAACTTGTCATATTCTTTGGCGAAGTCGCCCTCGAAGCTAAAGTCCGCTTCGTTGTAGATCTCTACCAAGCGCTTATGAAGTTTTTTGAAATCGTTTTCTTTACCAGGAGAAGTGCGGCCTTCCCAGAAAGGTTTTGTGAAAGTCTTGTTGTAAAAAACGGTCGTGTCTTCACCGGACTCTTTACGAGCTTTCCCCCAAATGCCAAGGTCGCGAAGAATATTCGCAAGATCGGATTTTTCATCGGGCTCTGCAAGATAGGCAGCGCCGATAGAGTAACAAGCGTCTTTATAGAGTTCGCCTTTGGTATTTCCACCAAGGCGCGTATCTTGTTCAAGCAGTGCGAACTTCTTTCCGCGCAAATAATAAGCGGCGCAAAGACCCGCGATACCGCCGCCAACGACAACGACGTCAAGCTCTTCCGTGACTTTAGGCTCTCCGCCTTTTTTCTCAAGGTAACCGTCGATATTCCAAAGAATGTCGTGCGGGCGGTCGATGTTGTCGCCGTTGAAATCAAGACTGTTTGGCTCATCCGCGGAAACTTTTGCAATTGGCAAATCGTCTGTGAGTTTCGAAGAAACCCATTGCGATCCTTGCGCCAAGGATTTTGCAGGAAGAGTTGATAGAGCTGCGAGGGAAACACCGGTCTTTAAAAAATCACGTCTTTGCATGGCGTCTAAATAAGAGTTTCCCTAAAAAAGCACAAGAGGAGACTCGGGGTCTCCTCTTGTTGAGAACAAATTGAGATTCTTAGTGCGGCTGAACAGAGTCGTCGCATGAAGGCACCGTGTAAGTTTTTCTAAAGAGATACTCGAGACGGTCGTTCTTGTTGGCAAAGAGATGGCGGTACACAGGAATGCTGACCGTAAGAGGATAAGACCCTCTAACCACGACGTCTTTACAAATGCGCTGATTCGTATTCCAGAAGCAGTCCTCGACAGTGTGTTTGTAATTGATCGGCGTGGAAAGATATTGACGGTCCACTTCAACAACTTCCTGGCGGTCACCGTAAGTGCGTGTTTCCGTAATGCCAACAGGCTTGAGTGTTCGCAAGCGATCTCCGTCAACACACACGAACATGTAGTCAATCGAACGGCCCATATAAACCGTCGGAGCTTTCGGTTGCAGAATTGGGTTACGCAGAATCTCGTCCCACGACATATCAGAAGAATAAGCGCGAGAATAATTGTGCACGTAAGCGTGAGGGCCTTCGTCAGAAGCGGAGGCAGAAACTGCGGAAAAAGAAGCCATGGCTAACAAAAGAGTCAAAAGTCGTTTCATTGTAAAATTCTCCTAAAATAGTAAAAAGATTTTTGTCTTCTCTATGCGCAAAGAGAGCGGGCCTACTATTGAGTGCAACAAGACAAGGGCTCAAGTTACCGTCCCGTAAATGGCTGGCTTCGTGAGGATAACTGTTCAGGAAAATTCCACCTAACGCCTTGTTTCACGAAGAAAAGGCATGAAACTCCCAGCATCTTCATGTACTCAGTCCAACCATGAAATTGGAAATGCCCCTGCTCACAGAAAAATTGAACAAGCCTGAAATTATCGAGAAATCCTGGGTGATCACTCTTTCAGGTAAACGTTTTAGTATTCTTAATCCAGATCCGGATGCGGTGAAGATTGAAGACATCGCTTGTGCATTGGCTCGTCAGGCTCGTTTTAACGGGCACACGCGTTTCTTTTATAGCGTGGGTCAACATTCTTGCCTGGGTGCGGAAGTATCTCCGACGAAAGAGATCGGTTTGCACATGCTCTTTCATGATGCGACAGAGGCGTATATTGGCGATCTTGTTTCGCCGGTTAAGGCTTTGCTGCCAGATTTTGAAATTATCGAGTCACGCATTCATTGGGCCATTTCGCAAAAATTCAATCTTGAGTTTCCTCTTCCTAAAGTCGTGAAACAGATCGACCGTCGTTTGCTCGCTACAGAAGTGCGCGACTTAATCACGAAAGATTTAAAATCTTGGAATATCGGCGAAGAAGAGCCGTTTGATTTCCCGATCATTCCTTGGCCGCCGGAAGTTACGGAAGCTCGCTTCCTTGAGATCGCACGAAATCTTTTGAAATAGCTGTCGTCAGCGAATCCATCAGCGTGCTTTTGCGGATGGGTTTTGTAAGGAAGCTGAGGCCGGGAATGGTCTCTGCCTTCTTCATCGTTTCTTCCAAGGCATCCGCCGTTACAAGCAGTATCGGTCTTTGTGGCAGGCCCTTTTCGCTTTCATACGCGCGCACTCGCTCTGCCGCTTCAAAGCCGTCCATAACAGGCATGCGCACGTCAAGAATCAGAACGTCGCAAGGATTCTTCATATAGCTCTGTAAAGCTTCTTCTCCATTCATGGTGTAGTGAACGGACCAGCTTTTTCCTTCAAAGTAAGCTTTGTAGAGTTCTTGATTTCCCATGTCGTCGTCCGCGACCAGAACATTGAGTTCGTTCGGAATATTTGATCGAACAGAAGTGCCATCCGCAGCCACAGGATCTTTATGCTCTTTTCTATGCGGGCGTTTACCCAGAAAGCCAGAGGCCGTTAAAACTTCACTTAAAAGCAGGGGAGAAGATTCAATCACCGGCGCCGACAGCCCCGGGTATTTTTCCAAGAGCTCTTCTTTGTGTCCTAAGAAGATCATATTCCCCGCATGCGCCAGTTTTTTTATGTCCGCTTTCGAAAATTCCGAGCCGATTGTATCAAGCAGGTACCAGCGATTTTTGCTTGTCTCCGCCGGAGGAACTTCAGACACGCTTGGGATTTGAGTGAAAACGACCGACGAATGCATTGAAAGAGGTTTCGTTGATTTTTCCAAAAGCATGTCGGAAGAGATCAGAATAAATTCGCGCATGGCACTGTCAGGCGGGCGATAATATTCAATGGAGTGACTCGGATCCAGCACCTCAATATCCAGATCGACTTGGAAGAGCGACCCTTTTTTGGGAACGGACTGAACACTCAAGCGACCTTCGAGTTTGCGCACAAGCTCTTTCACGATAGCTAAGCCCAGACCGACGCCACCTTCAGAAAAGGCATAAGAATTTTCCACCTGAAAGAAGGCATCGAAAATCTTTTGGAGTTTGTCATGTTGAATTCCGATGCCGGTATCTTCTACTTCAAAACGCAGCGTTTGGATATTTTCAGTCAGAGATCTCAACACCGAGGCACGCAGTGTGACGTGGCCTTCGCTGGTGTACTTACAGGCATTGCGAAGTAGGTTGAGCAAGATTTGGCGAAGGCGACTGGGATCACACTTCACAAGCGTCGGAAGATTAAAATCGAATTCCACGTAAAGGCGTAAATTCTTTTTCGCACAATCGCGGCCGGAAATTTTTGCGACATCGGAAAGGAAGTGCAGAAGATGAAAGTTTCGCGGCTGTAATTGAATTTCATTAGTTTCTGATTTCGCAAGATCCAAAAGGTCTTCAATCATCGAAAGCAAATGATTTCCCGATGAACGCATGCTGCTCAGATAATCGCGAAGTTTCCTGTCGGTATCTTTTTCTTCGCAAAGATCAATCATCCCTAGAATAAGATTTAGCGGTGTGCGGATTTCGTGACTGATATTGCCCAGAAAGCGGGTTTTTGTGATAAGCGCTTCTTGCAGCTCCTGGTGGATTTTCTCCAGATCGTGCGTCTTATCAATGACCATACGACTGACGACTCTGTTTTGTGTGACAAGCACCCAGAAAAGATAAGAAATAATCAGAGTGATAAAGACGCTTAGAAGTCCCGTAATTAAAGAGGGCTTAATGCGATCGCCGTCCTGAATGTAGTTAAAGTGAAACTGAACTTTCAGAGCCGCTTGTTCCGGATCGCCAAGACTCAGGGTTTGTAAAGCGGGGCCATCGGCGTCGGCCGTTTTTCTGCTGCTGGCTTTAATTGTCTTCTTTGCGCCGTCAGAGGCCACCGTCCACGCAAAGCCGGTTTTGCTGTCTTCGATATCAATCGTTTCCGAAGGACGCAGATCTGTTTTTTCAAAAAGGGCAATCAAAGGCGCTGTAAATACAAAAAATATTTTTCCATGCGCGCGCGATTGCAAAATATAAGTGATCAGCGGCGTTCCATTGTGTTCATGAAGAACCGCCTGACTGTAACCTTTGTGAACAAAAAGTTCTTCGATGGAAGCGCGGATCTCGCGACTCATCGAATTTTCTTTAACAAGGGGGAGGGACGATGTCGGTGTTTTGATCTGCGATATCATTTTAAGTTTGATATCGCCGTTGGAGCGCCATGAAATCAGCTGAACAATCGAAAACTTTTGAAAGATAGTGTAGGGAAGTGACTGCGCCAATACGGCGCTGTCTTTCTTATAATCGCTAGGCCGTGTGCCTAAGTACTCTTCATAAGACTGAATGCGCAGAATGCTATTGGAAATCAAGAGATCCAAGGACTGCAGATATTCTTTGGATTTTTTAAAAGACTCGGCCCGCTGATCGCTGATTTCGCGCTCATGCATCTTACTGTAAATATATTGAGACAGTGACAGGCCAAGGACAAACGTCAGAATGGGAATGAATAAAAAAGCTTTAGAGCCCTTTTTAAAAGCATTCTGTGCCAAAATGAATAACTTTTTGAGATCGAACGTTTTCATTAGATCCATACTGAAGAAGGCCTGTGGATTCAATGTTAATTGGGTTTGAAGGTTTCTTCAAACCAATTTAAATTCAGTACATAATGGAGGCGATAGCGTCTGCTTTAAAAGGAGAATAAATATGGAAGCGGAAAAAGATTTGGCAGATGTACGCAGTCGTCTTCTTAGTATGGAGGATTTTGATGCGCATGCCTTTGATCACTTACTGGAAGACACGACGCCGACGACGGTTTTGCGAATTCTTGCGCGATTCAGCCAGACGCTTCACGAAAGTATTCCCGCTTTGGAGCACAGCAAAGACGCCGGCGAAGTGGAGCCGATCTGGAAAACATCCCACAAGCTGGCGGGGTCCGCGGCGATGCTGGGTTTCAAAGGTTTCGGAGAAAAGTCCAAGAAATTAAGCTTTCAGCTGCGCGGTTCTTTTGCGTTGAATTTACATTCCGAAGAGCTTCACGGTTATATGCGAGAAGCCCGAGAATTGTCGAACCATTTGGATAAGATTTTTTCCAACAAGAATACCTATCTCTAGGTTGTCTTCACAGTTGCCTTATAACCGGCGCTCAAGACAGTCTCTACTTTGACGGAGCTCTCGTTGATTTTCTTACGTAAATGACTGACGTGAGCATCCACAGTCCGCTCCGTCACGTATTTGCCAACGCCCCAAACCTGATCAATCAGCTGTTCACGGCTGTAAACCTGACCGGGATGGGTGCAAAGAATTTTGAGAATTTTAAATTCGAAAGGCGTGAGTTCGATCTGCACGATTCCTTTTTGCGTTGAGTGATGCTCAACGCACATTCTGTTGGAATCGATAAAGAGATCTCCTAATTGGATTTGCGAAGCATTTTGCGCATAAGCTTGCGACGTTCGTAACCGAGCATCCACGCGAGCGCGCAATTCGCTGGAGTTAGGCGGTTTGGAAATATAATCATCCGCGCCGATTCCGAAGGCCGCGACTTTGCTGATCACGTCGTCGTCGGTGCTGAGAACAATGATAGGAATGTTTTTATTTTTAAAAGCGTCTTTTAATTCCGGCAGGATTTTCATGCCATTTCCGTCAGGCAGCGAAATATCCAGAAGAATAAGATCAAAACTTTCTCGACCGGTTTGAATCAATTTAAAAGCATCATTAATAGACTCCGCCTGAGTCAAAGAGTGATTCTTCAGGACGGAAGTCAAATATATAAAAAACTCAGTGCTGTCTTCGACGCACAGTATTTTAGCCATATAGGAAATTTAAGCAGTGTTTTGCGATTTCATCAAACCATTTTAGCGCCAAAAGCAAAAGCGGCTTTTCATGATGATCTCAGTGGTGAGGAGGTTGTCTATGGAGACAGTTTTAGAAAATAAGAACGAAATGCAGAACTTTTTTACGGGTGCGTTGAATACGACAGCCCCCTATAAATTTTTGGTCGTGGAAGATGATGAGTCGCAATGGCCACTTTGGGAAAATATTATTAAGACGACGTTTCCCAATTCAGAAGTGGATTATCAGCCGACCGAAGCCGGAGCGGAAGCTTTGCTTCGTCATTCTTTCCATGTCGAACAGCCTTATGATGTGGTGATTTCAGATATCTTTTTGGAAGGTGATGAAACAGGAATCGACTTGTGGACTCGCTTTGGTGAAGTTTCGGGACACTTCGTGTTTGTCAGTAGCATGACCTTAGGAAGTTTCGATTCCATCATCAATAACATCCGCACGTCTTCGTCGATTTTACCGGTGTACTTGCAAAAGCCCCTCTCGTCGCGTCTTTGCAAGGAAGTTATTAAAAGCCTTCTCTAAAATAAAGGAGCACGTTTATGACCCATGTTGAAATTAAAAATGAAGAAATGACCCCGACAGATAAAACCCAGTTCTTGATTGCCTGTGGTCGGTCTCTTGAAAAGGTGACCGCCTCGGCTCCTTCAGACAGTCTTGTGAATATGGTCGTTGATTATGATGGCGACGACTACTTTGTCAGCTTTGACCTGATTTCCGGAGACCTTTCCTTCACAGCTGTTGGAACGGCAAGAAGTCCTTTTGTTGCGCTGGAAAAAGCCAATAAAGACTCTATGGATCGTATCAGTAAATGGACTTTGTCGCGCAAGATAGAAACCGCTTCTTAATGAACGTCAGGCAAGGAAGCTTATGAAAAATAGAGTTTTGATCGTTGAGGATGATTTGGCGCTCAGACCCCTTTGGGAGTTCGTACTGCTTAAGCAGTTTACGGAATATCACCTGGATTGGGCGATGAGCGCGGAAGAAGCCAAACAAATGCTCTCTGCTTCCATCAAATTCGATGCTCCGTACGCTTTGATTGTAACGGATTTCTTTTTGATGGGAGTGGAGACAGGACTGGATGTTCTTCGCCACGCCGCCCGCGGTTTTCACCACTGTCCTATTATTCTGGTGTCGCAAGTCGATGAGGATATTTTACGGCGTGTTTACGGTGAAGCCCTTGAAGATATGCTTGTGCTCACCAAGCCTGTGTCGGCTTCCCAGTGTGGCGGGGCTCTAGATAAGTTTTTCTCTGTGGATAAATAAAACTGGTCCCTTTAATTGTAGGCAGAGACTCACCCTCGCAAAGGCTGTGATTGGTTTGCTCCTCAGTGAATTATCTCGCTGGATTGTGAATCAAGAACAGGTTGTGATAAAGAGCGTACATCGCTAGATGCAGACTTAATCTTTCCGGCTTTTTTGTCGTATTCCAAGTCCTTCGAAAGATCCGATTTACGCTGGCTCGAAACATGGCATAGGAATGATTTAAACTAAAAAGAGGATCATATCCTCCGCCTTTAAGCTCTCCTTGCCCAACTACGCAGCCTCTTTGTCCTTTGTATGCTTTATGACGGCATTTGGGAAAAAATCGCGCGACATCCGGAAGATAGTGCGGATTTTCATCGGATTTTATAAGAGCATTTTCGCAAACATAAGGTCTTAATTCTTTAAAAAGCTCAATTCGCTTACTTTTACGCTCGTCTTTTCGACGGCCATATTTTTTAAGAGATCGTTTTACAAGGAGTCCTTTTGCCGGCATCCGTGCAACTTTAAAACCTATTATCCTTCTTGAACCAGTTTCTATGGCAGCAATAACGGACAAAGGCTTAAGCTTGCTATGCTCAAAAGTTTCAAGATCATCAAATTCAATTTCGGTAGATACGGGATACCTTTTTCGGTCTTCGAGCAAATAATGATAAGAAGCTAGTCCTAAGAAGATAAATTTCCGAATCACGGTTTTGCGATTTACTCTAAAGATAAAAGCCGCACGTCGCTGCGAAACTCCACTCACAAAAACTTCAAAAAGCCTGGGGTTCAGATGTCTTTTTCGTTGGCGGTAACAAGGACTGAAAGTAGCCAGAGAAAAATGCTTTTTACACGGTTTACAGAAATATCGACTTTGACGGGTTTGATCGCTTTGGCGAAGAAAACTTCCGTGAGAAACGATAATATCACGAGATTCGGAAGAGGAGTTTTGTTGATGGCAATAAGGACAAGCAAGAGACATAATGGCAAGGGATTAGGCAAAGCCCTTGCCATCAACAATTAAAGGATCCAGTTTAAGATTTCTTAGGAACTTTGGATTCGTCGACAGTGATTTCAATTTCCACGCGACGATTTTTAGCGCGAGCTTCTTTTGTTTTCGCTGGATCCACAGGGTTCATAGAGCCCATACCGATGGCTGTGACAGTTCCTGCTGGAATACCTGCCGCCACAAGCTGTCTGCGAACAGCATCCGCGCGATGTTGAGAAAGTGGGTTGTTCACAACAGCCGCACCTGTATCGTCTGTGTAACCTTTGATCGTCAGTACGTTCTCTGGATACTTCTTCATGATCGCAGCCAGCTCATTGATGTTCGTCGCTGCCGCCGGTTTCAAATCAGATTTGCCTGTGTCGAAAAGAATGTCGCTTTTCAATTTCGTGATAAGGCCTTGTTCTGTTCTTTTTGTTTCAGCGATTTTCGCCAATTCCTTTGCTTGTTGATCCATGCGATGCCCGACAGCGCCGCCGAGACCCGCACCGATAGCAGCACCAATCAAAGCGCCTTCGTTGCGTTTGCCTGTTTGATGCCCGATCACTGCACCTGCAAGACCGCCGATCGCCGCGCCAATACCTGCGCCTTTTGCCGTGTTAGGGTTTTCTTTAGTTGATGCACAGCCTGCAGATAAAATCGCCGCAGCTGTTCCGATAAGAATTAGCTTCTTCATGAAGACTCCTTGTTAAAGAGTTTTATTATCGAGACATCTTCTTCCGAAGCGCAAGATTGGAGTCGGCGCGTCCATCCTAAGTCGGGGCGTTAGTTTGAAACTTCGTTTACCTGCCGGGGTGAATGGTTTACGCTTTTCCGAGTGAACCTTGGAAAGGACATCTTATGAAAAGAATTTTAGGATCGGTTCTAGTGGCAATCTCTCTTTTGGCTAGCGGGGCCCATGCGGAAGACAAGTTGATCGTCGTCAACGGTGTCGCGGAAAAATCACTCGACCCCAATATGGTTCACTTGAACGTGGAAGTTTGGAGCAAAGCTGCAACGGCCAAACAGGCCCAACAATTGGCAGCAAATCAATTTAAAGCCGTTAAAAAAAGTTTCGATGATTTTAAAATCAAAAAAGAAGACATCCAAACCGAGAACTATGCTCTGAATCCCGAATACGAGTACGAACAAAAAACCGGTCGCAATAAAATGATCGGCTTCCGCGTAAGCCAAAGTCTGGTGGTCACTCTTCGTAAGGTCGAGGACGCGGGCGCTTTCCTGGATTCTTTGGTCACAGAAAAGAAGGCAATGGATTCAGGTGTCAACGTCAACAACCTGACTTGGGACTCTGACAAAAGAAATCAAGTCGAAACAGCGGCGCTCGGCGATGCGGTTCGCGCAGCGAAAATGAAAGCGGAAGAAATCGCAAAAGCGGCGGGTGTGAAAGTGAAAGGCGTTTCGCGTATCAGTCACATGACGTCTAATAACAATCCACCATCGCCGGTCTTTCGTAATTTCGGAATGAAGTCGGCAGTCATGGAGGCGGCTTCAACAGATGTAGCTCCAGGGCAAATCAAAGTGCGCGTTGAAGTGACAGCTGAGTACGATATCAACTAATAAGCGAAAAACTGAACGCATTCGTTGCTGAATGCGTTCCCGTCAATCTTGACGCCTTTCAGATAAGCTTTTTGGGCTTTTCGTTTTGTCAGGTCGGCCCACGCCACAGGCGGCTGAGTGGCCTGCGAACTTTGCGGATAATAAAAATGTGTTGGTGCTTTTGTGAAAGGACTTTTCTTTCCTTCCACAAGAATTTTGTTAGCGGCACTTGTTGCATGCTGCCAATACGTTTTCCATTTCGGATGTTCTGTCGGGCAGAGGAAGAGTTTCGAGTAAGATGATTTCTTAGAAACCGCCGGATTGAATTGCGCTTTCTTAAAAATCACGCCGCGATAGCCTTTGCCAAAACTTTGTGCGTAACGAGGATTTTTCGCTGCCAGCTCGACCCGGCTGTGCACGCCCCAGGCAATGCTTTCATAAACGGAGGCGCCGTATTTCGCGCATTTTTCCATGTTTGTGGAAATACCTTCAGCGAAAGTCAGTCGCGCCAGAAGTTCAAAATCCGTCAGTTTGTTTTTTTCCACAATGGCTTCATTCGACTCATCCCCGGCGCGCTTCAGACACGTTGGAGACTGCAGAATCGTGTTCATGGCCATTTTAGAAAGACCTTCGTTGCTGGTGCTGCAAGGAAGGCAAGAAGCGTCGTTGGCTTGCGCCGAAAAGCTGATGACAACAAAACCAAGCAGAGAGCCAACGAACTTCTTCATTCTATTGCACCGGGAATAAATATGTTGTGGTCATAGCGCTTTTCTCTGTGATCGAGTGAATCTCGTAGATTTCAATCACAGCACCTTCTTGTTTCAAGTTACGCTCAAGCATGTAGTCGTTCACGCGCGGATAGACTTTCAAGGGGCCAATGCCCGGGGAACCCGTGAAAACCGCGACCACATATTTTTTTGCAGGAATTTCGCCCGCGTGAAGGTTTTCCGGAAGGTTCGCAGGAACTGTTTCCACGATGCAGCCGACTTTCGAGCGAAGGCGCGCTTCTTCCACTGTTTGCGGATCATCCAAATATTCACCAAAAGTACGGCCGCAAGGTGCACCCTGAGATTGCATGTACTTTTCAACCTGTTCGATCACCTTGTTCACTTTGTGATAAGGACCGACATGTTCAATAAAAACTGTTTTAAAAGGCCCTTGCGAGGATTCGCTGATGTCCACGCCTTTAAAAGCGCCCAGATAAGTGGCCAAGAAGACCCCGAAAGAAATCAACATCACACCGATAAACAACAATACGTACTTCATAATATTCATATTAAATCCACTTGATTGAGCAGCCCATAGAAGGCGTTTGATCTTCAGAGAGTTTTTCTCCGTTATTTAATTTTTTAACAGCTTCGAAAAGCTCACGTTTCGTGACTTTGTTTTCGTCTTTCCAAGAATCGTCCAGGCGACCGCGGTAGGAAAGTTTGTGATCTTTGTCATAAACAAAGAAATCCGGCGTGCAAACGGCGCCAAAGGCTTTTGCCACATCCTGCGTTTTATCCTGCAGATAAATGAAAGGATATTTTTTTTCCTCAGCGCGTTTTTTCAGATTTTCAAAAGAGTCTTCCGGATAAGTGACTTCATCATTGGCGCAAATCGCGACCACGGGAACATTCATCTTTTGCAAATCGTGACCTAACTGAATCAGGCGGTCTTCAACCGCTTTCACGTAAGGACAGTGATTGCAGATAAACATCACAACCAAAGGCGATCCTTTGGGGAAATTCTTAAGACCATACGACTTTCCGTCGACACCCAGCAGGTTGAAATCGGGGCAGTCATTACCGATGTCTGGAAAAGGAGTGAATGTCGTTGCCATAGAACCTCCTTACAAATCCATCCAGCTGATTTTTTTATCGCCAATATGCAGGCTGCCATCGGCTTCCAATCCTGTGTACTTTTCTTTCAACAGGGGATGAAAGTTGAGCGCCATCAAAAGAGAAAGCTGGTCCGTAGGGCTGAGTTGTTCCTCGCAATGAGAAACGGCATCTGTCAATTCAAACAGAAAACGATCCAAGAAAGCGAGATAGTCCTGACCTAAAAGCGGAACACCTGTCGGCAAAGACTCAATCAAGCTGGTCGCTGTTTCAAGTTCCGGCGACGCCGTGACGTTAAAGCCGAAGCCCACGATCAAGCGCACGTCATCACCTTGCACCAAGGTCTCAAGCAAAATGCCGGCGACTTTTTTATCACCAATGTAAATATCATTCGGAGCTTTAAGATTCCAGGGCAGGAACGGCCACGTTGCCGTGCAAGCTCTATAGACCGCCAAGCCTACCAGGCATGCCGTCGTTGGCTGCGGTTTTACACTTAACAAGAAAGACCAGGAAGAAAGAAGTGAGCTGCCTGGTTGCGCATCCAACCATGTGTTTTTTCCGCGCCCACGGCCCGCTGTTTGATGATCGGTCAGATACAGACATAAAGACTCTTGCAAAAGATTTTCTTCAAACGCTTCGCTTTTCGCCAAAGCATTGGTGCTGTCTTGTTGCGATTTATAAGAAACAAAAAGATGGTTGTTCTCCGCCCATTGCGAAGTGATTTGCCCGATGCGAATATCCGCCAAAGGAGTGTCTGTCATTAGTCCTCCCACTGAAATACAAGGCTGACGTCCGCGCAGGGAGCCGAGTGAGTCAAAGCGCCGACAGAAATATAATTCACGCCGATCTCTGCGACAGAGCGAACTCTTTGTAGGTTCATATTGCCGCTGGCTTCGGTTTCGATTTCCGCCGGGATCATCGCCAAGGCTTTCTTAAGTGTCTCATTATCCATATTGTCGAGAAGAAGACGTTGCGCCTTCATTTCAACGGCCTCTTTGACTTCTTCTAAAGTGCGAGCTTCAACTTCAATAGGCAATTGGCTGTGCTCACGAACGCGCGTGATAGCTTGTTTGATGCCGCCCATAACGGAAATGTGATTGTCTTTAATCAAGATAGCATCACTGAGATTCATGCGGTGATTGACGCCGCCACCGTGAACGACGGCTTTCTTTTCCAGTTCACGAAAGGCTGGAGTCGTCTTGCGCGTATCGAGAATTTTTGTTTTTGTTCCCGCGATCTCTTTCACGAAGCGACGCGTGTGTGTCGCAATCCCGGACAAGTGACCCAAGAAATTCAGAGCGACACGCTCGGCTTTCAGGATTTGTACAAGGTCGCCTTCAATCGTGCAGATGATTTGATTTTTTAGAACTTCGTCGCCTTCTTCGAAATGCCACTTCACGCGGGCGCTTGGCTCTAAGGCTTGCATGGATTGTTCAAAAGCCATCGCGCCAGATAAAACGATGTCTTCCTTGGCTTTCAAGCGGGCGCGACCGGGACGAGGTTTAAGAGCTAAAGATTCTGTCGTAACATCGCCGTGAGGCATGTCTTCTTTGATGGCAGCGCGAATGAGTTCAAGCAACGTCATTTCTGTAGACCTCTTTCACAAGCACGTTCGCGCTTGTGAGGCCCGGCGTGCTAGATGGACTTTTCTGTTTCGCGGAGGATTTTATTGATTTCTTCGCGGATCACACGTTCCGCGATCTCGGGAAGGACTTTCCAGCAAATGGATTCAATCACTTCGCGAGCTTCCTCACGAACAATCTTTTCCATCATATTTGCGTTCAAGTCCACCTTGGATTGTGTATTGGGCTGAGCATTAGAGGCCGCTGTTTTGGCAGTTCCTTTTTGCAGCGTCTCCATCATTTGCTCTTTCACGGATTTTTCTACTTTGGAAACAAAAGAATCTGCAGGAATTTTCGTTTTTGTTCCCGCAGAAGGCTCGGGCTTGGCAAAGCTGATTTCTTCAAAATCGCCGTCCATTTCGATATGCGCTTGTGAAAGTTCATCATCTTGCGGAATCACAAACTTTGACGCGAAATCGTTGGATTCCGTCTCTGGCAAATTGATTTTGAATTTCGTGAGATCTTGGTGCGCCCATCCGCCTTCATCGTGTTCGTCTTCCGCTTTCGGCGTTGTCAAAGGAACCGCTGAAAACTCTTCGCCGGAAACCTCTAAAGGATGGGCTTCCGCGCTTTCGATTTCAGGAAGAGCCGCAAAGCCTTCTTCTTTAGCTTCAGGGATTGCGTAAATATCTTCGCTCTGCTCTGTCGGTGTTTCTTCAAACTCCGGCATTTCAGGGAAGCTTAAAAAATTAGAGATAGGATTCGATTTTGTTTTTTGGACAAGATCTGTCACAATGGAGCGCAAGTGATCGGCATCAAAAGGCTTTTCAAGACGACGGTCCGCGCGGCATTCTGTGGCTTTGGCTTCATCGATTTCCATGAAACCACTCCACATTAAAACAACAGGAATGTGAGCTGTTTCAGGATCGTTTTTGATATCCGCGCAAACTTCGTAACCTGAGCGTTTTGTCAAAAGAACATCGGCGAAGATGATCTCAGGTTTGAAGGATTTGGTGACAGATAAGACATCGAGGCCTACGGGAACTGCCTTGACCTCGACACCGAAGTCAGACAATGCCAGTTGCATTACTTTTTTGATTGTGGAACTCTCATCTGCAAGTAAGACGCGTAAAGCCATAATGAAAGTAAAATAGGAATTTGCGAACTAGTCAAGGAAACTTAAAGCGTGAACAGAATCGATCGATATACATCATGGTTATTTTGGGGTTATTTCATCGGCGGGCTTTTGGTCTTTTTGACGATCTTTACCGCTGTGGATGCCATGTCCACGATGGTGAACTATAAGGGCGTTACGACGACAGCTCTCCTAAACTACTATCTGTATTCTTTTCCAGAGATTATTCAGAAACTTCTTCCGGTCGCCTGTTTAATGGGCACGATTCTGACCCTTTCTAGCTTGAACAAAGCTAATGAACTCGTTGCGTTATTTGCCAGCGGGATGAGCCTCCTGCGCATTTCTTTGCCGGTTTTATCGTGGGTCGTAATGGTTTCGGCGGTGGGGTATTGGGCGACCGACCGGGTGCTGCCGAAAACAATGAAAGAAAAGAATTATATTTTCTATTACGACATCAAAAAAGAGCCGCATCGTTTTTCCACGATCAAGACGGACAAGATTTGGTATCGCTCGAAAAATTCTATTTTTAATATTCAGACGTTGAATGCCAAAGGAGATCGTGCTCAGGGACTGACGATGTATTTCTTTAATGAAGCCTGGGATCTCGTGCAAATGATCACCGCGCGTGATGTGGAGATCAAAGGGGCGCAATGGCTTCTGGAGCATGGGGCCGTGACGGTCTTTTCGAAGGACTCAAGCTTTCCTTTAACAAGTCAATTTAAGAAAAAGAATATCGTGATGGCCGAGGACTCCAAAGACCTGCAAAGCGCAGGGCAGACGGCCGATATGATGTCACAAAAAGAACTCAAGCACTTTATCGAAAAGAACAAAAATGCCGGCTTGGATACGGTGGCTTACGAGGTCGACTATCACGCTAAAATCAGCTTTGCTTTTGCCGGGTTGGTGATGTGTCTTTTAGGCATCCCTTTTAGTGTCGGCAGGGCCCGTTCCGGCGGAACGATGCTGAATATCGGGATCTGTCTGGGCTTGGTCTTTGCCTATTATGTATTTTATTCCTCGGGAATCACTTTAGGGCAGCATGGAACCGTTCCGCCATATATCGCAGCATGGGCCCCCAATATTGTGATGTCGATCTTGGCCTTGGTCCTTCTCAAAAGGCTGAAACGTTGATATAATGGAGGCCTCCCGGAGGTTCCTATGATCATGAAAATCCTCACATTCCCTGACCCGAAGTTGCGCGAAGTTTCGCAACCGGTAGAAACCTTTGGTCCCGAGCTGAAGAAGCTCGCCGATGACATGATCGAGACAATGTATGACGCGAATGGCATCGGCTTGGCAGCTCCGCAAGTAGGTGAGTTAAAACGCATGGTCGTGATCGACACGCGTCCTAAAGACGACAAAGGTCGACGCTACAAGTACGAAGAAATGACGGAACTAGAAAAAGCAGTTCCGCAACCTCTGGTTCTGATCAATCCACAAATCGTTAAAGGCGAAGGCAAAACAACTTTTGATGAAGGTTGCTTGTCGATCCCTGGCTATTACGAAACTGTCGAGCGCTATAACTATATCGAAATGAAAGCCTACGATGTGAACGGCAAAGAGTTTATCGTGAAGACCGACGGTCTTCTTGCGATTTGCATGCAGCACGAATTGGATCATCTCGAAGGCACATTGTTCATCGATCACTTGAGTTTCGTTAAAGGCAACAAAATCAAAAATCAGATCAAAAAGTACGGCTACCCTGTGAAAGAAAAGGCGGAGGAAGCTGGAGACTCATCAGATAGAGAAAAGTTGGAAGTGTGAGCAAGGTCCGCGTCTGTTTTCTAGGTACTCCTGAATTTGCCGTGACCTCTTTGAAAGCTCTTCTTGAAGACGAGCACTTTGAGGTTGTCGGAGTTGTGACTCAACCTGATCGTCCCGCGGGGCGCAAGCTGCAATTGACTCCAAGTCCTGTGAAAACTCTTGCGCAGGCGCATGGACTGAAAGTTCTCGCTCCGGAGTCTTTAAAAGCCAATCAGCTTATTCTTGATGAAATTGCGAGCTGGGGTGCTGAAGTCGGCGTGGTCGTTGCCTTTGGACAGATCCTTACGCAAAGCTTTTTGGATTCGTTTCGTTTCGGCTGCGTGAATGTGCACGGCTCGATTCTGCCGCGTTGGCGGGGGGCGGCTCCCATTCAGCGCGCGATTGAAGCAGGAGATGTTGAATCCGGTGTGACTTTGCAGAAGATGGTGAAGAAGCTGGATGCTGGTGACATCATCGGTATTCGCCGTGTGAAGATCACTCCCGAGATGAACGCGTTAGAACTGCATGATCAATTGGCGCTTTTAGGTGCTGACTTATTGCGTGTCGAATTGATGGATTACGTGCGTGGAAATTTGGCGCCGGTCCCGCAAAACGAAGCGGAAGTCACCATCGCTAAAAAAATTGAAAAGATGGAATCCTTGATCGACTGGTCCGCCTCGGCGAAATCCATTGATGGCAAGATCCGCGGATTCGTCTACGGTCCTGGCACGTACACTTTGCTTCAAGGCAAAAAACTGAAACTGCATAAAGGCACACCCGTTGCCGGTATCGTAACGGCCGAGCCTGGAACGATCACGTCCGTGCATGATGATTCATTTTCCGTCGCGACGGGCGAAGGTATTTTGCGAATTTACGAAGTCCAGCCAGAGTCCCGCAATCGTATGAAAGTGGAAGACTTCTTGAAAGGACATCCTCTTAAAGTCGGAGATAAAATCGGTGTCTAAGCTTGTCGCTCCCTCTATTTTGTCGGCGGATTTTGCGAATCTTGAAAAAGAGATCAAGGCCGTAGCGGCAGCGGGAGCGGATTGGATTCACGTCGATGTGATGGACGGACATTTTGTGCCGAATATCACAATCGGAATTCCAGTGGTGAAAGCTCTGAAAAAAGTTTCGCCGTTGCCTTTGGATGTGCATCTAATGATCGAAGAGCCTGAACGCTATGTTGAAGAATTCATCAAAGCGGGCAGTGACTATCTTACGATTCATGTTGAAGCGACAAAAGATTCAGCGGGTGTTCTAAAACGCATTCGGGAGCTGGGCGCAAAAGCCGGCATCACATTGCGACCTCGCACTTCTTTGAACGAAGTGCTGCCATTGCTTCCATTGTGCGATTTGGTTTTAGTAATGACTGTGGAGCCGGGATTTGGCGGGCAAAGTTTTATGCACGATCAAATTGAAAAGATTTCGATCTTGCGCCAAGAAATTCGCGATCAAAAATTGAATTGTCTGATTGAAGTCGATGGCGGTATTAATGCCGAGACGGCGAAGCTTTGCCATGAGGCAGATGTATTCGTTGCCGGCAGTTATGTTTTCGGTCGTGATTATAAAACCGCGATTGCTAGTCTTAAGTAAATTATCTTGTATATACTCAGAAAAACGTTTTCTCCCTTGAGTCTGCTTCCTTGGAAATAAAGGATGTGCTCAGAGGGTAGATTATGGCACATGCTCAGCAACACACGCATTCCTTGTGGCAAGAGACGACCGTTTTTCCTACTTTTCCTCCACTCGCAACATCGGTTTCTACGGATGTCTGTGTGGTCGGGGCAGGTATCGCAGGTTTAATGACTGCGTATCGCCTGCTGCAAAAGGGCCGTCGAGTCGTCGTCATCGATAAAGATCCGCTTGGCTTTAATGAGACAGCTCATTCCACAGCTCATCTTGTAAGCGCGCTTGATGACCGCTTCTTTAAACTGCGAAAAACTCACGGCCGCGAAGGCGCGCGTCTGGCTTACAGCAGTCATGCCGCCGCTGTCGATCTGATCGAAAACATTGTCGCCACCGAAGGCATTGAGTGCGGATTTAAACGTCTTAACGGTTACCTCTTTTTAGCCGAAGAACATGACAAGCGTTATTTGGAGCGGGAAAAGGCGGCGGCTTTAGACGCCGGTTGTTTTGACGTTTCTATAGTTGCTGAACCCGAAGAGGAATTCTTTGAAGCGGGACAGTGCTTGCGTTTTCCTCGACAAGCTCAAATGGATCCGGCGAAATTTATGTTGGGATTGTGCGAGAATATTCGCAAAAGAGGCGGTTTGATTTTTCCGGAAACTAAAGGCGATAAATTTCAAGGCGGACTTTCCGCTTACGTCGAAACCTCCGAGGGGCATCGCGTTTCCTGCCAAGATATTGTTGTCGCAACGAATGTGCCTATCAACGATTGGATGACCGTTCACATAAAGGAAGCTGCTTATCGAACGTACGTGATCGGTCTTAAAGTTCCGCGTGAACGTCGCTTGCCCGCACTTTTTTGGGATACGACAGATCCGTATCACTATGTGCGTTTTGCTTCAGATCCTCTGAAAGACTACGACGTCGTCCTTGTCGGCGGTGAGGATCATCGGGTGGGCCAAATCAGTGATCCTGAAAACAGTTTTTCAAGACTGCGCGACTGGGCCGCTCGGCGCCTTAGGATTGAGGGGGAGGTTGTCAGCTCCTGGTCGGGGCAGATCGTAGAGCCCATGGACGGGCTCGCTTATATTGGTCGAAATCCAGGCGACCATGACAACGTTTACATCGCCACGGGGGACTCTGGCAATGGGACCACTCATGGAGCTATCGCTTCTATGATTATCTCGGATCTTATTGTGGCGGGAGAGCATCCATGGGCCGATCTTTATGATCCCCGCCGTTTCAACTGGCGTGGTATCACGCGATTCATTTCCGAAAACTTTCAAAACAGTGTTCAGTATCGCGACTGGATATCCAGTGGTGACAATAAAGATTTGGAAGAGTTGTTGCCCGGCGAAGGCTGCGTGATTTCCGAAGGTCTTACGAAAACGGCCGTGCTTCGCAATGAAGATGGCGGCTTTCAGCGTTTGTCAGCGACCTGTCCTCACATGGGGGGCGTTGTGCGCTGGAATGAAGCTGAAGAAACGTGGGATTGTCCCGTGCATGGCTCTCGTTTCAACAAAAACGGTGAAGTTTTGAATGGCCCCGCCAAAAACAATCTTTCACCGGAACAGCGACCTGCGGAAGAACCGACGCCTCCGCGCAAGAAGGAAGACAGTTTGGATGTTTAGTAATGGGGCGGTTTTTCGCCAGGTCCGCGAACGTTGTCGCCGTCGCCGAGACCTTCAAGTCTTTTTGTTAAAGTTGTCAGAAGGCCTTCGAGTTTGTCGATGGTTTTCTGTTGTTCGTAAAGAACTTGGTTTAGTTCTTCGATCATATACTCTTGATGAGCGATTTTGGTTTCGATGTCGATAAAGCGCTGCTCTGACATAATCTCTCCTCGCGGTGCGAGACTATGCCCTGGCCCGCGAGAAAAGTCATCGGGGATTTCACTTTCTAGAAAATTCCGTTTTTATTGGGAGAATCTTTCAAAACTTCCTGTCCCACGTCCCACAATTCCACGATTTTATCGTTCTCGATACGGAAAATATGAATCACCGCGATCGTGGCAGAGTTATGGTTGCTGCGAATAATTTCTGAAAAAGTCATGACGTGATTGCCGTCCTCCAGCACTTTTTTGACGGTCAAAGTTTTGTTGGGTGTCGCTTTGTGCGCATCCTCCATCGCATGCATCAAGGCTTCGCGGTCGCCTTTAAAGTATTGATTGTGATGAATGAAATTGGCAGCCACGTATTTTTCATAAGCGTTGCGAACGTCACCGGCAGCAGCGGATTTTAGGAAGGCAATAGCGATTTCTTTTTTTTGCATACGTAAATCCTCTCATTGAGTTTTCTTATGGATCGGGATTGCGCTCAACCTGTTTCGCGGGCGTCTGCATCGTCATTGTTTCGAGCAAGCGTCCGTTTTCCAAATATACGGCGCCCTCACTCCGGGCTTGTGCCATCAAAGTGCTTGCGACTCTTTTGGCAACGAGGGGAGTGAGCATGACAAACGCCGCTTCAAGGTCGACAAATTTGTAATCGCGCAATTCGTAAGGGTCTAGACTTATAGCTTGCGCTTGTTTTTCAGAGAGCTCCTTGGCGCCAAAAAGAAACTGGATGTATTCTCCTTTGACGTCTTGATTGGAAATATAGTCGATAGAGATCAGATGGGTCGGCTCGATGGTAATGCCAAGTTCTTCGAAGATCTCGCGATGAAGCGCCTCTAAAGGAGATTCTTCGCCTTGCACGGTCCCACCCGGTAAAATCCATCCTGTGGCGTAGGTCGGCTGCAAAATAAGAAGGTCCTGCTTGTAGAAGAGCAGCGCGCCGGCCCCAATACGTTTTTTGGGAAGAGATTCGTAGAATTCTCTGTCGTCTTTGTAGTTTCGTAACATAAGCCCTCCAGAGGCCGAAGGTCCAGCGCGAGGTCTGTGTCGAGAGAGGATTCGTTGACCGATCCCGAGAGTCCTTTCAAAATTTTAAACGAATCCCTAATTTATATGGGTTACAAAAGGAGAAACTTCATGAAAAAGCTTTTAGCGGTATTTGCTGTAGTACTTGGCTTTTCGACTGTGTCACATGCTGATTTGTTGGTAGAGCCTTACCTTGGCTACGAAATGGGAACGACCAAAGATCAGGACGGAAAAATCGAAGGTACTCAACTGGGTTTGCGTTTAGGTTATGCATCCCCTGTGATGTTCTGGGCTGCTCTTGATGGGACGTTGGGCGTGAGCGCTAAATTCAAACCAGATTCAGGAAGTGATGAGGATGCAAAAAGAACTTCCGTCTATGGCGTTGTAGGTATCGATCTTCCAATTCTTTTGAGAGGTTGGGTTGGTTACGGATTTCTCAATGAAGTTGACTTAGACGACACTGGAAAGCTTAAAGGCACAAGCTACAAAGTAGGCGTGGGCTTCACGGGTCTTCCATTTATTTCTCTGAACTTAGAATATTTGGACGAAAAGTTCACAGAGCGCGGTGGAGTCGATCTTGGAACAGATATGACAAATAAATCCTACGTCCTTTCCGTATCTCTTCCTTTAGAACTCTAATTCCGAGCAAGACAAAAAACTAAAAAAAAGGGAGTTCCAGCAACTCCCTTTTTTTTTGAAAAGGTGCCTGCTTCTTTTTTCTGGCTATGCTGCGTCAGTTTTCCGCAAAATCGCTCTCTGCGGGCCTTGTGACACGGTATTGCCAGAAAAAAGAAGCAGGCACCTTTTGCCTAAAATAGAGTGAATGCGCTAGGATGCGGGACTTTCAGGAGAATCCGCAAATATGCAAATTACTGGTGAAAATATCACGCTCGAAAGTCTTTACGAAATTGCTCATAATCCGAAAATAAAAGCGGTGCTTTCTGCTTCTGGAAAAGCGAAGATGCAACAATCTCGCGATTACATTGAAGGCCGCATTTCCAGCGGTGAAGTGATGTACGGTGTAAATACCGGCTTTGGTGCTTTTTCTTCCGTGCGTATTTCTGACGAACAAATCGAACAGTTGCAAAGAAACCTCATCCGCTCTCACTCGATGGGTGTGGGCGCACCATTCACAAAAACTGAAACGCGCGCGATGATGGTTTTGCGTGCGAATGCTTTGGCGAAAGGTCATAGCGGCATTCGTCCGTTGGTGGTTGAGAAAATTTTGGAATTCCTCAATAACGATATTATTCCTGTGGTACCGTCGCAAGGTTCCGTGGGAGCCAGCGGTGACCTAGCTCCGCTTTCGCACTTGGCATTGGCAATCATTGGTGAGGGCGAAGCTTGGGGAGCAGACGGTAAAGCCGTTCCTGTGCAAAAACTTCTTCAAGAAAAAAATATCCAAGCATTGGATTTGAAAGCGAAAGAGGGTCTTTCCATGATCAATGGTTGTCAGGTGATGACATCCATCGGTCTCCTTTCAGTATGGGAAGCTCGACGTCTTTTGTGGATGGCAGACTTGGCTGGAGCGATGTCTCTAGAAGGTTTGCGTGGGACGCGCAAAGCTTTTGATCCTTTAATCTCGGCGACTCGTCCTCATCCGGGAGAGGCGAAAACAGCGCGCAACTTAATGAAACTTATGGGCGCGACAAGTGAGATCGCGGAAAGCCACGCTGTGAACGATCCCCGTGTTCAAGATGCGTATTCGCTTCGCTGTATGCCAGCAGTTCATGGAGCGGCGAAAGATGCTCTTCGTTACGTAGTCAAAGTTTTGGAAACGGAAGCGAACTCTTCAACGGACAATCCTTTGGTTTTTGCCGAAGCGAACAAGGTTCTTTCCTGCGGGAACTTCCACGGGATGCCGGTAGCCCACGCGATGGATTTCGCGGGCATCGCGATTTCTTCACAAGCCAGCATCAGCGAATGCCGTATTTCCAAAATGATTTCAACACAGATGAGTGAATTGCCGGCGTTCTTAACTCCGAATGGCGGTTTGAACTCAGGTCATATGATCGTGCAAGTCGCGGCGGCTTCTTTGGTGAGCGAGAACAAAGTTTTGGCGCATCCTGCGAGCGTGGATTCCATTCCGACATCCGCGGAAAAAGAAGACCATGTTTCCATGGGCACGATCGCGGCAAGAAAGTTTGCGCAGATTTTAAGAAATGCGGAAAACGTCGTGGCGATGGAAATGCTCTCAGCATGTCAAGCGATGGACTTGCTGGCTCCGCTAAAACCAAACGCTGCGGTGAAGGCCGCTTTTGAGCACATTCGTAAAACAGTGCCTTTCGCAAAAGAAGATCGCATCTTCTCGAAAGATGTGGAAGCGATCAAAGCAATGATGAATTCCAATGAACTTATTAACGTCGTCCAAAACACTGTGGGCGAACTTGAGTGGTAGGAGAGTAAAATGTCTCGCGTGGTAAAAGCTCCAACAGGAAACAAAATGGTTTGTAAGGGCTGGTTGCAAGAAGCCGCCTACAGAATGATTCAAAACAACTTGGACCCTATGGTGGCGGAGCGCCCAGAAGATCTTGTCGTTTACGGCGGTATCGGTAAAGCGGCTCGCAACTGGGAAAGCTTTGATAAAATTCTTGAAGCTCTAAAGAATCTTGAAAACGACGAAACTCTTCTTGTGCAATCGGGAAAACCGATTGGCATCCTTAAAACTCACGAAGATGCTCCTCGCGTTTTGCTTGCCAACTCGAACCTTGTTCCGAAGTGGGCGACGTGGGAAGTTTTCAACGAACTCGATAAAAAAGGCCTGATGATGTACGGTCAGATGACAGCGGGTTCTTGGATTTACATCGGAACTCAAGGCATTATCCAAGGAACTTATGAGTCCTTCGTTGAAGCCGGTCGCCAACATTTTGGCGGCAACCTTAAAGGCCGCGTGATTTTGACAGCGGGTCTTGGTGGAATGGGCGGAGCACAACCTCTTGCCGGAGTTTTCGCCGGAGCGTGCGTGCTGGCTGTTGAGGTCGATCCGACTCGTATCGAAAAACGCCTTGAAACAAAATACGTGGATGAAGTGGCGACGGATATTGATGATGCCATTGCACGCATTCGCAAATACACGGCAGCAGGCGAAGCGAAGTCCGTCGCGTTGCTTGGCAATATGGCGACAGTCATTCACCAGTTGTTGGAAAAGAATTTCATTCCTGATCTTTTGACGGATCAAACATCCGCGCATGATCCTTTGGTTGGTTATATCCCTGAAGGTTATACAGTCGAGACTGCGAAAACTTTCCGCGAGAAAGATCAAAAAGCTTATCTAGATGCGGCCTATGCAGCGATGGCGAAACATGTGCGCGGTATGCTGGCGATGAAAGATCGCGGCGCTGTGACTTTTGATTACGGTAATAACTTGCGTGCCCGCGCTTACGAAGCAGGTGTTACGAATGCCTTCGATTATCCTGGTTTCGTACCGGCTTTCATCCGTCCGTTGTTCTGCAAAGGCAGCGGTCCTTTCCGCTGGGTGGCTTTGTCTGGTGATCCAAACGATATCAAAGTGACTGACAATGCGATGAGAGAGCTTTTCCCGCACAAGAAAGACCTTCTTCGCTGGCTGGATATGGCGGAAGAGCGCATTGCTTTCCAAGGCTTGCCAGCGCGTATCTGCTGGCTTGAATACGGCGAGCGGGCGAAAGCCGGCTTGATGTTCAACAAGCTTGTTGCTGAAGGCAAAGTCAAAGCGCCGATCGTGATCGGGCGCGACCATTTGGATTGCGGCTCGGTCGCATCACCAAATCGTGAAACGGAGGCGATGAAAGACGGTTCAGACGCAGTCAGCGACTGGGCTCTTCTCAATGCTCTTGTAAACACAGCGTGTGGCGCAACGTGGGTCAGCTTGCACCATGGCGGTGGCGTAGGCATGGGTTACTCTCAGCACGCCGGCCAAGTCATCGTCGCAGACGGTACAGAGAAAGCCGCGCGCCGCTTGGAAAGAGTTTTGACGGCAGATCCAGCAATGGGTGTGTTCAGACATCTGGATGCCGGTTATGAACTTGCAAAAGAAGTAGCGATTGAAAGAGGCGTTAAGAGTCTTTGGATTTAAACGACCGAGACTAAACTCAATCAGTCATAACGAAGAATGGGCTCTAAAAGAGCCCATTTTTTGTTTCGGGCTTCTGCCCTCGCCCCGTCGGGGCTTGCGCGCAAAAATGCCTTCCTGGCATTTTTGTATTGTCTAGTGTCTTCCCTGAGGATTCAGCGGATTTTGTGGGGAAGATACTTTTGTTCTGGGTTTGATTTTCGGAGCCGCCGCACGAAGAGAATTGCGGTTTGTCACTTTCATTTTTGGTTGCACCGTAAGACTATTGCCATGTTGTTGCGCTTCAGAGATGGATTCAGCACCTTTTCTTTGCGGTTGAACTCTGTGTGGTTTCGCAGGTCCTTTCGCAGCCACTTTTTTCTTAGAAGCTGTGCGAGATTTTGCCGTTAGTTTGTTAAGAGCCGTGCCTTTCTTACCCGATGTAGCACGTTTCTTTGTGACGGTTTTCTTTTTTCCACTGGCTTTGCGCGTTTGTTTTTTTCTCATGGTTTTCGACTCCTTTGTGTCGAAAATTGTTTTCTACTTCGCGACTCAGAGTCATGTTTCAATAATTTCATCTTCTCTTTTTTTGTTATCTCTCACTGTTTGCCGAAAACCACTTGCCGGAGCTTGTTATAAGACTTATTGCGAGGCGAGGTATTCAGGAGTTCCATGAAGGTGACACGAGAGGAGGGCCGTTTTATGCAACATGCTCGTCAACGCCATTCCAAGCTTCTTCTGAGTTTTTTCTTTCTCTTAATATTGTCGATTCTAAATCTAGACGCCAAGGCGCAAGGACCTGACGTCGTCAGGGTCGGGAACTTAAAGTTCGCGCATTACGGAGCCATCAGTTATTTATCCGAATTCTGCAGTAAATATAATTTGAAAGTCACAGAGCGCGTCTTTGCCAAAGGTCTCGACATCGTTCCAGCAATTATCGCAGGTGAAATCGACGTTGCTGCCAGTGCCGCCGACGCTGCCATCGCGGGCCGAGCCGGGGGCGCGCCCATCTATGCCGTCGCCGGTTTTGCTAAGGGCGGAGCCCGCATTGTGGTTCGAACCGACTTAAAAATAAAATCCGTCAAAGAATTGAAAGGCAAGAAAGTGGGAGTCGCGCGGGGAGGTGCCCAAGAACTTCTTCTTTACGCTGAACTTGCGAAACACAATCTTACTTGGTCAGATCAGCCTGGCAAAGATGTGCGGATTGTCTTCATGGCTTTTGCCGATTTGAATCAAGCCTTACAATCTAAAAATATCGATGCCATGTCACAGAGCGAGCCGCAGTCTTCCCAGGCGATCAACAAAGGCTACGGTGTGGAACTCGTTAAACCCTACGACACCCCTATGGGGGAACCTATCCGAACTCTCGTAATGACGGAAAATATGTACAACAAGAAGAAACCGGTGGCCGAGCGCTTTATGAAATGTTTCGTCGAGGCGACAAAAACATTTATCGAAAAACCGGATCTTGCGCAGAAATACGTCATTGAAAAAATGTTCAAGGGCCAAATCACTCCGCAAGACTTCAAAGATGCAATGGATAACGCCGATTACACTTATGATTTGACGGTGGAGCACATGCAAATCACCACGGATTTTATGGTGAAGTATGGCGTCGGCAGAATGAGAAATCCGCCTAAAGCAACAGACTGGGTGAAATTGGATCTTTTGGCGGAAGCGAAAAAATCTTTAGGAGTTCCTTAGGAGAGTTCAGTTGAAGATGAATTGGGCTTCGACATTAAAAGGAATTTGGGTACCGGCTCTTATCATCATTGTGTGGGAGGCGGTCGTCCGTTTTGGCTTTGTGAATCCGCAGATTCTGCCTTCTCCCTCCGCCGTCGTGATCAGGTGGTATCATTATCTCCTTCCGACGGAAGCGTATGATCCGCAAGTGAGTTCCTATGCCGGCTGGATGTTTTCCGGCGAACTCATTCGCGATTTGATTTCAAGTTTCTATCGTGTGGCCGTTGGATTTTTAATTGGTGCGGGACTGGCTTTGCCGCTCGGTCTGTTGATGGGCGGCAGCACTCATATTTACGACTACATGAATCCGTTGATTCAAGTTCTTCGTCCAATCCCGCCTATTGCTTTTATTCCGCTGGCAATTTTGTGGTTTGGCTTGGGCGATCCTCCCGCTGTTTTTCTGATCGCTCTGGGCGCTTTTTTTCCGGTGCTGATGAACACAATCGTCGGAGTGCGAGCCGTCGACAATATTTACGTGCGGGCCGCTCGCAATTTGGGGGCGTCGCGCACGCAGATGTTTATTAAGATTATTCTTCCGGCAGCGATGCCTTACATTCTCAGCGGCGTGCGCATCGGTATAGGAACGGGTTTCATCTGTATGATTGTGGCGGAGATGATCGCCGTTAATAACGGTCTTGGCTATCGTATCTTAGAAGCCCGGGAATATTTTTGGTCCGACAAAATTATTGCGGGTATGTTTTCCATCGGTCTTTTAGGTTTAGCGATTGATACAGGTGTGAGCCGTCTTAACAATTATCTTTTGCGCTGGCATCGAGGTCTGGAATGAATACGCAATCCCAGATTGAAATTGATCACGTCCATAAAGTTTTTAAGGGCCAGGGGCAGGACGTGGTGGCTCTGAAAGATATCGACTTTACAATCCCACAGGGTCAGTTTTTGTGTTTGCTAGGACCGTCGGGTTGTGGGAAGTCGACATTGCTTAATGCGATCGCGGGATTTTCATTACCCACGCAAGGAACCGTTCGGGTCGAAGGAAAAGTGATTGAAGCTCCGGGGCCTGATCGCGGTATGGTTTTCCAGGAATACGCGTTGTTTCCGTGGATGACAGTGGAAGACAATATCACTTTTGGCTTGAAGCTTCGCAAAGACGCACCGGAAAAGATAGAAAAGAAACTCAACGAGTTATTGCAGATGCTGAAGCTTTCGGATTTTCGCGATCGTTATCCTAAAGATCTTTCGGGCGGAATGCGGCAACGGGTTGCTATCGCACGGGTTCTCGCTTTAGATTCACAGATTATGCTAATGGATGAACCCTTCGGAGCTTTGGATGCATTGACTCGAAGAAGCCTGCAGGATGAGCTTTTAAAGCTCTGGAGCCAAGTGAAGAAAACAATTGTCTTTGTCACGCACTCCATTGAGGAATCCATTTATCTGGCCGACCGAATCATCGTGATGAGTTATCGCCCGGGAACTGTGAAGAAAGATATCACCGTCAATATTCCGCGTCCGCGCAACCCGGCGTCTCCGGAGTTCAATGATTTAAAAAGAGAAATATCCCAACTCGTGATGGCCGAGCAGTCGCGTTTTGAAGAAGCGCAATTAAAGAGCACCACCGGAGATTAATCTTCGTGATAAACGTTTGTCGTGATTTTGCTGCGACTCATTTGCATCGCGCGCAGACTCATTTGTGCAATTAGAAATCCGATACACGTAAAGGCACAGCCCAAAGCGAAAGTCGTTCCTGTCGAGATCGCTCCTAATTTTAAAAAGTGCAACATCGAAGGGGCTTCCGTGTAAGAGAGCTTCAAGGAGTTGCGAATAAGAAGCGGAAGGATATACCCCAAGGTCATTAAGAAAGAATTTTCCAGGATATGCAGAGGTTTTTTAGCGAGAAAGCCGTTCACTAAAAAAAGCAGGCAGAGGAAATTGACAGAATCTCCGACAAAATCCCAATTGTAAGACTGATAAACGAGAACCACAGAACCGGAAAAGAAGAGAACGTAGTAAACCCACAAATTCCGGCAGTGCAGAAATGACCCGTCTTTTGCCATCTGTTAACACTCCTTTATAGAAATCTTAACAGAGGCTCTGTGGATTGAAACAGTGTGACCGTAACTTAATAGTTCCCTGGACCTAGGGCTGAGGGCAATGGCAGTCTTTGAATCGGCAAGAAAGAAGTTTTCCGTGGTTGTTGAATTGGAACTCGAAAACTTTCTTGTCGTGCATTTCCAAACTGACCGTAGATCCGTCTTTAAGAAGCAATTGGGACTTAGCTTCGTGCTTTGTGACTGTTCCCTGCGCGAGCAGAGACTCCACAGTTTCATTGCCTTTAAGAGGTAAACGCTCGGGATAACCCTCTTCATCTAATTTGAAAAAGCGGATTTCTTTCGTGTTGGGGCTGTTGCTGTTATCGGAAGTGATCACATGCACACGGCGTTTTGAACCGTCCGCCAAAGTCAGATGATAATTCTCTAAAGAAATTTCTTCTGTTTTAACGCCGACACTTTTTTGCAGATATTCAATAAGAGCTTCGGGAGTCGCAATGGCCTGTGCTGCCACTTCAGGCGCGCATTTTTGCAAGGACTCTAAGAAATTGTCTTTGTTTGTTGCAGACGCTTCCGGAGCTTGTCCTTTTTCTCCCAAGAAAGAATCGTCGGCTTCGCTGGACTCTTGATCCTCTTCCGGAGTTTGTACGTCCTGTGCAACCGCGCCGTTGATCGCTGCTTGCTTTTGGTGAAACAAAATATGCAAGAAGTAATAGTCCGCAAGAAGGCCCAACCCGAAAAGGACAAGGGCCCAAGTAATCCACGTTTTAAAAGAAATCGATTTCATAGTTCCTTATACTCTTAATCTTTAAGATCCGGACTCCAAGCGTCCCATGATTGACATGATCTTGCACGCTGCGAAGGCCCACGCGCCTCGCCCCAGCGATATTCCGCAGTCTCATGTGGATTGTTGGAAATAAGTCCCGCAAACATGCGGCGTTTGAATTCAGCCAAGTCTATGCGACGGCCAGGCAGATATTCAGTCACGCAAACGGACGCAGAAGAAACGCCTTGAGCTGTCATCATGCGAGCTTCATTGGCTGCAGACTGTTGGATCGCAGGGAAGATCTTGTTCAATTGAGCAACAATCTCAGCACTCAACTGATTGCCACCGTTGATGTGCAGAATCTCGCGATAAGCACGACGCAAAGACATCAAGTCGTCATAAACGCGACGGTCTCTGTTAGGGGTGGAGTACGTGTCGTAAGTCGCATAGTCCATGCAGCGGGAATTTTTCTTAATGTAGGCAAGACCCTCATTCACCGAAGGAATGCGCTCCGTAAAGCCCACGCAGCTCATCTTAAGCAGACGACTGATCATTTGGTTGTCGGTCTCTTGACGAAGAGCCAAACGGCCTTGCACGTAGCGATTCCATTTGTTCAATGGAACGCGATATTGCTCCTCGCTATATCCCGGAACTTCCCAAACGGGTTTGTTGATATGACTTGCCGGTCTCCAACCGCGCAGACCCGCGTGGCCTGCAGGAGAGAAATCGCCTTCAAACACCCATTCTGGATTTGGCCAAGACTGACGTTCTTGCAAACCAAAACCTGAAGTGGCGCCGACAACAGAGTTGTAAACCAAGTGCGGTACACCGATAGAAAGAATTTCTTTAATTGTCCAAGAGTGGTGATTCTTTTTTGTCGTCAGAATCAAAGCGCCGCTGCGAACTGTGTCGCGGCTGATGGCGATAGGATATGTATCGTTCGGAAGTGAACGCGTGCTCATTGTTTGATAAATGAATACCAAGAAATTGCGAACGCGTTCGATCTCGCTTTTGCTGTCCCAACGGCTCATTTTATTTGAAAGAGTTTTGCCTGAAGACGTCGGATCTTGTGCGACAAACGGCAAACGATTTTCATAGGCGAAAACAATACGCATAGAATAAACGGTATCAGCGCAGTCGACGCGCAAACCATAATAAGGATTGTTTTGTCCGTTCGGCAAAGTCTTGCGCGAAAAGAAATCCGTGCGCCACTCTGTGCGAACCCATTCCGCAAAACGATTTTCGTAAGCAGGGGACCACGCGTTGACGTCAGACCAAACGGCCGCCTGTGCCGAGAAGCCGAGAAGTAGGGAGATTAAGAATAAACCGGGACGAAACATGTCACTCTCCTTGGAAGTGTTACACGATCGCAGGGGTATATTGCTCCCTAGTAAGGATCAATGAATTCTTTTTACTGCATTGCGTGCTCTGTCGAATTTTCCAATGCATAGCGTTAGTATCCGCCTTGTTTATGCAAAAACGTCTCAAAATCCCTCTTATCGTGGTCATTTTTCTGCTTTCGAGCTGTCAGCCGAAGGAAGAGGTCGTCACTCGCGAAAAACTTCTGTCGCAAGGTTTTGCGATGATGGATCAGGGAAGAAACGATGAAGCCATTTCTTACTTTGAAGATCTTGTGCAAAAGGATCCTCATTTTCACGTGAAGCTGGCTTTGGCATCCGCATTGGCAGCTCGAGCCGGAGTGAAGATTCAAGAGATCTATTCTTTTGTTACCGTCAGAAGTTTTGAAGTGAAACAAGTTTCGTTGTCGTCTCTGCCGCTCGACAAACAAACGCGGGAATTATTGAAAGAAGTCTCTCGCTTTTCTGCACACTGGGAAAAGATCCCGGCCTTGGCAAAAAGCGGTCGTCGCGATATTCACGCAGCCCTTAAAGTTTTGCAGGAAGAAAAAGCTCCTGGCGCTCGTCTTTATGCCGCCACTTTGCGTGTGATTTTACTGAAGTCGTCGATACAAGAGGGAATGCAGAATTGGGAAATAAAAGAGAAGCGTCGCGTTTGCCTTGAAGATCTAAAAGTCTATGTGGAGTGGTCACTTCGAATTGTCGAAGGACTGCGTGTTCTCAGCGAAGATTTGCAAATCGCTTTTCCTGAAAAACGGGCGGTATTGCAGCAGTGGCAGCAAGATCTGCAAAAACTAAAAGACGAAGCCCAACACATTTCCTGGCCTGAGGAGGAGACGTGTTTTTGAAATGTCTTCCTTTTTTGTTTTTGAGCTCTCTGTGTAGTGCTGCGACGTTGTCTCCGGTATTGCGCGAGGGGAGTACGCGTTTTCTTTCTCGTTCTTTGGGAAGCGCTTGTTACACTCTGGACAGCGTGCAAAGAGGCCTTCCCTGTAATCCGGCGGCTATTGCAAAAGAGCGTAAACCGCGCTTTGACCTCGATCTTTTTTTGGGAAGCGACATCCAAAATATCAAAGACTCCGAAAATCTTTTAAATGGCCATGACGAAGAGGGCACGGTGGCGCGTTTGCTTGCGCGAAGAGATTCCATAGACGGCGAGATTTCTTTAGAAGCTTCTTTTCAAAGTTCTAATTGGGGTGTGTCTGTCGAGCCTTATCGTTTGGTGTCTATCACACGAATTGAAAATCCTGCTTTGCCGATGATGGACATGGTGATCGCTGAAGAAAAAAGCGTGAAAGGCCAAATCGGGTCTTACGTTAATGATAACTTTTATGCGGGACTGCAATTGCGTTACACGCACGTCAAATTTATCGGCGAGTACTTCGCCGTCAGTGAAGCCTTTGCAGGAGATAAAGCGGAACTTTTTAGCACTCGCACTCAAGAACTTTTTTATGTGGAGCCCGGTTTCTTGTACGCGTGGGAAAATCTCGCATGGCAACCGCAGATTTCCGCGATGCTTTCGCAGTGGGGAGTCACGAGTGAAAAATCCGATGAGTATCCTATTACTCCTCAAGGTCTGCTGGGCGCTTCCGTTAAACCGCTCGTTCCTTTGGGACTTTTTGAAGTCGGAATTCAGTTTGAAGTGAACTCCGAAACCAAGAATGCCCGCGACGCATTTCGCGCGGCCTTTAGCTATCAATTGGGGATTTTGCAGGCGGTATTAAGTGTTTCGGAGTACGATCACTCTGCAGGTTTTCTTGTTGGCTACAAACATTTTACCGGTGGCCTTACATACTGGAGTGAACAAGAACGCGAGAGTCGCGCCGTCTTTATTCAGCTAGGAGCGACGCTGTGAAGTTGGTCGGCATTTTTCTTTTTATCTTGTGGGTCGTTTCCCCATCCTGGGCTCTTGAAAGAGAAGTGAGTTACGACGGATCACCGAACTGGAATGAGTTTCGTCATTTTGTTTTAGAGCAACAATACGAAGACGAAAAAATGGGTTTGGCTTATATGATTTCCGGCGCTGTGGCAGCGGTCGGCGGAACTATCGGGTATTATCAATCGGAAGAACTTTTCAGCCGCACGATTTTTGCGATCACTTCGAACGTAGGTCTGGCGGCGATGGGCCTGGGGGCCAGCTATTATTGGACGGGGAACGAGGTCGATTCGTTCTTTTACGCCATTGACGGATCGTCTTTGTCTTTGGCGGAGAAAAACGAAGTTTTACAGCGCTATCTCTTCAAGGATCGTGAAGAAAAAAGAAAACGTCGCTGGATTCGCGTGGCCACCTACGCTTTGATTGCGGCGGCCAATTTTTATAGTGCTTCCCGGGAAGAAAGCGCGGATTTGCGTTCCGTTTTCTATTTTTTGGGTGGAGCAAATACGGTTTTAGCAATCAGTTATAGTTTTTAATTATTATTTACAGGGCGACAGCAGTACTGCATGTAAGTGTTCGTAATAGTGTACTCGTTCACTCCGTAAGCGCCACCGACTGTGTCGCAAGATATGGCTGTTGCTGTCGCTCCGCCGAAGACGGCATTGATGAACGTCATTTCACCCACAGTCATTTTTCCATTCTTACAAGCATTGATAATTTGGCCCGCACTGCAAAGATCTCCTTTGTTGGCGGAGCAGTTATCTAATGTCTGTGTGAAGTTTCCTGTCATTCCCAGTCTCTTGATACAGAATTGCGAGCCGCGATCGACGAGCAGCCAACCTGAATCACAGCCTCTTTTGCGCAAGACCCATTTTTGATTTGCGCCGTCGAAAACTAACGAGTCGCCATCGGCATAACCCGCAGAAACGTCGACCATCTTACCTTGAATTTTCGCGACTGTCGGGGATGGGTAAGTGCCGCCCAAATCTCCCGAGGCCGTTCCGTTCGGTGGCAGAGATGTGGGGAATGAAATCGAAGTATTGCTTGCTGCTGTGATCCGACCTTGCTGATCCACGGTGATCGTAGGCACCATGGTCGCTCCGCCATAAGTCGCCGGTGTTACGGAGGTGTTCGCAAGAGAGAGCGTGCCTGAGTTTGTGATCGTACCGCCAGTTAGACCCGTACCCGCAGCAACGGAGACAACCGTTCCCGCGTTAGTCGTGTCAGCCGCCGCTTTCCATTTTGCACCATCATATTTTAGAACCTGACCTGTCGACGGAGCAACAGTGTCTACGAGCACGCCTTGGATTCTTGTGACAGTGGTCGCTCCCGTCGCGCCCGTGACGTCGCCACTTAAATTGATATTGATGTTGTTACACTGCCACGTATTTGTCACAGAGACGAAACCCAAAGTCTGATTTGCTCCGCACGATGCCGGCATTTGCGAGACGTCAATTTTGTTATTAAGACTTGTCGCCAGTCCCGTAATATTCCCGATCGTGATTTCAGAGCTGATCCAATTTGCACCGTCATATTTTAAAAACTGATTGGCAGTTCCGGTCGGAAGTGGTGAAGCCGCGGCCGGAGCCGGCACGCATGAAAGTGTTGATCCATTTGCAGTTAGAATATTTCCGTTACTACAAGCGGGAAGCGGTTGTTTTGCAAACGCCGCGACGGTCGGATCCGTTTCATTTTTTAAATAAGCAGAAGAACTGCCATTGGCTAAGTTCATTAACTGCGTCGCTTCCGCAACGGTAAGAGACGGCACTGTGCCGCCGTCAACTCGAAGAAGGTTTGGGGCTGTATAACCGGAAACTTGCGAAGCATTTTGCGCCTCTTTGGCTTCCGTCGAGTACGGGACGGCCTTAATCACATGGTCTGGAGAGAAACTCTGCCAATTCGCTCCGTCAAAAAAAGAAACTTTTAAAAGTCGTTCGTCAGAAAGAGCCGGGGTGTACGTTGTACCGCCCTCACAGTTAAGAAGACTTTTGTTGGAAAAAACGGCTTCAACTGTCGCAACCGGGCTTGTCGGGAAAACGCGCGTGCCTGAACCTAGCGATAAGCTAAATCGTCCCTTTGTTTCAGCCAGATTCACGTTTATGATCTGCTCGCGATAAAGTGTACATTGCCCATCGGGGCTTGTAACCGAAAGAAGAAAACTGACGGCGGAGTTGTCAAACGGTGTGTCGTCGGGCTTTAAGATTCTTCCACTCACATGATAACCAGAGGCCTCTGCTTGCGAGACCATCAAGAAAAAGAGTAGTAAAAGAGAAGACGCAAAGTTCCTCGGTTTCATTCCCTTATCTTTTCGGAATGATTCGTATAAATCCGAAGTTATTTGTAGAAAATTTGTTCGAAATTTATTGGACGTGAGAGTTCAAAATAAGACTGTAGCCACCGGCAGAACGACGAGGTTTCCCCGTGTCCTCTTTTGAAACAGAAATCTCAAGCTGATACCCTTCGGCCGTTTGCGCGGTGCTGGCGACGGCATTTTCAACGCTAAGACTCGTACGTAAAGTTGAATCTCCTGCCGCAGGAGTTTTACTTCGTAGCATGGTCACTTGTGGTGTTACGTCGGAACACCCGCTCAAAAGTCCTGCTGTTATGAAGAGTCCTAAAATAAATGTTTTCACATGAGACTTATCGGAACCGGCCAATCTGGACTTTAGGACCTTCAGTTTTCAGTGAAATAAACAGATAAGGAGTTGATAAGAATTGGAAAAGGAGAAAATCGGTGAAGCACTCTAGGGCATCCTTTTGGTTTTATACATTCTTTTGTTTCGCTTCGTTTGCGATGTTCGGCGTGTACAGCGCTTATAACTCTCCCGATAGCAGCGAGTTGGCTTCTTCCGCAGAAGAACAAGTCATTCAACAGTTGAACAAGGTAAATAAGTCTTTGGTGTCTTTGAGCACGCCAAAAGATGACATGAGTTGTTCCTGCCAATTTGGCGGTGAACCGAACATCTTGAGTTTTGAAAAACCTGAAGACTGCGGACCCGAGCGCAACTATTTGCAAGATAAGTTCGTGGCGTTTAAAAAGGCCGACACAAAAGGTCTTTTCTCTGCACCGAGAGATTATTCAAAAACCGCGAGCATTTTGCCTCGTAAGTGTGCTCTTTATATCATGAGACGTTTTTGGCGAGACCGCGCCCGCACTCCTGAAGAGAAAAGAGAAGCCGATCTTGAGCACAACCGTACGGCAGGTCCCAAAGAACAGCGTGACGTCAAAGATCTGAAAGATTACAAACACGACCCGCATTTGTTTTCAAAGTGCGACAAAGACGCGAATGGCACGCCCGAGCGTTACGGTCACAAAGCTTGTGTGACTGAAGACTATGTGAACTTGGTGTACAACTCTTTGATTGATGTTGCCGATTGTTTGGATGTGCCGGCGAAATTTATTGCGCCCAAACTTTCTAACGAAAGCGGTTTGCACGTCAATGCGTTCGGTCTTGTGAATGACGGTGGTATCGGCCAATTCACAGATCAAGCCCTTGTCGACGTGGCTCAAAACTTCAACAATTTTAAAGGCCGTATCCTTAATAGCACGAAAGAATCCTGTCAGCGTTTGAAGTCGTTCCCGGGCGCAGTTCCAAGTTCTCCGGACGATATCATGACAGCGGATGCGAACCGTTGCCATGCGATTTCAACGCCGCCAAACCCTCTTAGAAGTTTGGTTTACTATGGAATCTTCTATCACTCGACAAAAAGAAACGCGAACAATGCGTTTAACAAGTCAGCGGATTCTAAAGATCCGAACTTCAAAAGTGCTGAAGAGCTTATGAAGCAGGCGGGGATCGGTTCTTACGATATCGAAACGGTGAAAGAGATGCTTTTTGTGATGGCTTACAACGCGGGCCCGGGTCGTCCTGCAGTTTTCTATCGTGAATGGTTGAAGTATCGTCTTGCGACGATCAAAAAGTATCCGATTACGAAAGCGGATTTCAATATGAACTATTGGCCTGAGCGCGATCAAATGAAAGCAAAAACAGGCGAAGCGCGTGTTAAAGCGATGAATAAAAAAGGCAAACCGTTGACGTTGGCTGAATATATGTTTGCATATAAAGACTCTGTGTATATCGCGGCGGTGAAAGCTCAGGCGACGGTTTTGGATAAAGGATTGGGAGAAGGCACATGTACGGAAAATCACTTCTTAGAACTGTAATCGTTTCTTCCATTTTTGCAGGGTCTGTGGCGGTCGCTGCAAAAGCGAAAGTGGACGTTTATTCTGAGTTTCAAAAAAAGATCACTAAAATGGAATCCGATCTTAAAAAAGAAAAAGATGCGGATAAACGCTATGATGCTTTTTTGCAAAGTTATAAGGAATTGAGCGACTTGCGCGCAAAGAATCCTCGTCAAGCGGAAGAAAAAGAAATCAACATGAGTCTTTTCATGGATACGTTGTCTTATCTTCCGGAAAAGAAGGATTTTAAAGCGGCTCAATGTCCCGAATATAAGAAAGAAGTGAATTCAATGATGAAGTCCTACGCCAAGGACCAAAAAGAGCCTTTCGTGGAAAAGGCTCAAGGCATTGTTGATCTTATCTGTAAGTAATTTTTAGAGGCCTCGAATTTTCGAGGCCAAACGAACATCAGGAGCACACTCAGCTTCCTGATACTTCATCGGCACTGAATAACTTTGGCCGTCGATGTCCAAATCCAAAGCCAATTTATAAGAAAGATATTTTCCCGCGAAACTTGTATCTACCGTTTCGGAGGAATGGAAGCTCCAGGCTTTTACTTTGTGGCCGTTGATATCCTGTGCTTCGGTAGAACCCAGACAGTTCATGATAAGGCCATTTTGAATGGCGCATTTTGAGCGGGGCCATTCAAAGCGCAGAATCGTGGGAAGACTTGTCAGCACGGATGCTTTTTTAGCAAGCAGGGAAACGTCGTTGGGCGTAGCCACGCCATCAAAGATCGGCATGTATTTCGGTCCATTGTGGTGAAAGACTTCCACAATAACCGTCGAGTTGACTTCGCGAATTAAGAAACTCGTAGTTGGATATTCTGTAATACAAGCCATCTCCATTTTGCCAGATGCAAAAGAGTCCAGTGAAAATAACAAGGTTGCGAGAATAAAAAGATTTTTCATGTGGTTCCTCAACGTTCTTGATTAAAAAAATATCAGCATTGGGATGATAGACCCAGTCGAGATTGAAAAAGTCGCGTGAACATTAGATAAAAGGGCTGGAGGTGAGCATGAAAGTCTCCATTTTAGCGGTGGCAATATGGCTATTGGTCTTGGATGCTCATGGAGCGATACCGAGTAGCGACGCTATTCGAAGTCCTCGCAGCGTGCGGCAGCAAGTGGATAGCTATGCAGAGCTCTTGGAAAAAGAGGTCGCACAATCGAAGAACAACCGGCAACGCTATACGGCTCTCAATCGAGTTCTGTCAGAAATCAAATCTCTTCGCGAAAACAGCGTCCCGCAAGGCGCTAAGGACGAAGCTCACATGGATCTTTTAGTTTCTGTTTTAGAATCTATTCCTCAGGAAAAAAGTTTCAAACGCAAAGACTGCCTTCGCTATGAAAATGATTTGATCAATCAGTATGAACCGATGGCGGAAGAAGCTCCGGCAGAGCCCGCCGTTAAACCCGGATGGACGGTCTTACAATCACTCTGTAACTAAAAATAAAAAAGGGAGCTTGTGGCTCCCTTTTTTGGGAAAATTACATTTGTCTTTGGCGTTTTTCAACGGCCAGTGCGGCTTCACGCACGACTTCGCTGAGAGTCGGGTGGGCATGGAATGAACGCGCAAGATCTTCGCTGCTTCCACCGAATTCCATACAAACGATCACTTCATGAATCAATTCAGAGACGTTCGGTCCCACCATATGAGCGCCTAAAAGACGGTCGGTCTTTTTATCCGCGATGATTTTCACGAAACCTTCCGTGAAACCTTTTGCGCGAGCGCGGCCGTTGGCCATGAATGGGAACTTACCCACATTGATCTCAAGACCTTTTTCTTTTGCTTGTTCTTCTGTGATACCCACAGAGGCAATCTCTGGATGAGTGTAGATGACGCCCGGAACTGTGTTGTAGTTCACGTGGCCTGCATGTCCTGCCAGCATTTCTGCAACCGCCACACCTTCCTCTTCCGCTTTATGCGCAAGCATCGGTCCTTGAATCACGTCGCCAATCGCATAAATGCCAGGGATGTTGGTTTGATAGTGAGAGTCCACCGTGATGCGACCTTGTTGGTCTTTTTGAATTCCCATTTCTTCACAGCCCAATCCTGTTGAGAAAGGTTTGCGACCTGTAGAAACCAGAACAACATCGGCCTTCAATGAGGCCGCTTTGCCATCGGCAAGAGCTTCATAAGTGACCTCTACGCCGTTGTTTTGCACGTTGGAGCCCGTAACTTTTGTTGAAAGAAGGAACTTCATACCTTCTTTCTCAAGATTTTTCTTAAGAACATTCATGCAGTCTTGATCCATCGGACCGCCCAAACGATTCGTGTACTCAATGACTGTCACTTGCGCGCCAAGACGTTGCCACACAGAACCCAGTTCAAGTCCGATCACGCCGCCACCGACAACGATCATTGTCTTCGGCACTTGTGAAAGAGCCAGGGCACCTGTGTTAGAAACAATGCGCTTTTCATCGTATTTCAAGAAAGGAAGCTCCACCGGTACAGAGCCAGTCGCGATCATGATATTCTTTGTTGTTAGAACTTGTGTATTGCCATCTTCCGCTTTCACTTCCACTTTGCCGGGAGCGACGATTTTGCCGAAGCCTTGGAACGAGGTGATTTTATTTTTCTTGAACAAGAACGCAATGCCTTCTGTGTTTTGCTTAACAACTTTGTCTTTGCGAGACATCATCGTTTGGAAATCCAATTCGACTTTTGCGACTTTCACACCGTGCGCGGCAAGATCATGTTGTGCCGCCTGATAGTGCTCGGAACTTTCAAGAAGAGCTTTGGATGGAATGCAGCCAACGTTAAGGCATGTACCGCCGAAAGTTTTATCTTTTTCAATAACAGCCGTTTTAAGACCCAATTGCGCGGCACGAATCGCGCCCACGTAACCACCGGGACCGGAACCAATGACAATAAGATCGAATTGTGTGTCAGCCATAGAAGCGTCCTTTGTAGAGTATGAATACACCAAGATTTATACGTTATCTTAGCATCATTGGTCACGTAGGAAGCCTTGCATTAGGCCGATCAAGGTCGGGTTTATTTACTATAGACGACGTTGCCGCTAAGAACTTCAGGGCGCGTTGCCTCCGTTTTTCCATCGTGAGAGGCATCATTGTATCCGAACATAAGGCTCCCTGGTTGGCTGCCCCAAGCCGTGCTAATGGGCTCTATGTAGTAGATATCATAAATGGGTGTGTTTGCTGACGGCATAACCTCACCCCCACAAGTGGCGTTTAAAAGATTTCGAGATTGTCCTAGCGTCCAATCATTGATGCCGCAGTGTTGAGTGGTATTAAAATCAGAGGCTGTTGAAGCGTTAAACACAGTCATATCCAGGGTCTGAAGGGTCATATTGATATGCTTCATGCCGGAGTTTTCAACAACACCTCCCGGAATGACATAGGTCCCAGTCTGCGTGAGTTTATAATCCGGAACGGCACAAATAGGGTCGGAATAAACGTTTACAGTGGCAGTGTATTCTCCTTGGGTTGAGAAAGAGGTCGTCATCATGAAGGATGTTCCAGACGAGGTATACCCACAGGATGTTTTCCAAATGCCACCCTCCAGCGGAGGTGTCGTAAATAAATTGTCTAACGAGGGTTCACCGAATTCATTACCGCACGCCGTAGTTAAGATGCAAATCGCCAATAGAAATATTTTTTTCATGGCTTAAAAATCGGTGAGATATCAATTATTCTGCAAACAATTTTCTGTTAACATGCGGGCCAATAAAAAAGCCCGTTTCAAAACGGGCTTTTTTAATCGAATCTTTATACCTCAAGAAGAAGTCTTTCAGGATCTTCGACAAGTTCCTTGATCTTCACAAGGAAGCTCACAGCTTCTTTTCCGTCGATGATTCTGTGATCGTAAGTCAAAGCTACGTACATCATCGGGCGGATTTCAACTTTACCGTTGAGGGCCACCGGACGGTCTTGGATTTTGTGCAGACCCAAGATTGCCGATTGCGGGAAGTTCAAGATCGGAGTTGAAAGAAGAGAACCGAACACGCCACCGTTTGTGATAGAGAAAGTTCCACCGCTCAAATCGTCGATAGAGATTTTTCCATCGCGGCCTTTCAAAGCCAAATCGCGAACGGCCATTTCGATGCCAGCCAAAGAAAGAGTGTCCGCGTCCTTCACAACGGGAACCATCAAGCCTTTCTCTGTAGAAACCGCGATACCGATGTTGTAGTAGTTATGGTACTCAAGATCAGTGCCGTTGATCCAAGCATTCACAGCTGGGTAGGATTTCAAAGCTTCAACAACAGCCTTTACGAAGAAACCGTTGAAGCCCAAGTTCAAGCCGTATTTTTCTTTGAACTTGTCTTTGTACTTTCCACGAAGCTCCATGACTTTACCCATGTCGATTTCGTTGAAAGTCGTCAAAAGAGCGGCCGTGTTTTGCGCTTCTTTCAATTTCTCTGCGATACGCTTGCGGATTGTCGTCATAGGAACAAGTTTTTTGTCGCCTTGTTTGGAAGGGCCGCGAGCTGCCATAACTTCCGCTGCAGAAACTTGCGGAGCGGCCGTTTTTGCTGAAGGAGCTGCTGCCGCTGGTGCTGCCTTGCCGGCTCCAGCAGTGCTTGCATCTGCAGCAAGGACATCACCTTTTGTAAGGCGACCGTCTTTGCCAGTTCCGGCAATGGCCGAAGGCTCCAAACCTTTTTCAGTCACGATTCTTTGCACAGCAGGGGAGAGATGTTGATTTGCACCCGCTTGAGGTTGTGCCGCAGGGGCGCTTGGTGCTGGAGTTGCTGTTTCCGCTTTTGCTGGTTTGGCTGCCTCAGCGCCGCCTGCTGCTGCAGAAGGTTTTGCGTCTGTATCCAACGTTGCGACCGTTGCGCCGATTTTTACAACGGCACCAGCATCGTTGCCAGGAAGGATTGTAAGAACACCATCGTTCTCTGCAACCACTTCAACACTGGCTTTGTCAGTCTCAAGAAGCATCAAGACTTCGTTACGTTTTACAAATTCGCCGGATTTTTTCGTCCAGCTTCCGATAGTTGCTTCCGTGATGGATTCCCCAACTGCGGGAACTTTGATCTCTTGTTTCATGTTGCAACGTCCTTTTCTTTTAAAAAATCAATTCAATGCGCGGTTTAGTTGAAGATCGCTTTAATAATATCCGCTTGTTCTACCTTGTGTCTGTGGATAGAGCCCGTCGCAGGAGAAGATCTCTCTGGGCGGCCTACATATTCAAACGCCAATTTCAAACCTGCCTTCGCAACCACATCGCTGAACTTGAAGTACACATTTTGGAATGCACCCATATTCTTAGGTTCTTCCTGTGCCCAGATCAAAGTTTTCGCTTTGCTGTAAGATTTTAAAATCTCAGTCACTTGTTTTGCAGGGAATGGATAAATTTGCTCAAGACGTACAAGTGCGACATTATCCTTCTTCGTTTTTTCTCTTTCTTCCAAAAGTTCGTAGTAAAGTTTGCCGGAAACGAAAACCACCGTGTCCACTTTTGTTTTATCGACCGTGTCTGCGATCACTTCTTGGAAGCTGCCTTTCGCCAAATCTTCGATCGAAGAAACAGCGCGAGGGTGACGCAATAAAGATTTCGGCGACATGATCACAAGAGGCTTACGGAAGTCTCTGTGCATTTGTCTGCGCATGGCATGGTAAATCTGCGCCGGCGTCGTCAAGTTGCAGACTTGCATATTGTTCTGTGCACAAAGTTGCAAGAAGCGCTCAAGACGTGCGGAAGAGTGTTCAGGCCCTTGACCTTCGTAGCCGTGCGGAAGCAACAACACCAAGCCGCTCATTTGCTGCCACTTGGATTCAGCGGCTGCAAGATATTGATCGATCACGATCTGCGCGCCATTCACGAAATCACCGAACTGAGCTTCCCAGATCACAAGCGAGCGAGGATCTTGCACAGAGTAACCATATTCGTATCCCATCACGCCGTACTCTGAAAGAATACTTTCCGCCACCAAAAGCTGTGCTTTCGGATTTACGTCGGCAAGAGGGAAGAAGCAGTTGCCCGTTTTGAAATCGTACATGCCGGCATGACGGTGAGTGAATGTGCCACGCACAACGTCTTCACCTGTCAAACGCACTGAAGTGCCTTCCTGTAGCAAAGAACCGTAAGCCAAAAGCTCACCCATGCCCCAATCGATCATCTCTTTGCCCGTGCCCATCGCTTTGCGAGTCTCAAGAAGTTTGATGAGTTTTGGATGGGGGGTGAAGCTGGACGGATAAGAGCCAATCTTCTCACCGATTTTTTTAAGGGCACTCAGATCAAAAGAAGTGTCTGCTGTTTTTTCAAAATCAGCCTCAGTCGCTTTGCGAAGACCTTTCCAATTTCCTTCAAACTTAAAGTTCTTAAGTTTCGGAGGATTCTTTTTTGTCTCTTCGTAAATGTTTTGCAGGCGATCCATCGCTTGCGTGTACAAGTCGTCGATGTACTTTTGCTCAAGGCTGCCTTCAGCAACCAGTTTTTTGCCGTAAAGCTCGCGCACTGTCGCGTGGCTTTTGATCAATTCGTACATTTGCGGTTGCGTGAACGCAGGTTCGTCACCTTCGTTGTGACCGAATTTACGGTAACAGATCAAGTTGATGACAACATCTTTGCCAAACTCTTGACGGTATCTCAAGGCGATATCCATCGCACGCACCGCACTTTCAACGTCATCGCCGTTCACGTGAAGAACCGGCGTGAATGTCATCTTTGCTGTATCTGAAGCATAACGAGTTGAACGCGTGTCGAAGCCGTTTGTTGTAAAGCCGACTTGGTTATCAAGAATGATGTGGATCGTTCCGCCGGTCGTGTGAGATTTCACCGCCGCCATTTGCAAAACTTCTTGCACGATACCTTGGCCTGCGAAAGCCGCATCACCGTGGATCAAAACTGGCACAACGTTCTTACGTCCGTTAGCGCCCAATTTATCTTGAGCCGCGCGCGCCATACCTAAAGCCACAGCGTTCACAGTTTCCAAGTGCGAAGGGTTGTAAGCCAAAGTCACTTTGCAAGAGCCCGTCGCTGTTTTCTTTTCAGTCACGTAACCCAAGTGGTACTTCACGTCGTTGTCGAAATCCTCGATCGCTTCCGCCAATTGCAGAGGTCCGTTGAAATCTCCGAAAACGTACTCTTCGCCTTTACCAAAGAAATTCACAAGCATGTTCACGCGACCACGGTGAGCCATACCCATGAACACTTCTTGCACTTGCAAGCCCGTGCCTTTGTTAACCAAAGTTTCCATCATCGGCAGAACAGAGTCCGCACCTTCAACAGAGAAACGTTTTGTTCCGACATAACGTGTGTGGATGAATTTTTCCAAGGACTCCGCCTTCGTCAAAGAAGCCAAAGCGTTTTTCTTTTCATCCAAAGAAAGTTTGTGATTGTTGTTTTCAAATTCTTTTGTCAGCCACGCGTACTCTTTTGGAGAAGCGTCGCCCGCTTGCAAAGCCAAAGTGCCGCAGTAGATTTTTTTGAGCTGTGCGATGATATCAGAAAGAGTCGCGCCGGCTTTGCCAACCAATGAGCCGATTTGAAATTTTGCATTCAAATCTTTTTCGCTCAAACCAAAACGTTTCAAAGATACAAGTTCAGAAGCTTGCGCAGGGTAGAGCGGATTGATGTTTGCTTCCGTGTGGCCATCATTGCGATACGCTTGAATCAACTGGAAGACAGCAAGTTCCTTGTCGGACATGCCGAATTTGCCTTCTTGAGCAAACTCCATCCCCTCGAAAAAACTTCTCCACTCAGGAGCAAGCGCTTCAGGATTGGATTTGAAATCAGCATAGAGTTGTTCGATGTACTCTAAGTTCGCACGATTGATGCCAGTGTTGTTCACGATGGTCTCCGCTAAGGGCTGCTTTTCTGTGCAGCCTCAAAAGGTCTATTTTCTTGCTGCCAATATTCAAAAATTTCGAGAGTTTGACACGCCTTAATGCGCAGCAAAAACAGGAAGCTTTTGATACTAAAATCGGCCCCTGTCATGATAGTTCTTTTTCCTAGGAAATTGAAGGAGTTTAACGTGTATAAGTTGGTGTTGGTCAGACACGGCGAAAGTGTATGGAATCAAGAGAATCGCTTCACGGGTTGGCAAGACGTAGATCTTTCTGAGAAAGGTCGAGCGGAAGCTCTAAAAGGTGGAAAAGCCCTCAAAGACAAAGGCTTTACATTCGACGTCGCTTATACGAGCGTGCTCAAAAGAGCGATAAAAACTCTGAATTTCATTTTGGATGAAGTCGATCAAGTGTGGCTTCCTGTACACAAAGACTGGCGTTTGAACGAAAGACACTACGGAGCTCTGCAAGGCTTGAATAAAGCAGAAACCGCAGCTCGTCATGGTGAGGACCAAGTGAAAATCTGGCGTCGCAGCTATGATGTTCCGCCACCGGCAATGGACGTGAACGATCCTCGTCATCCTTCTCATGACCCGCGTTATAAAGGTGTGGACCCAAAACTTCTGCCTAGCCAAGAGTCTTTGAAAGACACGGTGGCTCGTTTTCTACCTTTGTGGGGCGACACGATCGCGCCTGCTATTAAATCAGGCAAAAAAGTTTTGATTGTTGCTCACGGCAACAGCTTGCGGGCTTTGATGCAACACTTGGAAGGCATGACTCCTGACGAAATCATGGGAGTGAATATGCCGACCGGAATTCCAATGATGTATGAATTGGACGCAAACTTGAAGGTTCTTAAGCGCGAATTCATCGGCGACCCTGAAGAAGTGAAGGCGGCGATCGAAGCCGTCGCGAATCAGGGGAAGGCAAAATAGTCATCTCTTTCTGAGCCAGACCTGCCTTCGTCGTGTCTTAACTTGAATCACCGGAAGGTGATTTTTAAGACATGATACAGGGGAGTGTCTTAAGTTTGATATCCTATCTGTCGATACGGACAGATAGGAGAATTCGCCATGAAACCACTCTCTTGGCTGGGACGTTCTGTCTTTCGCGGAAATAATAAAGGTAGTGCCTTTGTTCAGGCACTCGTCGCCGTCGGCGTCGTCGGGACGATGCTTTATTATTTATCTCCTCAAGTTATTAAACACCGCCAACAAGTCACGAAAACGGCTTCTATTATTACGGCACGCCTTGCGCTTCACTCCATGGTGGATTTTACACTTCTTGGAATTAAACAGCGCTGGTGTTTTTCGGAAAGCTGGATGCCCGAGCCGTGTGCTCCTGGGGCTAATGCTTCGGTATTGCAAATTCTCAGTCATCCTCGCTCAGTCGAGCGTATTTTGATGAAAGATGACACGATTGAGTATTTGCGTCTGATGGGGGTTTCTAACCCTGACAAAGTTCCTCTCGATCGTATTTATCATCGCATGCAGTTGAAGAACTTTTCAGCCATGCATCCTGTTTATAAAATTATCGGTGATTTGAAAGGTTATAAAGTTGAAGCTATCGAAGTCGAGATCATGAGAGATCGTCGCGGCGTCATCCCCGAGTATGGTCGTGAAGTTTATCTTACGGTCTCTGTGAAACTTATCGGAGCCGATGGCGCCACAATCAAAGTAGGTTCTAGTGAGTTGAAAACGACGTCTCGTGTAGGTGTTTATCCTCGTGAAGTGGGAAGCTTCGGATTAATGGTTGCAGGCGATCTTCATTTGGATATGGCTTCAGGGGCAGGTTTAAAAGCAGGAGACGCTTACATTAAAAGATTCCCGTCACGTGCTGAGCGTCTTCGTTATCCTGGTTTGATTTTCGAAAGTCCAGTGTTCGTCAACGGAAGCGTCTTTCTTCCCGATACGCCGCCTTTGAATCCTGGAGCGCCAGAAGGTGACACTGTTTATGCTCCCGTCACGTTCAAAGATAAAATTATTTTAGGGCAAGGTCCGATCATGAGAAAGGACCCAGAGACCGGAGCGATCAGTGAGTTCCGTCCGCGGACTTCAGGCTACGAGTCTGATCAGTTCTGGTCGAATGTGCGTCAGTTTGGTGGCTTTCAAAAAGGTGTCGAAGTTGACGGGGACCGAGACGAAGGGCTCGACTTTCTTTCTGGTTTAAGAACAGAAGCAAGCACAGCCGACCCGAACATGATGCAAAGATGTATCGAGTACAATCTCTCTAAATATGATCTGGGCCGTACATTCAATAGTAGAGTGACGGGTCAGTTGATGGATCGTAATAACAATAAGTTCAGCTACCGTATGGGATTAACGGATAAGAACCGCTTTAACCCGCAAACGGGTGAAGTGGATCAGCCGTCTGTAACTCGTTCAGGTTTCCTCGGAGAAATACTGAAAGGCTGGAATCTCAGCAAGAATGTTGAAGCTGTTGCCCGTTACACTTTGTATTTTGGTCAGATGGAGATCACCGGAGAAATTCCAGATGACGGTCAAGTGACTTTAGAGCCTGAAATCAATTTGCGTCCTCTGAAAGACCGTATCAAGTCGCAAATTCAACAAGCGGACTCCGCTCTTCAATATGAAAAAAGCCGCTTGAATGACATGACTCGTGAAATCGAGCAAATTGAAGGACGCCTCGGTGAGTTGCGTGCGGAGCTTCGCAATGAAGAGGAAAAGAAAAATCCAGATAAAGGAAGAATCGCTTCTTTGCAAAATCGTATCGAAAACAACGAAGACCGCTTGCGGGATGCTCGACGAGCGCGCGAACGTCAAAATCAGCAAGTTTTAGAGGCTGAAGAAAGATTGACTTCGCTGAACAGGCAAGCAGCGGCATTGGCATCGAAAGATGGCGTGCAACCTAAAATTCACATCTCGATTAAAAAACCGACGGATCCAAGAAAACCGGGTGACAAAGAGTCGAATCCGACCTTCCGTGATCTTGAAGTTTCGTTTGAAAATGCAGAGCTGCTTATTAACGGAAACGGTGATCCGCAAAATATCAATTTGAAGTTTGAAGCCTATGACGTTTCTTATTTCCAAGGAACGTCACTTCGTACGTGGTCGCAACAAAACCAAGACAACACGAAGGGTTGGTTGATGTTCACGCGAAACGGCTTCGGTTTCAACTCTCCGCAAGCGTTAACCGACCGCTGGGGGAACTCGAAAGGGTCTCTTCCTGATGACGATCCTTATATTAACTATGATGAGCGTTGTTCGAACAGCGGTTTCTCGGCGTTCGGAACGGCGCAATGGTCACAGTCGTTTGCGCCGAACTCCAAACACTCTTGGTCATTCACGAACAAGTATGACGATCGTGCGAATTTTGTGTTCAATGCCGGCAATGCTTACAAAGGTGTGAACACAAGCACAGCGACCTTCATTATTAAATCAATGGCAAAAGATTGTATCATTACGTCGGAAGCCAATTTTGTTGCCGGTTTCATGACGTGTGAGCGGTTATACATCCAGGCGAGATCGACTCCTCTTCGTATCGTTGGTTCGTTCATTGTCACCAACGGTGTATTCATCGACGACAAGGCATATGAACATGGCATACGTTGGAGTACAATTTATCATCCAATGGCAACCTACGAACTTCGCCAAGCTGGAATCTTGAAAGCTATGGACAACCAAAGTTGTTCAACGATCAATCGCTTCCCAGTATGGCATCCGATGCCATCGATGAAAGACGTCGCGAATCTCTATCGTTGTAACGCTATTTCGTTACGTTCAAAAGCGGATCCGTTCCGCTGGACAGCGGTGGATCCTGATTGTGGATTATTGCCGAATCAGCCTGCCAAATCCACAGTTTGTAAAAACCGTTTGGTCAGATTCTACGTTCTTGAAGTTTCTCGGGAGTCTGGAATATGAGGAAGTCATTGCTGAGAAACCAAAAAGGTATGTCAATTATCGAGGCTTTGCTGGGTATGGCGATGATCACGCTTGTCGGTTCCTTCTTTATTTCCGGAACTTTAAGCATGCGTAAAGTGGCTAAAGAAAGCGGAACTAAAAACTCGGTGTACAAGCAAATCAATGACGTCATCGAAAATATTCGTCCCAATGTTCGCATGTACCAAATTAATTATTACCCGACAGATGAAGCCCGCAACGCGGCTTTAGCGTTGGATAAGCTTCCAATGGCTTGGGGAAATGGAACCATCTCTACAGTTGAGAAATGTAAAGCTTGTCCAGGCCGTTATGGATTCGTTATTCAAGCGTATCCGGGAATGAAGGGACTTTATTTAGTAACCGTGCGACTTAGTCATAAAGAGTGGAGCCAAGGCAACGAATCTGCAAAAGATGCCGGTGCGAACTCTTATGGTTTCGTCGATTACCAGTTTGTGGTGAACTCGCAATGAGACTGAATCAAAAAGGTTTTTCTTTAGCTGAAATGGTCGTCGGGGTCGCTCTCCTTGGAATTATGGGGATGGTGGCCGCTTCGTTCTTCGTATTCACAGCTAAGCAGAAAGAAGAAATCACAAACGAGATTGAAGATAAAGTCGATAATATCATCGCGGAGCGCATGCTATTGAAGGACCTCAAAAATTCGGAGCCTTCATTTAACAATCTTGTAGTTACCGATGACTATGGTCGTCCTTTCTTTGATTACGTGTCGGACGTTACCGATATCTCAGTGGATCAGGCAGAGCGTAAACTTACTCTGCAACTCGGGCGTCGCAATGAGCTTATCTTCCTTGTTTCAGCCGAGAAATTGCCAACGCTGATGTATACGCCAGCGACGGCTTATGATATGTCCAACGTAAATGGAAATCCGTTCAAGGCGGCCGATCTCACGTTCCGTTCTTTAAATAAGAACAACGAAGTTTATAAAGCTTCGAATGGAGCACTCTGGGGTGTGGGCACTATTTTAATGCTCGACTCGCCAGCAGCTGTTCGTGAGATGACTCCGCTTGGTCCCAACTACAATCGCCCTGCGCGCTCTCCGATCTTTGTAGGAGTTGTGACGGCGGCAGGCGAGTCGCGTTTGAATCCAGTGATGTTGCCGAACTTTCTTAATCGCACGCACCCTATGTATCCGAATGAGACAATCAAAGACGAGGATTCGTTTTTAAGAGACATTCCGCCCATGGGGGGCGCGGCACCACTTGTTCGCTTGAAAGCAGTGCGAATAATCAAGTATTATTTAGCTAAGGAATCAAAGGGGAACAAAATCAACCTATGGCGGTCATCTTTTAACGGAAGAGATTTTGATCAAGGTCAGCTCTTCGCTGCGGATGTCACTGGGGTTGAGTTTTCTCGCAAAGATGCTCATGACTCATTGATTTATTATAAAATCATGCGTCCTGATAAAAGCGGGAAATAGTAGGGGAACCAACAGAGGGGGCTTGTATGTTACTCAATAAATGGCTTTGTTTGCCACTGACGGTGGTTATGGGCTTACAGGCCCAAGCAGAGCAACCAGCAGCAGTCAACTCCGGGGCTGGTGGCACGGCAGGATTTCAAGGAGTCGTACTTTCAGGGCAGGCATCGCGTGCTTCGACTGAAGGGATTACGATCAATATCGCGAATTCGTGCTTTGGAACAAACTTGCGACACGTGCAAAATCCAATTGCGAAAGATTCAATCATTACTTTTTATATTACTTTGAATGATAAAGGGACCAATAGACTTTATCATGTGAAATATCCAGCGGCAGTCGTCTCGCTTTCTGGAAATGCCAGTGAAGTGCGAATTCCTGACGGGGATACCTCGGGCAATGGTGTTGTTGCCTCTTACGCCGGTAATAACGTGCGTATTACAGTGCCAATCAATTTCACAACGAAAGTGGATGAAGAAGGAAATATCAGCGATGACTTCGATGTGAAGTTGGGCGCTGTTCGTTTCCATCAAAGTTTTGCGCCCGGAAAAGAAACGGGACGTGAATACATGGGTTTCACTGGGGACCTATCCGGTAACGTTTATACGAGCCATTCAAAGGACGGAAAGCAGTATAGTATTTCTGCATTCTTCCCTGGTGAGAACGGTTTCTGCGGCGGTTATTTCTCTCCTCTTATGGTGTTCTTTGATGACAAACGTCCTCAGTTCAATGCTTCTGTGGATTTCCCATTGATCCCGGGCATGAAAACAAGATGGCCTGAAAAGGGTGCTCCTGGTGCCTTTATCGCTGTGGATCGTGATGGCGATAAGAAAATTACAAAAGCGGAAGAGCTTTTCGGAAACCTTGGCGATAAATATAAAAACGGTTTCGAAGCATTGCGTGAGTTTGATTCCAACAAAGACGACGTAATCGACGCCAAAGATAAAGAATTTGCGAAGCTTCTCTTGTGGTTTGATCGTAATGGAGACGGTATCAGCGATGCCGGTGAATTGGTGCCATTGAAGAAACGAGTGAAGTCGATTTCGTTGAAATATGACTCCTCACAAACAAGTTCAATGGGAGACCGCGCCGAAGTTCGTGAACGCAGTACTTTTGTGTTCAAGGAAAAAGGCAAAGAAAAGCAAGGTGCTGTTATCGACTTGTGGTTTGCTCCACAACCGAAATAGTCAAAGTTAAAAAGCAAATGAAAAACGGCGCTGAAAAAGCGCCGTTTTTATTTTATAAGACCTTTGTATTTTTGACGTCTTATAGTGCAGAGTTTGACTCTCTATGCAAGCGGCAGTCGATAATCTTCCTATCAAAAGGAGGATATATGCCTATGCGTTCTTTGGGTCCCTGGGTGGGTGGCCGTCGTGGGCCCAGTCACGATTTAATGAGTCAGTTTGAGGAATTTATCAATGAATTTGATCGTGGTTTATCGCCCACTCGCCATGGTCAGTTCGATTTCTCTCCAGCGGTGGATCTGGAAGAAAAAGACAATGCCTATATCGTTACGGTGGATCTTCCTGGTATAAAAAGGGACGAAATCAAGGTCGATCTCTCCGAGAATATTCTGACCATCTCGGGCGAAAGAAAACGTGAAACTCAAGGCGAGGGAAAATACACCGAACGGTACTACGGTAAATTTGAGCGCAGCTTCTCTTTGCCGAACCAAATTGCCGGTGACAAGGTGAAGGCGGAGTTTAAAGACGGCGTTTTAAAGATCAACCTCCCCAAAGCTGAGGGTGCACGCAGTCAATCTATCAAGGTTATGTAGAGTTTCCTTGATCCTCGAAGCCCATGTGTTTGAATGAGCATATGGGCATTTTACTTAAAAACATCTCCACACTTCTTACGTTGCAAGGCGCTTCTCAAAAAAAAGGACGCGGAATTCAAGAGCAGGATCTGAGTATTGCAAATCAAGCGGCTCTGTTGATTGAAAAAGATAAAATTGCCTGGGTGGGGCCGCATAAAAAACTTCCTAAAGAGTTCGCCAAAAAGAATCACAGAGAAATCGATCTGAAAGGGAAGACGGTACTTCCTGGATTTGTAGAATGCCACACTCATCTTGTCTTTGCTGGCGATCGCGCCGCTGAATTTGAGATGCGTAATCAAGGCGTGAGTTATCAGGAAATTTCCGCAAAAGGCGGAGGCATCCTTTCCACTGTTAAAAAAACGCGGGCAGCCTCCGTCAATGATTTGGCGAGTGTCGCGCAAAAGCGTGCGAGTCAGTTTATCGCCCAAGGTGTGACAACTCTTGAGGTGAAGTCTGGTTACGCTCTTAATTTAAAAGACGAAATGAAGATGTTGCAGGCGGCGCAAAAGATCGAAAACGTGCGCACGCTGAATACGTTTCTTGGCGCCCATGCTCTGCCGCCTGAATTTAAGTCTTATGAAGAGTATCTGGAGTTCCTCGGAAATGAAGTTCTTCCTGTCGTGAAGAAGAAAAATCTTGCTCGCCGGGTGGATGTTTTTATTGAAAAAGGATTTTTCCCGGCAGAGGCTTCGGAGAAATATCTCCGCAAGGCTCAGGCGCTGGGGTTTGACGTTCTTATTCATGCAGATCAGCTTTCACTCAGCGGAGGCAGTGATGTGGCCGTGCGAGTTGGTGCGCTTTCAGGCGACCATCTGCTGCAACTGACGGAAAAAGAAATTAAAAATCTTGCGAAGTCAGAAACGACCTGTGTGCTTCTGCCGACAGCGGATCTTTATATGAAAACAAAATATCCCGCGGCGAGAGAAATGATTGCAGCCGGAGCGCGGGTGGCTTTGGCGACCGACTTCAATCCGGGCACCTCTCCAACACAAGATTTGAATCTAGTTGGACTTCTTGCGCGTCTTGAAATGAAGATGACTCTGCCAGAAGTGATCGCAGCTTACACTGTGGGGGCGGCTCACGCCTTGAATCTGCACAACGAAGTCGGTTCTTTAGAGGTCGGAAAATCTGCTGATATTTTGTGCATCGATCAGGATTGGCAAACCTTGTTTTACAGTGTGGGTGAGCGTTCTGAGAAGATGGTTTTCTCGAGAGGAAAGAAAGTTTTCGACAGCCTCAAATAATCTACTGCGTCAGAAAATTTAAGATTCTTAAAATTTCCTTTGAATAATCCCCCCTTTTCTTCCTAGTCTTGAGCTAAAAGGTGCCTGCTTCTTTTTTCTGGCTACGCCGCAAAAAAATGTCAGACACCTTTTTGGGGGGGAAGTTACAGCATGAGATCGTCATACAGCACTTTGATGCAATCGAAGTATTTTAATCCTGCTTTTAACAGTGCCATCTTTGATGGTCCCGTGCGTATTTATTTCGCCCAATTTCATGAAGCTTTAGCGCTCAAAGTCTATTTCCTCATCCAACAGAAGTTGGTCGAGCAGATGGCGAAGGCGAAAGAGATTTCGAAAAACTCTGGCGCTAACATCCTTGTGATGATTTATCCAACAGAAGACTCTTTCCTGCTCTCTTTTGAGGGCGCAGAGAAGCATATCAGCCCTTTGGAAGTCGAAAAGTGGCATAACGACGTGGTTATCGGACTTCGCGGTCCTATCGAAGACGAAAACCTAGATCTTTTGATAGAGACACTTCGTCTCACAATGGAAAACTGGCGTCCAGCTATGGCGGAGCCGTCTTCCTCTCCCGCAGAACTGTGATATCATTATTAAATGAAGAGAAAAGGTCAAAGCGGTCAGATCGTGGTGGAGTACGTGCTCCTCTTAGTTATCGCCGTCAGCGTTGCCGCCCTTTTAGTAAGTCAATTGGTCAGCCGTAGTGAGGACGATCCGGGCGTACTCACGGCCAAATGGCAATCCATCCTAACAACAATCGGAGAAGACGTCCCAGACCGCCGCCAATAAAAGGTGCCTGGTTCTTTTTTCTGGCGATACTGCAGCATTTTTGCGGCGTAGTCAGAAAAAAGAAGCAGGCACCTTTTAGAGGAAGGCGCCGCCGCGTTTGCGGATTTCTTCTTTGACGGCTGTTTGCATTTTTTCTTGGATGTCTTGAGCAATGTCGTGCACGAGTTCGGCGTCTTCGACGGCGGAAGCTTTGTACGGAAGGTAGATCGGCTCCAGGAAACGGATGCGCCACTTCGCAGGTAATGGAATCACGTTCAAGGGGAGCGGGATTACGGAGCCTTTCAAAAACTTCGTGAACTTGAGCTGTTTCAAATTAATGTGCGTCTCTTCGGCGCCAAGAATCACAACAGGCACAATCGGACATTGCGTTTCCAAAGCCATGCGCACAAAACCGCGTTTGAATTCTTGCAGTTGATAGCGCTGTGATGTCGGCTTGAAGTTGCCATGCTCGCCTTCAGGAAAAAGCACGATCGCATTCCCTTTTTTAAGAGCATTTACGCCATTTTCATAAGTCGCTTCCGTGAAACCCATTTTTTGCGCGGGGATCGCCGTGGTCTCGGTTAGAAACCAAAAGTGATGAGTCAAAACGCGCGGGATTCGTTTTGCCTCTTGCTGAATGACGTGGCCTAAAAGAAAGGCATCGAAACCGGAATACCCCGAGTGGTTGGGAGCGATGATAACAGCTCCGCGTCGGGGGATGTTCTCAATGCCCTCGATCTCGAGACGGAAATACTTGCGGAGGATCTCTAAAAGAAAACGCGGCAGAACACGAAAAATCAGAGTGTCTCGGTCAAGGTTCCGAAGACCAAAAATTTTTTCGTTGGGTTTCTTCAAGAAATTCTTCATGATGTTATTAGTTCTATCCATCGACCGGAGAGTGTTTATGTCTTCTTCTTTTATCATGGCTATCGACCAGGGTACAACCAGCTCAAGAACATGCATTATCAATCAAGCCGGAGGTCTTGTCGCCGAGGCGCGTGAGACTTTCAAGCAGATTTTTCCGAAGCCGGGTTGGGTCGAACACGATCCTGAGGACATTTGGTTTTCCACACAGCGCTCAATGCGTCTTGCTCTTGAGAAAGCCAAGATCAGTGGAGCACAAATTCGCGCGATCGGGATTACAAATCAGCGTGAAACAGTCATGTTGTGGGATGCGCGGACGGGGAAGGCTCTTCACAACGCCATCGTCTGGCAGTGCCGTCGTACCCAAGAGATTTGCGAAAAATTAAAGAAGAACAAAAAAGAAAAAATGATCACGGCAAAAACCGGTCTGGTGCTGGATCCTTATTTTTCTGCCACAAAAATTCAGTGGCTCCTTAAACATGTCCCGAACGCTCTGAAAAAAGCGCGCGAGGGTCAAGTTCTTGCGGGCACGGTCGACGCGTATCTCTTGTGGAGATTAACAGCGGGCCAAGCGCATAAGACTGACGTGAGCAACGCCTCCCGCACCATGCTGATGAACATTCACACAGGATGGTGGGACGAAGAACTCATGAAACTTTTCAACGTGCCCGAGGGAATCCTGCCGGAAATTTGTCCTTCGAATGCGGACTTTGGAAAAACACGCGGCTTGGGATTTATGCCCGACGGAATTCCTATTACAGGAATGATCGGGGACCAACAGTCGGCCCTTTTTGGGCAAGCATGTTACGAAGTCGGCGAATCCAAATGCACCTTCGGCACAGGCAGCTTTTTGCTTTTAAATACCGGCAAGAAAGCGGTGAAGTCGAAAAATAAACTTTTAACGACGATCGCGTGGAAACTCAAAGATCAAGAAATGGTTTATGCCCTTGAAGGAGGCGCCTTCGTTTGTGGAGCTGCCGTACAATGGCTGCGCGATGGTTTGGGTCTTTTTCAACAATCTTCGGATATCGAAGCTCTGGCGAAAACTGTCGACACTACTGAGGGAGTCGAATTCGTTCCGGCACTCACGGGATTGGGAGCGCCTCATTGGAATCCTGAGGCGCGCGGAATTATTTGCGGTCTTACACGCGGAACAACGAAAGCGCATATCGCCAGAGCGACGCTGGAGGCGATGGCTTTGCAGAATGTCGATATCCTAGAAACGATGCAAAGAGATCTCGGAAAAAAACTGCGCGGCGTCCGCGTCGATGGCGGAGCCGCTGCCAATGATCTTTTGATGCAGATGCAGGCTGACTATTGCGGGGCCAACGTCGTTCGTCCAGAAAATCTTGAAACGACAGCGCTGGGCGCGGCCTTCATGGCAGGACTTGGCGTGGGACTTTGGAAAAATCTCAACGAGATTAAAAAAGTGTGGAAAGTGAATAAGGAGTTCAAAGTAAAGATGACTCCGAAAGAGCGCAAAGCTCGTCGTGTGCGTTGGGAAAAGGCGTTGGAGAGAGTTTAATGAACGGCGGAAACGGTCAGACTATTTTTAAAAAAGTAGCTCTTTCTGAAAAGAAATTGCTCTTTCGTGAAATCGCTGACGACAAGATTCAGTTGACTATCAAAGGCTCCGCGCACGAAGAAATTTTCCATCTTATTGCGGTGCAAACTGAAAAAGATGAAGCGCTCCTTTGTCATCATACGGCGGACTCGAAGTCCTTTGCGACGAACCAGGCGGCGGTGGTAAATTTCTCTTTTAAGAGTGAAAGATATTTTTTCAAAACGGAGCTAAGCTTTGAGGCGGGGTGGGCGGTTTTAAGAACCGACGTCGACCTCTTTCAGTTGCAACGTCGGGCGAATGCGCGTGTCGACATTCCGGCAAAATACGACGCTGTGTTTTTGCTAACGAATCATGGCGGTAAATCCTATTTTCTTGATACTCGCGTGCGCGATGTGAGTGCCGGCGGATTTAAGATGGAGTTTTTAGGAGAAAAACCGGAACTCAAGATCGGTGATAAAGTCAAAGGCAGCTTGCGCTTGGGCTCCCGTCGCCCGATGGAGTTTGAAATTGAAGTGCGCTTTGTGCAAAATCGCGAATCAGAGCAGGGCTTGATTCAAACGGCGGGCGTTCAGTTCCTTAATGTGGACCATATTCTCGAAACACGGTTGCTGAGTCTGATGATGGATTTGCAGCGCGAACTGTTTTTAAAATATCCCAATCACAAAAAATAATTACTCGCGCTTCTTGAACTGTTCAAGTTCGCGCACTTTTTCCGTCATGTTTTGCAGACGATCGACGAAGGACTTCAACATACACTCCGCCCACGTTGGAAGCTCCGAGAGAAGCTCTTTGAAACCGTCTTCTGAAACTTTCACTAAAACAACGTCGGTCATCGCTTGGGCCGAGGCGGAGCGAGGAGATTTCGAAATCAAAGCGAATTCGCCGAAAGATTCCCCGTCGACAATTTCAGTGATGGGGATGCGTTTTCCCATGTTGTCTTTCGTGAAGATCTCGACGACACCAGATTCGACGATATAGAAATGGTTTTCGATATCGCCTTCAAAGAAAATAAACTCTCCGGCGCCATAAGATTCTTTTTGAATTGCACTTAAAACTTCAGACATGATCCACCACCATTTAAAGCCAAGGCTCTAAATGATTTTACTGAGTTCATGTACGCTTTTGACAAATGAAATTTTCTTGTCCTTCGGTAATTTATACTCGCCCAGGTGACGTTTGTTGGAAAACGGAATCACAAAGTGAGTGAAACCGAGTTTATCGGCTTCTTTAATTCGATTTTCCACGAAAGAAACACCACGGACCTCGCCGGTCAGACCGATTTCGCCAAAGAAGCAGGTCTTGGCATCAAGATCCCGGCGTCCTTCCGTCGACAAGATAGCGGCAGCGACAGCGAGATCGGCCGCAGGCTCGACCAGCTTCAAACCGCCAACCACGTTAATAAAGATATCGTTATGAGCTAAGCGAACGTCCAAGTGACGATCCAGAACCGCCGTCAAAAGATGCAGCCTGTTCACGTCGATGCCTAGAGCTGTTCTTCGCGGCATGGCCATCGGGCTTGAAAGAGTCAGAGCCTGGACTTCACATAAAAGGGGACGTGTTCCTTCCATGGATGCGAACACGGCCGAGCCGATCAGCTGATCGCCGCGCTCTTCAAGGAAAAGTTCGGAAGGATTTGAAACCTCCTCGAGGCCTTTCGAGTTCATTTGAAAAACACCCAGTTCGTGAGCCGCCCCGAAACGGTTTTTCAACGCGCGCAAAAGACGGAAGTTATAAGAGGTATCTCCATCGAAAGAAAGAACGCAGTCGACCATGTGCTCAAGCACTTTAGGACCGGCGATGCTGCCATCTTTGGTGACGTGACCAATCAAGATCACAGCGATGTTGTCTTGTTTTGCAAGACCCATCAAGTGCCCGGCACACTCACGCACTTGCGACACCGAACCTGGAGCTGCCTGCAAATCCGAAAGATACATTGTTTGAATAGAGTCGACGACAAGCACATCGGGTTTTTTATGACGAGCCATCTCCATAATGTTGTGCAGATTTGACTCGGAACCGATCTCAATCAGAGGCGAACGAATGCCCAGGCGGTGCGCGCGCGAACCCGTCTGTGAAACGCTTTCCTCGCCCGAGATGTAAAGCACTTTGCGCTTATCGCCGGCAAGTCCTCCTGCCATTTGTAAAAGCAGAGTCGATTTACCGATGCCGGGAGATCCACCAAGAAGGACGAAGCTGCCCCGCGCAAGTCCGCCGCCCAAAACGCGGTTGAGTTCTTCAAAAGACGTATCAAAACGATCCAATTTCACTTCTTCGAGGCTTTGGTCGAGTGAAATCGGTTTAGACGCAGCCGTTCCTTTTTCAGATGGAGCGGTCGACCATCCTCGAGTTTTTGGTTCGGAAAATTGGAGTTCTTCAACAAAAGAGTTCCACGCGCCGCAGTCGGTGCATTTTCCTTCCCACTTTGGTCGTTGGGCTCCACAATTTTGACAGGTATAGATCGTTTTCGTCTTCGATTTTGCCATAGATATTCGGTATCATTATTAAGTGATAGATACAAGGACTGTACAACATCATATCGTATTGGAGTGGTGGACATGAGGACCTCCCTGAAGTGTATTATTATTTCTCTCTTATTGGGCCCTGTCGCAGGCGCACAATTACCTTCAACACCAAAAAATGACTTGGAAGCTTTCAAAAAAAGTTTGGACGTATTTCGCTTGTCCAAATATGACGAAGCGATTCCGAGTTTTGAAAGTGTTCTTAAAGATAAAACGCTGGAAGAGTACACGCGTTTTTATCTGGCACAATCATACATGAAGACAGGTAAATGGGATCAGGCCGAGGCGGAGTTAAAAAAGATTCTCGAGCTTTCTCCGAATGTCAAAATGTCGATTGAAGCTTCCAATCTTTTGGGGCAGATCGCTTTGGAAAAGAAAAACTACAAACAAGCAAGCCTGCATTTTGCCAAACTCGAAAAGAGAACTCGCAACACGGAAGACTATCCGGACGTGATTTACAACTTGGCGTTGGCGGAAAAAGGTTTGAATCGTCATGCGCCGATGTGTAAGTGGCTCGTGAAAATGTATGAAAGATATCCGGCTTATCCCAAGGTCGCTGATTGGGGAGTGGACCTCGCGGCGAATGAATTTGAAGGAAAACCGACAGACTGCCACGTGACGACGGAAGATTTCCGTACGCGCGTTCGCTATTTGCTTTGGGCGGGGCTTGATCAAAAAGCTCAAGGCGAAATCAATATCATGAAAGAGAAGCTGGCAAAGTCCGATAAATACTTGGCCGACAAGCTTCAGGCGCAATTTTACTTGCAAGAGGGTGAAGTTGTTAAAGCCGTTGATATCCTCAAGCCCTATTACGAAAACAATAAAAGAAATTTCGACTATTTGATCCTCTTTGCTTCGGCGGCCGCGCGTGCAGGTGAGGTGCAGTTAGCGGTGGGTTCTTACTATTCCGCTTACAAAATGAGCCCGCGCTCAAAAACGGGTCGTCAGGCTTTGTATCAGTCGGCATTCCTAAGTTATCAGTTCCAGGATTACGACGGAGCGGCTCGTCGCTTCCAGGAATTCATGAAGGCCTATCCTAAATCAGGTTTGAACAGAGATGCGCAATGGCACTTGGCGTGGTTGAAATATCTGAAGGGTGATTATCAAGGCGCTTACAAAGCGTTTGCAAACTTGAATGCGCAAAAAAGAAAAAACAAAAGAGGCTGGAAGTCTTTCCCGCAAGACAGAGTGAACTACTGGATGGCGATGAGCCTTCTGCGCCAAGGTAAAACGGATCAAGCCAAAGACATGATGGAAGATCTCGCGGCAGATCCATTGATGGGTTATTACTCGATCGTGGCGCAAGCGCGTTTGAAAAAAATCGAAGAAGTCAAAGCGCCAAAACTGGCGCAAACAACATCTTTGCCTACGCAGCCGCGTGTGATCTCGCGCTTCTCTGCAAGCGAGTTCTTGATGCCGGGATCGCAAGAAACTTACCGCGGGGATGATTCGGAATCGGAAGAAAACCTGGTTCTGACTCAATACTCAGCAGACGATGAAAAAGGTGAAGAAGAAGAGGCGGAAGAGTCCGACAACGCCGATTTGAAATCGGTGGAAGTGGCGGAAGAGGCCGGTTCCGTTCCTGAAGTCGCAGGTGACAAAGTCACGACATTCTCAAATCCGGTGTTGATGAAACGTTTTGAGCGTGCGCGCGATATGATGATCTTAGGGGAGTACGAATGGGCTCGCTGGGATCTTTACGATATCGAAAGAAAAACGTCGAACCGCGAATATCTTCGCACTTTGATGAGCGAATACAATACGGCAGGACATTTCAACCGTTCTTCGTATATCGCGCAAATCAATTTCGGCGGACAAAGAGCGGCGCACGGTCTTGAAGGAATCCGTTATCTTTGGGAGTTCGCATATCCCAAGGCGTATTCTGAGTTCGTGAATAAATACACGAAGAAGTTCGACGTTCCGCAAGAGCTCGTTTGGGGGATCATGCGCGCGGAAACAAATTACCGCCGCGACGCAATTTCTCCAGTGGGAGCTCTTGGCTTGATGCAAGTTATGCCTTTCACAGGTCACAAGGTAGCGACACTTTTGGGCGAGAAAGATTTTAAATCGCCAATGCTTTTGCAGCCAGAGACTTCGGTGAAAATCGGCTCTCGTTATTTGAAGCGCTTGATGGATCGTTTTGAAAATACGATTCCTTTGGTGGCGGCCGGTTATAATGCCGGTCCTCATCGCGTAAAAAACTGGTTGGTGAGCTTCGGCAATTTGGAAACAGATGAATTCGTTGAACACATTCCGTTTCTTGAAACTCGCAACTACGTAAAACGAGTTGTTTCTAACGCTTATATTTACAGTCAATTGTACGGCAACAAAAAAGACCTTTTCCCTTATATGGCGGGGTCCGTACCTGTGAAGGTTTCGGCAGAGCTAGTAGGGAAAGAAAATTGGGATGACATTTGAGAGAGAACGTTTTCCGTTTTGTCTTAAAAAAATTATTTGAAATGTTAGCGTCGCTGGTGGTCCTTGCGGCGCTTACGTTTTTTTTGCTTAAAGCCTTGCCCGGCGGTCCTTTCGACGACGATATTGCCCTGAATCCTCTGGTTAAAGAAAAACTCATGCAGCATTGGAATGTGGAAGCCTCTTGGGCAGGACAAGTCGTTTCCTATATGTCTTCCGTGGCGCAGGGGGACCTGGGAATTTCCATGGCCAGACCCGATCGCAGCGTCAGCGAGATTATTGCGCAAGGAATACAGAACACGCTGATGCTCAATGGTCTTTCGCTTGTGTTTATTCTTTGTGGCGCGTTTGCGATTTCACTTTTAGCTGTGCGCTATCGAGAAACTTGGATCGAGCAGACGATTGATCAAGGTGTGATCGCGTTTTTATCTCTTCCAAGTCTGTTCTGGGGGCCCTTGCTTATTTACGTTTTTGGATTTTATTGGAACCTTTTGCCCGTCGCTTTTTTGACGACACCTCAGCATTATATTTTGCCGCTTTTGACACTCAGTCTTCGTCCGATGGCGGTGCTCATCCGTCTTCTTAAAAATTCTCTGCACGACAACCTCACGCAAGACTATGTGCGCACAGCCCGCGCGAAGGGTGTCAGTTCGTGGGCAATTCTAGTTCATCATGTTCTTAAAAACTCCCTGATTCCTTTTTTAAGCTACGTGGGCCCTCTTGTCGTGTCGCTGCTTTCGGGTTCTTTCCTGGTGGAAGTGCTTTTTGCGGTTCCGGGGCTTGGCACGGAGTTTATTGCGTCTTTGAACGATCGCGATTACACATTGATTGTGGGATTAACCTTGTTTTACGGAACGTTGTTGATTCTGGTGAACTCGTTTATCGACGTTCTTTTACGGTTGGTAGATCCGCGTTTAAGGGAGAACGCATGAAAAAAATCTTCCTGGTTGTCGCAAGCACGTACTTGATTCTGCTTTTACTTTTGACTCTTTTTTATTCTGTCCTTGGTTTCTCATCGGGACTTGAACAGAACATTGAACAAATTCTGACGGGGCCGGGCCATCAATTCTGGTTTGGCACGGACTCTTTAGGCAGAGACATGTTCGCCCGCGTTTTATCGGGTGGAAGAATATCCTTACTTGTAGGCGTGTTCTGTGCGCTTTTATCTTTCGTATTTGGATTTATTTACGGTGCTGTCGCGGGATGGTTCGAAGGTGTCGTGGATAAGATCCTCATGCGTTTCTGCGACATTCTCATGGCCGTGCCGAGTTTTATTCTTGTCTCCGTTTTATGTCTAAGCTTGCAATTGCTGTTGCCGATACAAGACGTTTACATGAAAGCTCTTTTAAGTCTGTGCGTCGGAATTTCCGCGACTCACTGGATGAGTCTTGCGCGAGTGACACGAGGAATGGTTTTAGAAATCCGCAGAAAACCTTTCGTCGAAGCCGCCGTCGCATTAGGTGGCAGCCGCACACATATTCTTTGGCGTCACGTTCTGCCGAATATGCTGGGCACATTGCTCATTCTCGTGGCCATGCAGATCCCGACAAATATTCTTTACGAAAGCTTTATGAGTTTTATCGGCCTCGGCGTACATCCGCCTTACACAAGTTGGGGCATTCTTGTGCGCGAAGGTTGGAAAACTCTTTCAAGCTTCCCCCATCTCATTCTTTTTCCATCTCTGATTTTATTTCTGACTGTGTGGAGCATCCACATCCTATTGGACCACTTCAAATCCTAGAAGGGTACCTGCTTCCCTTTGTGAACAAAGGGAAGCAGGTACGTTTAAGGGGGTTGCCAGCCGCCGAAAGTTGTTTCGATGAACTCGGCACAGGACAATGTCAGGTGGTCATTCATTTCGCGGGACACGATTTGAATTCCCAACGGCAGCCCGTCGGCGTTAAGGCCTGTCGGTGCGACTGTGGCTGGATGGCCTAGCGTTGTAAAGATAGCTGTGTAGATAAAATCAAACGGAGACCAGAGCGGAGCGCGGTGTTTTGGCGCCACTCGCGGATGTGGAGGCAAAAGAAGTAGTCCTTCTTCTCCCAGCATCGCATCGAGGTCGCGCGCCATTTTTTGAAGGTCGGCCATTTGTTGAGTGTAATCGCCGTTCCCGGAATCAAACATTTCGGCCAAAGAAACCAAAAGATTCGGGAAGGTATAATCACCGCGGCCCAGAGCCACTTTCAAAATTTCTTTTCCGATAGAAAGATGCTTCGTCGGTCCCATCAATGTTTCAAAAAGATTTCTATTCTTAGAGCTTTTGAGTGCCGCAAACCACAATTCAGTTCCGCGCACAAAGAAGCGAGGATCCACTTCTTCAACCACGGCACCCAGTTCCGCAAAAAGTTTTCCGCAATTACGCACGACCTGCGCCATTTCGTAATCAGTGCTGCGCGTGCGATGAAAAATCGGTTCAGGACAAATCAAAATTTTCCGACCGGCCCATTCTTGGGTGCGCTCTTTCAAAACAGGATTCTGCATCGTATGCGGATCGAGACCATCAGCACCCATAAGGATTTTCATCATCGGATAGAGGTCGCTCGCACGACGGCTCATTGGCCCCATGGAGGTGTATGGATATTTGTTTTCGGCAAGGCCCAGAAGTTCTTCTTTTCTAAAAGGAAAGTGACCTGTTAAAGGTAAAAGTTTACGAGTGGGTTTATGCCCGAAAACGCCACAGAAAAAAGCAGGCATACGAATACTTCCGCCGATATCACTGCCAAGTCCTAGAGGAGTTGCGCCAGCACCTAAAAGAGCGCCCTCGCCACCGCTGGAGCCGCCGCATGTACGGGAAAGATCATAGGGATTGTTCGTGCGACCGTAAACGGGATTGAAGGTTTCAAACCAAAAACCAAGTTCAGGAACATTGGTCGTTCCCATCGGAATGGCGCCGGCATTTTTCATGCGTGCGACGACGGTCGCATCCCAATCCATCACACTTTGCGTTTGATGAATACTCCCGCCGGTGCGTTTCATGCCTTCATAGGAGAACATTTCTTTAACGGTAAAAGGCACACCAAAGAGGGGAGGTAGATCTGAATTGTTTTTTGCAAGCTGTTCGGTTTGTTCTTTCGCTGTTTGGCGCGCTCGCTCATAGTCTTTTTCGACCATGGCATTGAGTGAGGAGTTCACCTGTTCAATGCGTTCAATGTGCGCCTCAAGAACTTCTGTCGGAGAGACTTCTTTTTTCGCTACCTTCGCGGCGATTTCTAAAGCGGAAAGTTTCAACAATTCGTTCATAAAAACTAAAAAGGGAGCTTGTCGCTCCCTTTCTCCTTAACGTTCTAAACGTTGAATCTGAAGAACAAGATATCTCCATCTTTAACGACGTATTCTTTTCCTTCAAGTCGATATTTACCAGCTTCTTTAACAGCTTGCTCCGATTTGTAGGTGAACAAATCTTCGCAGTGGTAAGTCTCTGCGCGGATAAAACCTTTTTCAAAGTCTGTGTGAATGACGCCCGCTGCTTGCGGAGCTTTTGTGCCCGCGCGGATTGTCCACGCACGCACTTCTTTTTCGCCCGCAGTGAAGTAAGTTTGCAGGCCCAAAAGTTTATAAGCTTCACGGATCAAACGATTCAAGCCTGGCTCTTCAGCGCCCATTGCATCCAAGAAGTCTTTGCGCTCTTCAGGAGGAAGAAGAGAGATTTCCGCTTCCATCGCAGAACAGATCAAGATCGTGTTGTTGTTCTCTTCAGCCGCGCGTGCCTCAACAGATTTTGTCCAATCGTTGCCACCGGCTGCGAAGTCCGTGTCAGACACGTTCATCGCGTAAAGCACAGGCTTCGCTGTCAAAAGATGCATGTCGCGCAAGAAAGGAAGCTCTAAATCATCCAAAGCAACAGAACGTGCAGGAAGACCTTTGCCCAAAGCATCTTTGATTTTCTTTGTGACTTCCGCTTCCATTTTCAACTTTTTGTCTGTTGTATTCTTCGCCATCTTTTCGATGCGCTGATATTTTTTATCAACAGAATCCAAGTCCGCCAAAAGCAACTCTGTATTAATAACTTCGATGTCGCGAATAGGATCTACAGAGCCAGATACGTGCACGATATTTGGATCGTCAAAACAACGAACTACGTGAACGATCGCATCTGTTTGACGGATGTGAGAAAGGAATTGGTTACCAAGGCCTTCACCTTGGGACGCGCCTTTCACGATACCTGCGATATCCACGAACTCCATCGTCGTTGGAATCACTTTTTGTGGCTTAATAAACGTTGTGATTTTATCCATGCGCGGATCTGGAACCGTCACCACGCCGACGTTGGGATCAATCGTACAGAAAGGGTAGTTGGCTGCTTCCGCCTTTGCAGAAGTGAGCGCGTTGAAAAGTGTACTTTTACCTACGTTGGGAAGGCCAACGATACCGACTTGTAAAGCCATCTAAAAACCCCTTATTTGAAGAGGCCAATCTAGCTTAACTATTGAATTTTGTCGAAGCTTTTTGGATTCCATCGAGGATAATACTCTCGACGGCATCGATACTTTTGTTGAGGAAGTCTGGCATCTTCTCGAACTCTTCTTTTGAGAATTTTCCAAGAACATGGTCCGCAACTGGAATATGCGGGTTCTCAGGGCGTCCGACACCGATACGCAGGCGAATATAATCGGCGGAGCCCAGCAAACCTGAGATGCTCTTGATTCCGTTATGCCCGCCGTGACCGCGATTTTTCTGGATTTTGAGCTGACCAAAAGGCTGATCAATTTCATCGTGCAAGACAATCAAATGAGCCATCGGAATTTTATAAAAGCCCATCAAAGGCTGCACGGATTCACCCGAGAGATTCATGTAAGTCTGCGGTTTGCAAAAAATGATCTGATGATCATGCCACTTTACTTGTGCGATTTCTGCTTTGAACTGATTTTTGATCGGGGGATTTCCCAAACTTTGAAGAGCATAATCCACCGCCATAAAACCAATGTTATGACGAGTGAGTTTGTATTCTCCGCCGGGATTTCCAAGTCCAACCACTAACCACATAAATCAAAGCCTCTGAAAGAAAAAAAGGCAGCCATAACGGCTGCCTTTGATTTTATTACTACGTCAGCTTCCAAGACCGAAGGTCCCTTCAGCATTGTGCACTCAGCGGAATTACTTTTTCGCTGGAGCTTTTGCAGCAGCAGGAGCGGCAGCAGCAGGTGCAGCAGCAGCTGGAGCAGCGGCAGCCGCAGGAGCAGCAGCTTCTTCTTCTTGAGCGTTAACAACCGCGATAGTTTGGTCACCGCCAGTGATAACTTTTACTGAACCAGTTACTTGCAAATCAGAAACGTGAAGAGCATCGCCTACTGCCAAGTTAGAGATATCAGCAGTGATGAATTCAGGGATTTCAGTTGGAAGAGTTTCAACCTCAACAGAACGAAGAACGACGTTCAACAAGCCGCCTTCAGAAAGACCGATTGGTTTACCTTCAAGACGAACTTCAACGTTAACGCGAACAGCTTTCTTAAGATCCAAAGCGAAGAAATCAACGTGTTGAGGACGGCGAGAAAGTGGGTGAACGTCTACTGACTTAACAAGAACAACGATACCGTTGGCTTTTTTGTCAGAGCTTTTCAATGTGAAAAGAGCATTCTCGTAAGCACGAGTGTTGAACTTAACCATTTCTTTTTCACCAACAGATACGTTGATAGGCTCAACAGCTCCGTAGATAACTGCAGGCACGTTGCGAGAGTTGCGAAGTGCGCGGCTGTTGTGTTTACCAGTTTCACGAGGAGCTACTTCTAGTTCGATTCTATTTTTCATGTTTTTTTCCTTCTAGTCCAATAGAGGGTTTGTTAATAAAATCCCATTTCTGGGTTTAAAATTTACTTCAGCCTGTACACCCTTCGGTGCTTCGGCACTGTGGCCATCCGGCCTAGTCAAACAAGCTGCTGACGGAATCATTTCCGTGGATTCGTTTGATCGCCTCGGCCAAAACCGGAGCTACAGAAACCACTTCGATTTTTCCACAGCTTTTCGCCGCTTCATTAAGCGGGATCGTGTCGGTCACCCATACTTTTTCGATAGGGCTTTCTTTGAGACGACTGATCGCGGGTCCTGAAAAAACAGGGTGCGTTGCAACGGCGAACACCCTTTTTGCCCCATTCTTCAAGAGGCTGTCAACTGCTTGTGTAAGGGTTCCTGCTGTATCGATCATATCGTCGACAATCACCGCCGTTTTGCCAGTCACATCCCCAATTAGATGGAGGGCTTTTGCCTCGTTCGGGCCGGAACGGCGTTTATCGATGATCGCCATCGAGGACTCAATGCGTTTTGCGAAGGCGCGGGTTCTTTCAACCCCACCGGCATCTGGACTCACCGCGACAAAGTCGCCGCCTTGGCCATAAGCCTCTCGCCAAGCGCGAGCTAAAGTCGGAATCGCAAACAAGTGATCCACTGGAACATTGAAGAAACCTTGGATTTGGGCCGCATGCAGGTCGACGGAAACCACACGAGTGGCTCCGGCCGTGGTCAAAAGATCGGCCATCAATTTTGCCGAGATCGGGGCGCGAGGCGCCACTTTACGATCTTGGCGCGCATAACCGTAATAAGGAATGACGGCCGTGATGGAGGCTGCGGAAGCTCGTCTTAAAGCATCGAGCATCACAAAAAGCTCCATGTAGTTTTGGTTCACTGGAGGGCAGGTGCTTTGTACGACAAAGACATGCTGTCCGCGAACACTCTCATGAATTTCAACTTGAATTTCGCCATCCGCAAAGCTGCTGACTTCACAGTACCCGAGGTCCACACCCGCGGCTTCGGCTACTTTTTTTGCCAGTTGAGGATTAGCATTGGCAGTAAAGATTTTTAGGCCCTTCATCACTCGTAGTCTCCTGAGGTAAAAGTCCGTTTGGAAGAACCTAGCAAAGAGGTCAGGCCTTTGTCCACTTTTTCGCGGATCGCTAGAGTGTTTTCCCTCGGAAAAACGGGGACTTTGCTATGAAAAAAGGCAGAGGAAGCCGACCCAGAAGGCAGGCTCGTAGAGATAGGAAAAATTTACTTGCTTACGTCTGCAATTTCGCGAGGAAATCGCGGGCGGCCTGAGCGCGATGCGAGTGCTGCGCTTTAAAACCGGCACCGAGTTCGGCCAGAGTTTGCGTCTGGCCTTCCGGGATAAAAACAGGATCATAACCAAAGCCATGAAGACCCGCAGGCTTTGATGCGATGGTGCCTTTCATCTCTCCCGTGAAAACCCATTCTTCACCTGTCGGCGTATAAACGACCGTCGTGCACACGAACTTCGCGTTGCGATTTTGCATCGGTTTTAACGTCATCATTTTCAAAAGTTTTGCGACGTTTTCACTGTCAGAAGCTTTTGGTCCCGCATAACGAGCGGAGTGTATTCCCGGAAGACCGTTCAGACCTTCAACAACAAGGCCGGCGTCTTCACCTAAAACCCACACGTTGTTTTTTACCGCGCGCAAAGTTTTTGCTTTAATACGAGCGTTGTCTTCGAAAGTTTTTCCGTCTTCAGGGCGGGGAGTGAAGGAAGGCAGGTCCCCTTGTGAGAACACTTTCAAATCCGCGATTTCGCGGAAGAGTTGTTTGTATTCGGAAAGTTTGCCCTTGTTACCTGTAGCGATCCAAAGTTCCATTTTTATTTACCCGCGATTTTGTAGATTTCGGAAACAACAGAAGCTTGGTGAATGAATAATTCACGACAGCCTTTTTCAGCGACATCCATCATCTTGAAAAGTTGATCGCGTGTAAATGGAACATGCTCTGCCGTTCCTTGCACCTCAACGAAATGACCTTTGTCAGTCATCACGAAGTTCATATCCGTACCGATCGCAGAGTCTTCATCGTAATTCAAATCAAGAAGGATGTTTCCTTCATGAAGGCCGACGCTGATCGCAGAAACGTAATTGATCAACGGGTTGCTTTTGATTTCGTTGACAGCAAGAAGTTTTTTAAAAGCCAGAGCTAAAGCGACATAACCACCAGTCACAGAAGCTGTGCGTGTTCCGCCGTCGGCATTTAAAACGTCGCAGTCGACGATGATTTGTTTTTCACCGAGTTGCTTTAAGTCAACAGCGGCGCGCAGTGAACGCCCAATTAAGCGAGAGATTTCTTGCGTGCGTCCGCCGGTCATGGATTTTTCACGTTTGATCCGAGTGTGAGTCGAGCGGGGAAGCATCCCGTACTCCGCTGTCACCCAGCCTGCGCCCGTGCCGACAAGCCATTGCGGTGCTTTCGGTTCGTAAGTAGCTGTGCACAAAACTTTCGTTTTTCCGAACTCAACGATACAAGAGCCCTCGGCGTATTCAGAAACATGAGGTGTGATTTTAACTTGTCTGAGTTGGTCGTAAAGACGGCCGTCTGCGCGCATGAAAAACTCCTAGGTTGGACAGGAGTTAATCTAATGTTTTTGCCGTGTGATTGTCCATCTTTTCTTTGTAGGAGAGCAAAGCGCTGTAGATTTTCTGAGCAAGATCATTCTGATAGTCAGAGGTTAAAAGACGCTTAGCTTCTTTGGGATTCGTGAGAAAACCAATTTCAATTAGAACGGAAGGCATCGTCGTTTTTGAAATCACATAAAACGGCGCTTGTTTGATTGTCGCGTGCGCCGCATTTTGATCCGCGCCCCAAACACTCGTTAAAGTTTGTGTCAGGCGCAGACTGCTCATCAGACGATTTTGTCGATGCAAGTCCTCGACAATCGCAGCGACGTCACCTTTTTTGGAAAGCTCGTCGCCGCCGGAAATGCTGTGCAGCTCTTTACTGTTAAGGATCATTTGATTTTCTTGGCTTGCCAAAAACAAACTCTCTTCATCGGGGGGCAGATTGTTTTGGAAAAAGAATTCAACGCCCTTCGCGCGCTGATCGGAAGCGGCATTCGCGTGAAGGCTGACGAATAAATCCGCTTTCGCTTCTTCGGCCATTTTCACACGCGCAGGCAACGTCACGTTTTTGTCGTGATGACGAGTCAAAGTCACTTTGAATTGCGTGTCTTTTTCAAGAAGCGCTTTCACGCGTTGAGCGACCTTCAAAACCAGGTCCGCTTCTTTAGCGGGACCGTGAACGGCCCCCGTATCAACGCCGCCATGACCGGGATCCAACATGATATGAAGCGCGGAAGCGGGAAGAGCCCACAACAACGCACTGACAGCCACGGCCTGTTTGAAACGCAAAAAGTTCATTTTTTTAGATTAGAAAGGCCGACGGAGGTTGTCGAGTCCGTAACAGACCAAGGCCGTGGTGAATTCCGGCAGTACATACGTTGCACCGCCGGAAAAAGTTTTAACGCGCCAAGAATTTACAGTGAGACACCTGTTGCACATGGAATTCTCTGACAGTGCTGGACAAAGATTCGCCGGAACGGACGCGTTCGTCGATGCGCACTTGTTTTGTGAACGTATTGCCATGGGCGCCTGTTCTTTCAAATTCAAAAACGACGTACTTCATGTCGAGAGTACTGTCTGTGTGGTTGTGCAAGGAGCACGTCCACAGACTGCTGCCAGAGCGAGTCGCTTTGCCATAATAACTTTCCAAAGCTTGAGCTTGGTGAACTGTGCCTACCATTATTAAAAGTGCGATGAGTGTTTTCATAGGAAGTTTCCTTTCTTGTTTTGTGAAAGGTCTTCCTCGAAATCCGCATCGTGATCAAGAATTTGCAGAATTACTTTTTTGAATCTGAGAGCTGACAAAAAGAAATCGAAAAACAGAAACTCTTACCGGTTATTTTCATTTCACTTATCTCATGTGGAACGCGTGAGCCGCTTGGTGTAGATCGTGTGCATTGGAGCGTAATGAGGTCTTGCTTGTGGCCTCTTAATCTTTGAAATCCATGCAAGTTAGACTTTTGCCCGTCTCATTTTGGGAAGACTTTAAAATATTTTGTCAGACTCTTAGATATGCGAGGAGATGCTTCGCTGCTCAAAAAAGTGGCCCGCAATTGTCGTTTTCTGTCTAAAAGCTCGACATAGGTTTTGCGATCGCCGCAAGTTTTATCCATTTTGGCAAAGAAGTGATCATGGCACCGCCGTTGCTTTAGTAGAAAGCAACCCCCCATGGCGGCCAGGACCCTCCCCCCCCAATCCTGGTCGCTTTTTTTTTGCCAAAAATCCCGATATTCTAATTTCTGTTCAAAGACATCATCTTAAGGAGACAGTCAATGTATCAAAAACCCCTTGGTATTCTTCTATTGGCCGCTATCGTGAGCGCTCAGCCAGTATTTGCACAAGTGGACAGCTCGCAGATTGAAGCGGAAGAAGCAACAGCGGACGCCGAGGCTGCAAAAGCTGAAGCATCGGAAGCAAAAAAACGCGCTGAAGAAGATCGCAAACGCCGTGACAAAATGAGAGCCGAAGCGCAATCCGCTATTAATAAAGCGCGTTCGTTGGAAAACGATGCGAAGAAAGAGCAGGCGGAGTCTGAAAGAGAATCCGCAAAACTCAAAGCCGAAGCCAACGAGCATGAGCGCCAGCAAAAAGCAGCCGAGAAAGATCAAGCGGCAGCTCAAGCACGTATCAAAGCGGCTCAAGAAAAAACTCAAAAGGCCCAGCAAGTTCGTGATGAAGCTTTAGGTAAGCGTAAGCAAGCGGAAGAAAAAGCCGAGCAGCTTCGCGACCAGGCGAAAGAGCAAGAAAAGCAGGCGCAAGAAGCGACTGAGAATGGAATGCAGGCTACGAAAGAAGCGGAAGCTGCCAAAGCAGACGCTGCGAAAGCCGAACAAAATCTTTCTAAAGCTCGTTTGCTAACGCAAAAAGCGGTGGCGGAAGCCAAAGCTCGCGAAGCCAAAGGCAAACAAGAGATCGCTCGTGCGGAAGCTGATAAAGCAAAAGCGGAAGCGGAAATGGCACGTTTGAAAGTTCAAGAAGAACAATCAAAAGCCCTGATTGAAAAGATCGACGGTGAATTGAAGTCGGCGCAATCCGCAGCGAAAGAAGCTCTTCAGCAAGCGGAAGTTGAGCGTAAAAAAGCGGGCGAGTTGAAATCTCAAGAAGAGAAAGTAAAACAACAAGCCGCGAAGGCGCGCCAAGAGTTGGAAAGCAACCGCAACACTCTTAAAAAAGAACAAGCGGCGGCAAGTCTTGAAATCGCAAGAGCGAAAAAAGCCATTGCTGACAGCGAGGCTGAAACTCTTCGTGCCGAATCTGAGTTGAAGCGCCTTCGTGACGAAGCTGAAAAAGCGAAAAACGAGCGCGAAAATTTGGAGCAACAAATGGATGTGGCTCTGAACAAAGCAGAAGAAGCAAAAATCAAAATGGAAACCGGTAAAGCCGAAGCGGAAGCTGAGAAAATGAAACTCGAAGCACAGAAAATCCGCACTGATGCCGGCTTGGTGAAAAAGAAGAAAAAATAATTTCTTCCTGTTAAATAAAAATTCAAAAACTCCGCGTCTCAAAACGCGGAGTTTTTTTATGTCAAATCTCCGCTTTTGAAAGACGTCCTCTTGCATCCAGCATTCTATGTTAAAACTCACTGGAATTGCCGTACCTTGATGAGGCAAAGACGTTAACAATGGCATCATGGTCCACGAAACGTTTCGTCACATAGCTTTGATCTTTGAAGTCGCTGGCATCGGCGTCGTTGTTATTGGCGCGATTGTCTCGACATTTGAATTTTTGAAAAACTACTTAAACAAGTCCGCAGAAGCCTATTTCAGATATCGCAGTTCTTTGGGAAATGCCATTCTGCTAGGGTTGGAGTTTCTAGTCGCCGGGGATATTATCGGCACTGTCGCCGTAGAACCTACATTTGTCAGTGTCGGAGTTCTAGCTCTTATCGTGCTAATCAGAACGTTCTTAAGCTTGTCGCTGGGAGTTGAGATTCATGGGCGTTGGCCCTGGCAGGAAAAAGACAAAGCCCCTGTCCAGGACAAGGGCTCTTCTCTTTAAGTCGTGGTGAGGGACGGAGTCGCAGGCTCCGCCGATTTATAATAAACAGTTTGTGTGGGATAAGCGAAGTCGACTTTCATGTCAGCGGCGATCTTGAGGATTTCAATAAAGATTTGCTGCTGATTTTCGAGTTCTTCCGGTCCCGTAAAGACGTTCAAGTGAAAATTCACCAAAACATCCAATGAAGAAGCGTTGTAATTATTAAAATGAACAGTCACAGTTTCCGGATTTACTTTCGGGTGTTGTTTAATCATGTAACGAACGTGCTCGCAAAAGGAATTGATTTTTTCCGGCGGCGTTTCGTAAGCAAGACCCAAGATTTGACGTGAACGACGGGCAGGGCGCACCCCCATATTGTCGATGGTCTCTTTTGCCATCATCGCATTCGGAATCGTGATCAAAGAGTTGTAGAACGTGCGGATGCGTGTGGAGCGGAACCCGATCTCTTCGACCGTCCCTTCCATGTCTTTCACTTTCACCCAGTCGCCGATCTTAAAAGGATGGTCGACAAGAATCGTGATGGAACCAAAAAGATTTGCAGCGGTGTCTTGCGCTGCCAAGGCCAACGCCAAACCTCCCAGTCCAAGACCGGCAAGCAGAGACATCACGTTAAGTCCGAAGCTTTGCAAGGCGATCAAAACACCAAGAACGACCACCAAAACTTTCAACGCCTTCGATGCGAAAGGTACAAGTTGATCATCGTAAGTGCTTTCCGTTTTTGCCGCCATCTCCATAAAGACGGAAGACAGAGCATCCACAGCATAATAAATCACACGAATAAGACAAAGCGCCACAAGGCCGCGCAAGAAATGATTGTAGTAAGTTTCAAACTTACCCGACAATGCAACGGCATCACCAATGGCAAAGAAGAAGAAAATCACAAGCAACCAGGCTATTGGTTTTTCGACAGGCAGGTTCAGGAAAAACGCCGAAAAGCTTTTCGGATATTTTTTCGTGAACGGATTGTGCTTCTTAATTTCCTTCAGAATAAACTGAATGACGGGGCGGAGGATAAAGCCAAGAACAATCGCCGTCAGCAACACCCCCCACTTCCAATTCGGCATCACCAAAACGGTCGTCTTTAAAAGTTGCGCCAATTCATCGGAAATCAAAGCAGCTTGATCGAGAATGAGTTTTTCCATGAACGAAGTATCCTTATATATATGTCTACATCAACGTCAGGTTGCGACCTGAATAAATCATGATCAAAAGAATCACGCCGAGGACGATACGATAATATCCAAATCCACGGAACCCGTAGCGCGCCACCACGCCGATAAAAAATTTAATTGCGATCATCGCAACGATGAAAGCCACCAAACAGCCCACGGCAAGAAGACCGATTTGCGAAGGTTCGATGGTCTTATAGATCTTTAACAATTTATAACCCGTGGCGACGGCCATCGTGGGAACAGCGAGAAAAAATGAAAACTCAGCTGCCTCTTTTTTGTTCATGCCAAGTGTCAATCCACCCATGATGGTGGCTCCGGATCTGGACACACCGGGGATCATAGCGATGGCTTGAAACATTCCCAGTTTCGCCGCATCTGCATAAGAGAGGTCGCTGGTTTTGCGACCCATCGCTGTCAGATGCGCAAAAATCTTATCCGACCAAACCAGGATAAGACCTCCTGCGATCAGCGCCCAAGCGACAACTTGCACACTGCCAAGAAGTTGATCGACAAGGTCTTTGGCAAGGAAGCCGATGATGCCTGTGGGGAGAAATGCCACGAACAATTTTTTATAGAAGCCCCAATTAGGAAGGAAACGTTTCCAATACAGAACAAGCACGGAAAGAATCGCGCCGAACTGAATGATCACTTCAAACGCTTTTGTGAAAGCGCTGTCTTCGATCCCCATAAAGGAGCTGGCAATAACCATGTGGCCTGTGGAGGAGATCGGCAGAAATTCCGTAATGCCTTCGACGATGCCGAGAATGATAGCGTGCAGATAACTCATAAGTTGTTCCTCAGTTCGGTGTGAAAAATCAGTCGCGATCATTCTTGAAAAGATCGTCGGTGGGTTCAATGTTCGATGGAATGTGTCAAAAAATTTAAGATTTATTTAAGATTTTCCTAACATTTGTGGATGAAATCTGAATATGATTTTTTCACCACGGAGGGGGTTAATATATGAAACGTGCATTATTAGTAGGTGCATTGTTGTTCGGAAGCCAGGCGTTCGCAGGCGAATACTTGGTAAAATATAAGAACACAAGCGCTCTTAACATGCTCAACACAATGACAATGTCGAAGGTTGCTACGATCCAAATGACGGATCATAACGCAACAGCAAGCCTTGTAAAAGTTGACATCCAAAAGAAACACGAAGCGCAAGCTTTGGCGACTCTACTTTCTCAACCTGGCGTTGAGTATGTAGTTCCTAACTTCAAAATCAGAGCTTTCACTGCTCCTGTTGAAACAGCAGCTTTGAAAGAACAATGGGCTATCGCGAAAGTTCAAGCTGAAAAAGCATGGCAACGCGCTGGTAACAAAGGTAACCGCAACGTGATCGTAGCTGTTATCGATACTGGTGTTGACTACAGACACCAATCTTTGGCTCCGAACATGATCGCGGGCTATGACTTCAAAGAAAACGACGCAGATCCAATGGATAAAACAGGCTTCCAAAACCCTGGTCACGGTACTCACTGCGCTGGTGCAGTAGGTGCGACTGGTTTGGTAGATGGTGGTATCGTAGGTTTGGCTCCAGAAGTTTCTATCATGCCTCTTCGCTTCTTGGGTGAAGACGGTTCTGGTGACTTGAACAACGCTATTAAAGCGATCGACTACGCAGTAGAAAAAGGCGCGCAAATCATCTCTGCTTCTTGGGGTGCCGCGGTTCCTCGCTCTACAGCAGCTCCTCTTCTTGAGGCGATCAAGCGTGCTGACGATAAAGGCGTTATCTTCATCGCAGCAGCTGCTAACGATGGTAAGAACAACGATAAAACTGAGATGTATCCAGCTAACAACGGCTACCCGAACTCAATCACAGTTGCAGCTTCTGGTCCGTCTGATGCAAAACCATCTTGGTCTAACTACGGTACAGCGACTGTTCACGTAGCTTCTCCTGGTGAGAACATCATGAGCACATTGCCAAACAATAAGTACGGAAACCTTTCTGGTACTTCTATGGCAACTCCGCTTGTATCTGGTCTTGTTGCTTTGATGAAAGCTCAAGATCCTTCTCTAACAGGTGCGCAAGTTCGTGCGATCCTACAAACGACAGGTGCTAAAGTTTCTATCGAGACTGCATGTAACTGCCGCGTTGACGCTTACGAAGCTATCGACACTGTTATGTCTAAGAAAATGGTTGTAGTTCCTGCTGCAGCAACTATCAAACCTTCTGAGACTTTGGCATTCTCTGTTCTTCACGGTAAAGCTCCATTCAAGTATGCTTCTAGCAATACTTCTGTAGCAACTATCGCTGACAACGGAACTTTGACTGCTGTTGCGAACGGTTCAACGACAATCACAGTTACAGACGCTGATGGTAAAACAGCTTCTACATTGAACATCAACGTAGGCGCTAAATCAGGTGGCTCGAATCCTCCAGATGATGGTGGCGGTCTTCCTGATCCAGGCAACCCTGGTGAACCAGGTGAATGTCCGCTTGGGGATCCGATGATCTGTCAGATCATCTGTCAACTCCAACCAGATCTTCCATTCTGCCAAGCTAAATAGGCGGATGATAAGAAGGCTCCCGAGAGGGGGCCTTTTTTTTTGCTCGGGTGATTTGGCTTCGGGCGGGGATTTGCGTGCAGCGAAGTTATGGGTCTTCGTCGCTTCGGTCGGCACGCCATCCGGGCTCAGTTGCCGCCGCCCTCTGGGCGGTTCGCGCCATCGTGGCGCCGGCAAAGGCCGAGCCTTCGGACGAACACCCATAATTTCGCTGCACGCAAATTTCGCTGAATTCATAAAGACAAGTTCAAAAAAATAAAGGCCACTTGGGAGTTTCTTGCTTCGTTATTTTGGTTGGTAGGGATGTTTGTTGCGCTTTTTTAAGAGTGTTTTTGGGGTCTAGGGATGGGAGATGGATTTCCAATGAATGTTGGTTTTTTTGATGTGGTCGTGGGTTTTGAATTAAATGATTCTTTGTTTCGGATTTTGGTGGAACGATTGTCTTGTGTCGATTTGAGATAGTGAGTTCGAATCTTAATTTGTAGTATTTAGAACTTATTCCTGTGTTCCGAAGGTTATAGCATGCGGAACGTCACGGTACTTCTCATCATGATCCATTTTCTAGTGGGGTGTTCGCTCAGCGGCAGTGTTCTTGATATGAACGCGCTGACTCCACCGGTTCTTACTGACGCTCTTGGGGAGCGGATGGACTCCTTTGTCATTAACAAATCTTCGGATGTTCAGAATGTGACCGTGCAAGGGGAGTGTTTCTACGAGAATCAGGATATTCAAGTTTCGTTTGTTCCCGAAAACTCTTCTTTAGCGCAGCATGAAACGCGCAAATTCAATGCTCGGTGTGTGAATAATAAATTTGAACTGCAGCTTGATACGCAGGCATGGACGGACACCTCTTATAAAGTAGTTTTGGCTGTGACTTCGATTGCGGGTGTTTCTTCAAGCACTGAGGCATCAGTTCTTAAAGATATTGTGGCTCCGGTTGTCTCTTTCACTTCGGCGATTGCGGCGGAGGTTGGAAATGCGACTGTCGGGAGCATTCCTGTGGCGGGGACTTGTGAAAGTGAAGACGGGCCGGTTGAAATTTATTCGGGTGCGCAGTTGCTTTCAAGTTTTTCATGTCAAAGCAATGGAACCTTTGCGACGATGATTGACGGAGCGGGACTTCTTGAAGGCAGCAATGTTTTCGAAGTGAAGCAAAAAGATATTGCGAACAATGTGGGAACGGCAACAAGTATGACTTTTAATAAAGATACGATTGCGCCCTTGTTGTTGCCAAGTTTTGGTTCTTTAGGCAGTGCGCTTAGCAACGACGATACGACTCGCCAGGTTTCCGTGACTCTGCCTTCGGATGGCGGCACTCAGTATAAGTATATTATTGTGAAGGACGCCGATTGCTCGGGACAGTGGGCGGCTGTGATGGCGGCGACGCCGGTTGCAGCCGGGACCGATATTCCTTTAAGTTTTAGCGGTGACGGCACTTATCGCATTTGTGCTTTGGCCGGAGACCAGGCTGATAACTGGGCATCGGCGGCGGGGCTCGTCGAAAGTGGCGCTGTTGTGATTGATAAGACGGCTCCTGCGTTGACAATTGCCACTCCGGTCGCGAATAGCAAAATCCATTCGACATTTACTCTTACGGGAACTTGTGAGGCAGGTCTGATTGTGAGTGCGACGGGGGATTTTACTCCAGCGCCGTCAACGCAAACATGCTCGGTGAGTGGCACTTACTCGATGAATCTTACTTTATCGGCGGGGGATGGAGCTAAAAATATTTCTGTCTCGACGACCGATGGTGCAGGCAATACGACGGCGGTTGCATTTCACTCGGTGACTAAAGATACGCAGATTGTTCCGCCGAATGTGACGATGAATACGCCGGTGATGATGAGTGCCGCCTTGGCGAAGTTCACTGTGAACAATTGTTCCGATCATACAATGATTATGCTGAAAGAACAAAACGCTCCGCCAGCTTTAGGAGATGCGGGTTGGCTGCCTTGTTCGACAGCGGCGCAAAACTATGTTTTTGATTTAAGCGCGACGGATCAGCAAGGGCTGCGTAACGTGCGTTTTTATGCGCGCGATGAAGCTGGGAATATTTCGACAGCGACTGTTTTCACAATCACTTACGACTCAAAAGCGCCGATCATGACGTTGGATGCGGTGCCGACGTTGGCGAAAAACGTGGCGTATCCATTTGTCGTGTATGTGACAGAAGCCACTGTTTCGGCAACGGCTGTTTTATCGCTGCAGTATTCGGCCGACGGAGTGACCTGGAACAACGGGGCTTCACGTACTTTGGGGCTTGCCGGCCCAATGAATAACAAGTCTTTTGAAATTTCGTGGACACCGACAAGTTTTTATACCGGCTTAAAAGTACGTGCGGTTTTGACCGACGATAATGGCAACACAGGTTATGGCGAGTCGAATCTTTTCGACGTTGTCTTTGACGTGACTCCGCCAACAATCCTTGCAAATCAAATGAAGATCAACGGTTCTTTGACTCCGGATGATTCGGTTCGCTCTTACGTCACGGTGAGTTTGCAAGGTCACGATGCCGAGACAGCCGTGAGTGAGTTTTGTCTTAAGACGACTAACACAGCTCCTGCAGCGTCGGATGCGTGCTGGGTTTCCGTGAAAGCTCCGAAACCAGGTTTGGAAGAGTTGCCCGATCTTTTCCTGGTCGACTTTGACTTTTTCTTAGGAATTAATTTTGGGACTTACAACATTTATGCGTGGGTGAAGGACGTTGCCGGAAACATCAGCACGAACTCGGCGACTCTTAAGAAAGACTACAACACCGTCAATTATATTAATGATGCGCCTCCTGTTGTTGGCAATTTTTTGGCGGTGAACTCGACGACGCCGAATGCTCCGCCGATCAATACCGATATGACTTTCGCAAACGGTGCTGCGGTTTATTTGAAGTGGAAAGCTTCGGATAACGGTACGATTACGAAAGTGGAGTTGTATTCTTCGCAAGATGGCAGTCAGTACACTTTAATCAGCGATGCACTGGCAAATAATTCTGATAATGGAGCGGGCTGCAGTTATTCAGCTCCGCATACGGGATGTTATGTGTGGAATTCAACCTTCCCTAATAACACTTTCTTTAAATTGCAACTGCGTTTCACGGATAATTACGGTCAGACTTCGCAGGTGACAAGTCCGCCGCTAAATAGCGGAAATGTGAATTTGCTGGCGGGGAATCAGGACCCGGGACATAACGGCAATGCCAAGCAAACAGTGTTTAACACGAATGTGGGCAATGATACGGCTCCTGGATCTTTGCTTGTAACGACAGACGGAAAAATTTTCTTCAACGATTCTTCTTATGGTTTGATGTATGTCGATCCAAAGACCAACAACTCGAAAGTGCTTTTGCGTTTGGCGAAGTCTAACGAAGATTCGTACGGTGACGGAATTCCAGTCGAACAGGCGCGTGCGAAGGCGATTTACAGAGCTACTCTGGATTATCAAAATCGTGTGCTTGTCTATGACCGCCATATGATCCGCCGAATTGACACGTCCGTTGAGCCCATGACGATTGAAACTATTATCGGTGCCGATCCTGCCGGGAATTTAGGAACCAACACGGCTGATACTGTGGCGGATCCACGAGATTTAAAGATCGATATTTCTTATATTTCAACGAATGATCAAAGCTGGTTGATCCGTCGCCGCGCTATTTTTCAAGCGCATCCGAACGGGGATATTTATTTTGTCTCGGACAATCCAGGCAAGGGAAAAGACAACGGCGGGCGCATCCGCGTGTACAAAGGTTCGTTGGCAGTTCCGCGTGTGGAAGCGTTTCGGTTTTCAGGAACTGGAGCCAAAGATCTTCCGACATGGGATTTAAATACAAAAGACTATTCGTTCTTCAGTTTGCGTTATGACTCCCAAACGAGCGATATTTTAAAAGCGTACGTCAACGTTGTGTACTCGGTTCCCGGCAACTCTTACGGGAATATGACGGAGCTGGATATCAACACGTGGATTGCAAACGGTGTTCATCCAAATCATCCTTATACGAATGCCAGCTTGAACTACTATGAAGTTCAGTCGATGGATGGCTATGTCTATCGCGCGAACCGGGCGACAGAGCATTCTCTGGTACGCTTGAATGATAATGGCACATGGACCCGCGTTCTTGGCACCGGCGCCATGGGAGAATGTGCTGACGGAACGGCGGCGACTTCGTGTGCGGTTTCTTTGGACGATGCATTCGTGGATCGCTATGGTCGTATTTTCTTCTCCACTCGCGGGATCATCAAAACTGTTTACAATGGAAACGTTTATACCTTGTTCGGACAACGCAAAGACGCGGGTGATGGAGGTGTTGCAACCGACATGCGTCTTTCGATGGTTTATTATCTTGATCACGGTGCTGGTGACAGCGTCGTGATCTTAGATCATCAGCAAAATAAATTACGTGAGGTTTCTCCCGGAGCATCGCCGGAAGTGCGCCTCGTCGCAGGGAACGGACAAAACGGCAACGTGAATTTCGCAACCGCGGCCAATGCTCAGAATATTCGTCTGGGGAACTGGTGGGATCCAAACCCATTTGCAACCAATCCTGCGAATGGTGACATTTACATGAACTGTTCGGCGGCTTCGATTCTTACAACACCTCCGGATGGCTATACTTCATATCACAGTGTGTGCCGCCTTAACCGGGCAACGGGACTTTGGGAAGAGCTCTTTGATGGACAGGGCGCTACACCCAGCTACACGCAAGCGACAGTGGCCCGCGCTGATTTACAACTTGCCGGTTATTCACCGGAAGTCGTCGCGTACCAAGGTGGAAATTTCTTAATCAATCAATTCTACTGGAACGGCACCGCCCACAATAGCAGCCATTTCCGTTTGGTGACTCCGACGACTACTAATTACGTTGCAGGTACTATCGCGCAAAATCAAGACGGGGATGTATGCCCTGACGGATCTTCCGCGAATTGTGATATCGGACCTCGCGGCGTTCATACAAAGGGAGCACCCGTTTATTACGGCCCGCTTTCGGGTTGGCTCTTTAATCCGACTCGGTCGTCGGCATACGCTGCGGATATGCACGTTGTTGCCGGTGGTGTCGCAAACAAAATGCTGACTCTGCCCACGGCACCGGGCGGATTTGCTTATGATGCCGGAAGTATTTATTACTGTTCTGGCGGCAAAGTCTATAAGGCGACAATCACGAATGCGGGAGATCTCACTTCAAAAGCGAATTGGCCGCTGGTGTACAACACGCACTTTACCGTCACGGAATTGACGATGCCGACGGATAATATTGTCTGCGAGGGGCGACGTATTCTTGTGAAGGCCGCGTCAGGACCGAAACCAAAACGCCTTGTTATGATGGTGAAACAAAACGGTCTTCCCGCAATCATTGAATATTTCCTGCCTTAAGAACGAATGCTGTTCACAAAACGAAGCTCTTCTGTTTCAATCGAAACAGGAGCTCTGCATGGATTTTTATTCGCAAAAATGGACACATCTCAAAACGCAGTTGAACGGAACCGTCCTTTGGTTGACGCTCGACAATGCCGAACAAAGCAACGCGATTTCTTTGGAAATGGTGGATTCATTGACACGCGTTTTGAAGCATGCGGATTTTGATCCGGCAGTGCGTGTGATTGTGATCAAGGGGGAAGGCACTTCTTTTTGCGCTGGCGGCGACATCAAAGCGATGCAAAATAAAACCGGCATGTTCGCTGGTGAAGGCAATGAATTGCGCATGCGCTACATCCATGGCATTCAGCAAATTCCTAAATGTATTGAAGAGCTTTCGACGCCAGTGATTGCGATGGTCAATGGACCGGCGATCGGTGCGGGTTGTGATCTGGCGATGATGTGTGATTTGCGTATCGGCACCACGAAATCCAAATTCGGCGAAACTTTCGTGAAGCTGGGACTTGTTCCCGGCGACGGCGGGACGTTCTTCCTTCAGCGTGTGATCGGCTTCTCTAAAGCCATGCAAATGTCTTTAACGGGGGATTTGGTCGCCGGGGACGAGGCGCAACGCTGGGGTCTTCTGAATTATTTTGTTGATGAAGCTGATCTAGAAAATGAAACGCAGAAACTGGCAGAGAAGATCGCAAACAATGCTCCCATCGCCGTGCAAATGACAAAGAAGGCGATGAAGATGGCATATCTTAATGATTTGCATACGATTTTGGATTTGTCTGCGGCTTATCAAGGAATCACGCAAAGAACCGAGGATCACTTTACGGCTTTGCAAGCGATGAAAGACAAAAGGGTTCCTGAATTTAAAGGAAGTTAAGTCGATTCTGCGATTTTTTCCAGTTCCTGCGCGCGATCCAAAATGTTTTCGCGCAGGCGCTTTCTTTGGACTTCGGAAAGTGTTTTCCAAAAATCATTCACCAGAAAATTTTGAAAAGCCTTTTTGTGAGCATCGAGCGCCTCCGTGTAGGCGGGCAGGCGCACGGCCTCAAAATCTTCGTAAAAATCCCCGACGAATTTTTTTAAGGTTTCAGGATTTTTTCGTGCTTCAAGGAATTGTGACAGAACATGTTCTTTGTTTTGATTTTGCAGCTTCCACGGAAAAGGATGCGTTTCTAAAAACTTGTTCAGACGGTCGCGTTGATCTTTGGATATGCCTCCGACCCAAAACTCCAAGGAGCGGCGGTAGCGTTTATAAGCTTCCCTCTGCGCGTGATCGGAGTCGCCGTTGCGGTCTTCACTTTTTTGAATTTCTTTATGAAGCTCCCCCGAGAAATGGTCGTACTGCGAAGGCTTGAGCGACAATGTCGTTTTTATGGCGCTGTCTTTAAAATAGCTTGAGAATTTTTTGACATAAGTTTGAAAATCCGCAAACTGCGCCGCGACCTTCTGGGCATCCAGAGTGTCCTTGGCGACCGCGGGCTCCAACTCGCGAAGTTTCTTGGCAACCTCGGGGAAAAGTTCTTTTTTTGCGCGGCCCAGATCTTTTTGAATATTCTTTTTCAGATTTTCTTTTTGCTCACTTGTGAGATCAAAGTAGTCGTCGGCCTCGGAAACGGCAAGCGTATCAAAGAAACGAACAAGAACGTCCGAACGGCTGCAGGCGAGAGTGTTAAAGAGGATGAAAATTAAAAATAAATATCTCATTCCGATCTTTGTTTTAGAACGGCTCTCCGTAAGAGAAAACCCTCTATGACAAGATACAGAATGAAACTCACCGTCAGGCCAATACCTTTGAGGAGAGCCCAAGCCGTCGTGCTCCATGCCAGTGCCGCCCACACCGCAAGGCCCGTGTGAATGGCAAAGAAAAATCCCGAACGAATTGTAATGCCTGTCATACGTTCTTTAATAAATGGCGGAAACTGATGACCTTGAAGTTCGGCAAGGTAACTGAGTAACGGTTTTTTAATAAGAACGGAACCCCAAAGTGCTAAAGCAAAAGCGCCTTCCATCAACGCAGGTTGAAGTTTAAACCACAGGCCTTCGCTGGAAATTAAAGAGATTGCTCCTAAACCCAAAAGCAGTCCGTTTCCGAACCACGTGATCTTCTGAACTTTTTTGTATTTGATAAGTTCGTAAGTAATTTCACCAACTCCGAAAACCATTCCGGCAATCAAGCCCGCCATGGTCCCGTAATATTCTTCAATCAAAGTGAAAGCGATGACGGGAACGAGGCCGGCGAAGAAAAGACTCGCGGCTTGGGCTTTGGGATTATTGGCGTTACTCATAAATTCGTTTCATCAAAATCGACTGGTTTGCCTGAAGCGGCGGAAACGACCTGATCATTCTCCATGACCACATGGCCTCCGACAACAGTGTGGGTCATCCAACCTGTCACCGACATGCCATGAAACGGAGTCCATCCGCAGCGGCTCGCAATCCATGAGTTGTCGATAGTTTTCGTTTTCTTTAAATCCACCAGAGTGACATCGGCGTCAAAACCCTCTTGCAGGCGTCCTTTGTTTTTAATTCCAAAAACGCGGCGAGGATTTTCTGTCACCATCTCGACAAAGCGTAACAGACTTAAGCGTCCTTCATGAACGTGGTTCAGCATAATCGGTACTAAAGTTTGCACGCCGGGAACTCCCGAAGGGCTTGAAGGATAGGGTTTCTCTTTTTCTTCGCGCGTGTGCGGAGCATGGTCCGAGCCGATAACATCGACGGTGCCGTCCAGAACCGCTTTCCAAATACGGTCCATGTGGCGTTTTTCCCGAATGGGCGGGTTCTGCTGGGCATAAGTTCCCAGTTTGTCATAACAGTCCGGAGCATAAAGAGTCAGATGCTGTGGAAGCACTTCCACAGTCGCGATGTCCTTCGCGTTTTTCAGAATGTCCATCTCTTCGCCCGTGGAAACATGTAAAACGTGAATGCGACGGCCGGTTTTTCGCGCAATTCTTAAAAGGCGGGTCGTTGAGTTCACCGCGGTCTCAACATCACGCCATACGGGGTGAAAGTGCGGGTCGGCATTATCAACTGCAATATGCTTTCTTTCGCGCAGACGCATTTCATCTTCGCTATGGATAATCACGCGGCGATGGCCTTGGCTTAGGATTTTTTCTAAAGTGGCATCGTCTTCAACCAAAAGATTTCCGGTCGAGCTGCCCATAAAAATCTTAATACCTGAACAATGACGAAGCCGTTCAAGATTTCCAAGGTTCGCGACGTTGTCATGGGAACCGCCGATAAAGAAAGCATAGTTACAGTGAGCACGCCCTTGCGCTCTCTGCAATTTGTCCTGGAAAAGCTCTGTCGTTGTGGTCGGGGGATTGGTATTCGGCATTTCAAAAATGCTCGTAACACCGCCAAGGATAGCGGCCTTTGTTCCTGTTTCGAGGTCTTCTTTGTGAGTTAATCCGGGTTCGCGAAAGTGAACCTGGCTATCAATCACTCCGGGCAGAACATGAAGGCCTTTAGCATCGATGGTTCTGAGAGCAGACTCACGAATGGAGGTGCTGATTTTTTCGATGCGTCCATCCCGGATACCGATATCGGCCTGTTGCTCTACCAAGCCATTCCCATTCGGGTGAGGAAGAATGCAAGTTCCGCCTTGTATTAGAAGATCGAAAGGTTTTTGAGACATGTATCACCTCGGATTGAAAAGACGATATCACCACCTACCTTCGAAGGTCCAGCATTGACGAGGTCCTTTGGATAGGCGAGAATTTGAATTGTGACAATTGAAAAATTCCTCTCCTTCTGGAGTCAGTACAATACCGCTATCATTGAGGGCCTCGTTGCTCTTATCATTTTGCTCTCGCTTTACTTAGCGTATCGTGGTTTTTTCGCGAAGAAATCAAAGGATGCGGGCGCTGAAAACGGCTCTAATTTAGATACGGCTCAGCTTGAGAAAACTCTGCAAAAGATTCTCGACAATCAATCTGCAGGCGGCGGTGGTAAAGCCTCGCGTAGCGGTGCGGGCGAAGATCTTGGTATGGATGTGGACTTGGATGCGATGGAGCGCGCGCCAATGGGTGGTGAAGGCTCGCAAGGCGAAGTTTCTGGAGCTGCGGCTGAAGAGGTGTCTCAACTGCGTGTTTCATTAACAGACAGCCAGAAAAAAGTGGAAACTCTGCAAGCACAGTTGAAGGACGCTCTTCAACAAGTCGAGATCGCGACGGCGGCAGGATCCGTGGCTTCCGGTGAAGGCATCGGTTCCAAAGAAAAAGAGGAACTGACGGGCAAAGTGCGTGATCTTGAAGCGCGTTTGGCAGAATACGAAATCATCAGTGAAGATATCGCCGATCTTTCTCGTTATCGTGAAGAAAATGAAGATCTTAAAAAACAATTGGATGCTTTGAAGGCAGGGGGAGCTCCCGCAGCGCAAGCTGAGGCTCCCGTTGTAACACCGGCTCCAGAACCGACTCCGCAAGAAGAAGTCGCGGCTGAGCCCGCACTTGAACCTGCGCAAGTTCCGGTTGTGGATGCAGTTCCAACTCCAGAACCTCCGGCTCCAGCAACAGAATCTGCCGCGAGTGATATCATTGACGATGAATTGATGCGTGAGTTTGCAGCGGCGGTTGAAGGTCAGAAAGCTTTAGACCAAGCGGCAACCAAAGCGGGCAGCGGCACTGAAACAGCGGAAAAATCAGGAGATGAAACCAATCAACTCATGAATGAGTTTGAAAACTTCGTTTCGAAGAAGGGTTAGTACGTTATGCAAAAGATTCTTTTTGGTACGTGTGTTGTTGTCGCACTTTCTTCAAGCGCTTTCGCAGCTCCTTCAAAACCTTCATCCAGTACTTTAAGTTCAGCGATTGAAGTTCTTAAATTGCCTACTGAAAACCGCCGCATGGTGGTCCAGTCTCAAGGCGAAAAACATTATCCTCAATTTGTTTCTTTGGCTTTTAATGAAGCGCAACCGATGAACGTGCGCTGGCGTGCGGTGATGGCTTTGGCGGAAGCACGCGGTGAAAAAGCGACGCCCGATTTGATGAAGGCGGCGACACATAATCAGTGGTACATGCGCAATGCTGCGCTTGTGGCGCTAGCGGAAGTAAATCCTTCACAGGCTGAAAAGACCGCGCAAAAACTTTTAAAAGATAAAGCGCTTGTGATTCGTTCTGCGGCGGTGGATGTTTTGCAAAAAAGTTCTGCGCCGGAAGTTCGTGATCTTTTGTGGGAAGAACTCAATCAAAAGTACAATTTCAAAAACGAGCAATCCCTCTGGATTCGTCATCAAATCGTGCAGGTTCTTGCAAGCAAGCCTTTAGATCGCGAAGCCAAAATCTTTGCCCAACTTCTTTCCGACAAAGACCCGCGAGTGCAAATGCCGGCGGTTCGTGGTTTAGAAAAACTCACAGGAGTTAAACTCGGTGTAGGTTCTATGAAACAGTCTGCTTTGGTCGGTATGTGGAGAGACTACGTTAAAAAAGAAAAGCTGGAGTTTTAGAATCCAGCTCTTTTAAGGGCGTCATTAACGATCAATTCCCGTTCGATGCGATAGAAGATGATCTTTTCTTCAAGTCCGTCGGACTCCATCGGTTCTGGTTCAGAAAAGAAATCTCTTAAAATTTCCATTTTCTTGTCGATCGTCACACGCACGGATTCGCGACCGTCGGCTTTCCCGCGTGCGAAGGTCATCGTAATACGATAACGAATGCCACTTGAAGGCGGGCGTTGTTCATTCGGCGGCAACCAACCATCAAGACCTTTGATATACTCGGTTTCAATTATGCCTGTGTCTTGGTTTTCATTAGAGATAGGATATTTCAGAACAGCGTGCGCCGCTCTCCAAACGGAGTCGTAACTCGCAAAGAAGACTTTTTGTTTGGTGATTTGCCCCATACGGGCGTGAGCGGAAGGCTTTTTGTCGAACAAGCTGCACCCAAAAAGAGTGCAGCCTGTGATAATCACAAGTCCAAGAAGGATTTTTCTAGAAAGCGATTGAGCTGTGTGTGACATGTGTTGCGGCTTCAATCATAGCAGGTCCAACCGGTGCTTGTGAAGCAGTTTGGGAGCCGACAAAGTTCACTTCCCAACGTTTTTTGCCTGTCACTGCAGAGTCATTCGGCCATTGGGGCAGTTTCATGCGCTCAATCCAGTTCTGAGCGTACACTTCCCACTGAGGCTGAAGGATCTTCACTTTCGCAGACCCCTGAACAACTTCTTCCTCTTTTGTGAGGATCGAGTACGTCGCGATCGGATTTACACCTGTGATCGTGTTGAACTTCGGCATCAAGATCTCGCCATCAGCTGCCATTGTTGGATCTGGGATGAGAGGAAGCATTGTCGGAGCAGTTCCGTTAGAGAACGGAAGAAGTGTCACAGACATGCGGTCTCCGCCATTTTTCAATTCTGCTGTTTTCTTAAGCACGCCCAGAACGAAAGGCTCTGCCCCTGGCAATGTGTTCAAGTTCATTTTTTGGTTCGCTGCGATCTTCTTCACGTCTGTTGGGATCATGTAGCCAGATTGGTTCGCAACACCGACAGCAAGGAAAAGCTCATCCCCGCGTAGGCTTGGAGCCGTGATCGATTTTGCCTCTGTGAAGTTCAACTCACGAGTGGGCATGTCGAGTTTTGTTTGACCGGATTTCACGTCGATGTCGCGGATCGCTCCACCGTTGATTTTGAAATCGTTGATCAATTCATAAAACTCCGCGCCACCGCGAAGAGCGTCGACTGTCGATTTAAACGGGAAACGACCGCGCGCCGCAAAGACGCGATTCACACCGGATTGTCCGTAATAAATACGATAGGTCGGTTTGTCCAAAGTGATTGTGAAAAGAGCGTACTTCTCTCTTTGCTCTGGCAAAGAAATGTTTGCTGGCACGTCGATGTCTTGGCCGACAGCTGTGATGCGATCGCTTTGCGGGCTGATCACGTTATCGATGCTGAACGCCAACATATCTAGTTTAGTGAATGCCGGCATCACGAGACCGAAATCAACGAAGCCGTCTTTATCTTGAACGGGAAGGCCGGAAGTTCCGCCTTTGACTTCAAATTGCGTTTTTGAAGGAGCACGACGCAATTTAACCGTCAAGGCGCCGGGCTCTTGTGACAAATAAGTCGCACGGATGTAGCCCGGAGCTTGGATTGTCACGGCTTGAGCATCCACCCAACCTGCTGGAATTTCGATTTGTCCTTGGGCATCTGTGGTCAGGAAGTTGCCTGAAAAAGGAGCATTGAGAGCGTCGCCGATCAAGATTTGAGCACCTGCGATCGGTTGATCTTCGATGTTTTTGATCGTGATTACGTTGGTTTCTTGCATCCAGAAGAACCCTGAGATGCCATTTTCGCTTGGTTTCTTCGGTTTATCCGCCTTAGAACAGCCGGCTAGTAGCGCTGGCACAGCCAGTGCCATCATCAGTTTTTTCATTAATTCCCCCTCCGTGGTTTTCTTAACTCATCTGTCATTGCATTTCGGAAGAGTCGGCAGGTCAAGACCTAAGGCGAGGAAAATCCGGAATATTTAATTTTCGCATTATAACGCAAAGCCCATTATTGACTTACTGCGCTCCAACAATTAAAAATCCTGTCTCACGCATATGGTGCCTGGTTCTTTTATCTGGCAACATAGCGTTACTGTGTGGTGGGGTAGCTCAGCTGGTTAGAGCAACGGAATCATAATCCGTAGGTCGGCGGTTCAAGTCCGCCTCTCACTACCAAATTTTTCTAAAAATAAAAAAGGCAGCCAACGTGCTGCCTTTTTTATTTTTACAGATCTGGCCGCGAACGGCGAACTTGCAACTAATCTCGAACCTCGCGGTTCATGGCCCCAGCAGGAAGCTAGCGCCAGGGTGCCGGAGGCAGTGCGAAGCACCGAGGGCCCGGACGGCCCGAGCCCCACTCCGCTCTCGCACTACTCAAAATTTTCTTCCCAACAAAAGTGACTCTTTCATTTTCTTCGCGCGGCTTTTCCTGCTAGCATTTTCCACATGCGTAACATGAAAATTAAAAACCTAACCATTCTCGCGACTATATTATTCCTCCAACCCATGTTGAACGAAGGCTCCGTCGCTCACGCAAAAAGAAAATCCCCACCTAAAGCTTACAGCTTTATCGCCGAAGGGGGAAAAGCTTCTCAAGGTGAGTGCGACGGTGAACGCAAAATCCCGCGTTTGAAACGTTTGAAGGAATTCGCAAAAGCCGGCTCCTACATGGGCTCCGAGTTGCAAGAACCTGAACTCAAGGGAAAAACCGACGAAGAAATGTGGAAGCACTTCTTCAGAGCGAAAGCCTCTTGTAACGCAGTTCTGGCAAAAACTCCTTCCGCTTTGGAAGAAGCAACATTGACGACAACAAAAAAAGACATTCCGCCAGAGCCTGAAGAATCAGAAGAAGAAACGGCTCCAACAGAAGGCCCAGACTCCGAATAGGGAAGTAAGATGCTAAAAGTATATGTCTTCAAATCACTACCGCCGTTTCTTTGGGGCTACACTCGCGACATCCGCGCCATGTGGGCTCTAGAAGAGTGCGGAATCCCGTACGAAACTGTCGGCCTCGATTGCGGACCAAACGGTCTTCAGGATGAAACGTGGTTTGAAGAGCTGAATCCTTTTAAGCAAGTGCCAACGATCGATGACGACGGATATGTTTTAACAGAGTCGGGTGCGATCCTTCTTTATCTTGCAGAGAAATCAGGAAAGCTGATTCCTTCGGATCTGCAGGGACGCGCTCAGGTGTATCGTTGGTTGATTACATCTTTAAATAATATCGAACCGTTTGCGCTACCGATTTTCTTTGCCGATCTTCAAGGTGATTCGAATCCGCCTATGAAGGCACTGCGCCCGTGGCACGTTGGAATACTCGATCGCTTTTTCCCGGCGATTGATCAAATGCTAAAGACCCAACCATTTGTGACGGGGACTGAGTTTACTGTCGCGGATATTGCTTTGACGGGTGTACTGCGGGAGCTTCGTAAAACAGAAATTCTACGTCAGTATCCGAACATCGAGAACTACCGCCGCCGCTGCGAAGAACGACCGGCGTTTGTGAAGGTTCTTAATGCTTACGAAGACCGCCTTGGTATCGCGCGTGGAAGCGCGCGGTAGATAAAAGTGCAAGGTAATTGATATGTGTTACTAGTCCGAAATAGAGTCATACCATTTGATTATGCAGCTTTTTTCGGTTCTCTTTGGGAAATTGCTAAGCTTTCTCGATACTCTTTCGCTTCGGCGGTCATGGTCCAATGAACACTTATCCCCATTTCTTCAATAACTTTTCTTAATTCAGCAATCTTCACTTTAAAAAATTCTTTGCGTGGATTTACGCGGTTGACTTGATGTGAAGAGAAGCGTCGATGCAACTCTTTTTCGAGAGCCGGAGCATCTTCATTCAGAATCATCGCATGTACGTCGAAATCAAAAGGAACACTTGCATCTCCAAGTTCATCAATTCTGTCTTGGGGGTCTAATCTTCGAGTTAAGCCTATCTTTATGACTTCTTCGCCGAATGAACCAACGTTAGAAATTATATAAACGTGACCCGTTTTAGTTTGCTGCGCCATTGAGAGTGCTCTCTGATTCTTTTCTTCCGTTTCTTTTAATTTAAGTTCTAACTCGCGCAGTTTTTCCTCATATTTAATTCGTTGTTTTTCGCTCGCTGATTCGAGATCCTGTCGAGCTTTATCCATTGCTTTGGAGAGTGTCTCTTCTTCTTTCTGAGCTTCTTTGATGGCTTTTTCGTAGTCGCGAGCAGCTTTTTCTTCTTCGCGTATTTGCTCTCGAATTCTTCTCTGTTCTTCTTTGTCTCTATCTTTTAGTGCCTGAACCGTGCACGCCCATTTAAGCTCTTCAAGGCGAGCGGTAAGATATAGGTCCGTTATTTTGGCATCTCGAAACGCTCTTCCATTAAAATTGACGGTTTGAAATGCGTCGTGGATGCGTTGTTGTAGAGTTCCGTAGTTATCCTTTTTAACGGTTGAGAGAATTGTGTCTACTTTTCCATTAAAAGCGTCTAAAACGAAATTAATAGCCGTTTCTTTGCGATTTGTTTCCACATATTCGCATGTCGCGGCTGTGTCATTTTTAATCATTGCTCGAGTCATTTCTCTTGCACGTTTCAGTTCATTTCCAGCGTCTGTATGGGAATAGTCTTCAGCAAGGCCATCTATTAAGCTAAATGTAGGGATCAAGAATCGGTCCCCATAGCCTTCGATAATGTTTTTCATGGCAATGGCTGTTCGCTCATAAGATTCAGCCTTATCTTTTGCATCCAATGCATCAGAAGCAATTTTTCTAGCTTCCTGATTTGCTCTTTCAATTATCAGCTTTGCATTGTTATTTGCGTCAGCGAGAATTTGATTGTTGCGAAGCTGAACCTGCTTGGTAGATTCCTTTGCCGAAGTAACAATAGAATCAGCTTCTTCTTTAGCTTTTGTAGATAGAAGAAAAAGAGCATGTTGTTCGTTTTTGATTCGAGAATCTTCCCGTTGTCTAAGTTCAAAAATTTCTGTTTCAGCTTTTGTTCTAAGTTCTTCGATATGACTTTCTACATCCTGAATTTCTTGATAACGAGAAAGTTGCGAGAGTTTTTCCTCAAGGACCTTCTTTTCGGACGTCAGTTTTTCTGCAGTTGAAAATATTGTTGAGTTTTGCTCTCTGAGGAGGCTGTTTTCGTTTCTTACAGAAGATAGTTCTCGTTTTTTTTTGAAGAATAGAAAGGCAGTATATGATAACAGAGCAGTTAAGCCCAAGACTAACATTGTCATAATTTATCCCGCTGAATGGTATATCTTGATTTTGAATCAGTTATTAAAATCTAACTCTAATTGCAGCCGCAAGTCGGCGAATAGCTTCCGTCACAACATACGGCTCTCCCAAAAGAACATCCGCAGACACCTTTGTGATGAGAGCAACATCCACTTCGCTCAGCTTCTGAATTTGTAGACGTTCTGGTTGTGGGTGCCATATTGGTGGCTGTCGCTACTTTGCGAAGAATAGGTGAGATGACAAATGATTGTGGTTTGCAATCATTTGCAGACGCTGAAAGACTGAATAATACTGATACAAGTGCAATTTTAATCATGGTAATTCCCATTTAATACTTTATTTAGTGTAATCGCCGCTTTTGAAACCTACCCGAACTCGATCAATGATGATTTGGTCAGATTCGCTGTGGGTGGATTTAGTAACTTTTCCTGTCGTTTTTTTATTTTGGATTTCTATTCTTTTTTCTGGAGTTGATTTTTCTGAGCGCGATAGCAGAGAAGTCTTTTGTGCTGGTTTTATCGGCGGAGTTTCTTCTTTCTCGAGATGAGAAAGAAGAAACTTGCTTGGCAAAGATACTGCAACAGCAAACAGAAATGGTTTCAATCGAAAGAAATATTTCATTTCTTTGTCCTAAGAAGCCTTGTGATTGCAGTGTTTACTTAAACATTCTCGAAAGATTTCGGGATTCACTATTCCTCGAATAGCATTTCCTTTATCATTTCCGGTTAGAATATTTAAACTACCAACGTCAAAAAGTCGTTCAATGAAGTTCTGTGAGAAAGCGATATCGTTAATTTTATTCAGAGGTACATCTGTCGCAGTTTTAGTGAGAATTCCTGTCTCAATATAAAGCCTTTGGTTGGTGATCAAATATTTTCTGGATTTGTTTTTAATAAACTTATAAATGATCGGGCTATATGCGATCAGAGCGAATAACATTGGGGACGGTGCACGTTCGGATTTTTCAATGACGGTCATTAAGAAACCAGGGGTGCAGATGGCAGCCCAAAAGCCGGCCACTAAATAATCGGACCAATGAAAGCTTGCACTCATTTTTACTTCTTCATTTTCTCTTAATTTAAAAGCCATTCCTAAATCCTCTCTTCGATGTGCATCGGTTGAACTTTCGTATATTTCGGTTTGTTTATAAAAATGTTTAGTTTGCCTTGGTTGTAAGCAGGCTTGTTCGGTTCTTAACAGATTTTTATCAAAATAATTTCACTAAACTAAAATCTATGTTTTCCGAATAAAGTTGAATAAGGAGTTAACGTGGGCTGGAAAGGTACATTAAGATCAGTGAGAGCTGAGATTAGGCGTGCAGAGAAGCGCCAAATTCAATATGAAAAACAAGTACAGGCTGAAAAAGCCAGAGAGCTTGTTGAAAACCAAAATAATTATCTTGAGAGGATTAAAACATTTCACAAAATGTTTGTACAAAGAACTGACTGGAATGTATTTGCGAAAGCAACTGAACCGGTTCCACCAGAGCAAAAATTTGTGCGTGAGACAAGCGCCATTTTTAAATACGAAAATTATAGCCCAAATTTTCTAATCCGGTTGTTCCGACTTCATAGTTGGCGAAAAAGTCTCTTGAAAAAAAGAATAGCGAAGGCTCGGCTTCAGGATGAAGAGGAAAACAGAACGTTGCGGAGCCAATTTGAAGCGGAACATAATCAATGGAAAAGAGATAAAGACCTTGCCGAGAAAATCTTTAAAAACGATATAAATGCATATGAAAAGGTTCTTTCCTCAAAGTCTGTTTTGAAAGATGGATCGATTATTTGCTCTGCGATAAGGTTGTGTTTCAACGATGGAGTTTTGAATGTCGAGATTGATATCCTTCGGGAGGAAGAGGTTCTTCCTAACACAATATACTCTGTGACAAAAACGGGGAAAATTTCTGAAAAAGATTTTCCAAAAACTCAGTATAATCAATTGTATCAAGACTATACTTGCAGTGTGTCTCTTGCCGTGGCCAAAATGTTATTTGGATGGTTTCCTGTCGATAAGATCCTAGTGCATGCGATGGTAGATCTACTCAATACATCGACTGGGAATTTAGAGCGGCAACCCGTATTGTCCGTTTTTATTCCTCGAGAAAGTATGTGGAATCTTAATTTTAATCAGATTGATCCCTCTGACTGTATGAAAAACTTTAATCACAACATGAACTATAAAAATTCCGAAGGGTTTAAACCCACAACTCAACTTAAGATTGGAAAAGGACAAGCATCGTGAAATTCTTAATGCTCCTTTTATCGTTGCAAGTGAGTGCGACCACAACTCTTAGCGACAGTCAAATTGCAGCGGTGTTGATTAAAGAGTCTATAGAAAATTACTCTGGGAATTGTCCCTGTCCATATAATATAACGAGGAAAGGTCACTCATGCGGAAAGAGAAGCGCCTATAGTCGCCCAGGAGGCAAACAGCCGCTGTGTTATCCTTCAGATGTCACAAAAAAGATGATTCTGGATTATAGGCGATCTCACTGATTTTATGGTCCTGCCTATGCGCATCAATATAGAAAGTACCAATTAATTTTCATCTTCTGTTAGCACAACCTATTTATTAGACAAACAAGCGCCACCCGGTTGATATCCCTGATGTTTTAAGGACTTAGCCAGGGGGGGCTCGTGAATCTTAAGTCTTTATCTTTGTTACTACTGTTGCTGATCGCGCAATCATCCTTCGCAGACGACACGGCCGGCGAAAGCCGACTGAGCGAAAAGTCCTACCTTCTCGACTCCATTCTCGTCGAAGCAGACAAAGACAAGAAAGAAAAAGCCTACGAGTCCATCAACTCCGAAACCGTGATTTCGCGCGAGGATCTTGTTAAAGGAAATCCACGAGACGTTAGCGATGTCTTGCAAAAGGTCCCCGGGGTTAGCGTTATCGGTGGGGGAGAACTGCAAAACAAGAAAATCTTCATCCGCGGGCTTGATGGATTCCGCGTGATCCAACAAGTCGACGGCGCGCAAAGACTTGAGTCTACGCAAGAGGGAATGGCTGCGGGGATCTCTGTGGAGCCAGAAATGCTTTCGCAAATCGACGTGCAAAATGGCGCGGACTCTGTCAGCTCTATCTCTGGTGCTATCGGCGGGACCATTCAATACAAAACGATCACGCCCGAAGATATTCTGATTGGGAAAGAAAAAGTCTCGACGAAGTTAAAAATCTCCGGAGACTCCGCAACTGAAGGACAGGCGCGTTCCATTCATTCAGCAACTCGCATTAACAAAGACTCATCCGCTCTTGTTGGCGTGACGATGAGAAACTCCAATAAAGTCGAATCTGGTTCGCCCAACGAATCTGGTGACAGCAAAGAAACCGAAGAGGCTGAGGCCACAAGAAACACATTCCTTGGTAAATACGTTCGTAAAACCGGCACGACAAAAACCGACGTGAAGGCCGAGTATTCCGATACGCAAAGCAAGAACGCGTCTTATCTTGCAGGATACGGAGAATCGAATTCTGATTACAGAAGCTCGACTCTCGAAGCGGTCGTGAATCACGAGCAGAGTCTTACTTCCAATTTCAAATACGAATTCTTAAGCTACTACAATAAAACAGATTCCATCAAAGACACGCACACGGCTTTTCGTAATTCTAAGGCGACTTTGGGAACAGTTGAAGATCGTCTTGAGAACGCCGGAATGAAACTCGCGGGAGTCTCCATCTTCCCATTGTCTTCAGATCTTGTGCTTCTCTCGAAAAACGGCATCGAAGGCATCGGAAGTCGTATTTCTGAAGACGACGGAACTGACAGTCCCTTTTACGGTCAATCATCTGGGTACGATGGCAGCGTGTTTTCCGAAAACAGTTTGAGCCTCGCCGAAGACAAAGTCGTGTTGATGGCCGGTGCTCGCGTCAGCAAATATCACCGTCAATCCGACAAGCTCAGCCTCGATACTCCAAGCAAAGACGGCGACACCTTGTCGACAATGGTGGGCATTTCTTATTCTCCGGTGAATTGGATGAAGGTCTCCGGTAAGTACGGTGTTTCTAATCGTGCGCCGAACGTTCGAGAGATGTACTACGGAACAGGGGTGCCATTTAAATGTCATCGTCCTGCCAAAGAATGTTCGAACTCTCCGAATCCAGCTCTCAATGAAGAGCAAGCTCATTCAAAAGAAGTCTCTGTTCTGTTTAAAACTCCAGAGTCTGTCGATCAACGCCGTTTGAAAGTGACGTACTTCGATGAAACGATCAGCGATTATGTCGAGAACATGCCAGAGATGTATCGCATCGAAAACGGGCAGCGTGTTCCTGCGGGACCTGCGAACGCCACTCATCGCGAGTATATGAATCGCAACCTTTCCACGGTTCTTCGCCACGGTGTCGAAGCGCAAGCGCAAATGGATTATGGCAACTGGGAGTTTGAAACGATGTACTCCATGATTCGCATGGAGTGTAGAGACTGTCCTGATATGTACACGGCGACGACCATCACCGAGCCTTTATTTACGGCTCCGGCGGACAAGTTCGGCGTGGCAGTGGGTTATGAATTCCCTTCTTTGAATCTCGAAATTGGCGCTGATGCGCAATACGTGAGCGCGCAAAAGAATCTTTCTGAAAGATATTTGTTGGCGGGCTACGGTACGCCGTCTTACGATGTGTACGGTTTTAACATGCGATGGACGCCGAAAGTTCGCGAAATCGGCCAGTTCGAAGTGGGTCTTGGAGTCAGCAACGTGCTTGATAAAAAGTATGTCGTTCATAACAGTCCTAGCGGTACTTTTGAATTAGGTCGTAATTACAGTCTGTCGCTCGCAACGATATTTTAAGATTTAGCAGGGGAGTATTAAATGAGAAGTTTACTTTTTGTCCTTGTGACTGTTTTCGTCCTGGGAGCTTTTGCAGAGAAAAAGTTTGGCGCCGGTGCTCAGTTTTCTGACGCCGTTCCTATGTCAAAAATTATGAAAAACCCAGAGTCGTATGTCGGTAAAGAAGTGACGGTGTCGGGTCTGATCGTTGACGTCTGTGCAAAGCGCGGATGCTGGATGCAATTGACGACGGATTATCAAAGCGAAAAAGTCAGAATCAAAGTCAATGACGGCGAAATGGTTTTTCCTCTTGAGTCTCGCGGTAAAAAAGCGGCAGCAAAAGGCGAATTCAAAAAAATGACTTTGACGCTGGAACAGACAAAGTCTTTCTTGCAGCATCAAGCCGAAGAAAATAAAAAGAAATTTGATCCTGCTTCTGTGAAAGAGCCAATGGTTGTCTACCAAGTTCAGGCAACAGGCGCTGTCATCGAGGAGTAACTAGATGTCGGGTTCTGAGAAGAACAGTGTAGACTGGCGAAAAAAGCTGTTCGTCTTGAACAGATCTTTTCACCGCGATATCGGCTATTTCTGCGTAGGCTTGATCCTTATCTACGCCATTTCGGGAATAGCCGTGAATCACGTCGACTCTTGGAATCCCAGCTATGTTATCACAAGATCCGAACACACACTTAAAGATTTGCCAGGCTCTGCCGAATCTGAAGAATTTGAAAAAGCTCTGGCAAAAAATCTTGGCATCAAAACATCTTTCCGCAGTCGAGTGCGAGATTCCGCGGAAGAAGTGTTGTTCTTCTACGAAGGCTCCAGAGTCGAGTGGAATGAAACCAAACAAACTGCTTATGTTGAAACGACAGAAAAAAGACTCGGTCTGTTTTTCGCGAACTACTTGCACTTAAATAAAGCCAAACGCGTGTGGACATACGTCGCCGATGTCTTCGCTGTTTTATTGATCTACTTAAGTCTTTCGGGCCTTTTCATGGTCAAAGGCGCAAACGGTTTTGGCAGACGCGGATGGATCTTCGTAACCGCCGGCCTTGTGATTCCTATCGCTTTTTATTGGGCCTACGTCTAAAATCTAGCACTGCCGGTCCCTCGGCAGACCTCGCGCCGAGCCCTCGGCAATGCCGAAAACCCGGCATGTCGAAGTCGCTCTAAACTATTGAAATTACATAAAAACCCCATTGGCATCGCCAGTGCAATAGAGGTTTGTATCGATGAACGATACACGACCGGAGGGGCGTATGAAAACAGCAGTGATGAAAAGTGTTTTGGGTGTTTTGGTTTTGGTGACTTCTCTTGTGGCTTCCGCTGATGAAAATGTTCAGCAAAACAATGTGGGTGTAACGGGTGCACCAGCGTACTCCGTTGTTGCGCAAAATCGCGCGAGTAACGGTCGTTCCGTCTGGGTGACGATGTATAACATGTTCGGTTCTGTTCGTGAGGCTCGCTGCTTGCGTGATGGACAAGATACAACATTCTCTGGTTACTATCCTCCACTCGAATACTACATCCGCGCGGAAGTGAAAGAAAACCTCGATTGTTCGGGTGGAAACCTTGATGACATTGAAACAAAAGTGGAGCCGACTCGCGGAGTGTATGCAAAAGTGCTTTCTTATCCTGATGGAGGCCGCGAGCGCTACATGTGGCGTGTAACGATGTCACCTGAGTCCGTCAAACCTCGCGTGCGACCGCTACTTTCGGAAGAGCAAGTCGCGCAAGTAAGACAAGACTCTTTGCAAGTTCAAGGCGGCAGTACGATTGAAGCGCACAATGCTCTTCGTAACGGAAAATCCGTGTGGGTGACAATCTACAACGTCTTCCAAGATATCCGCGACTCGGGTTGCGTGCAGCCTGGTGAAAGACGCGGTTGGGGAGGCTACTATGACTATGGATTCGCCTACTCTGTGCGATTCGAAGTCAAAGACGGTCCTAACTGCTCTGGTGTGACTCTTTATGATAACAGCATTGGTATCCGCGATGTTTCTGGTCTTAAAGGCGCTCGTATCATGAACATCAACGAAGGCGGGCAGTCTAAATACATCCTCGCCAACTACGAATAAAATGTGAGACTTCATTAGAAAACTCTACTCGGGTGAAATTCCGGGTAGAGTTTTTTGGTAGGGCCCATTCCCCAAGTTGTTTCGACACATGAACTATGGCAAATTTCCACTTATGCCTCAGACTCTCAAGCGACTCGAACTCTGGTTTCTTAAATTTCTTTTCTTTCTTTCGGGTTGCTGGTTCTGCTTTTTTCTTCAATCTCAGTTTAAAGTCAGTGCCGTGATAGCCGCTTCATTCACGGGCCTTTTGGGAACGTTTATTCCGGACTCAAAAAGAATCGAAGGAACGCATATTCACGCGACGATTTATATTGGTGCTTTTGTCGCCATGGGTTCTAAGGTCGTCGATGCGGGACTTAAGGAAATTCTGTTCGTGTCTATTATCGGAAGTCTGATTTATTCATTCGTCAGTCCCTACCTTCGTGGGTTGGGCGGCCGATTGGGATTCATCGCGTTTGTTGCATCGTTGATGGGCGTTGCTTTGAGGTTTTGGAAATGATTCTTTTTAGCGTTCTCGCCGTTTCCGTTATAGCCGCCGAGCTGACGTTTTTTCTTATTCACAAAAAACAGATGTCAACGGTGCGCGCCTCAAGTGCTACGTCATTGGTATTTGCCGTGCTTGTCAGTGCGTTACCGATTTCATTTGTCGGCGCCCTTCAGGCGGCTTTCTTCGGAGCCACTTTCGTTGGTATGACAGACAAGTCACGCATGGGATGGAAGCGTGTGTTCATGGCCAGTCTTATCTTTGGTCTGATTTTTACATTCTTGATTCCACTCGTAAAAGGCTATGGCGGAGGCCTTGGCGCGGCAGCTTTCGCGGCCTGTGCTGTCGTCTACGCCATGGATAAGTTTGTCAGAAAACTAAAAACCCATTTCGCCTATAAAGAAAAAACCCAGCAATAGCGCTTCAGCCAAGTTCCCAGCTTGTGAAACCACGTGGTTTCTATTTGCACTCCCAATTTTTGCAGATGGGCCAGCACGACTTCGTTTTTATATTTTATCGCTGCTTCAAGCGGGGTCATCTCGTCAAAAAAAGACTGCAAACGAGGATCCGCTTTATTTTCCAAAAGGTAAAGGGCGATATCGGTATGGCCTGCCGTGATCGCAGCTACAAGGGGTGTCGCTAGAATTTCGGGATGCTGATAGTTGGGGTTGACGTCGTTTTCAATGTGATAGCGAACGAGCTCCATGTTTCCACTCAGCGCAGCAGAGTACAATTCTTTCCAGTCACCAGCGGACATCGTTTTCTCCCAGGACGCGGTTTTAAATAGTTTAACATTTTAGTTTGTCTCAAGACATCAGTTTCCACGGAAAAATACGCACCCCAAGTAGACAGCGCCGTCATTTTTTGGTTCTATGACTTCCAAGAGTTCTTGGTTCAGGAGTAGGAAGATGGCGCCAACGAAAAAATGGTGGAAAGAGTCCGTTGTATATCAAGTGTATCCGCGCAGCTTTATGGATTCCAATGGCGACGGTGTTGGCGATCTTCCGGGCCTCACTTCCAAGCTGGATTATCTCAAGGACCTGGGAATTGATGTTATCTGGATTTGTCCTATGTATAAATCTCCTCAGGACGACAATGGTTATGACATCAGTGACTATCAGGATATCCATGCTGAGTTCGGAACGATGCAAGACTTCGACACACTTTTAAGCGAAGTTCACAAGCGTGGCATGAAACTCTTGATTGATCTCGTGATCAATCACACCAGCGATGAGCACCCTTGGTTTATTGAATCTCGTTCTTCCAAAGACAATCCCAAGCGCGATTGGTACATCTGGCGCGACGGCAAAAATGGCAAAGAGCCGAATAATTGGGAAAGTATTTTTGGCGGCTCGGCATGGAAGTACGATGAAAAAACCGAGCAGTACTTCATGCATATCTTTTCTGCCAAGCAACCGGATCTCAATTGGGAGAATCTGGAGATGCGTCAGGAAATTTACAAAATGATCCGCTGGTGGTTGGATAAAGGCATCGACGGCTTTCGCATCGATGCCATCAGCCACGCGAAAAAAGAGCCTGGCCTTGCCGACATGCCGAATCCCAAAGGGCTTGAGTATGTGCCTTCCTATGACAAACACATGAACGTGCCTGGCATTCAGGAGTACATCACAGATCTTTGTAAAAACACTTTCGTTCACTACGACATCATGACAACCGGGGAAGCCAATGGTGTGTCAGCCGAACATGCCGAAGAGTGGGTTGGTGAAGCGCAAAAGAAATTCAACATGTTGATTCAGTTTGAGCATGTCGGCTTATGGGACACGAACCCTGAAAAACGTATTGATCTTCTTAAAGTGAAAGAGGTCTTTGGACGCTGGCAAAAGCATCTTGAAAACAAAGGCTGGAATGCCTTGTTCGTCGAAAACCATGACGTTCCCAGAATCATCTCGAAGTGGGGAGATGCGCAAAAGTATTGGCGCGAAAGTGCGACGTCCATTGCTTCGATGTATTTCCTTATGCAGGGCACGCCGTTTATTTATCAAGGTCAAGAGATTGGCATGACAAACACTGTTTTCAACGGGCCCGAGGATTTTAACGACGTATCGGCAAAAAATCATTTTGCGATTCGCAGAAAGCAGGGAGCTCGTGACGCTGAAATCACAGCTGAGCTTGCGAACTCTTCGCGCGACAATGCGCGCACACCGATGCAGTGGACAGGCGAAGCTAACGCGGGATTCACGACAGGTGCACCGTGGCTGAAGGTGAATCCGAATTATAAAGAAATCAACGTGGCCAAACAAACTTCGGACGCTCACTCTGTATGGAGTTTCTATAAGAACCTGATTAAGATTCGTCGCGAAAATCCAGTGTTTATTTATGGACGCTATCAGCTTGTGATGAAAGACGACACGCAAGTTTATGCGTACACACGCACTTTAGGCGACAGCCAAGCGCTTGTGATAAGCAACCTTTCCGATAAGGCCGCCCAATTTAACGAGCCAGGGATGAGCTTAAAGTCCAAGAATTTATTACTGGCAAACTACGACGTTTCCGAACACCAGGAGGCGACGTCATTTGCACTTCGTCCTTATGAAACTCGCATATACAGAATAAAATAAGAATCTCTCGGGAAAACTGATTGACATGAAAAGCCCCCGTTTTACGATGGGGCATGCTCCAGTTTTCCCAAATGAAGTTCTCGCGCAAGATATTCCTGGCCATCTTTGGAACCGCTACGGGGGCGGCGGTTTTTATCTGCCTTTTACTTTATGGCACTTTGTCCACATACCGGGTCGACGAGTTTGAGGATTCTTATGTCGATCATATGAAACTTCTCGCGAAAGCGTTAGTGCGTATCGAAGAGTCTCAGGCCCGGATCGCACTCAATGCGGCGGAAGTTCTTAAACTGCAACAAGAAGAAGGACCTCTTTCAGGCAGCGAACTTAAGACACTCGCCAAATCTTTGGCGGTCACGCGGATCAATCTTTACGATAAAACAGGAAAGCCCCGCCAATCCTCGGATGCTTTGGGGGATTCCTTATTCGAAATATTTCCAGAGGTGCAGGCAGGGACGACGGACGTTTTCCAAAGCCCCTTGTTGCGCGGGAAAGACGGGCAAGTCGGCATTCACACGGTTGTGGCTTCTCCGGGCCGGAAGAGTTTCGTTGAAGTTGTGATCTATTTCGATGATGCCGTTCAATTGCTGCGCGAGATGGTTCAACACGACGAAGACAATCTTTCGATCGAATTAGTCGGTGCAGACAATCAAACTTTGGGACACATTCAACAAGAAGGCTTTCAACGCACGTGGGATTTGCAAACCGTTCTGCAATGGAAAGAGGGCGCGCATTGGGTTGACGATAAAATGGTGATTGTCACTTCAGTTAAAAACGAAAACGGCAAACACGATCGTTTGATTTCAACGATTTCTGCTCGTACGTTGAAAGCAGAGCTGCATAAAATTCAACGAACTTTGTTAGCGGTAGCGGCGGCTTTGATTCTTCTGTCGTGGTGGTTGTCGCAAGTTTTGACGAAGACTCTCTTGCGTAAGGTGCAGTCGTTACGATCTCTTTTAAATCAGATTTCATCGTCTCAAGATTATTCTAAGAGGGTCGCTGTTGAGCAGGGTTCGCAAGATGAGCTGGACGACCTCGGTCAAAGTTTTAATAACATGCTGAGCACGCTGCAATCGCATCAAACGCGTTTGATTGATGCGGAAAGAGACAAAGCCCGCACCCAAGTGGCGGCGCAGGTCGCCCATGATATTCGCAGTCCTTTGATGAGCATGAATATGGCGCTCAGCCAGATTGAATCCGCACAATTAGAACCGCTGGCTATTTTAAAAAGTGCTGTGGCTCGAGTTGCAAGCATTGTCCAAAAACTTTCCGCTTCGTCAGAAAAACCGGAGGAACCTTCGGGCGTCGAAGCGCCAAAACTCACTTTGATGGAGCCATGGATCGTGAGTGTTCTTAATGAGCATCGTGTGCGAAAGCTCCCGACGCAAGAATTAAAAATCACCGGCCTGCACGCCACCCCTCATATTTGGAGCGTCGTTCAAGTGAATGAACTCCAGACCGCTCTTTCTAATATGATCAATAATGCGTTTGAGGCGGGGGCCACCGAAGTCTCACTACATCTGACAGAAGCTCCGAAGGAGTGGTCTTTGCAAGTCAAAGACAATGGCAAGGGCATTCCATCTGCTGTCGTTGAGAAAATCTTCGAGCGCAGTTTTACTTTTGGCAAAACCACCGGGACCGGATTAGGTCTTTATCAGGCCAAAGCCGCTGTGGAGTGGAGCGGGGGAACTCTTGAGGTCAGTTCGAGTGAAGGTCAGGGAACGACGTTTACGTTAAGATTGCCACGCGAAAAAAATCCTGCTTGGCTGCCTGCTTTTATCGAGCTTGAAAAAACGCAAACGATTCTTTTTGTTGATGATGATAAGAACGTGCTTAATGCCTGGCGAGATAAAGTGAGTCCGTTGGGAATCCATAACCCCTGTTTCTTTAGTTCTGTCCAAGAATTGGAAACTTATATCGGAACAAGTGCTTTGCCTGAGTCGGCTCTTATCGTGATCGATCAGAACTTAGGGGACGGCAAAAAAGGTTTGGATGTTTTGAAAGAACTTTCTTTGGGTCAAAGAGCTTATCTTTGTACATCTGAGTTCGATGAAAAATGGATTCAAGATCAAATTAAAAAATTAAACGGATATTTAATTCCTAAACCTTGGATATCCCAATTCGAGATCAGAGTGAGGACCTAAATGCGGATTCTTATTGTCGATGACGAAACTTTAGTACGTAAGACTATGCAATCACAAATCGCCGAACCGCACAGAGTTTTTCTTGCTGACGGAATCGATGAAGCGATGGAGGTCATGGACAAACAACTGATTGATCTCGTATTTACGGATCTTTCTCTGGATGATTCATCGGACCGCATCGGTTTGCAGTTGATTCAAGAAATCGCTAAGAACTATCCGACGACAGTGGTTGTCGCAATGACCGGTCATGATGAAGCGCACTTGGTTGAAGCTTGCATGAAGGCCGGAGCAGTTGATTACCTTGTGAAACCTTTTGACGCCAAAACTTTGGCGCAGGTTCTGCGTAAAGCACCGGTGCTGCATCGACTTTTGCGTCGTAATCAAACGTTGAAACATCAAGCAGGTTCCAAGCTTGTAACGCATATTAATCTCTATACGAAGTCGCCGGCTTTCAAAGCGGTTTTGGATACGGCAAAAAAAATTCGCGGCAGCGGGCAGTCGATTTTGATTCGCGGTGAAAGCGGGTCGGGTAAAGAAATCATGGCGCAATACCTGTGGAGCCTTGAAAGCGACAACTCCCGACCATTCATCGCTGTGAACTGCGGTGCGATTCCTTCCCATTTGGCAGAGTCCGAACTTTTCGGTCATAAAAAAGGTGCTTTTACTGGAGCAACGGAAACCCGCGCCGGTAAATTTGAAAGCGCCGATGGCGGCGATATTTTCCTGGATGAGTTGGCGACTCTTAGCATGGATTTGCAAGTGAAGCTTTTACGTGTTCTTAGCAGTGGCGATATTTATCCCGTAGGGCAAGATATCGGGCGTAAGGTTCAGTGTCGCACGATTGCTGCCACCAATGAAAATCTGGAAGAACTCATTAAAGAAAAGAAATTCAGAGAAGATTTATTCTTTAGAATTAAAAATTTCACAATCACGTTGCCGCCGCTTCGTGAGCGCAAAGAGGACATCTTGGATCTCGCCAATGAGTTTCTTCGCAACGGCAACTATCGTGATAAATATTTAAGTCCTGCTGCAGAGACCTTGTTGCTAAACTATGCGTGGCCCGGAAATATCCGCGAACTCAAGTCAGCGATCGAGGTTGCATGCGTTCTGGTCGAGGGAAATGAGATTCAACCTCCCGACCTGACTCCGCATCTTGTCCAGTCTGCGCCGGTGTATGAGGACGTTATTAAGAGCCATTCCCTTGATGAGATTGACGAAAAAGCGCTTGAAGGACGTTACAGTCATGTCGTGTCTGAATTCGAATTGAAGCTTATTGATTTTGCCCTTAAAAAGAAAGGTTCCGAGTCTGCAGCGGCTCGCTATCTGGGAGTGCCTCGCAGTACATTGGGAGATATTCGCCGACGCCTGCAAGGAATTAAAAAATAAATCCATAAAATGAGCTGACGGGTTCCCGGCAACTCCCGGGAACCCGTCATTCCCCTCTGCCGGAATCCCGGCAGGCACTTTCTCAAATCGAAATAAACACATTTTCACTCTAAAAACGGCTGGCACCGCCTGTGCTTTTTAGTCTGGCATCAGATCGACAATGAAGCCGGTCAAAAGGAGTGAGTTATGAAAGCGCAATATCAAACATTCATTAACAATCATGAAGTGACTATCGCAGGCAATGAGACCTTCAACAACGTTCTTGCTCTCAATGGTTTGTGCGAACGCGATGCCGTGAGATATCTGCAAATGGTCGTGCATGATTTCTACCCACAAACTTTCCGAATGACAGCTTTGGATTTAGGAGCGGGTCGCGGAGTTACCGCCATGACTTTGGCGGAACTTGGTTTCAATGTGGTGGCTTATGACATGTACAGAAACTCTATCGCCATCTTGCAAAGAATCGCTTTGCAGCAGGATTTGAATATCTCTTTCGGCATGGGGGGTATTTTGCACCTCGAGTCTTTAAATAAGAAGTTTGATCTTATCAATGACTGCGAAGGATTGACGAATCTTGTGAAGCCAGAAGATCGCGCTCGCTATCTTGAAGGTGTCAAAAATTCTTTGGCTGAGCACGGGAAATTCGTCATGACTGTGCAGGTTCAAAGCACTCAGTACACTCCCGAGGAGGGTTTTGAATCCGTGCGCCTGGATGAAAATCACGTCTTATGGAGAGAAACTCCCGAGTGTGACGTCCCTGGAGTCGTTGAAATGAACGGCAAATATTGGACGGCCCAAAAAAGAATCTGCCCCGCAGATGAAATCCGTCGCGAAGTGATGGCGGCAGGTTATACGATTCTTTCCGATGATTTGGAAATCCTTCCCGGTAACAATCCAGCCATTCTAAGACTTGTTCTTACTAGCACCCTCGGGTGCTAGTTTTTTTTCGAGGATGTTATGAACCACAAATTATTATTGTCACTGACACTTTTGCTTGCAGGTTGTTCGAATGGATCGGGCGGATTAAATCCGCAACCAAACCCAGCGCAATTCGTATATGTCTTAAATTCGGCGGAAAATTCGATCAGTCAATTCAAAGTCAAAGCCAGCGGGGAGCTTGCAGCGATCGCGCCTGCCGTGGCGACAGAAGATTATCCGCGTATCATGGTGATGGATAAAGTTCATAACACGGTTTACACCGCAAATCTGGGAAGCAGTTCGATCTCACAGTTCACCATCTCTGCAAATGGAAGTTTAAAACCCCTTGCGCCTTCCGTGAGTGTCGGCGCGATTCCCGAAGGACTTGTGATCGGACCGGGCAGCCGGTACGTCTATTCATTAAATGCTTCGGATAATACGATTTCGCAATACACGGTGGCCACCGACGGCGCTTTGACTTTAAAGGCGACAATTCCTCATGCAGACGGACCTGTCGCGATGGCGTTTTCGCCTTCGGGCGGCTTCGCTTATGTTGTGAACGATGCCATCGATGAAATTTCCCAGTATGCCGTCGACAGTGACGGTTCATTGACGGCGTTAAATCCCGCGACAGTGGCATCTTCGGGATGTCCTTCGGGACCGATTGCTTCAGCGACATCTCAAAATGGAAGCGAGCATGTTTATGTTCTTAGCTGCATAACGGATGAAGTCGAAGTGTTCGCGATCGCGGACGATGGGACGTTGTCTTCACAACAAACGATTAAAACGGGAGTGATGCCATCGGGCTTTGCGATCTCGGGTTCTAATATGTATGTAACGAACGTGGGGGACGCGACCGTTTCAATGTATGGCATTCAAGCGGATGGCACGTTGCAAGCTTTGCTGCAACCGACCGTGAGTGCCGGCATACAGCCTGAGTCTGTCGCCGTCAATACAACGGGAAGTTTCGCTTATGTACTCGATTCAGCAGAAGATAAAATTATTTCTTTCGCAAGAAACTTGACTGGAGAGCTAAGCCCTTCGACCAAAGGAACGGCCGTGTCGGGAGCGGGTTCGATTCAGATCGTCGTAAAATAACGCCTTAGCAATCGTATGAACTGACTTCGCTGGGCTCTAAAAGTTTTGCTGGAGAATTCTGATAAAGTTTTGTGCCGCCTTTGACAACTGATGCATGCCTTTGTGAACGAGATAGATTCGATATTCTATTTTCGAAGCCCACAGAGTTTTACTGACTTTTACACCGAGATGATTTTCAGCTACGAAATCGGGAACAAGACCTGTTCCCAGTCCCAGGCTAGCGTAATGAGCAATAACTTCCCAGCTTTCAACTTCAACAGCGATCTCAACGTTCTTTTTATATTGTTCTTTAAAAATCTTTTCCAACTCAAAGAGACCCGGGCTTTCGCGGGTTACGAGAAAGCGAGTAGCGTCTGTCGCGGTCTCACGGGAACTCCGAATACAATGAAAGTGTCCTTTGCGAAGAAGTTTCTTTTCCAGTCCCGTCATGCGGCCATCATCTATCACAAGGCCGAATTCGGCTTCTCCAGACTTAACGAGGTTTAAGATTTCTTGAGTTGAGCCAAACTCAAATGAGGGACGCACTTTGGGAAGTTCTTTTTGCAGTTCTTTTAAAGCCGACGGAAAAAGGTAATGAGCTACTTCGGGAGAAGTGGCAATACGCAAGGGACCCGAGACTTCGGACTTTTTTCCGCGAAGATCCGCGCGCAAGTTATCGACCTGTTCGAGCAGGGTGGTGGATTTTTCGAGTAAAATTTTCCCTTCTTCCGTCAATTTGAAACGGTTCCGCGTGTGAATAAGAAGGTCACAATCCAAAGCTTCTTCGAGTTTCCGAATGGCCTGACTGATCGCGGGCTGGCTGATCCCCAGTTTTTTCGCCGCTGCGGCGATACTCTGGAGCTCTGCTGCGGTTTTAAAGTATTTGAGGTGGTAAATATTGGGTTCGAGCATGGACCCTCGAGGGATATAATTTTTAGTTATAATTAAAATACAAATAATCCATTTTCATAATAGCCGCAATGATTTTATATAGGTCGTGTCAATAACAACATTTATGGAGATTTTATGAAATCTTATGTCGGTCTTTTTTTGGTGATGGCAAGTGCGTTTGTTTACTCAACGGCGTCCGCTTCAGGCCGTCAGTGCCAGGTGGAAGTTTCTGTTTCTGCAAAAGGCCGTGTAACTCACACGGTTGAATTAGAGGTGCGAGTAAAACCAGGATTGGATCTTGCTTCTTATGTGTACGAAGGCAAGATCGAAGGTTTTGAAGTTTATATTATGGAAGTGGACGGAAATTATTTTGCCTCTATTAAGTTCAACGGAGTTAAAACTTTCGCCGAAGGACAAGAGGGTGTGACGGCAAATCTTCGCACGACAAAACGCTCGTTGCAGCTGACTTGTCCGTCCCGTTAGGCCTAAGCCTTCTTGACGAATTCAGACTTGAGATTCATGGCTCCAAAGCCATCGATCTTACAGGAAATGTCATGCCCATCGCCTGCATCTGCCAGGCGAATGTTTTTAACCTTTGTTCCGACTTTTACGACGGACGAGGAACCTTTAACCTTTAGATCCTTGATCACGACGACAGTGTCGCCGTCTTGCAGAATATTGCCATTGGCATCTTTAATAACGTGCTCTGCAGGCTCAGAAGTTTCTTCGGAATTCGCTGAAGCATGAGCGCTCCACTCGTGACCGCATTCAGGGCAGACCCAAAGGTTGCCGTCTTGGTAAATATTTTCAGAACTGCATTGAGGGCATTTAGATTCGTTACTCATGTTGTAGTTGAACCATATCCGAGCCTTTTTGGCTATTTAAATTGCAATATTCATAGTAAGAAGGGCCATTTTTATTTATAATAGGACGAATCATTAAAGGACCTTCCATGAAACAAGCCGATATCACCAAAGTTCTAGCGCAGGACTATAAAACAACGAATGTTGATGAGCTCAATAAACTTCTTAAAGATAAAAACACAGAACAAGTGAAGTACAAAATCTCCGGGAAGACATTGGGCCATTTGGGGTTCACGGGTTTTATCAAAACGGTCGCTGCTGAAGGCCTTAAAGTTTTTGCTGTTAACAAAGTTTCTTTGCTTCGTTTCGAAGACATCGAAAAATTCGAAAAAGCGAAACCCAAGTCAGAAAGACCCCTTAAGGTCAAAAAAGACGCCGAAGAAAAATCTATGGATAAAGCGGCAGAGCCTTTTAATAAAAGAGACACTGTGTTCGCAGTAAATGACGATGGCTATGATGATCTTCGTCCTAAAAAATACAAAAAGAAAGCGGTGAAACCTTCGGGCAAAGCCGGCAGCAAATTTATTCCGAAGAAGTAAATCATGGATCAGGAAAAGACTCCTTATGAACTTCTTGGTGGAGAAGCCGTTTTAAGAAAACTCACCCAACGTTTTTATGAAGTGATGGACACTTTGCCTGAAGTGAAACCGCTGCGTGATATGCATCCAGGTAACTTGCAGGGCTCGGAAGAAAAGCTTTTTATGTTTTTATCAGGATGGTTAGGCGGTCCGAGTTTGTTTCAAGAGAAATACGGCCATCCGCGTTTACGTGCGCGCCATATGCCTTTTGAGATCGGAAAGTCGGAAAGAGATCAATGGATGTTGTGTATGGTTCACGCTTTCGACGATCTGCAAGTTCAAGAACCTCTGCGTTCTGAGCTTTTGCATTCGTTGTTGAGGCTTGCTGATCACATGCGCAATCAGCAAGAGCCTACTTAGATTCAAGACTTAGCTAAACGCTCAAAGCTTTGCGTCGGCTTAGTCGCAGCGGAAGACGCCAGCGGAAACCCTCCACGACTTTTTTAACGTCCTCAGCAGGTACCATTGAAATCATCGTAGCAATCATCACCCACTCGAACAGGGGAATGTTCATAGTGATTTCGATTCCAAGATGCAGACCGACACCGGCGAGCAATACCCAGTAACGAAGCTCGCGAACCCAGATCAATGTTCCTAAAGACAGCTCCACCGCTAAGGTCGACCACGTCAAAAATTTGATCACGGCCAGGTGATTCAATAAACCGAGCGGAACGCGAACGAACTCATCCAGACGGGTGGCGATGTAAACAGCTGTGCCGTCCACCCACGCAGCTCCTTTAAGTTTAAACATCACGGTCGCAATATAAATAACACAGATTTGGAGCTGCATAAGGCGCAGAGCCCACGGCGCTTTATCTTCAGGAATTTCCGGAGCCAGGCCGCGCAGACGAAGAAGCCAGCGGTCCAGCGACAGCCAATCTCCCGAGCGGGAAAGAAGCAGCAAGAAAAGAAAATTTCTGATAACCACGTCAGAGCTATTAAGAACAAAAATATTTCTGTTATGGAACGAGAGCAAAGTAAAGAGCGTGATGGCAATCGACGTTCTGGTGAAGAAGCCAAAGAGCATTCCGACAACGCCGACAAGATTCAGAAGCGCGAGGAAAACCGGAACGCTTTCTTTATTGGGAAGAAGCTCGAACAGATTAAAACGATAAGAATGTCCGTACTTAATAGCGGTCTTAAGTGACATGACTCCGTCGACGCCCCAGAAAAATTCCAGATTGTCCCAGATCGAAATCCAGTTAAAAAGTAAAATAATCCCTAAAGCCACGCGCAGAAGAGCCACGGTATGAACCGGCGCCGGTTTAAAAAAGAAATCATGAAGGGAATTAGTGATCGTTTTTAGCTTCATGTCTTAACTCCTGAGTAGGTTTGTATTGATAGACGGATTCTTTATTGAACACGGTACTAAGTTTGCCATGCTCAATAAACTGCTCCGTCGGAGGTTTGACGGTGTTTACGTGCCGATAGAATTGCACCGATGCGACAGTACGACCGCGACCGTGCGCCTCAATTTTATTAATCTCGCGTTCCAGAAAGCGTGAGAGATCCAACCAAAGCTCCGGTCTTTGCATCGGAATCAGATTTTCTTGCGAGAATTTTCTGACACGTTCCCCTGAGGTGAAACGTTCCCAAGAATCCAGACGGGAGGACCTTGGGAACGTCCATTTCTCAGTGGAACTGTCGTTAAATGTGATTTCTGCATCGATATAAGAGTTTGTCGGCGAAGGATTCGGAGCAAACATACTCCAAGGTTGGTCCAGTCCTAAAAAGACCTGATAGAGTTCCAACTTTTTTAGAATCCTCTGTCCAAACAAACTGCGATCGGGAAGACCGGCAATAATAACCATAGACAGATGGACGGCGATGAAAATGGAAATGATTGTTTTCCAGACGAGTCCCATAATTATGCTTCCTTACTCTTTAAGGGTTTGCGTAGCGTGAGTTCGCCTGATTTTATCTTTTCGCAGAGATTTGCCAGATCCCGCGAGTCAATCATCGCAATCATCATCACGATCATGGCCCATTCGAACATCGGAATACTCATAGTGTATTCGATTCCCAGATGCAGGCCGACGCCGGCTAGCAGAACCCAGTAGCGCAGTTCTTTGAACCACACCAATGTGCCCATCGCGAACTCCACAATGAGAGTCGACCATGTGAGAAATTTGATAAAGAGCATGCTATTCAGAAGTGGAAATGGAAAACGGTAAAACTCGTCAAGCCTTGTGGCGATATAAACAGCCGTTCCATCGACCCACGGCTCTCCTTTAATTTTGAAGAGAACTGTTGCGACATAGATCGTGCAAAATTGCAGCTGAATCAGGCGTAGGGCCCATGGGCTTCTTTCCAGAGGCACGAGCGGAGCCCGGCCTTGTTTGAGCTTGCGCCAGCGGTCGACGGACCAAAGATCTCCGCTGGGAGTAAAGAAAAGGAAGAACAAGAATATACGGAGAACAGAATCGGCGCTGTTCAGAATAAATCCGTTGCGATGATGGAAAGACACCAAGGTGATGAAGGTAATCCCTATCGCCATTCGCGTGAAGGTTCCGGTGATAATCCCCAGTACGGCAATCAGGTTTACGAAAGCCAGTGTCACGGTCGTCTTATCGGTGAGCGGAATGTAATCAAAAAGAGAAAAACGCAGCTGGTTTCCGTATTGTTGCGCGGTTTGCAGGGACACCATTCCCTCCGGCCCATATAGAACATCCAGATCGCTATAGATCATAAACCAATTTAAGAGCATAAGCAGACCGATCCCGATCCTAAGAGCTGCCACGCTATGCACGGGTTGAGGTTTGAAAATAAAATCGTGAATATTTTTAATAGCGGTTGTTAGCTTCATGTCTCACCTGTTGTGCTGTTGGAGTAAAGAAAAATACCGGCTCTGCTTTATAAGAAGAGCTGAGTCGGCCGTGCGGAATAAAATTTGAATCCGTCGGCGGAGCAATTTGGCTGTGGAAGCGATTGAAGACGATATTCTTAACGACGCGCTTTTTCTCTTTTGCTTCCTTCAAAGCTGTTTGTTTGAGAATGTATTTCGAAAGATCGAACCATACGAGTTCGTTTTGATTCGGCAGAAGTGTTTCCTGTCCCATTAAACGATAGCGGTCGGCCACAAGAAGCTTGCGTAAACCCTCTGTGTTTCTTTGCCGCGGCATCTTCCATATATCGTGAGAGCCGTCGTCAAAGTAGATCACGGCTTCAATGTGTGCGTTCGTGTTCATCGGATTTGGAGCAAACATACTCCAAGGTTGGTAGAGCATTCCAAAAGCCTGGTAACGCGCTATCAATTTTATATATTTGGTGCCGAGTGCACTGCGATCCGGAAGTCCATCGGCGACCATAATTCCGACGTTCGCGCTAAAGAAAAGAAAGATCACAATCTTTAGCATCGCCTCTTTGAATGGTTTCATTCTTTTTATCAACATGTTTTTCATACCCGTCCTTATGATAAACTTTGAGAAAACAAAAAATAGTTTCGCAAACATCTATCACGTCTGTTTCGACAAAGTCTGGTTATTGATTTGAAACATTGATGAAGTTTTCGCGCGGAGAAAAATCGCCAGCGCAACACTACTAAACAGAAAAGATATGAAAACTAAACAAAAAGGATATGTTTCGTTTTTAAGTAGAGCCGCGTTTGTTTAGTGCTATTAAATCAACGCAAGTAACAAAATTTTATCGTGCTAAAAAAATCCAGTCGTACAAAAGTTCTTTTCAATTTTTTAGCAACCGTAAAAAACAACAAAAGGAGAATGTATGACTATGAAGTCTAAGAGCACATTCCTTTTGGCAGGATTTACTCTCGCTGTGAATTTCGCTTTCGCGAATAATCCGGGGAATAATAATGCCACGAAGAATGAACAAATGAATCAGCGTCCTTCTGAGACGGCTTACATCGGTGGAAAGGGTGGCTTTATTAATTATAGAGGCCCCGGCATCGAAGTGCAAAGTCCGGGCAATGCGGGGAGTATTGGTGTCGCCGGGATTGTCGGGAATAACGGCAACAACGGTAACAACGGAAATAGCAGTATCGTAGGCGTCGCTGGCATCATTGGTAATAATGGTAATAACGCCAATAATGGTAACAATGGGAACAATGGCAATAGCAGTATCGTCGGTGTTGCGGGTATCGTTGGTAACAACGGCAACAACGGCAACAACGGCAACAACGGCAATAACGGCAATAACGGAAATAATGGAAATAATGGAAACAGCAGTATTGTTGGTATAGCCGGTATCGTTGGTAACAACGGTAACAATGGTAATAACGGAAACAACGCCAACAATGCTAACAATGGAAATAATGGCAATAGCTCCATCGTTGGTATAGCCGGTATCGTAGGAAATAACGGGAATAACGGCAATAATGGGAACAATGGCAATAACGCTAACAATGCCAATAACGGCAATAACGGAAATAGCTCTATTGTTGGTGTAGCAGGTATCGTCGGCAACAACGGCAATAACGGAAACAACGGCAATAATGGCAACAATGGAAATAATGGAAATAACGGAAACAGCTCCATTGTAGGTGTTGCGGGTATCGTTGGTAACAATGGAAATAACGGTAACAACGGTAACAACGGCAATAACGCTAATAACGCGAACAATGCCAATAACGCTAACAACGGCAACAATGGCAACAATGGCAACAATGGCAACAACGGAAATAGTTCTATTGTAGGCGTTGCAGGTATCGTCGGCAATAACGGCAATAACGGCAATAACGGTAACAACGGTAACAACGCAAATAACGCAAACAATGCGAACAATGCGAACAACGCAAACAATGGCAATAACGGCAATAACGGCAATAACGCCAACAACGCGAATAACCTTCCTTTTTTAATTTGACGGTAGTAGCCTCTTCTTATGGCTCAGTTTACAAAGAAAATTCAGAAAATCGGTGTCTATACAAGTGGGGGCGATGCGCCTGGAATGAACGCGGCGATTCGCGCCGTGGTTCGTGTCGGTATTGCGCAAAATCTTGAAGTTTACGGTATTCACAATGGATACGTCGGCATGATGGAGAATAAAATTTTTCCTCTGCAACTTCGGGATATGGCCAACATCATTCAAAGAGGCGGAACTGTTCTAAAAACAGGACGCTCCACTGAGTTTATGAAACCCGAAGGTCGCGCAAAAGCCGCGCAGAATTTGCAAGCGGCGGGTTTGGATGCTCTTGTCTGCGTTGGCGGAGACGGCTCTTTCCGCGGCGCTCATGCTCTTTGGGAAGAACACCAGATTCCTATCGTCGGCGTTCCCGGCACGATTGATAACGACATTTATGGAAGTGATAAAACCATCGGCTTCGATACGGCAGTGAATACGGCTCTCGAAGCGATCGACCGTATTCGTGATACGGCGGCTTCGCATGATCGTCTTTTTATCGTTGAAGTCATGGGCAGAAATTCCGGATTCATCGCTTCACACGTAGGCCTTGCTGGTGGCGCGGAAGAAATCTTTACTCCTGAAGGCAACACGACTGTTGAAAAAGCGCTGGATCGAATCAAAGATGCCAAGGCTCGCGGAAAAACATCGAGTATTTTGATTACAGCAGAGGGGCAAAAGCCCGGACGCGCTTACGATCTTGCCGATGCTATTCGCAAAAAATCAGGATTGGATGCAAAGGTTTGTATTCTTGGGCACACTCAGCGTGGTGGCGCACCGACGGCGGCGGATCGCATTCTTGCCAGCCGTATGGGAGCTGCTGCGGTGGATTCTCTGCTCAAAGGCTATTGTGATGTCATGATCGGCACCGAAGGAGAGCGCCTCGTGCAAGTGCCTCTAGATCTCGTGACGAAGCATGAAAAAAAATCTCAACTCGATTTGATCTCTCTCGCGAATATTTTAGCGATGTAGAAGGTGCGTTTTGTCTTGACCTCGGATTTAGATACTTGAATTCTAGATGTATTCCCATTCATGTATTTAGAAACGAGGTCCCGATGAAACGCTTGCTCTTAGCTCTTGTTTTAGTTTTACCCCTACTTACAAGCTGTACAAAAAAAGAAAATGAAATCGTTATTGGTGAATACGATTCACTGACAGGCAGCGATGCTACTTTTGGTTTGAGTACAAACAAAGGCGTTCGCTTGGCCATAGATGAGATCAATGCGGCAGGCGGAGTCAAAGGCAAGAAGATCACAGTCATCACTTTGGATGACCAAGGAAAAAATGAGGAAGCGGCTTCCGCGACGACTCGTTTGATCACACAGAATAATGTCGTAGCGATTTTGGGTGGTGTTGCCAGCGGTCGCTCCAAAGCGGCAGCTCCTATCGCTCAATCTCACAAAGTTCCTTTTGTTTCTCCGGCATCGACAAACCCTGATGTCACCAAAATCGGAGATTACGTTTTCCGCGTGTGCTTCATCGATCCATTCCAAGGTTTGGTGATGGCGAAATTCGCTTCAGAGAATTTGAAACTTAAAAAAGTCGCTATTCTTCGTGACGTAAAAAATGATTACAGCGTGGGCTTGGCAGACGTTTTCAATGAAGAATTTAAAAAGCGCGGCGGTGAAATCGTTGCGGATCTGAGCTATCAAGCGGGCGATATTGATTTCAAAGCGCAATTGACGCAAATCCGCTCTAAAAATCCAGACGGTATTTACGTGCCTGGTTATTACACCGAAGTCGGTCTGATTGCCCAACAGGCGCGCCAATTGGGTCTTAAAGTTCCAATGATGGGCGGCGACGGCTGGGATAGTGACAAGCTTTACGAAATCGGCAAAGACGCTATCAACGGCAACTATTATTCGAATCATTACACCACGGAGTCCACAGATCCTGTCGTGACTGAGTTCATCAAAAAATTCAAAGCGAAATACAATGAAACTCCGGATGCCTTGGCGGCTTTAGGTTACGATGCCGCGAAAATCTTGGTGGCAGCGATTGAGCGCGCTCCTGACTTGTCAGGCAAAGCAATTCGTGATGAACTAGCTAAGACGAAAGATTTTGCCGGAGTGACTGGCAAAATTTCTTTGAATGAAAATCGCGATGCTGTGAAAAGCGCCGTGATCATTCAAGTGGATAAAAACAACCGTAAATTTGTCACAACGGTGAACCCTTAAGGACGTGCATGCAGGATTTCATTCAGCATATAATCAACGGCATCAGTCTTGGCTCTATCTACGCACTGATCGCCCTTGGTTACACGATGGTGTATGGAATCCTGAAAATGATCAACTTCGCCCACTCTGATGTTTATATGGTGGGCGCTTTTGCCGCCTACTATGTCGCCCGCTTCTTTGGCATCGAAGCCAACCCCGGCCTTCCGACTCTGATCACTCTTCTTGTCGCTTCCATGGTGGTCTGCAGTCTTTTGGGACTTGCGATCGAGCGTTTGGCGTATCGTCCTCTGCGTTCTTCTCCTAAACTCAATATTCTTATTACGGCGATCGGTGTCAGTCTTTTCCTCGAGTACGGTGGCCAAGTGGTATTCGGCGCCGACCCGAAGGTATTCCCTGAGGTGATGAAGGACTTTGTTCTTTTCAACATCGGCTCTGTCGAACTGAAATCTTTTGACGTCACTGTTTTGGTGGTCAGCTTGATCGCGATGCTGGGCTTGCAGTTTCTTATTCACAAAACCAAAATCGGCAAAGCCATGCGCGCCGTAAGCAGCAATGCTTCTGTAGCAAGTCTTCTTGGAATGAATCCCGATCGCATTATTGCTTTTACGTTTATCGTTGGCTCTGCGCTCGCAGGTGTCGGCAGCGTGCTTGTCGGAATGAAGTATCCAAAAATCGATCCTTTGATGGGAATGATGATTGGCCTTAAAGCTTTCGTTGCGGCGGTGCTTGGTGGTATCGGCAACGTCGGCGGCGCTGTTCTTGGCGCTCTTATCATGGGCCTTTCTGAAGAGATGGTCGTCGCGTATATTTCAAGTACGTACCGCGACGCTTTGGCATTCGGTATTCTTATTGTTATTTTGATTTTTAAACCCGCAGGCCTCTTGGGCAAATACACAGTGGAGAAGGTGTGATGAAGTTTCTCAAAATGCCTCTTCTTGCATTAGCAGGTCTTTCCGTTTTAGGTCTTATCTTTGATTTCGGCTTTAACGCTTATATTCAACTGACTTTGCTCTTCGTTCTGGTGAACTGCCTGATGTCGATGAGCTTAAATTTGGTCAATGGCTACACGGGGCAGTTTTCCTTGGGCCACGCGGGCTTCATGGCTATTGGAGCTTACTTCTCCGCTTACGCCAACACCCATTGGGATATTCTTCCGCCGTCTTTGCAATACATTGAATTTTTCGTTTGGGCAGCGGGAGCCGGTCTTACTGCCGCAGCAGCAGGATTCCTTGTCGGTCTGCCTTCCCTTCGTTTAAAGGGTGACTATCTTGCGATTGTGACGTTGGGTTTTGGTGAAATTATTCGTGTTGCCCTTTTGAACATGGATTTCCTTGGTGGACCGCGCGGCTACTCTGGTATTCCAGGATTTGGTTCCTTCCTATTCTCGTTCATCTTCGCTTCTTTGTGGGGCGTGATCTGCTTCTTCACGATCTGGCGCGTGATGCACTCGACATACGGTCGCGGCTTTTTGTCGGTGCGTGAAGATGAAATCGCTGCAGAGGCCATGGGTATTAACACAACAAAAATGAAAGTACGCGCCTTTGTTCTTTCCAGTTTCTTTGCAGGCGTTGCTGGCGCTTTGTTCGCACACTTCACGAACTTCATCAATCCGTCTTCTTTCACGTTCTTGCAAAGTGTGAATGCCGTCATCATGGTGGTCTTAGGCGGCATGGGTTCTATGACGGGCTCTATCGTCGCCGCATTTCTGATTACTGCGTTGCCGGAAGTTTTACGCCCCCTGCAGGATTTGACAGGCGTCGACTTGCGCATGGTGATTTATTCATTGGCTTTGATTCTTGTGATGATCTTGCGTCCTAAAGGCCTTTTCGGAGATCTTGAACTCACTGATGTTTGGAGAAAATATGTCCGACGTTCTGCTTGAGGCACACAAGATCACCATGCAGTTCGGCGGCCTTAAAGCCGTCGATTCTTTGCAATTCCAGATCAAAAAAGGTCAGCTTGCCGGTTTGATCGGACCGAATGGTGCCGGCAAGACCACGGTTTTTAATATGCTCACGGGCGTCTATCAACCCACTTCAGGCGAAGTGCTGTTGGAAGGAAAGTCTTTGAAAGGTTTAAAACCTTACGAGATTTCTCACCGTGGTGTGACTCGCACATTTCAAAACATTCGTCTTTTTAAGGGTCTCACCGTTTTAGACAACGTTCTTGTCGGCAGCCACCAGCACGTTCGTTACGGATTGTTCGATACGCTTTTGCAAAACTCCCGCTTCAAAAAAACCGAAATCGAGTTGCAGGATAAAGCAATGTCCTTGCTTAAGATTTTCCACTTGGACGAGAAAGCACACAAACCCGCAGGCGCCTTACCCTATGGTGAACAACGCAAACTTGAAATTATTCGCGCCCTCGCAACAGACCCTAAGATTATCCTGCTTGATGAACCCGCTGCCGGAATGAACCATTCGGAGACCCATCATTTGATGGAAACCATCGCGAAAATCCGTCAGCAGTTCAACCTCACGGTCTTGTTAATCGAACACGATATGAAACTGGTCATGGGTATCTGTGAAAACATCATCGTGCTTGATCACGGCGTAAAGATCGAAGAAGGCGCGCCGGCAAAAGTCCAAAGCTCACAGAAAGTTATCGAAGCTTATCTTGGCGTGGAGGAAGCAGAATGAGTTCTCCTCTTTTAACCGTTGAAAATCTGGAAGTTCGCTACGGTTCCATTCAAGCTTTGAAAGGCATCAGCTTTAACGTACATCAGGGCGAAATCGTTTCTTTGATCGGCGCTAACGGTGCGGGAAAAACAACCACTCTGCGCGCGATATCGGGCCTTGTTCCGTGTGCCTCGGGACAAATCTCTTTTGGCGAGCACAATCTGCTAACGGTCCCTGTGCATAAACGTGTTGGACTGGGACTGGCGCAGTCCCCGGAAGGTCGCGGCGTTTTTCCTCAGATGAGCGTTTTAGAAAATTTGGAATTAGGTGCCTATTCGCGCAAGGATAAAGCGGGCATTAAGGCGGATCTGGAAATGTGCTTCACATTGTTTCCGCGCATGAAAGAACGTGTTTCGCAAATGGCGGGAACTCTTTCAGGCGGAGAACAGCAAATGCTCGCGATCTGTCGCGCTTTGATGTGTCATCCGAAAATGCTTTTGTTAGACGAGCCTTCGTTAGGCCTGGCTCCGTTGATCGTCGCGCAGATTTTTGAAATTGTAAAAAAACTGAATCAAGAGGGTATGACTATTCTTTTGGTGGAGCAAAATGCCCGAATGGCGCTGAAGATTTCACACCGAGCCTACGTTTTAGAAACCGGCCGTATCGTGATGCAAGATTCGGCCCAGAATCTTTTGAATAACGACGAAGTTCGCAAATCCTATCTGGGCGTTTAAATCTACGCCCGGTTTTTATCGACGACGGCTCCCAAGATCAATAAGAAGGCAAACAAACGAATCACGAAAATATACGTGTGCACTTCGTTTTGAATTTGAATAAATAAAAAGAACCATCTTTCAATCGCGAGTAAAAAGAAAGCTGCTGCGAAAATCGCAAAAAAACGATCTCGGGTTTTTCGCCAGAACTTCAAAAAGAACAGACCGGCGATCACCGAAGCCATCATCACCGCACCGTAAACGAAATTGTTTAGATCGACTTTATCCATATTACACCGTATCCCAAATCAAACCGTAAAGAAGAACAAACATAGCAATCAAAGACGAGAACGCCCGCACGGTCGTCAGGTCATAGTTAGGTCCCAGGCTGAAATCGATGGACAGAAGAATATTGTTTACGGCGATGCCGACGAAGCACAGACTGCTCCACAGAAGAAGTCGGGTTCGATTCGATCTATAGGCGCGCAACAGAACGATGGCGACCCCAAGACTCATCAGCGAACAAAGCATATAGACAAAATAAACCATTCTGCTAATCCTTCTTAATTTTAAACGCGTTCGCAAAATCGCGAATGCTATCCATGGGTTGAGCGTAAATACTATTAATGAGACTCGAGCGGCGATTATTGTAAAGAAACTCAAGCTCCGAGAGCATTTTGTTGTCTTCAGGATTTTCCGTGAGGCGAAAACTTCCCTGGCGATCGCCGGGTATAACAAGTTTCGAATCGACAAGCTCTCCCAGTTGAAGAGAAGCGTAAGAATTGTTTGTGCGCATTTCTCCGCTCAGCTCTTCTGCAGTCCAAGAACGTTGCGGATTACGTTTCATCAAAAGAAGAAGTTCTAGCAGAGAGACAGAAGAAATATATTTTTTAATAAATTCCCGCACCTCAAAAGGGATTTCATTCAGCACTGCGCTCTCCCTCCTTAGGTTTCTTCGGACTGAATTTAACCAAGTGCTCAATCAAGCTATTAAATTCGACGGGCTTTGAAAGATGATCGTCACATCCTGCCTCAATGCTTTTATCGCGCTCTTCGTTCAGCGCGTGCGCCGTCAAGGCGATGATCGGTGTTTTATATCCTTGCTGACGTAAACGTTTGGTCGCTTCGTAACCGTCCAATTTCGGCATTTGAATATCCATAAGAACAGCATCAAATTTTCCCGCAAGTGCTTTCGCAACACCTTCGTAGCCGTCATTGGCGACTTCCACCGTCGCCCCCGCTAAATTCAGGAAGTGCACCATCAGCGCCTGATTGTCGACGACGTCTTCCACAAGAAGAATGCGCATGCCTTTAAGACGCTCATCTCCTCTTTTCGGAAAATTCTTGGTCTTGCGTTTCACGGCCACAGAAAGATTATCGACAAAGGACGTATCTGAAAGAGCCGGAGCATCCACCTGAATCAAAAACTCACTGCCTTTGCCTTGTTCGCTTCGCAGTAAGGAGATGTCGCCCCCCATGGCTCGCGCGAGCTGGCGCGACAACGCCAAGCCCAATCCGGTTCCGCCAAATTTTCTTGTCGTTGAGCTGTCTTCTTGCATGAACGGTTGAAACAGGCGATGCGCGTGCTCCGCAGATACACCGACACCGGTGTCGATGATTCGAAACTCCATTTTATCCCGTGCCTCCGCGCTTTCCTTAGCGTGCCATGCGACGTTGATCACGACGGAGCCCTTTTGCGTGAATTTTATGGCATTGCCTATGAGGTTTAGAAGAATTTGCCGTAGGCGCGTCGGATCGGAAATGATCGTACGCGGGATCTCCGTATCAAGACCGAAACGCAACTCTAATCCCTTGTCTGCGGCTTGCAGTTGCAGCAAGTTTTTTAAATCATCAAGAAGTGTCGGGACATTCACTTCAACTTTTTCAATTTGCATGTGGCCCGACTCCACCTTGGAGATATCCAAGATCTCGTCAATGATCTTAAGCAGCTGACTCGCGTTTCTTTGCACTGTATGAATGCACTCGATTCTTTCTTCCGCCGTTTGGTAAGGATCCAGCATCAACTCCGTGAATCCTAAAATCGCATTCATCGGAGTACGAATCTCATGGCTCATATTCGCAAGGAAACTTGTTTTTGAAACACTCGCGGCTTTGGCTTCCTTCTCCGCCTTGATAAGCTTCATTTCGGTGATTTTGCGATCATTAATGTCAGTGCAGGTTCCCAGCCAGCTTGCAACCTGTCCCATCTGATTTATTTCTGCAACGGTCTTGACCCAAAACCAGTGGTATTCTCCTTTGGCATTGCGAACTTTAAGTTCCGCCTCAAAAGCACGGCCGTCGGTCATCGAATCCATCCAGCATTTCAAAAAACTTTTAAGGTCTTCCGAATCTATCGCTGAATGCCATCCGTTACCGGAACTCTGCTCTAAAGAAAGACCAGTATAATCAATCCATCCCTTATTCACATAATCGAGCATGCCATCATTACGTGCCCGCCATACCATGTGCGGAATCGCATCAGCCAGAGCTCGATATCTTTTAAGACTTTCGTTTTCCAGTTCCGTCAGGCGTAAGTACCGCTCTCTTCGTTCACTTTCGCGGATTTTCTCGGCTTGATCTTCAAGCTGCCGTGACTTTCGGAATAGCTCCATAAAGACACTGACTTTGGCGCGCAAAATCTGTGGCTCAAAAGGTTTGAAAATATAATCGACAGCGCCCGCCTCGTATCCGCGGTAGATATAACGGTCATCTTTATTGATCGCCGTAACAAAAATAATCGGTGTCAGTCGGTACTTTTCATTTTGACGAATACGAATGGCCGTTTCAAAACCATCCATTTCGGGCATTTGCACATCGAGCAGAATCACGCCAAAATCATAGTGACTTAAAAGCTCCAAGGCTTCGCGTCCTGATTGGGCTTTAACGAGATTGATGTCAGGCATATCCAGAACGGCCTCAAGAGCAATGAGGCCGTCAATCCTGTCATCAACAATCAGTATGTCTACGGGATTCTGCTTGTTTGGCATGGATTACTCGGTTTGAGAAGGGCCATTCTTTTTAGGAAGCCACGAATACATCACTGCCAGCAAATACGTTTCGTCGACAGGTTTGGTGACGTAATCAGATGCTCCCGCTTCAAGACACTTTTCTCGGTCTCCTTTCATCGCCTTTGCCGTTAATGAAATAATAGGCAGATGCTGGAACTCAGGAAGTTTGCGAATTTCCCGTGTAGCTTCAATACCATCCATTTCCGGCATCATCGTATCCATTAACACCAGATCTGTATCCGGATTTTCCTGAAGCACACGAATGCCTTGTTTGCCATTCTCTGCATAAATCACATTCATGCCGCGCATTTTTAACACGCTCGAGAGTGCAAATACGTTTCTGACATCATCATCAACGATCAAAATTTTTCTGCCGGTAAAATCGGCGTCAAGCGGAAGAGGTGCCGCTTCTGGCGTTTCTTCCACTTGCGGACCGATCGTTGAGGCATCAGGGCCCGTGTATTTTTGCGGCAAGTAAAGAGTGAAACTGCTGCCGACACCCGGCTGACTTTGCACTTCGATCACGCCACCCAAGAGACGTGCGATCTCGCGGCTGATCGTAAGACCCAAACCAGTACCGCCATATTTTCTGCTGGTCGTGCCGTCAGCTTGTTGGAAGGCTTCGAAGATCAGTTTTTGTTTTTCGAGAGGAATACCGATCCCTGTATCGCTGACTCGGAAGATGACATCCATCTTTTCTTTATCAACAATGCCCTCTTTCACACGATCATCCAAAAGCATTTCCAGTTTCACATGGCCTTTTTCAGTGAACTTAAAGGCGTTAGAAAGAAGGTTTTTAAGGATTTGATGCAAGCGGTTTTCATCGGTAAAAATCGCCGGCGGTAAATCTGTGCTTGTCTCTATAACAAACTCCAGCCCCTTGTGTTCAGCAACAGGACGGAATGTCTGTTCAATGTATTCTTTAACCTCGTTCGTAGAGACCGCCTTCGGTGTGACCGGCATTTTGCCTGCTTCGACTTTCGAAAGATCCAGGATCTCGTTGATCAAGGCCAACAAATCTTGTCCTGCCGAATGCACAGTACTCGCGAACTTCACCTGCTCGTTACTGAGGTTTTTATCGCGGTTTTCCGCAAGTGTTTTGGAAAGAATTAACAAGCTATTAAGAGGCGTGCGCAATTCATGCGACATATTCGCCAAGAATTCCGATTTATACTTGGAGATAAGCGACAATTGTTCCGCTTTTTCTTCCAAAGAACGGCTGGCCAATTCGACCTCTTGATTTTTAACCTCAAGAAGTTTGGCTTTTTCTTCAAGCTCTTTTGCTTGCGCTTCAAGCTCGGCATTAGAACGTTTCAGCTCTTGCAGAAGTTCTTCTGTACGCATGCTTGAAGAAATCATATTCAAGATAACGCCCACGCTATCCATCAACTGATCCAGGAAGTTGATATAGTTCTGCGAGAACGGCTGAACAGACGCCAGCTCGATGACCGCCTTAAGCTCACCCTCGAATAGAACCGGCAAAACGATAATATTGCGCGGTTTTTCGTCGACGATGCTTGAGCTGATCATAATCGAATCATCTTCCAGAGGTGTTGTCAGAAGAATGCGTTTCTTTTCGAAGGCGCACTGACCAACCAAACCTTCTTTCATTTTAAATTTATTATTCAGGCGTTTTCTTTCCGAATATGCGTAACTCGCGATCAGATTTAAAGACGGCTCGTTGTTCTCGCTCTCTAACATGAAGAAAGTTCCCTGGCGCGCGTCTACGAGAGGAGTCAGCTCTGACATAATAAGCTGAGCTACAGAGGTGATACTTCTTTGACCTTGCATCATGCCCGAGAATTTCGCCAAGTTCGTTTTCAACCAGTCCTGTTCGTTATTCTTCTGTGTGGTCTCTTTCAAATTCGAGATCATTTGGTTGATATTTTCAGAAAGAGCTGCGACCTCGCCTTCCGCTTCAACGGTGATGGAACGAGTAAGATCCCCTTTGGTTACCGCCGTTGATACTTCCGCGATCGCACGTACCTGTGCGGTTAAGTTTCCGGCAAGCTGATTCACGTTGTCGGTCAAGTCTTTCCATGTACCGGCTGCTCCCGGTACGCTGGCTTGGCCGCCCAGTTTACCTTCAATACCCACCTCACGTGCCACCGTCGTTACCTGATCGGCGAATGTGCGCAGAGTATCCGTCATTGAGTTGATTGTTTCAGCGAGGGCCGCGACCTCCCCTTTCGCTTCAAGGACGAACTTCTGATTCAAATCCCCGTTTGCGACGGCCGTTACGACTTTCACGATACCACGCACTTGTTTCGTCAAGTTCGATGCCATGAAGTTTACGTTGTCGGTCAAATCTTTCCATGTACCAGCAACGCCAGGTACGTGGGCTTGTGCTCCCAGTTTACCCTCGATACCCACTTCACGCGCGACGGTTGTTACCTGATCGGCGAATGTACGAAGTGTATCCGTCATTGAGTTGATCGTTTCCGCCAGGGCTGCGACCTCCCCTTTGGCTTCAAGAACGAATTTCTGGTTCAAGTCTCCGTTCGCAACCGCGGTAACGACTTTTACGATACCACGCACTTGCATGGTCAGATTCGAGGCCATGATATTTACGTTGTCGGTCAGATCCTTCCACGTACCGGAAACACCGCGCACTTCCGCTTGTCCTCCCAGACGTCCTTCCGTACCCACCTCTTTCGCAACACGGGTTACCTCGGCCGCGAACGAGTTCAGCTGATCCACCATCGTATTGATTGTATTTTTAAGTTCTAAGATCTCACCCTTTGCATCCACGGTGATTTTTTGTGATAAGTCTCCGTTTGCAACCGCGGTTGTTACCTTCGCAATGTTACGAACCTGGGCTGTCAAATTGGCGGCAAGACCGTTCACGTTGTCAGTCAAATCTTTCCACGTCCCAGAGACACCTTTTACGTCGGCCTGACCGCCGAGTTTACCTTCCGTACCCACCTCTTTCGCCACACGAGTCACCTCGGCCGCGAACGAGTTCAGCTGATCCACCATCACGTTGATGGTATTTTTGAGTTCCAAGATCTCGCCTTTGGCATCAACGGTAATTTTTTGCGACAAGTCGCCTTTCGCCACCGCCGTTGTTACTTTCGCGATGTTACGAACCTGCGCTGTTAGATTTCCAGCAAGACCATTCACGTTATCTGTCAAATCTTTCCACGTACCAGAGACACCTTTAACTTCGGCTTGTCCTCCGAGTTTTCCTTCGGTACCCACGTCTTTCGCCACACGAGTCACCTCGGCGGCGAACGAGTTCAGCTGATCCACCATCACGTTGATCGTATTCTTCAATTCGAAGATTTCGCCTTTGGCATCAACAGTAATTTTTTGTGACAAGTCTCCATTCGCAACCGCTGTTGTTACTTTCGCGATGTTACGAACCTGCGCCGTTAGATTTCCTGCAAGACCGTTTACGTTGTCAGTCAAATCTTTCCAGGTGCCGGAAACCCCTTTTACCTCGGCTTGACCGCCCAGACGTCCCTCAGTACCCACCTCTTTCGCCACACGAGTCACCTCGGCAGCAAACGATGACAACTGATCCACCATCACGTTGATGGTGTTTTTAAGCTCCAAGATTTCACCTCGGGCATCGACGGTGATCTTCTGTGACAAATCCCCTTTCGCAACCGCAGTTGTTACCTTTGCGATGTTACGAACCTGGTCTGTTAAGTTTCCAGCCAAACTATTTACGTTATCAGTCAGATCCTTCCACGTACCGGAAACACCGCGCACTTCCGCTTGTCCGCCCAGTTTCCCTTCGGTACCCACCTCTTTCGCGACACGAGTCACCTCGGCCGCGAATGAGTTCAACTGATCCACCATCGTATTGATTGTATTTTTTAGTTCTAAGATTTCGCCTTTGGCGTCGACGGTGATTTTTTGCGACAAGTCCCCTGTCGCAACGGCCGTCGTTACTTTCGCGATATTACGCACCTGTGCCGTCAGATTTCCCGCAAGACCATTTACGTTGTCGGTCAAATCCTTCCACGTACCCGACACACCTTTTACGTCGGCCTGACCGCCCAGTTTACCTTCTGTACCCACCTCTTTCGCCACACGAGTCACCTCGGCCGCGAAGGAACGAAGTGTATCCACCATCGTATTGATGGTGTCTTTCAGTTCTTGAATTTCACCTTTCGCATCAACGGTGATTTTTTGTGATAAGTCCCCGTTCGCAACGGCGGTCGTCACTTTCGCGATGTTACGTACCTGCGCTGTCAGATTGTTCGCAAGACCATTCACATTGTCGGTCAAATCTTTCCATGTACCCGACACACCTTTTACGTCAGCCTGACCACCCAAACGACCTTCGGTACCTACGTCTTTCGCGACACGAGTCACCTCGGCGGCGAACGAGTTCAGCTGATCCACCATCACGTTGATGGTGTTCTTAAGTTCAAGGATCTCACCTCGCGCATCAACGGTGATTTTTTGTGACAAGTCTCCGTTCGCAACCGCGGTTGTTACTTTCGCGATGTTACGGACCTGCGCTGTCAAATTGTTTGCAAGACCATTTACGTTGTCGGTCAGATCTTTCCAAGTACCAGAGACACCTTTTACGTCAGCCTGACCGCCCAGTCGTCCTTCGGTACCCACCTCTTTCGCGACACGAGTTACTTCGGCTGCGAACGACGACAACTGATCCACCATCACGTTGATGGTATTCTTAAGTTCAAAGATTTCCCCTTTGGCATCGACGGTGATTTTTTGCGACAAGTCGCCTTTCGCAACCGCAGTTGTTACTTTCGCGATGTTACGCACCTGATCCGTTAAGTTTCCCGCGAGACCGTTTACGTTATCGGTAAGATCGCGCCAAATTCCCGAAGCTCCGCGCACGTCAGCTTGTCCGCCCAGTTTTCCTTCAGTACCTACCTCTTTCGCGACACGAGTTACCTCGGAAGCAAATGAGTTGAGCTGATCCACCATGGCATTCACCGTCGTACCGATGCGCAGGAATTCCCCTTTCACCATACGACCGTCAATTTCCATCGTCATTTTCTGTGAAAGGTCCCCTTTCGCCACCGACGTGATGACACGTGCGACTTCTTGAGTCGGCTGAACCAGATCGCCGATAAGAAGATTGACGGAATCGACACTCGTGGACCAAGCGCCACGAACGGTTCCCATATTCACGCGTTCATTCATGCGACCTTCTTGACCGACGGTACTACGAACGCGCACAAATTCATTAGCCATGTTTTCATTGAGTTCGATAATGTCATTCAGAACTTCGCCGATTTCAGAGATGATTCCTTCTTCACCAACCGGCATACGCGTCGAAAACTCCCCACGGCGCACGGCTTTGACCGTGAAAAGAAGTTGGCGAAGTTGTTCTTTGGTTTGGGAGTCGAACGTGATTTCAAAGCCATTACCATTGCCAAGATCGGCTGCCATGTGATTGCGCTGTTTTTTGAGAGCGCGTTTTCTTCTCTCTTGTTCCGGATCGTCCTTCGAAGTCCGCAGATTTTTTGCATTCTTTTTCAAAGACCTATTCTTTAATTCAACAGTCGTGTCCAACTTCGCCACAAAGATTTCCTCCCGTTACAGAGCCAAACCCACATAACATTGTCGCAATCTTAGTAAACACAAAAAGTAGATCTATTACCGCGTTTTAATTTTACCGGCCCTTTTGGTAAATTACAGACTTCTCATTTGAAACTCTCGCCAAAACATATAGACGTGATAAGCTCGCCCCATTTCTTTCATAAAGAAGCCTCTTTTGTTTTCTCTAGGGGCAAGTGCTGCAGGAACCAACCGACTGCGTGATGTGTGACTTGCTCTAACGTCCCACTTTCTTCAAAAAGATGAGTCGCACCCGAGACAACGATCAATTGCTTTTCACATTTCATCTGCGCCAGAGCTTTTTTATTTAAAGTCATCACCTCGGGATCATTTCCCCCGACAATCAACAATGTCGGTGCTTTGACTTTTTTTAAGTTCGGCTCTGCCAAATCCGGACGACCGCCTCGGGAAACCACCGCGAAAATAGTTCTGTCGTGAGCAGCTGCTGTAAGGGCCGCGGCCGCTCCCGTGCTTGCACCGAAGTAGGCGACCGGCAGATTCTTTGTTTTAGCTTGGGTTGAAAGATATTTTTTAGCGGCCTGCAAACGCTCCGCAAGAAGTTCGACATCAAAGACTTTGTTGCGATCGTTGGATTCTTCTTCTGTGAGCAAATCCATCAGAAGAGTTCCCAGGCCTCTTTTTTGTAAGACGTGCGCAACAAAGTTATTTCGTGAACTCCACCGACTGCTTCCGCTTCCGTGAGCAAAAATCACGATAGACGTTACCCACTCCGGTAAACCCAGAATTCCTTTCAGACGAAGGTCTCCACTTGGAATTTCAATTTCTTTTTCAATATCCGTTAAATCATGATGGGAAACCATAGATACCTCGGCCTCCACTCTATATTAAGGTAGAGGCATTTGTTCTATGGAATATCAGATCTTTGTTGAATTAAAGACTCTGTCTGTTGACAGGGTTTATGACATCTTTTGCAGGATAACTTCGAACTCAGTGCCACGCCCGTCCTTCACGGGACTGCGAACGGAAACCTTTCCGTCATGCGCTTCGACGACCGCTTTGACAAACGTCAACCCTAAACCCATTCCGTATTCAGACCGGCTCTTATCACTGCGATAAAGTTTCTGCCATATCATCGCGTGCTCATCCGGCGAAATTCCCGGCCCCGAATCGGTGACCTTCAAAATAACATTTTCAGTCTGATTGATGGTCTCGATTGTCACTTCGCCGCCGGAAGGAGTGTACTTGTGGGCGTTATCCAAAAGATTGGCGATAACACGACTGATAAGTCTTGCATCCACCATCGCCCAATCATGGGTATCCAGCTTCTGCACGACCCGAATTTCTTTTTCTTCAAAAGCCATTTCGTACAAGCTCATAATCTCGCGCACAAGATCGCTGATGTATTTCTTCTCAAGCTTCAGCTTTTTACTGCGATTTTCAGCTTCGGTGATATCCGTAAGAACCTGCAGGAAATTAAGAATCTTATCGGAGTTTTCAAAACAACTTTGCAAAGCTTCGCGATAGGAATCCACATCCCCTTCGCTGGTCAATGCGATCTCCGCCCGACCGCGAAGTCTGGTCACCGGCGTACGAATATCATGCGCCAAGTGATCGAAGGCCTCTTTCAGACCGTTTACCAAACCTTCGATTTTATCTAGCATCTTATTACAAAGAATTTTGAGTTCTTCCAGCTCGTCTTCGCTTCCACCCACGGGCACGCGAGTCGACAGTGATCCGCTTTCGATTTTTTTCATGGAGGTGATCAGCTCACGCACAGGACTGAGTGTTCTGTTGGAAAGAAATAGACCGCCCAAGAAACCGATCAAAGCGACCGGCAGAAGAAGCCACCAGAAAATTTTCTGCAAATTGCGCAATTGAGTTGCAAGGCCTTCCGTGCTTTTTGCGACGATAAGACGATTCCCATCTTTCAAAACACGACCCAAAATAAGGATCGTGTCATTGCCATGCACCTCGGGCATCTTCATTTCAAAGATTTGAGTTTTTTGCGACAAGGCATCCCGGCGAAGCGCTTCTGCATCCACTTTGAAATTCGGAAAAGGTTCGTGAGTGAAAAGCACTTCTCCCCGCGGAGAAACGATGGTCACTAACAAAGAGGCGTCCCGGTCATAGTTAGGGACATACATAAAATATTCGTTGAAGTCCTTCAGACCGCGAATTTCTATGCGATTACGATATTCCTCGAGCTTGGCATCAAGAACGACCCGTTCCTGATCATTCAGGGCATGGCTGATTTGAAAGTAGAGGAAACTAAAAATGACTGTTGAACTGAGAATCAGCACTAAAGAGTACGCGAGCGTTAATTTAGTGCTGATCCGGAAGAGCGTCGGCTTAAGACGACTTAAGAACATATCCTACACCTCTAACCGTATAAATGAGGCGTGTAGGGAAATCTTTTTCTAGCTTGTTTCGTAAACGACATACTAATACGTCTACCACATTCGTTTGCGGATCGAAATCATAATTCCAAACTTCTTTAAGGATAGTCTGTTTACCGATGATTTTATTCGGATTGGACATGAATAGATCCAAAAGCACGAATTCTCTTTCTTGAAGATCAAGTTTACGGCCGGCACGGATCACTTCACGATTTAAGCGGTTCAATTTCAAATCTTGGAAAACCAATTGAGTTACTTCCGAAGCTTTTTGAGCACGCTTCAAAAGGTTTTTCACGCGGATTTGCAATTCAGCCATTGCAAATGGTTTCGTCAAATAGTCATCTCCACCCATGCTGAGACCTTTTAAGCGGTCATCAAGCTCACGAAGGGCACTCAAGATTAAAATCGGGGTATTGATTTCTTTCTCACGAAGAGACTTTGCGAACGTGTAACCGTCCATCTCTGGAAGCATTAGATCTAGAACGATGATGTCGTAATGATTAGTCAGTGCTCTTTCATAAGCGCGTCTGCCGTTAGATTCAACTTCGACGTCGCCTTGAAGTTCCCCTAGTCCTTGCTTCACGATTGTTGCAATTTCGTTATCGTCTTCAACTACCAAGCATCTCATTTGGAGTCACCTTTGCTAAACAAGTGTTATTTGTGGGGCTAGGATATATCAGATTTGTTCTTAAACAAAAGGAGCAAATGTCGTAATTATTCCTAAATACCTTATTATTACACACTTTTAATCGACACTGGGAATGAGATTGCAGAGTTAAAATATTCTCGCTCTGAAACGGACTTGCCAAATTTAGATTCAATAAAAATCGCTAAAAAAAGAACAGGCCCGGGGTCAGCGGGCCTGTCGACATGGTCATGGATTTACAATTTAGCTGGTACTAGAGATATTATCTCTTCAACTGAATCACTTCGTTCAAAAGTTCATCTGTTGTCGTGATTGTCTTCGCGTTGGCTTGGAAACCACGTTGGTTTTGGATCATGTTTACGAATTCTGTCGCCAAGTCTACTGTAGATCTTTCGAGAGATTTCGCGAACAACTTACCGCGACCAGCTGCACCCGGGCCACCCAAAGAAGCCGTACCGGAATCTCTGGACTCTTTCAAACGGTTGTTACCGACTTTGAAAAGAGCTTCTGGGTTTTCGAACTTCGCCAAAGCGATTTGCGCAAGGTCAGAAGCCTGACCGTTCGAGTAAACCGCTGTCAAGATACCTTCGTCATTGAATGACAAACCAGTGATCGTACCAGCCGCCGCACCGTCTTGATGCCAAGTGATAAGGTCTGAGTTTTTACCGTACTGCTTAGTACCGTCCAAACCTTTACCGCCTTCTTTAATAGCGTCACCGAAGTTCAATTTTACTTGTTGGTCTTGAAGAGCACCACCTTTGAAGTTGAAGTTCGTCTCTGTCGTTTCTTGGCTGTCAAGTTTACCGTCCACTGTGAACGTCAACTTACCAGCACATACTTGAGACAACATTCCTTCTTCGCCACCAGTGACTTCTTTACCGTCAACAAGACCTTTGAATTCCCACTCACGGTCAGCCACTTTATTGAAGAAGAAGCTTACCAAGTGCTTATTACCTTGAGAATCGTACATCTCAACACCTGTAGAGTAGTGAGAAGTCGAATAAGGGTCTTTGATATCGAACTTTTTAGTCGCTTCCATGCGCGAGTCTAAGTTCAAATCCAATTTCAATTCTTTAGTTGCTTTCGCTGGGATCAATGCGCGTGGGAACTTGATATCCGTCATTTTGTTAACGATATTGCCTTTCTCGTCCGTCGAGAAACCTTGCACGCGTTGATTGTCGTTAGTTACAAGGTAACCTTCACGGTCAAAGTGGAAGGAACCGTCACGAGTGTAAGACTCACCGTCGGAACCTTTTACTTTGAAGTAACCGTCACCAGAGATCGCCAAGTCAGTGACTTTCTCTGTCGCATCGATGTTACCTTGAGTAAGGATAGGGTTTACTGCACCGATCTTCACACCACGACCGATTTGGTTACCACCAAGGATACCTTTTAAGTTTTTAGAGATGATATCTTGGAATTCTGCACGGCTGGCTTTAAAACCTGTCGTGTTCGCGTTGGCGATGTTGTCACCGATAACACCCAAGGCTTCGCCTTGAGCAGTCATACCAGACACACCTGTGTAAAGAGATGAAAGAATACCCATGTGACCTCCATGTCGTTGGCGTCTTCAATCGGAATCCGCCGTTTGGAGGGCCTCCTCTACGAGGACCAGCCCTAATATTTAATTTTTAAAATCAGTTCAGCCTACGAGCTCCGCTCTTCGGCCTCCTCGGCGTCCGCCGATTACAAAACAACTGTTGAGTCGATGTTCGTGAATACATTTTCTTTTAATGCATTCTTATCCATCACAGTCACAACTGTTTTGTTCTTCACGCTGACGATCAGTGCCGAGTCATTCATTAACACTAATGAATCCTTGGAACCTTTCGCCGCCGCTCTCGAGATCGCATCATTGAGTTTTGCGATATCTTCAGGTGAATAACTAATTCCCCGAGTATGCATACGCTCAATCGCGTGATTCGAGAACTTCACTCCTTCAGCAGCCTTGGCAAGGCCTTGAGGATTGATCTGTCCAACATTCTGAGGCTTCATGCCTCCGATGTTATTCAGAGTATCCTTGAAGGAAGGTCCCGTGCCCAGATCAGGTTGTTTTACCTTCCCTGGCTGGCTCGGAACAAGTTGGTCGAATGTTTGTATCTTCTTTAAATCTACCATTACTTCGCCGTCTCCTTAGCGATTCTCTCCATCATGTCGCGGGATAATCCCACTGTATTCATGATATTCGATTTTGCTGCAGGAACCGGTGTAGTGGAAGATGTTTGTTGAACAACATTCCCCTCTTTTTTAGTTTGTCCTGTAGCATCATCTTTTTTCAAGTCTAGGTTTGTAACATCATTTGCTTTCTGGTCGTTGCTCATAAGACGAGGGTCTGTGATCTTTTTCACGTCAGAGAAACGAATCGCTTGGTTTCCTACGTGAAGAACAGGTCCGTCACCAGAGTAACTCACGCCTGTGATCACTCCGTCGAAATCTGTTTTGATCGCAATTTTTTTACCGTCTGCGCCTTTCGCTTCAGCCATGAATTGATATTCGCCGGGAGAAGTTTTCATCGCTCTATCATCTTCACCGTTCCAAGTGAGTTTGTTTTCACCCTTCTTGAGACCTTTCAGATTATAAGTGCGAACAACTGTTCCTTCGGCGTCACGAACTTTCACTGTCACTTCACTTGCTTCCATTGGCAGAGTGAATTTGAAATCGTGATCTTTATCATTCGGGCCGCGCACCACTTTCGAAGAATCACCCGCCACCGCTTTACCGATCAAATTCAACGCTTGGAAATTTTCCGCCGGCTTTTGACCGTTCTTCATTTCATCGAGCGTTCTGTTCATATTCTGCATTTGCTCGAGTGACGAGAAGTTCGCAAGCTGCGCCGCCATCTCATGGCTCTTCATCGGATTCGTTGGATCTTGATTTTTCATTTGTGTCAGCATCAACTTGAAGAAAGCATCTTTATCCAAATTTGGATTTCCCGTTGCACGAACTTTCTTCGACGGATCAGTCCAATTCGGATCAACAATTTTATTCAGAACTTCACCGACGTTTTCACCGCCGATTTTGTCCTTATCGTGAGCACTGATATTGGAAGCGCCTGCAGACTCAGGTTTTGTTTGTGTCGCCCCGAATGCATTCACTCCTAATTTTGTACTCATGACTGTCATGCCTTACTCCTTCGTTAAGCTACCAGATTAAGTCCGTTGCCCTTGCCTTCAACGTTGCGAGGACGAGCTTTACTTGCTGTCTCGATCGGTTGAAGAGGATCACGATTGCGCGCACCATAACCTTTCAGGTTCGGCATATCCATCAAAGATTCTCTGCGTCCCTGTGAACCAAAGTTTTCGTTAAACTGGTTCCAGAATTGACGAGCTTGATCTCTGTTTTGATTGCCGTTCATGTTGGTCTGGTTTTGCGTCGCTGTATCCGTGGAAGTCGAATTCACAACGTCCACCTTTACATTTTCCATGGAGAGCTTGTGAGCAGCAAGACTGGTTTTCAGTTCAGCTAGACTAGACTCAATCGTCTTCTTGGCTTCCTGAGTATCTGCTGACATCTGCAAGTTCACCTTACCGTCTTGAAGCATCACTTTGAGGTGAATCGTTCCCATGCCCTCGGGGGTCATTTGAACTTTCATCTCTCCGCCACCCTTTTTGATCAGGTACTGTGCTTGATTCATCAACTGCTTCACGGCCGCATCATTCTCTCCCTGATTTACAGGAGCTGTCGGAGCCGCCGGTGCCATTGGAACCAAACCCTCAAGCTTCAAAGATTCACCTTTGATCGGAGCCGCTTGCAATGCTTCCAAACCGTTCAGACTGTGCTTAAACTCCGCACCCTTCGTCACAAGTTTGGACTTCGCCGCGTCTTTTTCAGCGCCCGTTCCCTGTTGCATGAACTCTTGCGAGTTTTGTTGCATCATGGATTGATCTTGTGAAGCGTTTTGGAAGAAGTCTTGCGCCGCTTTTCCCTGCATTACCGGAGCTTGTTGATCCGGCATTGGAGCTTTCTCCATTCGCGGATTTTGCACCGCTTGCTGGAACTCCTGCATCAATTCCGCAGACTCTTCGCCTTCAGCCGATGCACCGGAACTTTGCTGCGCTCGCGCCGCTGCTAAAGCCGCCAACAATGCCGGAGAAGCCGCCTCTTTCATTTGCCCTTGCAAATGCGGAGGAAGTTCTTTCATCGGAGTTTGTGGCTGAGCCGGAACTTGCGCTTCTTCTTCTTGTGGAATCAAATCAGCTGGAATTTCCATGGGCATTTCTTCTTGAGGAAGAGAAGCAAAGGCTCCTTCATCCATCATCATTCTTTGCGCCAAGGAAGATTCAAGAGCAGGCATTGCGGTCGGCATTGCCTTGGGCTCTTGTCTCATCCAGAATTTTGAATTCACGCGATCCACGGATGCTTCCAGTCCGTTTTGCTTCTGCTGAGCAGCCGCAATACGCTGTTGCACTTGTTGCAGCGATACACCTGCGCCACCGAAAGTCATTTCGGGAACGGCTTTAGGTTGTTGTGGTTGCGCCTGTTGCAACTGCATAAGAAGCGAAACGTACATTGCCTGCGCTTTGTCCGTTTGCTCTTCATCCAGTCCCAATTGAGCAATCACAGCATTCGCTGTTACTTCAGGAGATTGTGCGAGTTGGGTTTCATCCAGCTGGGCCATCGCCTCCACAAGTCGTGTGGGGGGGATTTTGAATTCACTCTCGAATGAGTCCATGAACTCTTGAATTGCCTTCTGTCGAACCGTCGCCTTCTTACTTATCTTCCCATCTTGCTGCTGAACCGGTGATTCCTTTTTCGCTTCCGATTTCTGAGGCTCTTCTTTTTCATTTTGCCTCATCTCTCGTTGCGGCGTCTCTTTCGTGTCTTTCATTTCTTTCGGCGCTTTTGAAGAAATCTTTTCTTCGAGGGCCTTTCCGAATGAAGACTCGGAGCCGGAACCTTTGAAATCCCTTTCCACCGATCTCTCGGGCGGAGATTTCAACTCGGTCGCACCCACCATGGGAGGGCCGACTATACTTTGTAACAAACCTTCCTCCTTCCTTGGAAAAAGTTCTTACTTCGCGCTCGCGGGCGAGCGTCTTTTGTATCCAGCAAACATCTCAGACAGGATCTGAGCTTTTTCTGGCTTTAATAAATTCATGATATCAGCAGCGTTCTTCTTTTTCATACGACCAAGTATTTCAACCGCCAAATCCTCGTCCATTGTCTCAAAGACTTTAGCCGCTTGTGGTGGCTTCATATTCGAGTACATCTGTACCAAGGTATCGACTTTCTGGTCGTCCGCCTTAACACGGTCTTCAAGCATGCCCGAGATTTTACCGCGCATTTCTTCGAGCTCGCTCAAACGCTTTTCCAATTCCACTTTCTGCACTTGCAGTTCACTCTCCATACGGTTGAGTTCTTCTTCGCGCGCATCCAGTTCTTTTTTTCTATCGTTGAGCTTTTGTAAATGATCAATTTCCACGGAGCTCATTGCCGCGGCAGGAGCTGCTTCCGCGGATTCTGCTGGTGCCGCTGCCGCCGCTTTCGCCGCCGGAGCTGCTGACGGTTCCGCCATGGCTTCCCCCGTCCATTGCACTTCCACACGCTTGATCATACGTTCAACTTCTTCGTGATTCTGAAATCCCCAAACGGCAACAAGCAACCCCATGAAAGAAACGCCGACCATTTTCCAAGGAACCGTGGCTTTTTTCTTTTTTCGAGGAGCACCCATTTTCATGCGACGGCGAATCTGCGCTTCAATATCTTCAGAGGCCAAATCCAAATGCAAACGCGGAGAGGAAGGATTTTTCTGAAACTTCACTCCACCTGATTGATCGGCGACCTTACGTGCATTTTTGAAGAACTGATCGTATCCGCTTTTCATTTTTTAGGATTCCTTCACCGCTTTAAAACGCAGGATGCTCTGCTCATCCATTTCTTTTTGTTCATTGGAAAGCCGTTCGAGTCTGTACTCCTCGAACTTATTTTCCCGCATCTTCTCCATAATTTTATATTCGAGTGCGGCTTGTCGCAAAATCTCTCTCTTGGCCTCGACCAATTTCTCGATTTCTTGTACTTTTTGCTTTTGCCGCTGGATGCGGATTTCCTGTCCTTTTAAGAATTCATGGATTTGTGAAAGAGCTGGACCTTGGGCCCCACCCTGGGAAGCGAAGGATCCCGCCTGCGAATGCGCCTGAGTGACCTGATCGTGCATCTTCTCCAGCACTTCGGTTTCCTGATTCAGCTGCGTAACAACCTCTTGAAAATCCTTTTGCGCAAGATTCTCTTTAATCTTGCGGTGCTCAAGAACTTTCTGAAGAGGAAATTTAAATTTCATTAGAAGTCACTCCAGTTCCGGGCCTGCGGCCCTTCACTCTGCGCGCAAGGCGCCTTAAGCATTCACAAGAATCTGCTGCAACTGACGGATTGTTTGCGTGAAGTTTGTCGGATCTTCCACCCGTTGTTTGAGGAAATCATTCACGGAGTCGATCACTTTCACAGCCTTATCAATCTTAGGATTCGATCCTGGTTTGTAAGCACCGATATTGATAAGATCCTCGGCGTCTTTATAAACCGCCAACGTTTCACGCAGCTTCTGCGCCAACTTTACGTGTTCTGAAGAGGCCACAGCCCGCATCACACGGCTCGCGCTTTGCCCGATGTCGATCGCCGGGAAATGACCTTTTTGTGCCAAAGCACGACTAAGCACAATGTGCCCATCCACGATCGAACGAACAGAGTCCCCGATCGGGTCATTCATATCATCCCCTTCAACAAGGGTTGTATAGAATCCCGTGATACTGCCTTCTCCTTCGAAAGAACCGGCACGTTCCAAAAGCTTTGGCAGAGTCGCAAAAACACTCGGCGTATAACCTTTTTGGGAAGGTGGTTCGCCGGTACTCAAACCAATCTCTCTTTGCGCCATTGCAAAACGAGTAACAGAGTCCATCATCAAAAGAACGTTTTTACCTTGCGAACTGAAGTACTCCGCCAAGGCTGTCGCGACGTAAGCGCCGCGCATTCGCAGAAGAGGACTTTGATCGCTGGTCACACAAACAACCACCGAACGAGCCATCCCTTGAGGACCCAGGTCATGCTCGATGAACTCACGGACCTCACGTCCCCGTTCACCGATCATTGCAATGACGTTCACGTCGGCGCTTGTGTTACGAGCCATCATCCCCAGAAGAACGGACTTACCCACGCCTGAACCCGCCATAATAGCGACACGCTGGCCAAGGCCTGCGGTTAATGCACCATTGATGGCCCGAATGCCAAGATCAATAGGTTCGCGAATAGGGCGACGGTCTAACGGATTCCTGACTTCACTATAAAGAGGAACTTCACGGAAATTTTCGATTTCACCTTTATCATCCAAAGGACGGCCCAAACCATCGACAACGCGGCCTAAGAGTTCTTCGCCTGCACGCACAGTTGCGATCTGGCGAGCCAAGACGATTTTAGAACCCAAAGCGACGCCTCTCATATCGTTGAGAGCCATCATCAAAACGTGTTTGTCTTTAAAACCGACAACCTCAGCAAGGAAGGATTTTTCCATGCCGTTAGGAATGATTTGCACGATACTGCCGACACTGGCACCCGGAAGATAACCCTTGATCAACATCCCGTTCACTTCAGTGACTTTGCCACTATCGCGAGTCAAGTGAATGGAATGAATAACGTCGGCGTATTTATCCAGGTTCAGTTCAAGGTCGCTCATTAACCGGCAATCCTGTCTTTTACTTTTGGCATGTTCTCGGCAAGAACAGACCACAATTGAGCAATACGCTGTTCAATACGCGCATCGACTTCGCCATAATTCGTTTCAACAATACAACCACCGTCGGAAACTTCCGCGCTGGGTTCGAAGCGAATCTTTTTAAGGAATTCAAGTTCACGGCCGGTTTCGCGCTTAAGCTCTTCAAGGAATTCAAACTGCGCCTGAGAAACATGCACCGTGATGTTTTCTTCATCCTGAGACAATGCCACAGCGTCGCGAAGAATTTGCACCATTGCCTCGTTATTGCCTTGCAATTCCGTCTTCGCCAAACGCGCCGCCATTTGGAACATCAACTGAAGCAAATGCGACTCATTGAATGCGGCCATCTCTTTTTTCATTTCTTTAATCGCATTCAATAATGTATCCAAAGATTCCATGCGCTCTGCAATTTCAGCGGAAACTTTTTCGAAAGCTTTCTTACGGCCTTCTTCAAGACCTAACTGATAGGCTTCTTGATACGCGCCTTCTTGAATTTCCTTAAGTTTTTCCAAAGCAGCCGCTTCGACTTTTTCTTCTTCACTGACTTTTTCGACCTGGTCGATACCGGTCTGCACACGAACGGCATCGTTCATGCGGAAGTCCGAACCTTTTTTCTTTTCGGCTAGATAGTTAAGGGCCTGCTCGGGAGTTCCCAAGTCAAAGCGGACTGGAACAAACTCGAGAACGGTTTGTTCAGCCACTTCCTTGGGAAGAACGGATTTGGAAACACGATTAGACCATTGCATCTTCCGAACCACCTCTTGCGATCAAAATCTTTCCTTCCGCCTCTAGGCGGCGAGCGACGTTGACGATCTCTTGTTGTGCCGATTCGACGTCGGACAAACGAGACGGTCCCATGTTCGACAAGTCTTCGCGTAACATTTCCGCCGCACGAGCAGAGATGTTCTTGAGGATCTTGTTGCGAATGTCTTCGCTGGCTGTTTTGAGAGCCAAAAGAAGTTTTTCGTTTGGAACTTCCTTGAGAAGAGCCTGAATACCGCGATCGTCGATCTTGACGATATCGTCGAAGACGAACATAAGTTTGCGGATCTCTTCTGCCAAGAGTGGGTCTTTTTCTTCGAGGCGGGACATAATCGCCGTCTCTGTGTTTTTGTCCATAACGTTGAGCATTTCCGCCACCGGTTGAACGCCGCCCAAAGCCGCTTGTTCCACCGTCGCCGTGTTGGACAATTGATTTTTAAGAACGCGGTCGATCTCGGCAATAAGCTCTGGATCGACGTGCTCGAGGTTCGCCATACGCAAAACCACTTCTGCTTGAAGGGCTTCCGGAAGACGTTTCAAAACCTCGCCTTTTTTCTCTGGCTCCAAGTGAGCCAAAATCACCGCCACTGTCTGCGGATGTTCGTTCACTAGGAACGTCGCCAATGACTTCGCGTCAACCATTTCAAGAGATTCCAAAGAACGGGAACCACCGGAAGTGATATTCAAACCCCCGAGGATGCCACGCGCTCTTTCTTCTCCCAAAGCGTCGACAATAGTGTCTTTAGCAGAAATACTTTCCGAGAAGATATAATCTTCCGTTTCAGAGATCATTTCATAGAATTCTTCCAACACACGCTTTGTCACGTGCACAGGAACGACACGCAGCTTGCTCATCTGATTGATCAGCTTGCGAATGTCAGCGTCATCCATACGGCGCAGAAGGACTTTCACCGCATCACGACCCAAATAGTTGATAAGGATTGCGGCCTTATCAAAACCTTTTAGATTTTCGTACTCAATATTATCGGCCTTATGAAGTTTCATTAGCCATCCTTCCTAACTAGCCACATACCAAACGCATTGGCGGCTTTCTCTTCGTCTCGTGACATGGTCGCCATGATACGGTCTTTGAGAAGTTCGCTTTCTGCTTTTTCCGGATCGATAGATTCCTGCAAGACAGGAAGAGCCGTCGACATTCCAGGAAGTGTATTATCCACTGATTGTAATTCTTCGAGTTCCTCAATTGTACGAGGCAACATTTCCTCCACCGAATCTTGGAAACTGTCGGTGATCCATTGCATGAATGGACGAACGACGATGAAGAAGAATAAAGCCAAGCTGAAACCTAGAAGCGCCCACTTGAACAAAGCGTGGATCAACTTCTTACGCTCAAGCGTCGTCAAGATTTTCTCAGCTTCAGAGAAGTCTTCCGGTTGGAATTGCATGCTTTCAATTCTAACGCTGTCTCCACGAGCAGAGTTAAAGCCAATCGCATTTTTCACCAGGTCTTCGTACTTTTTAAGATCTTCAGCACTGCGCGGTTGGTACTTTGTTTCCGTTGTTCCGTCAGGCTTTGTCGTCGTTACCGCAATACCGTCAACCACGACGGCTACGCTCACGCGCTCTAAACCGCCGGCAGCTTCACGGATATTACGAACTGTTTTTGGAACTTCGTAGTTTGTCGTTTTAATTTCTTTTTTAACGTCTTGTCTAAAACCGACTGTTCCCTGATCCTCCGCACCCGGAAGATTGGAACGTGAACCGGGAACCCCCGCCGGATTTGTACGGGAACCATCCAAAGATTCCTCTTCGGATTGTTGCGAACGGATCGCCGTTTTATCCGGATCCACAGACTCTTCCACAGATGAAATCACACGGTGATTCAAGGTCGCGTCGACTTTCGCAACCACTTTAGCGTGGCCGACCACCTTGGAAAGAATATCTTCAATACGATTTTCAAGATCGCCTTCGATCTTCGCTTTCAGATCAAGAAGTTCGTTGGAACCGCCTGTCGCACCGTTTTCCGTGCGAGTCAGAACTTTTCCACGCTCATCAAGAACCGTCACTTTATCCGCGTCCATACCCTCGACAGCGTTCGCGACGAGGTAACGGATACCACGAACCTGCTCTGGAGCGAGTTCTTTACCTTGATGAAGTTCAACGACAACCGAAGCGGACGCTTGGCCACCTTCTTCAAGGAATGTTTTTTTGTTTGGAAGAGCCAAGATCACTTTCGACTGCTTCACCGCCGTCAAAGTGTTGATCGCTCTCATCAACTCGCCCTGCAAAGCCCTTTGGTAGTTGATTTTTTGCGCGTAAGAATTCATTCCGAAGTCTTGTTTTTCAAACATTTCAAGACCGACGGAACCCATTTTCGGAGAGCCAATTTCTGACATCAACGTCATTTGCGTTGAATGTAAAAGCTCTTTGGGAATAGCGACGGTTTTACCGTCGTCACGTAACTGGAATGGAATATTCTTTTCATTCAATTTCGCTACGATTGTAGAAACTTGTTCCGTAGGAATATTTGTGAAAAGTGGAACATAGTCCTTACCGGAAGCCATGAAAAGCATTGTGAGAATAGCCACAAGCGCGATGACTGAAACCGCAATGACTGAAAGACGCTTGGTTGGACCCAAGTTTTTGAAGAACTCACGAAATTGGACAACCAATCCACCGAAAATCTTATTCAAGGCAACCCCTCCGGCCTAAAAACTACACTTGCCTAAATTAAACCTGCATTTTCATGACTTCTTGGTACGCATCAATAATCTTGTTACGTACTTGCACCATCACCTTGAGGGCGATGTCTGCTTTCTCAGCAGCGATCATAACGTCTGCAACGTTGTCCGTTTTACCAGTCGCGAGATTCTGCATTGCTTTGTCTGAAGCTTTTTGCATCTCGTTCACGCTGCTTACGGCGTCTTTCAGAGTGTCGGCGAAGCTCTTACCAGTACCTGCTGTCGAACTTGCGGATGAGGGGCCTTCGATGCTTAACGACTTGGAATCGCGGACGAGTCCAGTGTCAAGAAATCTGTTTGCATTTGATACAGTAAAACCCTCCATGGCTTCACCTTCTCCTTACTAAAAATTGTATTATAACTAATCCTAAAAAGTCCCTAAAATTTGCCCCGGTCTAGGTAAATAACTCCTCTACCGGCCGATCTCTAAGGCGCTTAAAGCCATATCTTTTGACGCCTGAAGCGCCGTCACGTTTGCCTCATAAGAACGCGATGCCTGTATCATATTGGTCATCTCTTCCATAAGGTTGATATTAGGGTACGCCACGTAACCGTCAGCATTCGCATCGGGATGATCAGGCTCGTACTTCAAAAGCGGAGCTTTGCGATCGGAAAGAATGTCGGTGACCTGGACCCGTTGAAAACTGCCGTGAGGATCCGTCGAAGTAATGATCTCACCGAAATTCTTTGCATCAGGCATCGCTTCGAAAACCACGTCCTTACGGCGGTACGGCCCACCTTCAGGCGTTTGCGTGGTATTAATGTTCGCGATATTGCTGGCAATGGTGTTCATGCGCATTCTTTGCGCCGCCATACCACTGCTGCTAATTCTCATGCCCGTCAAAAAATCAGCCATGATTAGCGCCCTTCAGTCGCAGCGTATTTTAACGCCGCCATCTTTTTATTGATCAATTGCAAAGCCGCTTTGTACATCACGGCATTTTCAGAAAGCGCAGACATTTCTTTTTCCACGTCCACCGTATTGCCGTCGTTGTTCACAGCGCCTTCGGGATCTTCGTAGATATCGGGACGTGTTTTCGTCACCGAAGTTCCGCCGACAGCGAAGTGCTCTGGATTGCTTGTGCTGAGCGAGTTACCGCCATCCAAATCCAATGCTCTTTGCAAAGCGCCCTCGAAGTCCATTTTCTTAGCGTGGTACCCCGGAGTCTCGGCATTGGCGATGTTGGATGACGTGACATTATGTCGGAGTTGTCTCATCGCGAGTGACGTCGCGAGAGCGTTGGTTGTTTTATCAAAAAGCCCGCTGCTCATAAAACACCTGCCTCCTTGTATTCGTTGAGTTTGTTTCTCAATGTTCTAATGCTAATACCTAACATCTGTGCTGCCCGAGTCCGGTTTTGTGCCGTAAGCTCTAAGGTCTGTAAAATAAGACGCTTTTCCACCTCGGAAAGGGACATGCCCGGAGCAAAATCAGCCGCCATTTCATCATTCACAGCTTCAAATTGAATAGATTCAGGTCCAATGAGTGAACTTTTTGCAAGAACCACGGCACGCTCAAGCACGTTTTCGAGTTCACGGATGTTTCCAGGCCAGTTCCAGGAGTTCAAACGACCGTATGCTTCCGCAGTTAAACGAAGGCCCGATTTGCCATACATGATTTGGGAAACTTCCAGAAGAAAATTCACGATATTCTGAAAATCAGAGCCACGGTCTTCCAAACGCGGAATTTCCAAATGAACCACCGCAAGCTTATAGAACAAATCCTGACGGAATTGTTCTTGCTTCACCAGGCTGCGCAAATCACGGCGCGATGTGGAAATGAAGCGTGGACGTGAACCATTGGTTCTTTCAACCAACTTCATCAATTCATTTTGCAAAGCAGGATTAGCGCAATCCAAATCTTCAATCAAAAGAGTGCCACCGTCGATTTTTGAAAAATCAAAACCGCCGGCATTTTTACAATCCAAGCAGTACAAACGCGGCGAACGGCTTTTTGTGTAAATGTAGCGAGCCAAGCTGGTTTTTCCAACACCGGCTTCACCGAGAATCAAAAGGCTGGCCTGCGTGCCCGCCAATTGCAAACTCAATTGCTTCACTTCATACATTTTTCTGTCTTCAATGTGTAAAGCATCAAAATCAAAGTACGACATCAAATCCCCTATTTGCCTTGCTCGTTCTCAGACATTGCTGGAATTCTTTTGATATATTTTTTGTAACCGTCTCGCCATTCCGAATTCTTCAACTGCTCTTGAGCCAAATTTTTCCAGAATGCGCTTTTTTCACCTTTAAAGTCGTTCCATACTTCCGCAGCCTTTTGAATCTCGCCGCGTTTGAAGTAAATTTGTCCTAACTTATAGCGAATTGAAGAAAGCGGACGGCTTTCTTCATACGTTTCCAAAAGAGAATCGTAAGAAGTAATCGCCTGGTCCACTTGACCTTTTTGCATGTAAATATCGCCCATCATTTCCAAAGCTTTCGCGTGAATAACCGGAGCGACTTTCTTTGAATCTTTTTGTTGTTTGTCGATCATTTCCAATGCTTGCAATGCTTCCGTCGGACGCTCTTGCTTAAGCTGCAATTCGGCCAATTTTAGATAAGGTTCCGCCACAAGCTCTGGCTGTCCCTTCCACGTGCGCAAAAGTTCACCGAGATAACGAATCGCCGATTCATTGTCGCCGCGTTTTTCCAAAAGACGAACTGCGATATTCACTCGCTCAATTTGTGCATCTTCAGAAAGCTTTTCCGGCGTTTTGATGTTCTTAAGATTTTCGTAAGCTTGATTGTACTTGTGTTCTTGCGTGAAGACGGCCGCCAAACGCAGATTCAATTCGTCTTCAGAGGGAATTTCCTCTTTCACTTGAATTTCACGCGCTTCCGGAGTTCCGCGAATTGCGTAAACGCGGTTCAAAACATCTTTATAATATTTTTCCGCCTCATTGGGAGCGCCCCCCATTTCAAAAGCGCGGCCTACGTTGTACTTCGTATCCAGACGCTTCGAGTTTTTCAACCATGTGTCGGCGTACTGACTGTGAGTTTTCAAAGCTCTGATGAAATTTCCGCTATCCACTTCCGTTTGCAACTTATCGTTGATATTTGAAACGATGCGATTAGAAATCAATGGCACGTCCACTGAAGTCGGATGCTCTTTATAATACTTTGAAAGAAGATCGATCGCCTTTTGTTGTTCGCCGCGAGAAGAATATCCATCCGCCACCATGACAGTCGCGAACTGCTCGATATTCGGCAAGTCGATTTTTTTTGCCAAAGACATAATTTCACCGACAGCATTGTTCACTTCTTTCGGCTTCATGCCTTTCATGCGCGCGCTCAACAGGCGCAAACGTGCAATCACCGCACTTGGACTTTCACCATAGCGGAAATATGTTTCAAGGTAGGAGCCCATCACGCGGGATTTATCCGCGCCGAAGATTTCCAAAAGCTCGCCCATACGAGTCATCGCAAACGGCGCATGATCGTTGCTTGGGAATTTTTTTACGAAGTCACGATATACATCCAAGCTCTGGTTGTATTTATTCATCCAAAACAAAGACTCCGCCTGATTGTAATAGGCGTTCGGATAAGAGTTTTGTCCTTCGGGATATTTCTTCAAAGCCGTTTGATAATCTTCGACGGCTTTTTTGTAGTTTTTCGCGCGCACCCATACGTCACCGCGACGGAAAGCCCCTTCGACTTTAAGATCACGGTTCGTCGATGTTTTTTCGACCTCATCAAATTGTGCAACGGCATCCTGCCATTTATTCAATTTCATGTAAGCCAAGCCCATTCCCAAACGAGCCAGGTCTTTTGATAACGACGCGTTCTCGCCGAAGTTTTTGTTGTCGATGTGCTCTTTAAAAAGACGAAGAGCACCTAAGTAATCGCCTCTTTCCAATGAAAGATAGCCAATTTTCAAAGACGTTCTTTCCGCCAAAGGAGACTTCGGATATTTCTGAATCGCTTCTTTATATTTCTGCAAAGCCTCGTCGTAATGCGAAGGCTTGCCTTCATCCTGCCACAAAGCAAGGTGAACATCAGCGGTCATAAAATCCACGACTTCGTTGTATTGAGATTGAGGATATTTATCTTGGAACCACTCACGTGTTTTTAAAAATACGCCGTATCTTTGTTTCTCAAACAAAGTCAGCAAAAGACGCGCTTGTTTGTTTTCATCACTTTGTTGCGGAGAAATCTGATAAATTGTCGGTGTGACTTTCAACTTCTCCCAGTACGACACCGGCGTTTCCAACATTGGAAACGGGATATAATAGTTGTCTTTGGCGCGAATCATCGCCTCTTCTTTGATTTCATAATCTTTAATAGAGAAACGATCATAGTCAGGATCGCCGCCATCAAAGATACCGGATTTCACCGTATCATTTGCCGCGACAGAGACACCTTGATTCGCAATCGTCAAAGCGTCTGCCGTTGCCGGCTTTCTGGCTTTATCAGTTTTAACTTTTGCAGCTGTTTTTGCCGGCTTAGCTGTTGCCTCTGTTTTTTTAGTTTCTTCTTTTTGCGCGACTGTTTTGTTTTCTTTTTTAGGTTTGAGGTTGGGATTTAGATAGAAATCCACAATCAAACGCGAAGGCTGATCCGTAAGATAATCAAACGTATCCACGTCATCACCGGAAAGCGTGAATAGAATAATATGTTTGCCATCGGGACCTTTACGATCCACGGAAACACCTTGAATGAAATCACTTTTGAAAGAGGCAAGAGATTGAATCGTCGCATCGTCCATCGCCGGAACCGTCATCTCGACAATGGTCTGGCCTTTACGTTCCACACGTTTAACGTCGTAATCCCAATTCTGCTGGCCCATCAATTCCAAATGAACAGTGTCGCCTTGGAAATTGATCACGCCATTGACTTTATTAGCTCGAGCTTCAGCTAGACCTAAGATCAGGCATCCTGCCATCAACACAAATCGTAAAGTGTTCACTCCTTGAACCCTCTTTTCCCTGCTTTGTGCTGTTGCACATACGGTGCCATGCCTTTCGAAGGTCTATTGGCAAATATGTTCAAGATGGGCAAAAAGTTTCATAGAATTTTTGTCGGGGCCGACAAACTCATGACAGAGACCTTGGTCCTGTTTGCAACGGCGGGACTGAATTTTCCCTCAGAAGATTCCGATAGATAGGTGCTATGAGAAACCACTTCATTGTTTGCATCATGAGTCTTCTTCTTGGAAGTTGCGTATCGGTTAAGCTGCCGGGCGGGAAAGTCACGTCTGCCAAGGATGTCACGTTCACGGCTCCCCCATCCCCTTTTCAAGAAATCAAAGCTGACAGCTCCGACAAAGCTTGGTTGAGCGGCAAAACCGGCAACACGATCTCGTTTCTTTCTGAATGCGGCGGCGGAGCGGATCCAAGTTTGGAACAACTGGAAGTGGACTCTTTAGGGGCGATCAACAAAGTCAAAGTTCTTCAGTCCGATGAAACAATGTTTAATGGTCGGGCCGCACGCCAAAGCACCGCCCAAGGCCAAATCGACGGCGTCTCTGTGCAGATGGCCCTTTTGGTTTTTAAGAAAAACGGCTGTAACTACACTTTAAGTTACGGTGGAGTCGCCAAACAGTTTTCCGTCGAAGAAGACGTCTTTGAAAAATTCAAACAGAGTTTTAAGGCGCCTTGATGAATAATATCGCGCAACCCTTCACTAAACTCGTGCTTGAAATCCTCCACTTTTTGGGAGGCGTGGGCATATTGTTTCGCGACGTGCTTCGCGAACTTTTTAAGGGCCGCTTTTATTGGAAACTTCTTATCGAACAAATCTATCAGATTGGCATGCGTTCTATGCCTTTGATCATCATCACGTCTGTCAGTATCGGCATGGTGATGTCGTTACAGTTTGGCCTGGGTCTTGAAAAGTTCGGCGGAAAACTCTATGTGCCAAAACTTCTTGCCGTGACGATTCTGCGCGAAATGGGTCCCGTGTTCACAAGTCTTATGCTGGCGGCCCGCGTGGGCGCCGGTATTGCGAGTGAGATCGGCAGTATGGTGGTCACTCAGCAGGTTGATGCCATCCGCGCGCTCGGCACCTCGCCGATTAAGAAAATCGTCATTCCGCGCGTGCTTGCTTGTTTGATTGCTCTTCCGATTCTGGTGTCAATGGCCAATATCGTAGGCAATGCCGGCGGCTTGATTGTCGGTGCTGTCGAGCTAAACCTCGATCCGAACTTTTATCTTTTAAAAGTGCTCACCACGTCGACGATTGAAGACTACCTTTCCGGTTTTGGAAAAACATTTTTCTTTGCGATCTTTATCTCCATCTCGGCCTGTTATTTTGGTTTGAACGTCAAAGCTGGAACAAAAGAGGTCGGTATCGCAACAACGAAAGCCGTTGTGGTTTCCTCCATTCTTATTCTGGTCGGCGACTTCTTTTTGTCGAAACTCTTTTGGATCTTCGAGAAGATGATATGAACGAGCAACGCCGCGGTTTTATCGAAGTTGTTGATTTCCACAAATCATTCGGCACCAAAAAGGTGCACGAAGGTGTGAGCTTTTACGTTCGCAAAGGCGAGTGTCTGGGATTGATCGGTGGATCCGGGACAGGAAAGAGCGTTCTTTTACGCAGCCTTGTCGGTTTGGAGAAACCGGATCGCGGGCAAATCTTGATTGATGGCGTGGATATTTCACCGCTGCGCGAATCTGAGCTTGTCGAAATTCGCAAAAAAGTGGCTTACGCGTTTCAGGGCGGCGCTTTATTTGACTCGATGTCGGTCTACGAAAATCTTGCCTATCCCTTACGCGAACATTTTAATTTTACAGAAAATGAAGTGGCGCGGAAAATTCGCGAACAGCTGCAAGAGTTTGGATTGGAAAATTCAGAAAATCTTCTTCCGGGAAATCTTTCCGGCGGGATGCAAAAGCGTGTGGGTTTGGCTCGAGCGATGATGATGCATCCTGAAGTCGTGCTGTATGATGAGCCGACGGCAGGGCTGGATCCTTACAACACAAAAAGAATCCAAGAATCTATCTTGGCCTTGAAAGCAAAGGGCGTGACCTCCATTTTGGTTACGCACGATATGCCCACGGTCTATGCCGTTTGCGACAAAGTCGCACTTCTGCAACACGGTCGTATCGGCGAGCAGTATACAATTGAAAAGTTAAAACAAGAGCCTCCAGGCGCCATGAGCGAGTTTATCAACGGAGAAAGTGCCTAATGGAATCACAAACAAGCACTCAACTGAAAGTCGGAATTTTCCTAGCGATCGGGACGATCTTTATTCTCGGTTCGATTTTCTTTTTAGGAGCGGACAAAGCTCTTTTCACTTCTTACGTCAGAATTCACGCGCACTTTGATCAAGTGCAAGGTCTTTCCGCGGGGAGTGTGGTGTCGCTTTCCGGTGTCACCGTAGGTAACGTTGAAAGCATCACGTTTTTACCAGAGGCCAACGCGCTCGACGTAAAAATGCGCATCAATGAAGATTACATCCAACGTATCCGTCAAGGATCGCAAGTGGAAATCCGCACCCAAGGGGCTTTGGGAGACAAGTACGTCTTTATCATTCCCTCAGACCCTAAAGGTAAAGTTGTGCAAGAAGGCGACATTCTTGATGTTGCCAAAGCGACTGATATCCTTGGCGTGTTAACGGAAAGAGGCAACGAAGCTAATAAAGTCTTTGATATTATCAATGAGCTTCATGCGATCACGAAAACTCTGAACGCTGAAAATCGCCTGGGTCGTGTGATGAGCAACTTGGATTCCGCCGCTATGAACTTTTCAACGACAAGCAAAGACATGCGCCAAATGATGTCACAGGTGACAGCGCAAAATACCGGAGAAAAACTAGGACAATCTATCGATCGTCTCGACTCTATCTTAACAAAGATCGATAAGGGGCAAGGCTCACTGGGGGCGCTTATTAACGACCCTTCCGTTCATAATCAGTTGAAATCCATGCTGGGCGGCTCGGCCCGCAAGAACCACGTTAAAACCCTGCTCAGAACGTCCATCGAAGAAGAAGACAAAAAATAGTCTGTTAATCCCGGCCAACCGCTTTCGGTTGGCTTTTGTTTTGCTCCTTGAAGCTCCGAATTCGATTTAAATGAATATAAGGAGCTACCATGCTTAAAAGAGCGATCAGTGCTGCCCTAATTTGTCTTCATGTCGTTCCCGTGAACAGTTTTGCGGCGACTTCTCTTGAAATCGACCGATTGCTCATGGAGAGCCGCCCCCAAGCGGAAGAAACCATCCAACAAAAACTTAAAGAGAACCAAGAGCTCATTGCTGAAATCACAAAGCTGGAGCTTCAGATCAATGAAATTCAAAGCAATCTCGGCGAAAACCGTGAGCGCATGAAAGTAAACCTTTATATCGCCGGCGGCACGGCATTGGCGACAGGAATTGCGACTTTCTATTTTCAAGGAAAAGTAGGCCGCAGTGAAATAGCCGATCATATGAACTTGCTGTTCTCCACTGGGGCTTTTCTTGTCGGTACGGGTGCAACTATCAACTTCCTGGGAAATGCCGGTTACAGATATCTTTTAGTTCGCATTGACGAAGACAAGCTTCCTGCTCTTCAGGAAAAAATGGCGGAGCTGAAACAAACGTTAGAAAAACAAAACGCAGAATTTTTGAAATAATCAGGAGAGCTTGTGCGTTTGATCATCTCCTCTTTCCTACTATCATTAATGGCGGCGGTGCTTGTCGCCTCGATTTCTCAGGCTGCTGAGAAGTGCGAGAGCGTTTTCGAAACCAGTCCGTACCATGAAGCCGTGCTTGAAGCGGCTTTGGGTAAAGCCATTACTAAACGTGGAAAGGTGAAAGGGCTTTCATCGAAAGATTTGGACCTTCTGATCGAACGTGTCTTTAATAAAAAAGAAGGTAAAGCCCATAAAGTTTCGGCCTACTGGAAACTGAACTCAGAAAAAAGGGCCGCCTTGGTTCTGGAAAGAAAAATCAGCGAACAAGTCGCGAAGCAAGGTATTCTTAAATACTTTGAAGACAACGGCTTGCTTGTCGACAAATCCCGTCTTTACACCAAACTTGTTTTTCTCAATCGCAGCCGCACTTTTAATGGCATTAGCGCCGTGTGGTCTATTTTTGCCATGGCCAAGGGAGCCCCGCCGGTTTTGTTGCCGGAAATGAAATTTGCGGTCAAAGAGGCGGATCTCAACACATTGCTCTTAAAAGGCAAAGACTCGGTTGAGGGCCAAGAAATCCTGCAGCGGTACCGTTTGAAATTGGAAGCTAATCGCGGTTATGACCTGTTCAGCCGTTATTACACACGTGTGGCATTGGGCGTTTTGATGTATATTGTGTACGAACAAACACGCGCGAAGCTTGATGGTCAAAGTGAAGAAGAAAGTGCTCAGGCATTCGATGAGATGATGAAACGTCTTAATGAATCTTTGGAATCCCGCTCTGAAACTGAGAGCAAAGAGGATGTCCTGTTCGACACAGTTATTGCGAATTTCCGGGAAAAATACGACCGCCTGCCCGATGGCGAAGAGACGCGCTTGATCTGCGTAAAAGTCTATGGCCCCGAAGGGTGCCCTTAGGCCTGCTTTCTATTTAAATTCCGTAAGATTCTTGAAGATGGTCGTGAAGTTCGGCAAATCCGAGTGGAGAACTTTGTCAGGCCTTCTTATTCTCAACTCATGGAAAAGTTTGTTCAGTTACTCACAGTCTTTGTCGCCCTCTTATTAACCTTCGAAGCCTGCTATGCCGCGAATGCCACGGTTTCTGTCTTTGATATCAAAAACAAGTTTATAAACTCAGAACATGTCAGAAGCATTGCGGGCGATTAATACAATGCTTATCTCCTGTCGGGCTTACGCTGTTTTACTGGACGTCTTAAACTTGATGCATGAGCCGAGGCACGCCTGTGATGAACCCTTCAGACTTCGCCGAATTCATCGAAGACAATCGAGATCTTATTCTACAAACCTGGCTCAAAGAGCTTGAGAATCTAGAGGCGGCCCGTTCCAAGAAAAAATCTTTCCTTAAAAACGAACTTCCAGAATTTTTGCAATACTTGAGCGAGGTCCTTAAAAATCCGATGGATATCGAAGCTATTCTTGATGCGAGAAATAATAGTGCCTCTCACGGTCAGCAAAGAGCCACCACCAGAGAATATGAGATTCCCGACGTTGTTCACGAATATTCTTTATTGCGAGAAACCATCTACAACTTAGTGAACGAAAGAAATTCTTTAAATGCAGAATGCTATGTTTTGATGGGTCGTATTTTTGACATTGCCGTCGCCATTGCAGTTAAGGAGTTCGTTCTGGAGCGAGATATTTCGGCAGATCAAGAAAAATGGTTACGCTCGGTTTTAGACAAAATACCCACGGCTTTTATGCTGATTGATCCGGCGAGCAATAGGTTAACCTTCGGCAACCATCGTGCACAAGAAATGTTAGGCATCCGTTTTGATCAAGTTTCTTTGGATGAACGTTTTGGCCAGGGACGCGTCCTGGTTTTCAAAGATGGCCGCCCCCTCGAAAAAAACGAGCTTCCTTCTGTCAGGGCGATCCGCGGGGAAAAGCTAACGAACGAAGAATTTCAAATTCAATCACCGAACGGTTTTTTCGATATCGCCGTCACCTCAGAGTTTCTGCCAGCTTCTTACGGCCATCCTGAAACCCTAGCCCTGATGATTCTCGACGTCACTAACACCAAGCAAGCTCAGAAAGCCTTAATAGAAAGTGAGAAACGATTCCGCTCGACGTTTGCGCACGCGGCGGTGGGCATCGCCATTACTGACACAGAAAATCGCGTGATCGAAGTCAACCCCGCTTATACGGATATCACCGGTTACGCAAATGAGGAGCTCGTGGGAACTAATCTTTCTGAGATCGTACATCCAGAGGATCGTCATTTTGAAACAAATGAAATCGCCAAAGTTATCAGCGGTGAAATTCCCGCGCATATTCTTGAAAAACGTTACATTCGCAAGGATGGAAGAATCGTTTGGGTGCAAAACAGTATTTCTTCAGTGAAAAACACGGAAGGAAAAATTGATCGTATTATCCGCATTTCAGCCGACATCACCGAGCAAAGAGAGCTTTCTCAAGAACTGCAATACAACGAACAAATTCTGGCCATGGCGACGGAAGTGTCTGGCGTCGGAGTTTGGGATTTGAATTTTGCGTCAGGCCGTCTGCGCTTTTCCCGCATCGCTCAGCAAATCTTCGCTCTGGATCAAAGCGATATTTTTCTTTCCGACATTCTCCCCCTTTTTCATCCTGATGACCGCAGAGAGGTGGAGGAAAAGATCTTGGCCTCAGCCAAAGTGGATGGCCCCGATTTTTTTGACATCGAAGTTCGGCACTTCATGCCCGACGGAGACATTCGATGGACACGATCGTTAGGGAAAACTGTTTTCGGTGGCTTCGGCCCGCAACGGCGTCCCATCCGCTTAACGGGAACTGTTGTGGATATCACAGAACAAGTCCGTCACCGCGAAGAATTGCATAAGGCCGTGCGTGCTGCCCAATCTGCAAGCGAAGCGAAATCCCAATTTCTGGCTAATATGAGCCACGAAATCAGAACACCATTAGGAGCAATTATGGGTTTCGTCAATCTGCTTAAGGACGAACGCCTGAGCAGCCGTGAACAAGAGGAATTTATCTCTGTCATTTCGCGCAACTCAGAACAACTTTTGCGTATTATAAATGACATTCTTGATCTATCTAAAGTCGAAGCCGGCATGATGACGATCGAAGAAATTGATTTTTCCCTTGTTAACCTGCTTTCTGATTTCTCTGCCTTAATGGGATTTAAAGCCCGCGAAAAAGGTATTGGCTTTTTCATCAACGCAACGACAGATATTCCAGACATCATCAGGTCCGATCCAACTCGCGTGCGGCAGATTCTGGGAAATATCGTGGGTAACGCCATTAAGTTCACGGAGCAAGGACATGTGCAAATGAATGTATCTTTCCATGAACCTTTTCTGGAATTTGAAGTTATCGACACCGGCCAAGGCATCAACAAGGAACAGGAAAAGAATTTATTCCAAGCTTTCACGCAAGCCGATGCCACTGTAACAAGAAAATACGGCGGCACGGGGTTGGGTCTGGTGCTCACCCGACGCCTAAGTGAAGCGATGGGCGGAGAGTTCTTTCTTAAAGAAAGTACTCCCGGAAAAGGTTCCATCTTTTTATCTCGCATTCGCGTTTATCGGCCTGCAGAATCACAAATGGTGAAGGGTTTGGGATTTAAAACAGAACCCTTTAAAAATCCTCCTATGCAAGAAAAGCTAACGGGCATGCGCGTGCTCTTAGTAGAAGACTCCCCAGATATTCAATCGTTGATTTCATTTTATTTGATTCGTTCCGGTGCACAGGTAGAAATCGCTTCAGATGGCATCGAAGGTTGCGAGATGGCGCTGAATTCTTCTTATCATGCCATCCTGATGGACGTGCAAATGCCAGTGATGGATGGCATTACAGCTGTACGTAAATTACGCTCGAAGGGTTATGATAAACCCGTGATCGCCTTAACCGCTCACGCCATGAAAGAAGAAATAGATCGCTGCATGGAAGCGGGTTTTTCAGATTTTCGCTCTAAGCCCGTCAACAAAGAAGACCTTATAGAAATGCTTCACCAGATTTATATTTCTCAAAGAGTCTGAGTCACGGGCGACGACAACGTCTTCATCGCAGGCACAAGCCAATCCAGATAGAACTGCACGTTGACGTATTCTCCGCGATAATTGCAGTAATCCTGCTCCCCGTCGCCTTCCGCAACAGGGACATAGCGCGTTTTTGAAACGACACCCACAACAGAAAGTTTTCCATCGAGAGTTGTTAGAGCCGGTCCACCGGAATCGCCCTGGCATACACCACGCCCTTGCGTTTGATCCACCTGGAAGAACGGCGACGTCGGCGCGTAGTTCAAAACATTTAGATTTGTCGCGCGCAAAACTCCGGTTTTTCCCGGAAGACTTCTTTTGCCTTCCATACGCCCGAATCCCGCAGCTTGAATCGAAGTCAAATTCAACGCCACCACCGGCGGAGGCAATTGCACAATTTGAACGTCCAACGGCAAGTCCTCTTTCAGCAGAATGAGAGCCAAGTCAGGAACCTTATTCTCGGCATTGTAATCAGGATGCGCGACAAAGTTTTCCGCCTCAATTTCAACCTCCCCTTCAGGAGTGTTTAATTCAATTTTATGAATCTCGGCCGTTTTTGAAACACAGTGAGCCGCCGTCAAAATCAGACGAGGGCCAAGGGCCGAAGCTGTACATTGCGAAGCCCTGTAGGTGGTCAATGTGCCCTCTTCCGTTTCTTTAACCACAGGATCGAATAAGACTTTTAACGACAGCGCCGTGCGGGTAAGAGAGTCCTCCAAAGGCACGTCTGTGCCCCCGATAACCTGAGTGGCGTCGTTAAGGGGACTGATCTCTGAAACTTCTTGGGACCCTTGGCAGGCCGTTAACATGAGTGCAAGTACTAACAGTTTTCTCATGGCGATCTGCCGTGCAAAAAGCCGACTCAAGCCGCGCGAAACTTATTGCAGTTGAAGTGTCGCAAATTTAGACAGTGCCCTTCCGGGGACTCAGTCGTTGTCACCCTCGGGCGCGATCTTCTGAATCATCTGTTTAAATTCACTCTGATCGGAGGTGGGAACCTCACGGCGATCTAATGTGAACTTGATATATTTTACAAAATTATTCTCAAATTTCTGATTGATGGTGTCGCGAATAGGATCCTTCATAAAGATCATTTGCTGCATCCACGTCGAGTTTCGCACCCAAACGTAAAGAACGCCTCTTTGAAAGCCCACTGGCTCGGCGTTTTTTGCTATAGTGGGACCGACAACGTCTTCCCATTTGGCCCAAAGTTTCCAGCGCATAAATTGCTCGGACAATGGCGACTTGCCATTTTCGAAAAGACTTTGTAGTACTTCCGAGCCGATAGATAATTTGCCCTTGGGTTTCTTATTGGAATCCATGAAGAAAAGGTCTACCACAAAGATGACAAATTTCACTCAAAATCAAAAAATTACAGTGGTTGGTGCGGGGCTCGCAGGCTCTGAATGCGCTTTACAACTTGCTGACATGGGCTATCAGGTCGTGCTTTACGAAATGCGCGATAAAACGATGACTCCGGCGCATAAAACTTCCAAATTCGCTGAACTTGTGTGTTCCAATTCCTTTGGCAGTTTGGGTGAATATTCCGCCCCGGGACAATTGAAGTGGGAAGCAAAAAAACTGGGCTCGCATATTCTTGAAGCGGCTTTTGAAGCGCAAGTTCCCGCCGGTCAAGCCTTGGGCATGGACCGTGAGGTTTTTTCTGCCGTCATCACCGAGAAAGTAAAAAATCATCCTCGCATTGAAGTTCGCAATGATGTCGTTAAATCTTTGGATGAAATTCCTCGCCCTGCAGTGATTGCAACGGGTCCGTTGACTCATGATGATCTCGCGGAAAGCATGCGCAAACATTTTGGCGATGAGTTTCTTTATTTCTTCGATGCCATTGCTCCGATCATTGATGCGGACTCGATCAACACGGAAATCGCATGGAAAGCGGACCGCTACGACAAAGGCACCGGCGATTATTACAACTGCCCGATGAACAAAGAAGAGTACAATCGCTTCATCGATGAAATTAAAAATGCACGCAAGATTGAACCCAAAGATTTCGAAAAAACAGACTTCTTTGAAGGCTGCATGCCGATTGAGGTGATGGTTGATCGCGGTCCGCAAACATTGCGTTTCGGTCCGATGAAACCCATCGGTCTGGATGATCCTCGCACGGGTCGCTATCCTTGGGCTGTCGTGCAATTGCGCCAGGACAATAAAGAAGGCACGGCTTACAACATGGTCGGCTTCCAAACTCGCATGGCTTATGGCGAACAAGTGCGTGTTTTTCGCATGATTCCTGGATTGGAAAACGCCGAGTTCTTAAAGCTTGGAAGCATTCACCGCAACTTGTTCATCAATTCTCCGAAACGTTTGAATAAAGATCTTTCCAGCAAGAACGACCCGTGGTTGTTTTTTGCGGGACAAATCACTGGTGTTGAAGGTTACTTTGAATCAACGTGCACAGGTATTTTGGTTTCGCGTTTCCTGAATCAAAAACTGCAAGATCGTCCGTTCTCTCCGCCACCAAGAGAAACCGCTTTAGGTTCTCTCTTAGAGGCCATCACGGATCCTTCTCGAGCAGAACATTTTCAACCAACCAATATCAATTTTGGACTTCTTCCGCCGTTGCCTGAAAAGGAACGAGACAAAGAAGTCCGCAAACAAAAGCAAATCTCGATTGCGAAAGCAGCGCTGGAGAACTGGAAACATTAAAACTTTCCAGTTCTCATTCTAAGACACCTTCCTCCTTCAGAAACCCAGACGTTTTGCCGATAAATTCACGTCTGTTTAAAAGAAGGTGTCATCGTGGATTGCGATAAGTCTTTAGTTGAATCATTCAAGCGAGATCCCCAGGTCAGAAAAATCGTTAGCGATCATGCCGAAATCAACACTCCTCGACAGCTTCTGAGTGTCGCGTTTGATTGGACTGTTATGGCTGGCGCCATCGCGGTTTCACTGGCCTACCCTCATCCCCTTTTGTATTTGGCGGCCGTGGTTGTCATCGCAGCCCGGCAACATGCTTTGCTGGTAGTTATGCACGAAGGTGCCCACTTTCGAATTTCCAAGAATATCAAAGTGAATGATTTTATCAGCAATATGCTGGCGGCATATCCCGTGATGATTTCAACGTTGGATTATCGCGTGCATCACACGGCTCACCACAAATACACAAATGGCGAGCAAGATCCCGACTGGGTTCGCAAAATTCCTTTGCAGGAATGGCAGTTTCCTCAATCTAAATCCGCCATCACCAAAACTCTTTTGCAACAGATCGCTGTCGGTGGATGGCAGTGGATTTCGTTGATGGTGAAGATGTCGAAGAAAGACTGGAAAAAGGGGCTTTACTGGGCGGGCCTTCTTGGCACCGTTGCAGTCACGGGTACATGGAAGGAATTTCTCCTTTACTGGATGGTTCCTTTAGCAACTCTCTTTCCGATGTTTCAGCGTATTCGCAGTATCTCAGAGCATTTTGGTTTGGTGCGCTCTCACGAACTTAATGGGTCACGCAACACTCTTGCGGGTCCTATTGAGTCTTTCTTTTTAAGTCCTCACGATGTGAACTATCACTTAGCGCATCACTTGTTTCCCAGCGTGCCTCACTACAACTTGAAGTCTCTGCATAAAAGTTTGCGCGCGCATCCTGTTTATGCAGAACACGCGCATAATAACGACTCGTTTATTGCAAAGAAAAATTCCGTATGGAAAGACCTGCAGACGATTGAAGGTCACGAACAGAAAGTGCAAAAAGCGGCTTAGTCCCGGGACCTCTAGGCGAGGTCCACTTCTCTTTTTAATTTCCAGTCCATCGTGGGAAGATCGACTTCCGGTTTGAAGTGCTGACGGCAGCGCGCTTCATAAGCATCATGCGCACCAACTAAAACTTGGCTGTCGCCTCCGCCGGTTCTTTGGGTGCGGCTGGCTTGAGCTCCGCAAACTACGCAGACAGCATGTTGCTTCGTCACGCTCTCGGCGATCGCCATCAAAGTCGGCATCGGTTCGAAAGGTTTGCCCTGCCAGTCCGTATCAAGGCCCGCGATGATCACACGCAATCCGCGATCGGCAAGATCCTGCACCACTTTCACCAAGTTTTGCGAAAAGAACTGACCTTCATCAATACCAATCACTTTTGTTCCTGGTTTTAGATGATTCCAAATCTCTTCGGCATCTTGAATCGGTTGCGACTGGATCGTCGTTAGATCGTGCGACGTAACGGCCATTTCATTATAACGCTTATCAATGATCGGTTTAAAAACTTGGATTTGCAGACGCGCGAATTCGGCGCGACGAAGACGTCGGATCAACTCCTCGGTCTTTCCACTGAACATAGAACCCACAACAACTTCAATCCATCCGCGGGGATGAACATAAGAAAACTCAGACACTAAACCCCTCCAGTGTTCTGTTCCCCGAAACGATCATGGAAACTGGCCAGCGTGTCAAAGACTCCAAAAACACTGGATGCACACTGCCAAAAAGCACGCCTGCGTTACAATCATGAGGCCTTTCCAGATTCCTAACGCCGATCTGTAAGACACCTCGGCGACTGAAGTTTTTTCTAAACTGGTGCCGATTTTCTGCAAAACACGTCGATCTTTCATATTTTTAAGGGGGTCCACGGCTCTTAATGCTTGATGTTGCGGCGCATCCTCGGCTACCTAGGCCGAACGTTATGAGTAGGTTTTTAAGATTTCGACAGAAAATCACTAAGGCCTTTTTGTTTGGGGCTTTAGGACTCACGACCATCGCAATGAATGGGTGCGACTCTATTTATTGGGATGAGCAGGAGAGTCTTGCCCAGGTTCAAGCCAAGGGCGAGATCGTCGTACTCACTACGCAAAGTCCTCTTATATATAGTAAGCCGAAAAGAGGAGACGCCTTCGGTATCGATCACGACCTGATCCAAAACTTCGCCCACCGCTATAATATAAAGATAAAGTACGTGGTGTTGCCGGATGAGGACTCGGTGATGCGAGCCTTGTTAAAAGGCGAAGGAGATATCGCTGCCGCCCGTTTGAGGACTCCTCATAATAATCAAGGCTTTCTGGCGGGCCCGGCTTACGAAGAAACTTATCTTAGCCTGTACTGCCACAAAAAATCGCAGGTCTTAAATATCAAAGACTTGAATGGCAAAAAGATCGCGATCCTCAACAAAGACAACTACCTCGGGCTTTCTCAACGCTTGAATCAGCTTTCTCCTGCGGTGCAGGTGGAAGTTCTCGAAAACATCAAAACGCAAGAACTCATCTCTCTGACGTCACAAAACAAATACGACTGCGCGATTGCTGAAAATTTCAGCGGAGATTTTTATAGCCGTTATCATGGCCAAGTTGAAAAAATCGCCGCCCTGACAGAGCCGTACTCTCTAAGCTGGTTGGTGACGCCGAACAATCCGGATCTTTTGTCGTTGATGCAGGCGTGGTTCCAACAAGCTTCCCGCGACGATGAAGTGATGCTTGTGCTGGATCGCTATAAAACTTATCTTTCGCAATTAGATAAACGCGACATCTCCCGTTTCTTTAAAAAGATTCGTACGACGTTACCGACTTACAAGCAGGCTTTCAAAAATGCCGGCGATGAACATCGTCTGCCTTGGCAGTTGATTGCTTCCGTTGCTTATCAAGAGTCGCACTGGAATCCAGATGCCCGCAGTTTCACGGGCGTGCGTGGCTTGATGCAGTTGACGACAGAAACGGCAGATCACGTCGGCATCGAAGATCGCACGGATCCGTTGCAAAGTATTTGGGGCGGTTCCAAATATCTGCGCTATCTTTTGGATAAAACTCCGAAGCATCTTAATCATAAAGACCGTTTGGCTTTAGCTCTTGCCGCTTACAATGTTGGTTTGGCGCATCTCAAAGACGCTCAGAAGTTGGCAGAGAAAATGGGACGCAATCCTAATTCTTGGCGCCACCTGCGCGAAGTTCTTCCTTTATTGGCGGATCCTGATTACGCCGATGAACTTGAATACGGTCCTGCACGCGGCTACGAAACGGTTGATTTCGTCGAGCGCGTGAAATCGTTCTATAACTTAATGAACTCCGCGAGTTAAGTCAGTCCTCTGTTGTTGAGTTAGAGGACTGACTTTCTAAAAATTATTCTACTGTGACTGATTTTGCGAGATTGCGTGGTTGATCCACGTCGTAACCTAGATTGCATGCAAGATGGTAAGACATCAACTGCAATGGGATGACAGAAAGAATCGCGTTCGCAGTCCAGTGCGCTTTCGGGATCGAAAGATAATATTCACTGATCGCACGCAATTTTTCATTATCGCCTGTGCCGATAGAAATCACTTTCCCACCGCGCGCGCGCGCTTCTTCCAAATTGCTGATTGTCTTTTCATACAGGTGATCTGTCGGAGCAACCATGACGATTGCCATACGCTCGTCAATCAACGCCAAAGGCCCGTGCTTCATTTCGCCCGCCGCATAGCCTTCCGCATGCATATAAGCGAGTTCTTTGAGCTTCAATGCCCCTTCCATCGCGATTGGGAAGCTTGTTCCACGTCCCATGTAAAGGAAGCCGCGGAAAAGTTTAAGCTTTGACGACGCTTCTTCGAAATATTTGTCATAAGCCAACACGCCTTCCATCTGCGACGGCAAAGCAAGAAGAGTTTTAACAAGATCTTTTTCTGTCGCCGCATCCATCACGCCACGCACACGCGCCATCGCAATTGCAAAGCAGTTTAAAACCGCCATTGTGCTTGTGAAGGCTTTTGTCGAAGCGACTCCGATCTCAGGGCCCGAATTCATGTACATGTGACCGTGGGCCTCGCGATCAATCGTCGAGTTACGCACGTTACAGATGCTCAAAGTCGTTGCGCCCATTTCTTTCGCCATGCGGATCGCTGCTAACGTATCGGCAGTCTCTCCACTTTGGGAAATCGTCATAACCAAAGTTTTTGGCGGAATCACCGGATTGCGGTAACGGAATTCACTGGCGATATCGCACTCTACTGGAACTTTCGCCAATTGCTCGATCAAGTATTTACCGACCATGCCGGCATAGTTCGAAGTTCCGCACGCGATGATGAATACGCGTTCGATGTCCTTCAAGACGGCTTGCGTTTTTGTCCAATCCGCAGCGCTGTCCAACTCGTCCAATTTCTGAACAGGGTGACCGCCGAAGCCGATATTTTTAAGAGCGACAGTGAAGAACTCCGGATTCACATGCGGTTCAATCGCGGCGGCCACGGCACGAGGTTGCTCGTAAATTTCTTTGAGCATGTAATGCGCGTAACCCTGCTTTTCAACCATCTCTGGATTCCAGTTGAGCTCGACGACTTTCTTCTGAATCGGGAAACCGTTGGCAGAGAAGAACTGAACGTCCGTGCCGTTGATTGCCACGATCTCGCGATCTTCAAGATACACAAACTTTTTCGTGTACTGAATAAGCGCTTGCACATCGCTGGCGACAAAAGATTCTTTTTCGCCCAAGCCCACCACTAAAGGAGGACCGTCTTTAAATGCCACCAAACGATCCGGTTGATGTTCCCACATCACCACAATTGAAAAGGCACCGCGAAGCTTGTTCAGAACGCTTTCAACCGCTTTAAACAGGTCCTTTGTGTTTTCAACTTCGTTCGCGATCAAATGCGCCACAAGTTCAGAGTCTGTGTCGGAAGTGATTTCAGCGCCTTGAGCGACAAGTTCTTCACGGATATCAAGATAGTTTTCAATAATCCCGTTGTGCACAAGATTGATTCCGCGCACTTGGTGCGGATGGGCGTTTCTTTCAGAAGGCTTTCCGTGAGTCGCCCAGCGCGTATGACCGATACCGATATGACCGTCGAATTTTTCCGTGGTCAGCTTTTCTTCCAGAGCTTTAAGTTTGCCCTGCGCGCGCACGCGTTTCGTTTTGCCTTGATCAAGAATAGCCACGCCCGCGCTGTCATAACCGCGATACTCAAGCTTTTTAAGGCCGCTGATAATAATGTCTTTTGGATTTTGTGGTCCTAGATAACCAACGATACCGCACATACTAACACCTATTCCTTGTCATCCGCTTCCGGAGCTTTAGGAGTATAATTTTCTTTTACAAATTGTTTCCCACGCGCCACAGCCAAAGCTTTTGCGGGGACATTTTTCGTGATCGTCGATCCCGAACCGATGATGGCATCGTCACCCACTTCAATAGGGGCGATGAATTGCGTGTCACTGCCAACGAACACACGATTCCCAATCTTCGTTTTATATTTCTTTCTGTCCGCAGCGTAGTTGCAAGTTATAGTTCCGCAACCTACGTTCACTTCTTCACCCACCTCGGCATCGCCAAGATATGTTAAGTGACCGGCTTTGGATTTTTTCCCGAACTTCACTTTTTTCATTTCGACGAAATTGCCCACGTGCGCTTCTTCGAAGATTTCCGTTTCAGGACGAAGACGCGCATAAGGACCGACAGAAACTTTATTATGAAGTTTTGAGTTCTCTAGATACGTGCCGCCGCGCACTTGCACGCTGTCACCAATCTCGGAATCTGAAATAAAAGAATTCGATTCAATCACAGTGAACGAACCGATTTTGGAGCGGCCGCGAATAAAGACATTCGGGTAAATCACAGTCCCAGCGCCGATTTCCACGGATTCTTCCACATAAGTCGAGCGCGGGTCGATCATCAAAACGCCCTCTTCCATCAAACGAAGAGCTTTGCGTTTAAAGATCAAGCGAGTGGCGTTAGCCAACTCCAGCTGATTGTTTACGCCGACAGCGACTTTCGGCGTCGACTTAATCGCTTGAACGCGGCACTTATCCTGAATGCACAATGAAATTAAATCCGTGATGTAGAATTCTTTTTTTGAATTGTTGTTTTGAATCTTTGGCAAATACTCGGACAGAATAGAAGCTTTCACGATGTAGATGCCGGTATTGATCTCGTTGATTTTTAATGTATCGGCAGAAGCGTCTTTTGCCTCTACGATTGCCATCAAATCACCTTTGTGACGAACAATACGGCCGAACTCGCCTGGTTTCTTTACAACAGCAGTCACCACCGCCAAATCGCATTTTTCATCGCGGAAAATACGCACGAACTCTTTAACGTCGGCAGCTTCAATCAAGGGATGATCGCCGTTCATGATAACAACGTCGCCTTCGATTGTTTCAGGTTTCGCGCAACGAACGGCGTGCGCTGTTCCCAACTGCTCGTCTTGAACGTAACAAGCGACTCCCATAGGCTCGACGACTTGGCGGACCAAGTTTTGTCCATGGCCCACGATGACGCGCACTTCGGCAGCGCCCGCTTGTTTAGAAGCTTGAATGACTTTTTCGATCATAGGGCGGCCGGCCACAGGATGCAGGACTTTCGGGAGCGGGGACTTCATACGAGTGCCCTTCCCAGCTGCGAGCGCGATCACCGTCAATTTCTCAGATCCATTTGCTGACATCGAGGATTCCTTTTAAAAGCTTTTCTTCTCTGAAAAAAACAGGCTTAATTATCACATGCAAGGAAAAATTTTTCACCAAACTTCTTGGGCAAAAACATCTCGTGGAACTCCTATCGAGCTGTATAAAAAATCACACAGTTTGCGTGACTTTTCCGAACGTCCCATTCTCTTTATCGGCGGGGTTCACGGTGACGAGCCCGAGGGCGTGCGACTCGCACAAGAGTTGATTCGCTGGCTCCTCGAGCAAGAAGCACTCAAAAGTGAGAAAATTCGCCCTTGGCTTCTCATTCCTTGTATTAATCCTGACGGATACTCTCAGAATCAAAGAACGAACGCCAATGGCGTGGACCTGAACCGCAATTTTCCCTGCCGCGATTGGAGCCCTGAAGCGAAAGCACCTCGATATTACCCTGGCCCTTCGCCCGGAAGCGAGAGCGAAGTACAGGCTTTGGTAAAACTCATTGAGGACGAAAAGCCACAGCTCATAGTACACTTTCATTCGTGGGAGCCTTGCGTTGTCTATACGGGACAACCGGGCAAAGAAGCTGCGGAAATTCTTGCGAGCGGAACGACCTACGAAGCACGCGAGGACATCGGCTACCCGACTCCGGGAAGCCTGGGGCAGTACGGCTGGATCGAACATCAGATTCCCGTTATCTGTATCGAAGAGCAGGAACACATCAGCTTGGATCTGGTGTGGCCTCACTTCAAACCGGGCCTGGAGAAATTGCTGACAGGAAAATCGTAATGGCAAAATATAAATCTTTGGCCTTTGATTTGGACGACACTTTGTTAGACACCTCAGGACTTTTAGTTCCGATGGCGTCCCGTCGCGCCTGCGAAGCCATGCTGGCTGCGGGTTTGCGCTGCACCCTTGACGAGTGCCTGCAAGCACGCCAGGAACTTGCCGCTGACTTTTCGCATACGGAAATTTTCACTCAGATCGTCAATCGCTACGGCACGAACCAAGCCGGCAAAGCGATTCACGATGCTTTGGAAGAGTTTTACAATCCCCACGTGCCAGTGACGTTGCCTCTCCTTCCCGGCTCCTTGGAGAACCTGGAAGCTTTAAAAAAGCAGTACAATCTTTTTCTGGTGACGATGGGATCTTACGAGTCTCAGGTCAAAAAAATCAAAGCCTTGAACATCGAACATCACTTCAAGAAAATTTACATCTTGAACGGATTCATCGGAGAAAAAAAAGATTCTGCATTTCGCGATATTGTGCGCTCTGAAAAACATCATCCTCACGAGCTTCTGAGTATCGGCAATCGCCTTTCAAGCGAAATTCGCGACGGAAAAAGTATTGGCGCCGACACTTGTTACTTTGCTTACGGCGAACACGTCGGCGAAAAACCGCAAATTCCTGAAGACCATCCGGACTTCACGATTTCTCACCACAAGGAACTTATTCAGGTATGCGGACTTTAAAAGCCAGCTTTCTGCTGATTGGCCCTTGGGATGCGCGCCTGCAAGAATTGGGCGCTCATATCGCCACGGATCTCCAACAAGCCTGGCATTGGATTCAGGATTCCACCTATGACGTCGTTGCCTTGTCGGTCACGCTGATTCTGGGAAAACGTTTTCCGGAGTTTTATCACGAGATCAAACGTTCGTCGCCGGCGACACAGTTTATTGCGGTAGTGCCGGAAGATTTTTCCGCACATCAATTGGCCAACCTGCACGAAGAGTTCTCTTTTTATCGCGTTATCTCCGGATACAACGAAAGGGATTTAGAAACGCATCTCTTTTCAGCTTTAGAAGAAGCCAATCAAAGAAAACAAGACGAGCATTTGGCTTTGTTGATTCGCGAACAGACCGCGCAGCTGAAACGTTTGCAGATTGAACTGGAAGAACGTGTTCAGAAAAGAACCAAGTTCCTCACTGAAGCCCGCCGCAAATTATTTTTAACCAATTCACGGATCGAAGGCTTTAAGCGCGCCCTGATGGCCGTGCATGAGGCAAGCTCGGTTGTTGAAATTGAACAGCTTTTGAATGACTCTATGGCGGCAACCGTGAACACGTCTTGGATTCGTATCTTCTATCACCCGCAGGACGACATGTTCGCGCGCCAAGTCCAGACACAATTAAGTTTCACGCAGTTGCAGGTACCACTGTTTCATCATCATGAAAAAGTCGGCTCTATTTTCTTTTTGCGCGCGCCGGATCATCCGTTTTCCCGTGATGAAAGTGATTTCCTTACGCGCGTGGCGGAGGCTGTGGCCTTGGCCCTGGATCGCATCCAAAAATTGAAAGAGTCGGAATCCTTCAAGGAACAATGGGAAGCGACATTCAACTCGATGTCTGATCCTGTCGTTTTGATTGATACGAACTATGACATCATTCAGTCCAATAAAGTTTTGGATGAACGCCTCAAAGAAAGAAACAAAGAAGAAACTTCGCGCAAGTGTTTCAAAGTTCTCTACAATCGTGATGAACCTTGCCCTGGATGTCAGCGCGGCAGTAACTTCCGCGTGCAATCGCGCAGCTCTACGCCGCGTACTTATGAAGTGTACAGCCAGAGTTTGTCTTTGGATTCGGAAAAACCCCCGGTGTTCGTGAACCTTTACCACGACATCACTCAACAATTAAAAATGGAACATCAGATTCTCGAGTCTGCAAAAATGGCGGAGCTAGGGACGATCGGCTCCAGTATCGCGCACGAACTGAACAATCCTTTGGGCGGCATTTTGTCTTTCACTCAATTGATCAAAATGGATATGGATCCGTCGAATCCGCTTTATCCCGACATTGTCGAGATGGAAGCCGGCGTCCAGCGCTGTAAAGAGATCGTGCAAAATCTTTTGGGCTTCACACGCAATCCAAATGCCGATCAAGAAGGCGATGTGAGTTTGAAAGAGACCTGCTTGCGCGCTTTGAAAATTGTCGAGCTGCAAACGAAGTCCCAGGGAATTGAAGTGAAATTGCATTTCCCTGGTGATGATCTTCAGGTGCGCGGGCATTTCAACTTGTTGGCCCAAGCTTTGAAAAACGTTTTACAAAATGCTATTGACCATGTGACCGAGAGAACCCGCCAGGAAAAGGGATTTCGAGGTTTTCTCGACATTGAAATCGCCTCGACCTCGGACTCTGCCCAGATAATAATCAAAGACAATGGAACTCCCGAAAAAAATCCAAGTCTTCCCATGGGGTTAGGCGTTTCTGTGGCCTCGCAGATCCTGCGTGATCACGAGGCTCACCTCGAATTTTCCTCGTCTCCAGGCCAGGAAAATGTGGCAAAAATTTCCTTCTCCCGTCCAGTTTTAAGGTCCTGAAAGCCTTACCAGGCGCGGATTTTTTGACAGTACCGTCAAAATCACACTATCCTAATTTAAGGAAAAGAACCCACCATGGAAGGAAGGTTCATGCGAAGCCAAAGAGTTCTTATATTAGATGATGAGTCCTCACTCAGAACCGCTCTCTTCAGAGTTTTAGATAGAAAAGGACTGAACGTCATCACAGCCAACAAGATCGAAGAAGCAAAGGTCTTGTGCCAAGGCGAAACTCCCGTAGACTTAGCAATCGTTGATTTGAATCTTCCCGATGGGGATGGCATTGAATTCATGACTTATTTGAAGTCCATCATGCCAGCAACGGAAGTCATCATTCTTACAGGACATGCAACTATTGAATCCGCGATTCGCGCGACTCAAAAAGGTGCCTTCCACTTCGTCACAAAACCCTTCAATCTTGAAGAGTTGATGAGCTTGATTGAGAAAGCTTTGACTCATAAGAAGTTGCAGCAAGAAAATCAGCAGCTTCGCTCTGAGTTGAATAAGAAATATAAATTCGATCAAATCATTGGTACCAGTGAACAAATCCAAAACGTGTTGCGTTTGATTGAGCGCGTGGCAGACTCTGACTCAACCGTTCTTGTTACGGGCGAGTCCGGAACTGGTAAGGAATTGATTGCCCGTGCGATTCACTACAATTCACCTCGCGCGACGGGTCCTTTTATTCCTATTAACTGTGGCGCGATTCCTTCTGAGCTTTTGGAAAGTGAATTATTCGGTCACATGAAAGGCGCTTTCACCGGCGCTATCGCCAATCGCGTGGGCCGTTTTGAAATGGCTGACGGCGGAACGATCTTCCTTGATGAGATCGGCGATCTGGAACCTTCATTGCAGGTTAAACTTCTTCGCGCTTTGCAGGAAAGAAGCTTCGAACCTGTAGGCTCAACAAAAACTGTCAGCGTTAATGTGCGCGTGATCGCAGCTACGAATTTGAATTTGGAAGAAGCTGTTGAAACTGGCCGCTTCCGCGAAGATCTTTTCTATCGTTTGAATGTCATTCCTATCACGGTCCCTGCTTTGCGCGAGCGTAAAACAGACATTCCTCTTTTGTTGAACCACTTTATGGATATTTTCAATAAATCCAAAGGACGTGGTTTGACTGGAATCACCGCCGATGCGTTGGATTGCCTGACAAATTACTCTTGGCCGGGAAACATTCGTGAGCTTGAGAATCTTGTCGAGCGCATGACGATCCTTAAAGGCCAGGGCCAAGTTGATACTTCGGATCTGCCGTTGAAATATAAATCAGGCAAATCGCCTTCTTCGGAGATTGGCGGTTTGGAAATTCCTGACAATGGCATGGATTTCAACTCTGCCGTAGATGCTTATGAAAACGCTTTGATCTTAAAAGCGTTGGAAAAGACCGGCTGGAATCGCAACCAAGCGGCGGCTTTGCTGCGCTTAAATAGAACAACATTGGTGGAGAAGATCAAAAAGAAAGGTCTTATTCCTCCCAACGAAGTCACTCCTGTTTAATTTCAAAAAATAAATAGCTGATCTGCTTTTGCAAACAGATCAGCTATTCAACATCGTTTATTCTTTCACTGTTAATTTATCATCAACGGAACGAATACCCTCTGTTGCCATTACTTTACTTCTAATTTGTTGTCTTTCTTCAGGAGAAGAGACAGTACCTTGAAGTGTCGCACGGCCGTTTCTCACGTCGACTCGCACACTGCGTGCTTCTTGAGAAAGAGCTGTGTCTTCTTGCAAGGCTCTACGTGCTGACGCCGCTAAGTCGGTGTCAGACGAAGTTCCTGTACGACCCGCGCTCATGGAGCGGTCGCTCCCAGAACCCGTTGTTGTCGGAGTTTCACCAGTACCGGCCGCTGTAGGACTGCCTGTTGAAGGAGTTCTTGAACGGTAATCTGATGGGCTCGTGTCCTCTGCCCGAGGAGTTTGGTCCGTACCTGAAGCTGTCGGACTTCCCATAGACGGTGTACTAGATCGATAGTCTGAAGATGAGCCTGTTGAACTAGGAGTTCGGCTTGTGCCCGAAGTTGTTGGGCTGCCCATAGCTCCACTATCACTTGTCGTATTATTATTTGTCGCAGAACCGCTTTGCGATCCCGTGTTTTGAGCCGCATAGCCGTATCCCGTCAGTGAAGAAAGAATCAATATAGTCATGACTTGTTTTTTCATAAATCCTCCTTGGTCCACTTCTGCGCATATCCTCCACACCTCTAATGATAGCTCCCTGGGTTTCATCGCCAAGGCAGTTTTTATTAAGAACCCATCATGATTCCTGACCTCGGACGTGGCCTTTTCTGAGTCTGTTTTTGAATAGGAGTTACGTCTTGCACCCTGCCCCGCCAGGAGGAATTTTATGAAGTTTTATATTTTTCTATTAACAAGTTTGGCCTTTTCTTCACTCGGTCTCGCGCAACCTGCACCCGTCGCCGTTCTGTCTTCCGTCGAAAGTTTGCACCACGAATGTCGCCGTGTGGAAGAAAGCTATCCTGAATTTGCATGCTTGCGTTTTGAGATTTTCCAAAGTTCCGCAGAGTCGTTACAGAGGGATCTTAATGAGCTTCTCGAAGCGTATGAGTTGCGCCTCGAACCCGTCAACTGGAAGGACCTGTTGAATATCTTGATGCGCTCGATGGATGCGCAGATTTATCGCTATCAGCATCCCGACGATATTGAAATTCTTCGTCGCACCAAAGCCAAGAACCAGTGGGAGCTTCTAAAGCTCCGCGAAGGATTGGAGTATTTCTGGCTTGATCCTCACACTTATTGGTTCCCGAGTGTCGACGCCATCAGCTTTGTCGCCGTCAACACGAAGACGTCACAGATCGTGATCGTCTCCCACGGTGAACGCAACTAAGCTTACTTACTTTTAAAAAGATGGAGCATTTCGAAGAGAGCGTCCATCACAGCGAGAGCGGTAATGTCGGCGTGATCAAACGGAGGAGAAAGTTCCACCACGTCGCCGCCGACAAGATTTGGAATGTGTAAAGCACGGAAGATGCGTTGCACTTCGTAAGTTGTTAAACCGCCTGGCACAGGTGTTCCTGTTCCAGGCGCGCAACTTGGATCGAGATTGTCGATGTCGTAGCTGATGTAGGTTGGCGTTTCGTCAAAGACTGGAAGTGTTCGCAAAAATTCGTTGATCGGTTGATTGCGAATTTCATCCACAGTGATAACGCGAATGCCGTGTTTATTTACGAAATTCAAGTCGTCACCCCCCGCCAAGGGGCCGCGAATTCCGATTTGCACCATCTTTGTTGGATCTACTAAGCCCTCTTCGACAGCGTGACGAGCAAAAGCACCGTGATGGTATTCCTGTCCCCATGCCGCAGGATACGTGTCCAAGTGCGCATCGAAATGAATGAACGCCAAGGGTTTACCGTATTTTTTGCGAAGCGCTCTTAAAACCGGTAAAGTTGTAGAGTGATCTCCGCCCACTGCTAAAAACTTTTTATTATTCCGCAAAACCTCACCGACGAATTTTTCAATGCGCTCGTATGTTTGCGCTTGATCGATTGGAACCGTCGGGCAATCACCGATATCCGCCACTTTCAATTTTTCAAAAAAGTTTTCGGCGCGAGTCATGTGGAAGCCGCGACCGAGGCTTGAGACCTCACGGACTTTGGAAGGAGCAAAGCGCGCCCCGGGACGATAAGAAACACCTCCGTCATAAGGAATGCCGAACATACCCACGTCATAGTCTGCGTCGACAGCTACATAAGGCAATCTGAAGAAAGTTTTAATCGCGGAAAAGCGGGGAAACTCACGTCCACTTAGGGGTTTGTATTCCATATTGACTCCTCAATGACTCGAAGAATACATTACCGCGAATGACGGCAAAAGACGACTATAAACTCGACCACAAGCTGCTTACGCAATGGTACAAAAAGAACCAACGTGCCTTGCCTTGGAGAGAAAATAAAGACCCCTATCGTATTTGGCTTTCCGAGGTCATGCTGCAACAAACCACAGTCGTTGCGGTCATTCCTTACTTCGAGAAATTTCTTAAAAAGTTCCCGACGGTTCATAACCTCGCAAAAGCACCAGAAAGCGAAGTCTTGGAAGCTTGGGCGGGCTTGGGTTATTACTCACGCGCGCGCAATCTGCACAAAGCCGCGAAGGCTCTGGCAGAGAATGGCTTTCCACAAACAGCGGCGGAACTTTTGGAACTTCCGGGTTTTGGTCCCTACACTTCTCGTGCGGTGGCGAGTATCGCCTTCGGAGAAAAAGTGGGCGTTCTTGACGGGAATGTCATTCGAGTTTTGTCGCGCCGTTATGGCTTGAAGCTGGAATGGTGGAACAACAAAGGCCGTGCGCAATTACAAAACATTTCAGACGACTTGTCGTTGTTGGGCCAAGCTGACGTCGTCAATCAAGCGTTGATGGAGTTAGGCGCGACGGTCTGCACTCCGCAAAAAGTAATGTGCTTAATGTGTCCTTGGTCAGGCACGTGTGTGGCGCGCGAGAAAAATCTGGTCGAAAAGTTACCACTTAAAAAACCGCGCAAAGAAAGCGAAGTCTGGGTCTGGAAGCCCCTTGTCGCGATCAAAGACCAAAAGGTCGCTTTAGTGAAGAACGATTATGCGCCTTTTTTGAAAGGACAGATGATTTTCCCTGGCGAAATCTCCATGGAAAAAAACAAGCCCAAAGCCTATGATGCCAAACACAACATTACACATCATGATATCTTTATTCAGGTCTCCCAGAAAAAATCTGTGACTGGTAAAAATATCGAATGGGTGAAGTTGAGTGAACTAAAAAAGGTCAACCCTTCATCACTCCTTCAGAAAGTGCTGCATAAGGTAGAGGTATGATGTTGAAAAGTGGGAAGCTCGCAGTCCTTGTTGTTTTTATGGTGGGCTGCTCTCATCTCAGTGTGACCAAAGATGTTTTAACTCCCGACTTCCTTCTTGCGAAAGGCACTAAGCAGGTTACGTTCTTGGGCGATAACGATCACCCGCGTTTTTCCGAAGATGCCACGCGCATTCTTTATGTCAGTCGCAATCGCGGCAGCCACAAAGGCGCGCAAATCTATGAAATGGATCTTAATAAAAACAAAGAACGTCGCGTGACTTTTTCTGACGGCGACGCCTTTGACGCCGTTTACGTCAGCGAATCAGAAATTCTTTACGCCTCGACGACTGACGAAATTAAAGAAAGTCCGTTGTTAAATAAAACTTTCAACAAAGAATTTCCGCCGTCAGATCTTTACATGAGCGACGCTTATGGAAACAATATTTTGCGACTGACGCAGCAGCCGGGTTTTGACGGCGAACCCTTGTTTCTTCCTCACGCGACCAGGCCCTCGATTTATTTCACGTCTCGTCGCGGAGATCTTGCGGGTATTTATAAACTGGATTTGAAACAAGTGCCTGTCAGTTTGATCTCGGCACAAAAGGAAAAAGAAAAGCGTTTTCCGGCGGCCACTCCCGATCAAACGCGCCTGGCTTGGGTGGAAAAAGATTTGAAGAGCGAAGAACAAAGCCTTGTTCTTTTCAAATTGAAAGGAAAAATCCCCTTCGTTTTAAAAAGCGGTGAAGGACAATATCGCGAGTTGTTTTTTGCTCCTCGGCCTCCGCTGCGTTTGTTTTACAGCGTTTTGCGTAAAGGCGAAAAGCAATACCAAATTGAAGTCTATGACATTGAAAAGCAGTGCACGCAGGTTGTTTTCAAAGGCAAAGACTCCTTATTCTCCCCGGTTATTTCCAGTGAAAATCCGGAAAGAATGGCGTTTGCTCGTTCTTTTCAAGATAAGCGACAAATTTACATAGCCCCCGTTCCCACGGATTTAGGGCCTTGCTTAGAACCAGCTCCTCAAGCTACGATAAAGGAGTGAAACAGGTTCTAAGTCTTTTCTTATTCCTTCCTGCGTTCTCTTGGGCGGCGCCTCACCCGGCGACGAGCACGTCAGCTTTGACGTCTCCGGAAAAGGGTTATTATTTCTTGCATAAAGGCTTTACGTTAAAAACCGCAGGCACGGACTGGGTTCCGGTTGCGGGCTCTTCCGATCAAAGTCTTTTAGATACCGTTCGCTTTTCATCTAAAGGCAGCAAGAACGGAAGTCTCAGCATCCGCACGGATAAAGTAGCTAAGAATGCTTCTCTAGAGCTTTATACACGCAAATGGATGCGCGATTACCCAAGCTACGGCTTTGAGGTGATCTCTGCGAAGAACTTCACATTGAACGGCAGTCCCGCTTTGGTTGTCGATATGCTTTCCCGTGCAAAGAACAAACAGATCCGCCAAGTAATCCTCAAGAATGAAGACCGCGTGGCTATCATGACCTGCTTGGATGAAAAGTCGCGCTTCAGTGAAAGCTTGCAAAGCTGCAACCAGATCATGAAATCCTTTGCTTGGGTTGAAGAGGAAAAAGCCTCTGCCCCTGCCCCTCAAGAGTCTCCTAAAAAATAACCCCTGTGCCAGCAAATTCCGTGAGTGCGAGATGTCTGAACTTTAGACTCTCTCGTGTAAAATAGATGCGTTACCCCGATGTCTATTGTGGTTTTTCCGAATGTACCTTAGGTTTTTCCTCACATAACTAAGGCGGAAATAATGAATTCGAAAGCGGCTCTTTTGTGTCTCTCGACGGTCTTGGGCATTTCATCCTTCGCGCATGCCAACGACGACTTCTGGAAAACTCCCGTTCAAGCTCCCAAAGAAGACATCAACTTTGCAGAACGCTATGGCCAGATGGTGGTGATTCCTGAAAAGCTCGACAGCGTAGTTCGCCTTGATTTCGATGATGCGAAAGAGGTTCCTGCTTTATTTTCTCAATTTGTTCCCGGTGAAAACTTTGATCGTCCTCGTGGCATCAGCATCTATCTTTCTTTAACGAACGACTACAATGTTCTTCGCCCGATCGTGGCTGCAAGCACCGACGATCATGGTTACACGCACGGATCGAAAATCGCGATCGGTGGTCATTTGCCAAGCGGTCACTACATGACATTCAGCTATGCTTCGGATCTTTACACAAAACCCATTGAAGGTACCGCGCGACGCCTTGAAGATGGCGGTCGTTACGTGGATCAGCATTTTACGAATGAAAATGTTTTGAAGATCATTATTGATACTGTCGACAAAAACCGCGGCAAAGTCTTTTACTGGAAAGCGGAAGCCGGTTGGCAGCAGCTCAACTCCGCATCGCGTGGCGGAGCTCTTTCGGGCGCGACTCAACAGGCGAAGTTTCATGAAATGGTGAACAGTATTAAACCTGGCCAAATGAAAACTCCGACGTATCTTCCCGACGGAGAAGGCGTGCGCAACGGCGCGATCCTGGGAATTTACTTGGGAGTTGCGAAAGAATATCTGTTCTTAAAAAACTTATGTCGTGTCAGAGCATTTACGGAAGCCGGTTCGCAAGGCAGCACCATCAACCGCGCAAGTTATGTGGCAGCGAAAGTCGGCAGCACGCTTTACTGTCAACAAAACGAAAACACTTTGACTTACAGAGCGGAAGTAGGCCATGAGTCCCGCGGATATCAAACGGGATACCAAGGCACGGGCTATGTCGATCTTTCCACCGGCAAACGCCAATGGCGCATCGGTTTTAGAATCGAACAAAGCCACGGCAAATTGCACAACTATCAAACCTATAACGGAAAGAATATTGATAACGGTAAAATCGACACACTATTTATGGTGTACTACCGATATTTCTTTCAGTAGTTAGTGCATATTCGGGACGAGCACGGCTCGTCCCTTGATTTTTCCATCGTGCAATTTGTGATAAACCTCTGCCGCATCTTCAAGTTTGTAGTGCGTGACTTCGGCATGAATACGTTTTGATTGCGCCAGTGCAAGAACCTCCATCAACTCCGCTCGCGATCCCCAATACGGCGTACTGATTTGACAAGCGAATGGGATTTTATTTGAGTCAAAGACCACCGTACCTCCGCCAAGTCCCACGATCGTCCACTGGCTATTCATCCCTACAATTTTTTGGCCCAAATCGTAAGTCGGCTGCACGCCGACGCAATCAAGAACGAATGCCGCTTTGCGGGGGCCCGTGAATTTGTTGATGGCCTCTGCGGCTTCGTCACCGTTTTTTGTATTCACAACAAGATCCGCTCCCAACTTTTTCGCCATGTTGAGTTTCGTATCATCAACGTCCGCGGCGACTATCCGACAACCACTCAGAACACGAAGAAGTTGAACCGCCATATGACCTAAACCTCCGACACCCAAAACGACGGCTGTCGTTTCCGGAGTCAGAAGAGGCAACGCTTTTTTTATCGCATGATAAGGAGTTAAAGCCGCGTCACTCAAAGGAGCCGCATCTTCAGGAGCTAGCTTCCCTAACGAAACCAAAAGTCGTTCGGAAGGCACGATCATATAATCCGCCATACCGCCGTTCTCACCAAGGCCGCCGCCGTAACTTTGTCCCGGCTTCCAGTTTTCACAATAGTTTTCCATCGAGAGCAAACAAGAATGACAGTGACCGCAGCCCCATGGTCCATAGATCGCGACGGCGTCTCCCTCTTTCCAAGCTTTGACACCGCCGCCGACGCCAGCGACCCAACCCGCATTTTCGTGGCCTAAAGTAAATGGATGATCAATGCCGATACCGTGATCGAGGACGTGTAAATCTGAGTGGCAGACGCCCGCGCCGCCGATCTTGACGAGTACTTCCCCCGGTTTTGGTTCCGGTTTAGGAAGTTCAGTGATTTGCACAGGTTTTCCCACGCCAACGAAGCGGACGGCTTTCATAAGATTCTCCTTGTTTATGGAGAAATTTTAAAAGACGTCCTCATTCCGCTCAATGCGAACACCTGAAACTTGTTGCTTATCAGATCGTTAAGAATTCTTGCGAAGCCATTCCGCCATAGGCAAAGCGAAATATGTGAAAATCACATCCGCTCCCGCCCGACGAATGGAGTACAAAGTTTCCACCATCGCACGAGTTTCATCAATGATACCCGCTTTCGCGCCTAGTTTGATAAGACCGTACTCACCACTCACATTGTAAGCGGCCACAGGCAGATGCGTGTGTTCTTTCACCTTCGCGATAATATCCAGATAACTGAGCGCTGGTTTTACCATCACCATGTCGGCGCCCTCTTGTTCGTCCAAAGTGATTTCACGCAAAGCTTCGCGCGCATTGCGGAAATCCATTTGATAAGTTTTCTTGTCACCGAACTTAGGAGCGGAATCCAGCGCCTCACGGAAAGGACCGTAAAAGCTGGAAGCATATTTGGCAGAGTAAGACAAAATACCTGTGTCAATGAATCCCGATTGATCGAGAGCTTCACGAATGGCTCCCACACGTCCATCCATCATATCAGAGGGTGAAACGATGTCGGCTCCCGCCTGCGCATGCACAACGGACATCTTCGCAAGGATTTCGACAGTTTCATCATTTAAAATTTTGTCATTCTTCACGACACCGTCGTGTCCATCTGAAGAATACGGATCCAAAGCTACATCTGAAATCAGTGTGACATCGGGAAATTTGTCGCGAATCATTTTCAATGTCGTGGGCAACAGGCCGTTTGGATTTAAAGATTCTGTTCCGTAAGTGTCTTTGAGCTTTTCAGGCAACGCCGGAAAAAGATCGAACGATTTCACTCCTAATTCAACAGCTTTGGCCACCTCACCCAAAAGCATGTCAGGGCTCATACGAAATATACCCGGCATCGAAGCGATTTCTTGCTTTTCATTCTTTCCGCCGACGACGAAAAGAGGCAAAACAAGTTGAGACACTCTTAGGTCTGTCTCCGCGACCATTTGGCGCAATGACTCAGACTTGCGATTTCTGCGCGGCCTTTGAGTTAATTTCATAATTCCTCCACCGGGGGTGCCTACATTTGAGGCATTTTCAGCGCTCTGCGCTGTGCGATCTACAGAGAGCATGACATTTCGATGACACTTTATTGAAAGTTTAGTGATAAACCTAAACCACAATGGAAGATATACTTCTCGTTCACAGAAAATCCAATAGAAACTTCGCCGAGTCTCTTCAAGATGCAGCCATCTGGAAAACGTGTTTGCGTCAGATTCTTTTTTGTACAGAGATCGAATTGAATTCCTATGCGGATGTGTTTGAGAAAGAAGATCAAATTCTTCGCGGCGAAAATGCCTTGAGTCTTCTTTTAGAGATCCTTTGTGGTTTGCATTCTCCTATCGTTGGTGAAACCGAAGTCTTCGGGCAGTTTAAAAATTTCGTCGAATCACGTAAACAATTGGGTGACACTCTTTTTGCCGATCATCAAAAATGGCTTCAGTTTATTTTGGCCGAAGTTAAAAAGACGCGTTCGGAACACTTGGTGGGTTTAGGCTCACAAAGCTATGGCAGCTTGCTCCGCCGCAACACCAAAGACCTTGGCTCCGTCACTGTGTGCGGTTCAGGTCAGTTGGCGCAGGAAATTCTTCCTTGGCTTGCGCATAAGGCTTCTATGCAAGCCATCTGCCGCGATCCTGCGAAACTGCAAAATCTGGCAGAGAAATACAATAATCTAACAATTACGACTTACAATGAATCTTATATTCATGGCGAGGCGATGGTGATTGCCGCTCCTCTATCGGATGCGCGCATTTTGGAACTCTTGAGCCGACAAGACACGCGACCTGTTGCTATTTATGATTTGCGTGGGGAAGAAAACAATTTACCTTCTTTAATTGCCGCCCAATATCCGCATGTCTCATTGACGGGACTTCACCAATTCTTTGCGGAAATCGAAGAAACGAAAAAGGATACGCAAACTAAAATTCAAGCATTGAAACAGACTCTGCTTGAAAAAGCCGTAGCCTTCATGCAAAGAACGGAGCTTCGCCCACTTGGTTGGGACGATATATGCGCTTAAAAATTTCAGCTCGCAAAAGCGATCTGGCCCGTCTGCAAGCTTATATGGTTGGAGACGCCCTTCAAAAAAAACACCCGCACCTTGAAATCGAATTCCGTTTCAAAGAATCATTGGGCGATAAAAATCTGACAGATCCCCTCTGGAAGATTCCAGAAAAAGGTGTCTTCACGGAAGATTTCTATGGCGAGCTTTTGCGCGGTGAAACGGATATGGTTGTCCATTCTTGGAAGGACCTTCCAACCGAGCATAAATCCGACACGGTGATCGCGGCGACTTTGCCTCGCGCCGATCAAAGAGATCTTTTGCTTTTAAAAAAATCTCACTTCACGAAGATTCAAGCGGCGAAGGCATTGCGTGTATTCAGCTCCTCGCCCCGCCGTGAATACAACCTGACGAACTTTTTTAAGTCACATCTGCCTTTCACGCTGGAAAGCGTGAAGTTTGAAAGTGTGCGTGGAAATATTCCAACACGCATTCGTAAACTTTTAGAGTCGAGTGAGATTGACGGCTTGATCGTCGCGAAAGCGGCCTTGGACCGTTTGCTTTCAGCTCCTCAGGCGGAATTTAAAGAAGTGCAGCAACAGCTGCGTTCGTATCTCGATGAGCTCAACTGGGTGGTTCTGCCTTTAAGCATCAACCCAAATGCAGCAGCCCAAGGAGCGTTGGCGGTCGAGGTCATGTCTTCTCGCCAGGATCTAAAGGACCTTTTAAAATCCATTCACGACGAAGCCACTTATCGCTGCTCCCAAAAAGAGCGTGACGTGCTTTCAAGTTTTGGCGGCGGTTGCCACCAGAAAATCGGTGTGGCGGTTTTGTCTCGTCCTTACGGCGAGATCACATTGCTGAAAGGTCTTACCGACAGCGGTCAGGTTTTAGATAAACGAGAACTTTTGCCGCAACAATCGGTGGCACGTTTCCCTGAAGCGGCTCTTTGGTCTGCGGAGGTTCGTGCGGACCGTGAAGCTTTGAATTCTGTCGAAATTCCCTCTGCAATAAATGCGCTTTACGTGGCCCGCTCTGAGGCTTGGCCCGAGGGTTTGAAGGGGCCTCACTTTGTTTGGACCGCAGGTCTAAAAACGTGGAAAAACCTCGCGCAAAAAGGTATATGGGTGCATGGTTGTTCAGAGAGCTTAGGGGAACAAGAAGACGCACGTCTAGATGTTCTCGCGGGTTCGGATCTTCGCTGGGGAAAACTCTCTCACGAAGAGGGTTTTGATGCCGGTCAGGAAAGCATGCAGCTCATCCCGACCTACACATTAAAGCCGCTAGGAACAATACCTTCGGTTGCGGGCAAAGAAAGTTTCTTTTGGAGCAGTGGAAGTCAATTTCTTCACGCTGTTCAGCAAGCACCCGAGATTTTGAATAAACATCATGCCAGTGGGCCCGGAAATACACACAAAGTGATCCGTGCTTATTTGGAAAAACAGAATGCATATGATCCAAGCCGTCTTCGTGTTTTCTTGGATCAAGAGGACTGGAGAAAACAATGCACAAAGTAACATCTGAAGAATTATTCCAACGCGCTTTGCAGGTGGCTCCCGGTGGAGTTCACTCTCCTGTCCGCTCTTTCAAAGGTTTGGACCGCGCTCCGGTTTTCTTTAAATCCGCTGAAGGTGCTTTCTTGACTTCCGTCGAAGACAAAAAATACATCGACTTCTGTCAAAGCTTTGGTCCGTTGATCTTGGGCCACTTGGATGCGGAAGTGAAAGAAGAAGTTCACCGCATGGTGGACACCGCTTGGACCTTCGGAGCTGCGGAAGTTTATTCATTGGAACTTGCGGAGTGGATCACTTCGACTCTACCGTTCATGGAAAAATTGCGTTTTGTCTCTTCCGGCACTGAAGCTGTGATGAGTGCTTTGCGTGTCGCTCGTGCGGCAACGGGCCGTAATAAAATTTTGAAATTCGAAGGCTGCTATCATGGCCACGTCGACAATCTGCTTGTGAAAGCCGGCAGTGGTCTTGCGGGAACAGCGGCTTCTTCCAGCGCGGGTATTCCTGCGGAAGTTGCTGCACATACTGTAGTCACTCCGCTTGATGATGAAGCAAAACTTTTGGAAGTATTCCAAGTTCAGGGCAAAGACATCGCGGCTGTGATCATTGAACCTCTTCCAGCGAACTACGGCCTTCTTGTTCAACGTCCCGAGTTCTTGAAAAAAGTGGCTGAGCTTTGTGAGAAAAATGGCAGCCTTTTGATTTTTGACGAAGTGATTTCGGGTTTCCGTGTGGGTCTTGCCGGCATGGTTGAAAAAACAGGCATTCGTCCTGACCTTGTCACTTACGGAAAAATTATCGGCGGCGGTTTCCCTGTGGGCTGCTACGGTGGAAAAAAAGAATTGATGAATATGGTCGCGCCAAGCGGTGATGTTTACCAAGCTGGAACTTTAAGTGCGAACCCGATCGGTATGCGCGCAGGTCTTACGACTTTAAAAAAGATGCAGCGTTTGGATGGCTGGAACGTTCTTGAAAAAAGGACGGCGAAGTTTGCACAAACACTGCGCGAAGGTTTTGCTAAAAAAGGATCGTCATTGCAAGTAAGCCAGGTGGCTTCTTTATTCTGGATCCACGGCCCGACACCGGCTCCTATCCGCTCTATTGAACAAATTCCCGGTAACCAAGGGGCGACGTTCAAAGGTCTTTTCTTGAAAGCTTTGAACAATGGGGTGTACTTGGCTCCAAATGCTTATGAAGTCGGTTTTGTTTCGATGGCTCACACAGATGAGCTTTTGCAGCAAGCAGCTCAAGTTATTATTGAGGCGGCAGAGTAAGATGTTTCAAAACCTCCTGAAACCAAAAGTTAAAACGGCGCTGGCGATCATATGGTTCGCCTTCACGTTTTCTTTGGTTGCATGGTGGTGGGTTTTCTTTCTTATTAAATTCAGCCCTTCCAATTCGACCCACAGAATGTTTGCGTGGGAAGGAACAATTCTTCTCGCCGCGATTCTTTTGGGCGGTATTGCTTTGATCGTGTTTTCGTATCGCGATCAAAAACGTCATCAGCGTTTGCGTTTCTTTTTCTCGACGTTCAGTCACGACATCAAGACGTCGATCACTCGTTTGCGACTGCAAGCTGAAGTTCTGGAAGAAGACCTTCCCAATTACAACAATCCTGTGATGAAACGTTTGATTCAGGACATTCAGCGTCTGGATCTGCAGTTGGAAAATTCACTCCTGTTGGCAAATTTGGAAGTCGGCGAGCTTCTGCAAGAAAACATCTCATTGAATAATTTATTCTCGAGCCTGCGCAATGAATTCACGGAACTTTCTTTGGAATTGGAACGTGAAGTGATTGTTCGCGGCGATCGTCGGGCCCTGCTCAGCGTTTTTAAAAATCTTTTGCAGAACTCCGTATTGCACGGAAAAGCCTCTACCGTTCGTATCAAGGTTCGTCCTTTGAAAGGCCACCGCATCGAGCTTGTGGTTCAAGATAACGGTTTGGGCTTTAAAGGCGCTTTGGAAAAACTTGGCTCTGAAATTCTGATGTCTCAAGATTCCCGCAGCAATGGTATCGGTCTTCTTTTGACGAAACGTCTTTTACAAAAAATGAAAGGCGACATTCGTTTTGAATCCATCGAAAACGACGGCTTTGCTTCTTATCTTGAACTCGAGGGGTACTTGCCATGAGAAAAGTTCTTTTGGTTGAGGATGACCTCTCGTTAGGTGAAACGCTTACGGAACGTCTTAAGAAGGACTATGACGTTACTTGGGGAAAAAGCTTTTCTGAAGCTTGGACATTGTTTTCGAAATCCAAGGACTTTGACATCGTAATTCTTGATGTCGGCCTCCCTGATGGAAACGGCTTTGAGTTGGCTGCGAAAATCAAACAAATCTCTTCAGTCCTTTTTCTGTTTCTGACGGCGCAAGCGGATGCGGAATCTCGATTGCGCGGTTTTGAATTAGGTGCGGAAGAATACATTCCCAAACCTTTTCATTTGAAAGAACTTCTTTTGCGCGTGAAGCACGTTTTGGATGCTCACGCTCCTGCACGCGAACTTGAGCTCGAAACTTGCGTCGTGAATTTCACGAATATGTCAGTACGCCGAAAGTCGGGACAGATTGAATATCCGCCAGTGACTGACATGAAGATCTTGCAGCTTTTAATTGAAAAATCACCGCGCGTTTTAAGCCGCGATGAAATTATGAATGAAATCTGGGGTGTTGATAAAAACCCTAGTGTTCGAACTATCGACAATATCATTGTCCGTCTTCGCCAATTGCTCGGCGACGATGGCGAGAAACACATTCGCTCAGTACGTGGCGTAGGCTACCAATGGGCCGTGGAGGAAAATACATGAACACACTTTTTAAAAACGCACTTCAAAGAACTCCGCAAGCCGTTCCTCCTATCTGGTTCATGCGCCAGGCCGGTCGTTATCACCAACACTATCAAGGCTTGCGCGCGAAGCATTCCTTCATGGAGCTTTGCAAACAGCCGGAACTTGCTGCTCAAGTAGCACTCGGTCCTGTTGCTGAATTTGACTTCGACGTCTCTATTCTTTTTAGCGACATCTTGTTTCCTCTTGAAGCTTTGGGCATGGGCTTGGATTACACGGATCACGGTCCGCAACTGGGTTTTAAACTGACTCCTGAAACGTTGGGCACTCTCGGCCCTGTCGACAAAGCGATTGATTTCATGAGCTTTCAAAAGGAAGCCGTGAAAGCGACTCGCGCCGTTTTGCCTTCTCATAAAAGTCTTATCGGTTTTGTCGGCGGTCCTTGGACACTGTTTGTCTATGCGGTTGAAGGTTCTCACGCCGGATCTTTGATTCAGTCTAAAAAACTGATCAACATGTTCCCGCAGTTTCTTGAGAAGATGTACCCTCTTCTTAAAGAAAACATCCGTCTGCAATTCGAAGGTGGCGCGGAAGTCGTCATGATTTTTGATACGGCGGCCGGCGAAGTTTCCTCTTCTTTCTTTAAAGAATGGATTCAACCTGTCTTGGCTCGTTTGTCTCAAGACTATCCCAATAAGATCGGCTACTACTCAAAAGGCACGCAACCTGTGTTCTTCGATAAGTCTTTCACGGAGCTTCCCTGGGCAGGTCAAGGTTTTGACCACCGTTGCTCTTTGCAGGAGTCCTTCAAAGTTCAAAACAAAGGTTTCGTTCAGGGAAATTTTGATCAAAGTCTTTTGTTCATGGACGACGCAGATTTCAAAAAAGCCTTGCAGACTTTCTTGGCTCCTATGAAAGCAATGACTCCTGCGGAACGCGCCGGTTGGGTGTGTGGCCTGGGGCACGGCGTTTTGCCTAAAACACCGGAAAAAAATGTAAAGCTCTTTGTTGATACTGTCCGTGAGGTGCTTTCATGATGACCGAACTTCTTGCGAAATACGATGTCCCTGCTCCCCGCTACACGTCTTACCCGACAGTGCCGTATTGGGAAACGAATCCTACCAGCGAACAGTGGATTGATCATCTTCGTGCGACCTTACGTGAGGGCGCCGGTGGCTGGTCTTTATATCTGCATATTCCTTTTTGTGAATCTCTTTGCACCTTCTGTGGTTGCAACAATATCATCACCAAAGATCATAAAAGGGAATCTCCCTATGTAGAGATGATTCTCAAAGAATGGCAGCTTTATCTCGATAGCGTTCCAGAGCTCACGCAAAAACCTCTTAAACACATTCACTTGGGCGGAGGCACGCCGACGTTTTTGAGCGCAGACGCTCTTACACAGCTTCTTAAGCCTATTCTTACTCGTGTAAAAATTGATGCGAAAGACTTTGAAGGATCCATCGAAGTGGATCCACGCAGAACAAACGCAGAGCAATTGAAAGCTTTGCGAGACCTGGGCTTCACTCGTGTCAGCATGGGTGTTCAGGATTTCAATCCCGAAGTACAACGACTTGTGAATCGCATTCAGCCTTTGGAGATTACAGAGTCACTGACAAAAGCGGCGCGTGACATGGGCTACTCCTCTGTAAACTTCGACTTGATCTACGGTTTGGCGAAACAAACGGCGGAGTCCATTCGCGAAACAGCGAAAGCGACCGTAAAATTGCGTCCTGATCGTATTGCTCTTTACAGTTTCGCTCTTGTTCCTTGGATCAAGCCAGCGCAACGCCTGTTTAAAGATGAAGACCTTCCGAAGGCGGCTGAAAAAAGAGAGCTTTACGAAATCGCCCGCGGCATTCTGCTTGAAGCTGGCTATGTCGAAGTGGGCATGGACCACTTTGCTCTTCCAACAGATAACCTCAGCATTGCGATGAATGAAAAGCGTTTACATCGTAACTTCATGGGTTATACAGATCAGCGCACGGATGTTCTTTTAGGCTTGGGTGTTTCTTCTATTTCTGAAACTCCGTTCAGCTTCCATCAGAATGAAAAAGTTTTGCCTCTTTACGAATCGGCGCTTAATGAAGGACGTATTCCTACATTGCGCGGACATGTACTGACGGAAGAAGACCGAATTCGTCGCGATCAGATTCTGAAACTCATGACAGAGTTTGAAGTTTCTTTCGTGAGTCCAGAGCAAGAAGCGCGTTCTCAAGAGTTCCTCAGCGAAATGCTAAAGGATTCTTTGGTCGAGATTAAAGATCATAAGCTGATCGTCAAAGAAGCGGGCCGTCCGTTCTTGCGCAATGCTTGTGTGTTTTTCGACGAGCGCCTGAAAGCGAAACAACCTCAAACAAAGATTTTCTCTCAGTCTATATGAAGAATGTATCCGTCATCGGAGCCGGATTTGCGGGTTTAACAGTTTCTTTGGAACTGGCGCAAAAAGGTTTTCAAGTCGATCTTTATGAAAGTTCCTCCCGCGTGGGAGGTCTTTTGGGCACCGATTACACGGAATACGGCATCGCCGAAAGAGCCGCCAATGCTCTTATTCGCACGACAAAAGCCAACGATCTTTTCGCAAGATTGGGCCTGACTCCAAGTTTCCCCTTGGAGTCCTCAAAAAAACGCTTCCTTTTTCGTGATCATCCCCGTTCGTGGCCTTTGAGTTTCTCTGAAAGCCTTTCATTGCTTGCACGTGTGGTGCCTCGCCTTCTTTTAGGAAAACGGCACCTTCGCCCGCGCCCCCAAGAAACTTTGGAAGCCTGGGGAAAGCGCCTGCTGGGACCTAAAGCCACTCGCTTTATTCTTGGGCCGGCCATGCAAGGTATCTATGGCAATGACATCTCCGGCTTAAGTGCGAGTTTGATTCTAGGCCCGTTATTTCGTCGCAAGAAAAAGGACAAATATCGCGGGCTTCTTACCAGTCGCGGTGGCATGCAAGATCTCGTGGATGCTCTTGAAAAAGCTCTGCGCGACAAAGGTGTGCGCATTCACCTGAATACCGCGCCCGATCTCGCATCGTTAACAGGTCCTGTAGTCATTGCGACATCAGCGAAAGCGGCCTCCGCTCTCACGTTGTCCAAACATCCTGAACTTTCACAGGTCTTGGGGAAGATCCGCATGTCATCTCTCATGAGCGTGACTCTTTTCTTTAATAAAGCACAAACAAGTTACCAAGGTTTTGGCTGTCTTATTCCTCGCGGATATAATTTGAAGGCCTTGGGCGTATTGATGAATTCGTACATATTTAAAGACCGCAACAAACACTACAACGAAACTTGGATCATGGGTGGTTACGAGGAATCTTCTCTCTTGGATCTTCCAGACCGGGACGTGTTAAAGCTTATCGCGGAAGAGCGATTCAAAATACTGGGACATAAAGAAAGCCTGCTCGATTACCGTATCAATCGCTGGAAGGACGCCCTCCCTTATTACGACTTACAGCTTGAAGAGGTCTCCTCTTTGCTCTTGTCGCAAAATCTTCCGTCAGGTGTTTATTTGCACGGCAACTATTTGAGTGGAATCGGTCTTAGTAAAATTCTTGAACGCAGTGAAGTTCTGGCTGAACAGATTGCGGGAACGCATGGGTAAAACAGGCATACTGCTTTTAAATATCGGAAGCCCTCTCTCTTATGAAGTTTCCGATGTCGCAAAATACTTAAAAACTTTCTTGATGGATAAAGATATCATCAGCATTCCTTATCTGCTGCGCTGGCCTCTTGTGAATGCGATGATTGTGCCGAAAAGAGCTCCATACTCTGCCGCCAATTACAAAAAAATCTGGATAGATAACGAAGGCTCACCGCTGACAGTTTATACAAGACGATTTGCCGATAAATTGCAGAAGCAGCTCGGTGAACAGTTTCTCGTGAAAATCGGTATGCGCTATTCAGAGCCGTCGATCGAAAAAGCTCTCCGCGAATTTGCGACAGCTGCTGTTGATACAATCTTACTCGCACCGCTCTACCCGCAATTTGCGCAAGCAACAACGGGTTCCTCTGTCAGAGAAACGCAAAAAATAGCCGCTCGTCTGGGCCTCAACACCCCTTTGCGGACCCTCGCCCCCTTTTACCACGCCCCGGCCTTTATCACTCCTTCCGTGCAGATCATTCGCGATGCCCTCGAAGGGAAAGAGGTCGATCACTATCTTTTCTCTTTCCACGGTTTACCGGAAAGCCAGATTCGTAAAGTTCACGGTTGTTTACGCTCGGACGATTGTTGTTTTGTCCCGAATGCCTGTGAAAAGGGTTGTTACCGCGCGCAGTGTTTTGCAACTGCGACACGCATTGCGGAAAGCCTCGAGATCCCTGCCAGTCACTGGAGCGTTTCATTTCAATCGCGCTTAGGCCGAGGTGAATGGTTAAAACCTGCGACCGATCACACATTGGAAATTCTGGCGCAAACAGGAAAGAAAAAGATCGCCGTGGTTTGCCCGTCGTTTGTCGCTGATTGTATCGAAACCCTCGAGGAAATCGGTATTGGTGGCAAGGAACTCTTTATAGAAAAAGGCGGCGACGAATACCATCTTGTTCCTTGTTTGAATGACGATGAACGCTGGGTGCAAGGATTTGCGGATCTACTTAAGGAAAAAGCACCATCAAAAGTGGAATTAGAAGAGCGGTCATAAGACCGTTCAGAGCCATCGCCAATCCTGCAAATGCTCCTGCAACTTGATCGACTTGGAAAGCGCGCGCGGTTCCCAAGCCATGCGAAGAAAGTCCCAATGCAAAGCCACGCACAGCAGGGTCATGCACCTTCACAAGATTTAAAACTGTTGTCGCAGAAGCCGCGCCGACGAGCCCCGTGATCATCACGAACACCGTTGCTAGTGAGGCGACTCCACCGATTTTGTCAGCGATTCCCATTGCGATCGGAGTCGTGACAGACTTCGGTGACAACGACAATAGAATTTCGTGGGGCAGTCCCACGACGTGGCCTAAGAAAACAGCACTTAAAATCCCAATCGCTGATCCGATCGTGAGTGATATTATGAGCGGCAATAAAAGTTTTTTAAATCGGGCGAACTGATTGTACAATGGAAGAGCAAAAGCTACTGTCGCCGGGCCCAACATAAAATGGATCGGCCGTGCGCCCTGAAAATAATCTTTATAGCTAATATTTAAGAGCAAAAGAACGACGCAAACCGCGGCAATGGCAAGCAATGCAGGGCTTAGTAGCGGATGGTTATTGCCACGAGCACTGAGCTTTCTTGCCAACAGATAAAATCCTAAAGTGATAATGAGAGAGAAAAGTTCAGTCACGGCGTCTTCTTTAATAAACGATTAAAGATCAGGGCCGTCACCGCGAGGGTCACCAAAGTACTCACAACAATTGTGAAAACCATCCCGACGCCGTATTTCCCCAAGAGATCGAAATACTCAATGATACCCACGCCCGCAGGCACAAAAAACAACGACAGATGCTTCGTAATGAAGTCCGCCAGCCCGGCCACGCGATCTTTCAGACCAGGCCACACAATCAAAGCCCCAAAAAAATAAACCATTCCCACAACAGGACCAGGAACTATAAGCCCCAACCCCCTCACGGTACCCTCGCCCGCAAACTGAAAGATCAAAAGAATTAACAAAGCCTGGATCATAAAGAACGTTTAAACCGTATAAAGCCAGCCGTGGGGATCTTTTTTCGTTCCCTGTTGAATGCCGAGAAGCTCTTCATAGAGATGAGCGGCAATGGGACCTATTTCATTATTATTCACGACGATGTTCCAATCCTTCGCTGCCAATTCGCCGACGGGGCTAATAATCGCGGCAGTGCCGGTACCAAAAATCTCTTTAAGACGGCCCGTTTTTGCTCCTTCGCGAAGCTCACTCAGCTTAATACGTCTTTCAACGATAGGCTTATTCATGCCCTTAAGAAGCGTGATGATGGAATGTCTTGTACCCCCGCCCAGGATTGTTCCACCCAAAGAAGGCGTCACAATTTCATCTTCAAAGACGAAGAACACATTCATAGTTCCGACTTCTTCCACGTATTCCCGTGTAACATCGAGCCAGAGCACTTGAGCATACGAATTCTTTTTCGCCGCGTAGGCGGCCTTCAGACTCGCAGCATAGTTCGCAGCGGCTTTCGTCGCTCCAAGTCCGCCGGGAGCGGCACGAACGAATTCTTCCTCAACCCAAATCTTAACGGGCTTATTGCTATCACCGTAGTAGTTGCCCACCGGAGAAAGAATCGTAAAGAAAAGATATTCTTCTGCAGGACGGACTCCTAAAAAGGCCTCGGTCCCAATCAATGTCGGACGAATATAAAGAGAGCAGCCTTTTTCTCGAGGAATCCAGTCTTGATCAACCCTTATCAGTTCAGCGATTCCTTGCAAGAAAAGCTCTTTCGGAGGCGCTTGCATGCACAAACGTTCAGCTCCATCGACCATGCGCTGCCAATTAAACTCGGGGCGGAACATCACGCATTGGCCATCGCTATGACGGAACGCTTTCATCCCTTCAAACAACGCTTGTCCATAATGAAGAACGCTGGCACCAGGATCGAGCGGCAACGCTTGATAAGGCGTAATTTTCGCCTCATGCCACCCTCGCCCCGCCGAATACCTCGCTGAAAACATATGGTCCGTAAAGTACTTTCCAAACCCCAGCGATTGGGAAGAAGGTTTCTCTTTAGGCGTTTTCGTTCGTTCTATAGTGATGTTTGTACTCATGCCCCCAATAAACCATGGACCCTCGCCCCGGACAAGGATCACTTCCTCATCCCGCAATTTTTCACAACGTGGGACCCTCGCCCGGCGTCTCAATCTGAGACCTATTTAAAATATGTCTCAAAACGACACCTCAAAATTGTCACTGTCTTAAATCTAAACACCCATATTGAAAATAAGTAATGTGCCAGACAGGCATGATCCGTGTAAGCAAAGGACCGACGACGAGGAGTGCTTAGATGGTGAACTCATTGAAAATGAAAATGCTGTACGTAACGTTGGGAACTGCGCTTGCTGCTTCATCTGCTTCAGCAAAAGTTTACGTAAATTCAATGTGCTATATGAAAGCCAATTCAGCCGGACAGGTTATCGAGGGCGATCAAAAGAAAAAAGAAAAGTTTCCTTTAGCCTCCATTTCAAAAGTTGTGACGTCTTTGTGGGCTGTCGAAAAACTCGGACCTGATTATCGTTTTAAAACGAAACTCCATGTTACTCGCGTGGGAAATGACACATACGATGTGCATATTGAAGGCGGCCGCGACCCAATCTTTGGCAGAAACTCCAGCTATTTCCTTATTTCTGAGTTGAATCGTCTTAGTATTCCAATCAAAAAAATTGAAACTCTAACATTTGATGAAAACTTCTTGCTAGATTGGCTGTCCGAGGAAAGTCCACGCATTGGCGGAGACACTCCTTATTACGATACGATCGAAAAACAGGCCGATGCCGTTCGCAATTCATTGATTGCTGACTTTGCTTCCGCTATTCGCAAAGACAGATACGATTCTTTGAAAAACAAGGCTGCTAGAATCGGCGTAACTATGGCTTCCACCCCTACTATCAGCGTTCGCCGTGTCGAATTCAAACCAAAATCCGCTTATACAAAACCAGAAGGAACTCAGACTTTGGTTTACAAATCGGCGCCTCTTCGCGTGATTCTAAAGAGAATGAATAATCAATCCAATAACTACATTGCAGATACTATGTATTGGAATTTGGGCGGAACGACGGCATTCCAACAATTCATCAAAAATTCTCTTTCAATGAATACCGACGAAATGGAATTCTATTTGGGTTCTGGTAATAACGCGAACTACATCTACAATCCAAATACGGACATCTATAATGAAGCGACATGTGAGGCGATGGTAAAGGTTCTTTACAAACTTGATAAGAATCTTGAAAAGTCTGGCTACGAGCTTAGCGAAGTGATGGCCGTGGCTGGAGTTGATTCAGACTCGACGGTAGCAAGTTATGGTGGCAACTTTGCTGGCTCTACAACTGCGAAAACTGGAAGCGTAAATAAAGCCAAGACCCTCGCTGGAACAGTTTCAACTAAAAACGGTGAGATTTACTTCGCCGTCCTCATGCATACGGACAACCGCACAGAGTGGGGCTCCGCAAATGCGACAATCAAAAAGAAAGTGAATCAATTGATTGTTGATAATGGCGGCGCGAAATCTATCAACTATAAAGAAACTCTTCCACTTGCTTTTGATAAAGGGTCGAGCTTGGCAACGGAAATTTCTGCCAATAAGAATAAAGGCTAGAGGTTGCACGTGAAAAAGTTATTTAAACTCTTTATTGTATTTGGTTTGCTTGCGGGAGCTTCCGCTCACGCGAAAATCAGTTCCAAAGAATTGAGTCTTATTAAAGCCTCCGAGACTGGAGATCAGGCGAAGGTCACGGCTCTTCTGAAGGATAAAAAAATAAACTTGAACGCCCAAGACGAAGTCGGAATGACCGCTTTAATGAGTGCAGCTCTTGGTGGCCACGTTGATATCTTAAAGCAGCTGGTCAGTAAGAAGGTTTCTTTAGAAACAAAAAATCAATCAGGAGATACCGCTTTAGCAGTGGCAGTTACCAACGACCAATTCGCTGCTGCAAAGGCCCTGATTAAGGCCGGCGCAAATGTCGACGTAACCGTTGCCGGAGAAGAAGGCGATACGCTTTTCATGCGTTCGTTAGGCGATATTGAGACGGCTAAACTGATCTTGCAAAAGAACAAAGCTCTTATCAACAAGACAAATAAGTTAGGTGAAACGGCTCTTATTCAGAGCATCCGTTTTGGTAACATTGAAGCCGTAAAACTTCTTATTTCTCAGGGAGCTGATAGCAAGATAAAAACCAAAGATGGACAAACCGCTTTAGATATCGCGAAGAGCCTCAACAATAAGGAAGCTGTTCGTCTTCTTTCTTCTAAGTAAAATTATTTTTTTTCTCCCTCGGGAGACTTGATTTCACCGCAGGCAATACGTTTACCGGCATTGCCGGCCGGTTGGGATTTCATATCATCCGCTCTTTCGTGCAGAATCACTGAGGTTCCACCTTTTTTTAAGAGTGAATTCGCACCCTCTTTCAAAGTCACACGTGCATTCTTTTCTTCAAGATGGCCCGTCCCGTCTTTTTCTACTTTAATATTTTTCATGTCTCCTGCGTGAGGCCCGCCTTTAACGTTTCCGTGCTTCCTTTTTTCAGGATTGAAGTGATCGCCGGCGGACTTGAAGTCAGGTCCTTCACATTTTCCGTTTTCATGAAAATGCAAAGCATAAGTCCCAGGCGGGAGATCCTTGAGATTCACAATCACCTGTACGCCATTTACTTCCTCCGTGAGATTTACATCACCCACTTGTTTTCCTTGAGCATCATTCAAGATGACGGCTACAGGTTCCAAGTGCTGTTCAGCTGCACTGACTGCACCCGTCCAAAAAAACAACCCCAACAAAAATCCACCTTTCCCTGACATAATGACCTCCGCCCCTCCATTCTCGAGGGACCCTCGCCCGCGATACAGTTACATCTTTGAAACCTCCGCTCGCCAATTCACACAAACTTTTCTGATTCTTTGCTTTTTTCAGAATCAAAGACCCCTTAATTGCTCCCCATTATTTCTTCTCTTACCGTTTTGTCTTCGACATCAAAAAAAGGAGTTCAGTTATGCGCCAGCAGCAACGCGGATATCGCCAAAACGAACAAAGATATGGATCTTCACAACGTGGATCAAGACAGTTTGGCCAAAGCCAAAGAAATTGGGAAGAGCGCCATATGCCAGACGATATGGAAAGACAATCGTACAATGTGAGAAGTCAGCCCGGGGATTTCAATCCGGGCGAGGGTGCCAGAAATTATGGTGATTATAGAGAAGAATACCGTGGTTCGAGCCGCGATGACTGGGAGAGATCTTCTGTGGGTGCCCCACGTTCCCATGAATCTAATTACGGCCAGAACCCTTATGAAGACACTTACACTACGACGAGTGCGGGTCAATTTCCATATGGTCACACGTACGGACAAACTTTCTCTGGAAATCGTTATCCCTACGGCCAGTCTTATCAACAGCAAGGGAACTATCCAGATTATGGCCATCCTGCCCAACGCCAGTCATATGGATCACAAGGCTATGGCTACGGCCAGGGGCAAGGGTACGAACAATCTAGAAGAGAACAATCACGCGGCTATCAACAAGACTACGGATCTAGAGACCGCTATAGCTCTATGTACGAAGAATCACAAAGCCCTGAGAGATATTCTCAGTCCGAAAGATCGGAGCAATTCACGGGCAAGGGTCCCAAGAATTTTAAGAGAAGCGATGAACGCATCAAAGACGAAGTGTGTGAGATGCTTACGCGTGATGCGGATATTGATGCCAGCGAGATTGATGTCGACGTGAAGGAAGGTGTCGTTACACTTACAGGAACTGTTCCTGATCGTCGCATGAAACATTTGGCCGAAGACTGCTCTGAAAGATGTTACGGAGTTAGGGATGTCACGAATCAACTTCGTGTACAAAGAGAAGGCTCTGCCGAAGCCTCTGAACGTTCCGGCGAATCTTCTCGATCAACAAAATCCTCTCGCTCATCTTACCAACAAGGCGGCCCTGTAGGTCACTGATTCGCCAAGGCCGGGAATACCCTCCCCTCTTTCCCGGCCCATATTTTGTCCGCCATCCCTGCCCGACCCTCGCCCCTTCCCGATGCCCCTTATTCAACCACTCCCTCTTAAGGACCCCCGCCCCTTTTGCACCATCGGCTTCTCAATAAAGGAGCCGAACATGGCAAAACATTTCGCATTACAAGGAAATATCTCGCACGATTTTTTCGAAACGTCTTTTGGCGGAGATCTTTCGAAAGGCAAAAGAAAGTCGCGCCGACCTCTTTCAGAGAAAGAGCCTATTCATTTGGTTTTGAAAAGTAATAAAGCTTTCGGGCGAAGGTCCCTGTTGCATCCGGTGAACAGGAAGCTTCTTCTTAAATACACGCGACGATTTGTGTTTCGTTTTCGAGTGAAGCTTTATCGTTTTGCTAATGTGGGTAATCATATCCATATCCTCATAAGAGTCCCCGATCGACAAGCGTACGTAAGCTTTATTAGTGCACTGACAGGAACTATTTCGAAGATGATATTTAAGTCGGCTGGTATGTGGGACCTCAGGCCGTTTACTCGAGTTGCGAGTTGGGGGCGAGGGTTCAGTACGTTGAAGAGGTATATAGATCGAAATGTCGAGCAAGGATTGCTCGTGGTGGAAATTACTATGAAGAGAGATCGGTCTTGGAAGAGGGCTGGTTTTGATGATGTGATTTGGGAGCTTCCGTATGCGGGGCGAGGATCCCCGATGAGAAGGGGTGGGGTGATGAGAATGAGGGTTTGAGGCCGTGTTGGAAAGGGCATTGCCAGTCTGGAGGATTGTTTTTGCCAGAGAACTGGATGGACTCCCAGGTGTTGTCATACTTTTCAACCATTGGGTTTACATCGCCTTGAAAGAGTTTGTCTCTGTCGCGAATAGTTTTCACCATGGGCTCGAACTTGCCTGCCGCTCGCAAATCGCGAAACTGCTGATAAATATTGAACACTAACATTGGATACGGAAACTGCCTTGATTTTCTGGAGCTTTTTGGATGCATTCCTACAACAAAGAAAGCGCTTCCGCCCAAGGAGAAACAGAAATCTTTGTCACGAGGATCAGAACTGAAGGCGGGATCCCATTCTGAAGAAAGTTCTTCGTGTGAAGTAAGGTAAGAAAGTTCCAGCCAAAGGCGTTTCTCAAATTCTTCTTCACTTAAATTGTCAGGTCCCTCAAAGACGGCAATATAACTGAGATACTGCTCGCCGGTGTTTTCTTGTTCGTCACGGAATTTTAAAAGTTCTCGAGCTAACCGTAAACTTTCTGATCCAACGCCAAGCTCACCGAAGTGTCCGACGTCGTATTCATTTTTGTTAATGGAATGAATCGCAGCAACGCAAGGATAGTTCTTGCGGTTAACAAAGCTCGTGATGAGTTCCGTAAAAGACGCCCGTTCAAGCATGCCTCTTTTCTAGGACTTGCCGCAGTCATCTTCAATTTGAATTGGAAAGGAGTGATGAATCACAAGGAAGATCCCGAAAGACCTTCCTTGTATGACAAACTCTTAAGAGAAAAGACGTTTGATAAAGCCCGTGATCTTTTGGCCCAAAGATTTTTGTGCCACGACAGGAGCTGGTTTTCTATGAGGTGCACTTGCCCCCTTACGGTGCTCATGCTTTCTGTGATCCGTGCGTTTTTGATCATGACGCTTGTGTTGTGGATGATCCGCACGCTTTCCACCCTCGTGGCGTTTGTGCTCAGGACGCTCTCCACGAGCACCGCCTGGACGGCCACCGTGAGCGGTTTTTTGCTGATCACGAGGACCTTTTTCATGGCGGCGTTGCTCGCCACCGCGACGGTCTCTGCCGCCTCCGCTTGGACGTTCACGACGTTCGCCGCCTGCTTTTGGCGCACGAGCACGATCCAATGATTTAGGATAATGACCCTCGAAATGCGATGGGAACGGCTTAAAGTCTTTCACCAATTGCTCGGTCTCGAGATAGCCCACTTCTACTTTATGTTTCAAGTAGTCTTCAATGCGCGCCAAAGCTTCAATGTCCTTGTCGCCAACCAGTGAGAATGCTTGTCCTGTCGTACCCGCGCGGCCCGTACGACCGATACGATGAACGTAAGATTCACTGTCGTTTGGAAGTTCAAAGTTGATCACCATATCCACGCCCTTGATATCAAGACCGCGAGCCGCAACATCCGTTGCAACAAGGATATTCATATTGTTTTCAGCTTTGAATTGCTCAATGACGCGATTACGTTGCGCTTGAGTCAGCAAGCTCGAAATCGCCATAGCAGGAATGCCATTATCGACCAAGAACTTCGCGATCTTTTCCACGCTCAATTTAAAGTTCGTGAAGATGATCGCTTGTTTTGGATTGTGGATTTTCAACAAAGACAATAAGTGCTGAGGCTTTTCTTCGTTACCTACGTGGAAGATTTGGTCTTTCACATTTTCAGCTTTTGCTTGGTCACGGCTGATATTGATTTCAACAGGCTCGGAACCGAACTGATAAGCCGTGTTCAAAACATCAAAGTTCAATGTGGCACTGAAAACCAAGAACTGACGTTCACGAGGAACTCTTTGCAAGATGTACTTCATGTCATCTTTAAAGCCCATATCAAACATACGGTCTGCTTCGTCGAAGACAATCGCGCGCACTTGTTTCAAATCAACAAGATGCTCTTTGTACAAGTCAATCAAACGCCCTGGAGTCGCGACGATGAATTCAACGCCGTTCTTCAAAGCCTCTTTTTGCTTGTCGTAACCAGTTCCGCCATAAATCGCAAAACCGCGAAGACCCGAGTCCACGCTAAGTTTGTTGATGTTGTCTTGGACTTGTTCTGCCAACTCACGCGTCGGAACCAAAATCAAAATGAAATTTTGCGGTTTCCAATCTTTGAAAGCTCTTTTTTCAATCAAAGCTTTTTGTTCTTCGCTGATTTCACCGGCAACAGGACGAGCTCTTAGAATACGCTCCATCAAAGGAATCAAAAAGGCAGCCGTTTTTCCTGTCCCTGTTTGCGCAAGGCCTGCGACGTCTTTTCCATCCAAAACCGGTGGCATTGCTTGTTCTTGGATGGGCGTGCAATCATCATAGTTCAACTTCTGGATTGCCGCTAAAATACTGGGATCTAAATTCAATTCTGAGAATTTCAACTTTTACTACTCCGGTCTGAAGCTCCCAACCTACTGATCCTCTTGGGAATTGTCAAAGAGGCGGGCCTAAAAGCCGCCTACAAACACTTTCAAAGTCTCGATGAAGGCCTGTGGTTGATCTGAGTGGACCCAATGACCTGCGCCCGGAATTTCGACGCCCTTAATCATTGAGTTGCTGGCCAGCATTTTCTCGTAATTTTCGCGAGAAAGCTCCCGAGAGTTGGCCCCACGAACAAGAAGAGTCGGCACCTTCAACTGTGCGATCGCCTCCCATCGGTCTTGCCCTCGCCCCAAACGGACGGAGTCAATGATGGCTTTCTTGGAAAAACGCCAATCCACCGTTCCATTCGGCTGCTCCACCATATTCGAGTAGAAATAATTGGCCATGACCTGAACGTTCTCGCGGGTCTTCGCCGTCTTGACGAAGTCCTCGAAGAAGTAGCGCTTGGCCTCTTCGCGTGTTGGGAAGGGCGAGGGTACCAAATTTAATAAATATTCATAATACTCGTGGGCTTGGGGGTTGTTTTCGGGGCCGATGTCCTCGATGACCAAGTGGCTGAGGTATTCGGGATATTGCGAGGCGAACTGCAGAACATTACGGCCGCCCATCGAGTGACCGACCAAGATGAAATTATTCCACCCAAGCTCGTCGACAATGAGTTTGAGATCATGAGCATAATCTTCGGGAGTATAACCCTCTGCAGGCTGGAAAGAGCGACCGTGACCGCGTTGATCGTAAACAAGGCAGCGCTCAGAAGCCTCGAGGCCAGAGACGATCCTTCTCCAGTTTTGGCCGTAACCCATCAAGCCGTGCACGAAGATCCATTTGCGCCCGTTTTCGGGACCATAAAAATGATGATAAAAATTATTCAAGTAAGCCATAGGACTGCTTATACCCCCGCCCGCAAACACCCGTCATTTCACGTTTGAATTTTGATGCGAAGGGATGTAGATTCAGCCCCAATGATGAGCCAGCAAAAACCCCAGCTCCACGAGGACTGGATTGATTCGTACGCCTTGAGAATAGTTCGGACCCTGCAAGAGTCTGGCTTCGAAACTTACCTAGTAGGTGGCTGCGTGCGTGATCTGCTCGTTGGCATTCATCCTAAAGATTTCGACATTGCAACCAACGCTCTGCCAAACCAAGTCCGCAAAAAAATCCCTAACGCCTACGTTATTGGCCGCCGCTTCAAACTTGTGTTGGTAAAACGCGGAGATCAGCAATTTGAGGTTGCGACCTTCCGTCGTAATATGACGCAAGATGAACTCAACAATATGGGCGATGAATCTGTTGAGGGCGATAACTACTTCGGCACGCGCGAAGAAGATGCGAAACGCCGCGACTTCACGGCGAACGCTGTTTTCTATGATCCCGTAAAACATAAGCTCATCGATTTCTGTGGCGGCATCCAGGACATCCAAGACCGCGTACTGCGCATGATCGGCGATCCGAAAGAGCGCTTCATCGAAGATCCCATTCGTATTTTGCGTGCGATTCGCCTTTCGCACAAATTGCATTTTTCCATTGAGTCTTCAATGCGTGCTGCAATTGCCGAATGCAGTCCTGAGTTAAAAAAATCCGTTCTACCGCGCCGTCGTGAAGAGTGGTTGAAATTCCTACGCCTTAAAGAACCTCACTTGGCGTTCATGGAGCTTTTCGATTTGCATATTCTTGAGCAGATTCTTCCGGGCTTGCACTCTGTTTTTGTCGATCCCGTCAAAATGGAGATTTTCGAGATCCATTTAGCGCGCATCAACTCTGCACATATCGACAAGAACAATCCAACGGAACTTTTCGCAGGCTTCATGCTTGCATTCATGAAAGCCCAATATGGCGAAGAACCTTGGAATCATGAAGAGATCCTTAACGATCCGAAACTGGCGTATTTCATGCGCGAGGAAATGGGCATCTTTAAACAAGAAGCCTCTGTGTTTTTCAAAGCTCTGCATTTGATGAACGGACTTCATCGCATCGAAAACTACACTCGCAAAGGCGAGCGTCGACAGATGGCTTTCGTCCATAACGAAGCTTTCCCATTGGCAATGAAATTGGCCATTATGGATTATTCTCTGTCAGGCTCGAAAATGCATTTTTGGCTTCAACAAATCGAGAAGTATCGCGCAGGAATTCCGACGAAATCCTCGCAAGAGCCCCAACATTAACGTTTTCATCTCATTTCAAGACATACAAATCTTATTTTAAGCCCGTCTCTTGCTGAGAGTCCCATAAAGTTCGATAATAAATTGAACACCATGGAATGAGATTCGTCTCACGGAAAGGGTGGAAATGGGACTCGAAAAAAAGAATACGTTTTTGATCGTCAGCGGAGATAAGACGCGAATTCAGCGTTGCACCGACGTACTTTCGCGCAATATTCCCAACTGCTCTGTCTTTCACAGCGCCGAGTGGTTTGAAACCAAATACAAACTCGACAACGTTCATCCTAAAGCCATTCTCATTGATGAATACCTCCCAAAGGGTTCGGGCTTTGACGTCGTTTCAAAAATTCTCAAAGAAAAAAACAATGACGACATTTTTATCATCATCATGTCCTACGTAGCGGATCATGATCTTTTCTCTTCCGAAGTGGCCTCGGGTCGCGTGCAGTTTTTAACAGAGCCCGATCGCGAACAGGCTTTGATGGAATGTATTTCTAAAATCGTTTCTCCCAAAAAAGACAGCAATCAAGCCCAGTACGAATTGAAGCAACTGCAGCCAGGAGAAGTTCTTTTTAAAGAGGGTGACAGTACAGAGATCGCCTACATTGTGAAGAAAGGCAGCCTTCGCGCTTATTGTTCGGGACATGATGGCGACAAGGTCATGCTCGGCGAAATCATGGCGGGAGAATTCGTCGGAGAAATGGGCCACTTCAATCACGACCCGCGTTCAGCGACAGTCGAAGCCATCACTGAAGTCGAACTGATTGCTATTCCGCACGCGTCTTTAGACAATGTGATTTTCACCAGACCTTCGTGGGCGAAGGCGCTGGTTAAAACTCTGTCCCAACGCCTGAAGAAAGCCAACAAAGCCCTCACCGGTTAATGAGGGCTCAAGAATTACTGCAGCCGTTCCCAAAGATAGCTGTATTCAAGTGAATTCCACAAAATAGTTTGTTCAATATTAGCGCTGCCAGCGTGCCCACCTTCCGTATTTTCATAATAAAACACAGGATGTCCTTGCTCTTTCATTCGCGCCACCATCTTACGAGCGTGGCCAGGATGAACCCGGTCATCCTTCGTGCTGGTCATGATAAACACCTCAGGATACTTCACTTCTTTGTTAAGACGCTGATAGGGAGAATACTTTAAAATCGCTTCGCGCATTTTAGGATCATCGGGGTCTCCGTATTCATCCATCCAGCTCGCACCCGCAAGAAGCTTGTGGTAACGAAGCATGTCCAACAAAGGTACACCCACGATCGCAGCATTGAATAAATCGGGACGAGTCGTGAAAGTCGCACCCGTTAAAAGCCCTCCATTAGAGCGACCCGAAATTCCCAAGTGCTGCGGAGACGTGATGCCTTTTGCAATCAAGCTCTCAGCAATGGCGATATTGTCTTCATAAACTTTGTAACGATTTTCTTTCAAAACAGCTTGATGCCAAGCGGGACCAAACTCTCCGCCACCACGCAAATTGCTTAAGACATACACGCCACCTTTTTCAACCCACACTTTGCCAATAACGTTCAAGTAAGAAGGCTGCATCGGCGCTTGAAATCCGCCGTAACCATAAAGCAAAGTCGGATTTTTTCCGTCGAGCTTTATGTCTTTCTTAGACACGACAAAATACGGAATCTTGGTACCGTCTTTACTGGTGGCCTCAAAACGTTCCGTCTTTAACCCGACGCTGTTAAATCTTTCAGGAGATTTTTTCAGAAGATCCATGTGATTGTTTTTGTCAGAGGCATTGCCAAGATAAAGGGAGTTCGGCGTAAGGAAATCCACATACTGAGCGAGATAATTGTCACTTTCTTCTTCCGTCGAAGTGACTGAAGAAACACCGTTTTCCCCCAACTTCACAACTTCCGTTGTCCACGTGTCGGCCGATGTAAAAGTGACTTTTTCGATCCTAGACAAAACATTATCTGTGACATGCAAAAGAATATGATTCTTGGTGGGGCTCATTCCTTGAATAAATCTTTTATCCGTCGGCACAAACAAAGCTCGCAATGTCTTCTGGGCCGCTTCACCTTGAGAGAGAGCATTTAAAGGCATGAAAACAATGCTGCCACTTTTGAAGGAGCCTAAGTCAGATTTTAACTCAAAGAAAAGTTTGTCAGAAAAGACACCCCAAAATTCGGAGTCCTCTGGCATAGGCAGGCGAGTCTTGTTGCCATTTTTATCCTCGTACCAATTTGTACTGCTATAGAAACCCTTGCGAATGCTGTGAAAGACATAGCGCTTGTCGTTTTCATCAATAATGTAACTGTAAGCAGACATATCCTTTGGGGAAGCCTCTTGAACAGTCACGGCTTTGGATAAGGGCGTTCCGCGTTTCCAAACTTTTACAATTCGGGGATAGCCCGAGTCCGTCAAACTGCCTGCTCCAAAATCAGTCCCGACGAATACAGTATTTTCGTCTTTCCAACTGATATGAGTTTTAGCCTCTGGCACGTAAAAACCGTCTTTAACAAACTGGCGCGTATTCAAGTCGAACTCACGCACGACAACAGCATCTTTGCCTCCGCGAGACAAAGAGACGAGCGCACGGTCATGTCGAGGACCTAAAGTCGAAGCCCCACTCCACACCCAGTTTTCATTCTCTTTTTTTGCCAACTCATCGATATCAAGAAGAATATCCCATTTCGGATGCTTTGTTTTGTAACTGGAAATCGAAGTTTTTCTCCAGACACCACGAACATTTTTTTGATCGCGCCAGAAATTGTAAAGTTCACCTTTTCTTAAACTGACTGCGGGAGTGCGATCCTCGGCAAGAAGAATTGCACGCGCTTCTTTTTCAATTTTTTTGAAGTGGGGATTTTTCTGAAAGTGTTCAAGAGTTTTCTTGTTCTCCGTTTGCGCAAACTCTAAAGCTTTCTTCCCTTCGACCTCTTCAAGCCAAAGATAAGGATCTTGCGCAATAGTTTTGGATTTACAGCCCACAAGAAGAGGCAACAAAAGAAACCAACGGCGAAGCGAATTTCTCATAAAAATAAGACTCCTGTTTTACAAGAGTCTTATTCTAGAGAAGCTTTGGGATAAAAGAAACGTTATTTCGCCAATTCCGCCATCGTATCTTGAATCCAAGTCTGATGCGCACCCACGCGAGTGAAAATAGAGAACAGCATGCACTTTGGAGTCAAAAACCCCGGCAAAGAGTCGCCACGACTTGCAACTCCCCAAACATGAAGCTGCCCGTTGATTTGCAAGTACGCCGGTCCGCCAGAGTCTCCGCTGCAGATGCCGCGACGTACGGATTGCCCCAACATCACTTCCGTCGATGAATAATCCACCTCATCAATTTCTAGTGTCGTCGTTCTTAACGTTCCTGCGCCCGCCTTTAAACCTATTGTCCAGCTCAAACCGTAACCCGCAACGATCGTGCGACCGTTGTTTTGCAAGTACTCCGAGGAAAACAACATCGGTGCTACTTGGAATCCCGCCGGAGCTTCGCCTTCAAAACGAAGAATCGCAATATCGTACATGTCTTTTTCGCGAATCTCTGTCGAATAGTCAGGATGCACGATTGCATTCGTCACCGCACGAATTTGTTCCTTCGCCGCTTTTCGCATTTCCGGAGCAAACATCACAACAAGATTTTTAGCTTTTGGATCTACGCAATGTCCCGCAGTCAGAACCAGGTTCTTTGCAATTAAAGTTCCCGAACAAATATAGCCGATATTAGGCTCGTAGATTCCGACTGTGCTGCGGCCGATAAGGCTTGAGCTTTGAACTTTGTCGCCGCCGACGATTGAGTTTTGCGCTTCTGATGTCGTGATAGAATCGACTGAAGATGTGGGAGCACAAGCCGTTGCCAACAATGCTGTCATCGCCACGATGAATACGTTTTTCATAAAACCTCCGTTTGATGAGCGGAGTTTTATCGAAAGCGAGCGCAGAGTTCCATTGTATTGATTGACACTTTTGTGGGATTTCTGTCTGAAAGGCCGATTTTCTTCGGCCCTTCACGTGAAATCTTTACTAAGCTAAGCGGCGTTACGACTTTGAATCTGTGAAAGCAGATCCCCTGCAATGCGATCCAAAGGCAGAACTTTATCCGCAGCGCCTAACGCCACGGCGGCGGCCGGCATCCCGTAAACGACGCACGTTTCTTCATTCTGCGCGACGGTATAAGCCCCGGCATTTTTCATTTCTAAAAGACCTTCGGCTCCATCTTTACCCATGCCCGTAAGAACAACGCCCAGGGCGTTCTTACCCACGAACTTCGCTACAGACTTCATAAGATAGTCAGCGGCAGGACGCACGCTATGGAGCTGCGGCCCTTGATGAAGTTTCACGTAATAGAAAGCACCACTGCGCGTGATTTCCATATGATAGTTGCCCGGTGCAATCAACACACGGCCAGGAACCACTTGATCACCCTCTTGTGCTTCCTTCACCTCAAACGGAAACATATTATTCAAATTTTCCGCGAAGGATTTCGTAAAACCTGGCGGCATATGTTGCACAACGAGGGTCCCGGGAATATCCGCAGGCATCCCGCTAAGGAAAACCTTCAGGGCTTCGGTTCCACCCGTAGAAGATGCGACAGCAATCAGCTGATGTGTCGTCCTTGCCAGTGACGTGTGTTTGACTTTTTCAACCGGAGTTCCGGCTGTATGAACGTGTTTTTTAATTGGGTTGATGCGCGCTTTCGCCACCGCTTTTACTTTTTCAATAATCGCCTGCGAAAGAGATTCCAGGTTTTGACTGACGTCGATGGAAGGTTTTTCCATGATCTCAATCGCGCCCGCTTCCAGAGCACGAAGGTACGTTTCAGAACCTGTTTTCGCCAAACTCGAAAAAATAATGGTGCGAGTTGGAAAATGCTGCATAACTTTTTCGAGGAAACTAATGCCATCCATACGCGGCATCTCTACGTCGAGAGTCATTACATCGGGCTTCAAAGCCACGAGCTTGTCACGAGCGATGTAGGGGTCCGACGCCGTACCTACAACTTCGATATCAGGACTGGAGGAAAAGATTTTTTCCAACAGTTTTCTGATCACTGCGGAGTCGTCGACAATTAATACTCTGATTTTGGAACCAGCCATAAGGGCCTCTATCATTTTTAAGTTTTAAGGTAAACGGCTCTGGAAAGGGGTTTCAAAGAAGGATGTTTTACATTCCCCGATTCAGAGTGACCCAAAATCAAGTAACCGCCCGGAGCCAAACATGTCACCAAGTTATCGATCACTCTTTTTGTTGTCGCTTCATCAAAATAGATCAAAACATTTCGGCAGAAGATCACGTGGAACTTGTGCTGAAATTCATACTTAGGATTCATCAAATTGAAAGGCGCAAAGCGGATCATCTTATGGATGGAATCTTTGGCTCTGTAAAACTCGTCGCCATTCGCTTTGGTTTTTTCAAAATATTTGGTTCTTTGCACAGGAGGAAGTCCCTGCATTTCGCGATCTTCGTAAGTTCCTGTCGAAGCTTTTTTGAGAACCTGCAAATCAATATCTGTTGCAAGAAGGCGCACTTTCGAAGCACCGTCGCCCAAAGCTTCACAAGCCGTCATCACGATCGTATAAGGCTCTTGTCCCGTGCTGGCTGCCGCACACCAAATGCGCACGTCATTGCTGTTCTTGCGCAAAAGATCCGGCAAAACTTCAGCCAAAAAATCAAAATGATTGGATTCACGATAGAACGACGTCATATTCGTGGTCAGAGCGGAAATAAATTCAGAGATCATGTCGGGACCTCCGTGCTCTAACTTCGTCCAATATTCTTCATAAGATTTCAATGAATGACGACGCAAAAGTTTTACGATACGATTGCGAATCAATGCGTGATTTTTCGGCGTCAACGGCAGATCCACACCGGCTAACTCATACATGCGCTCGGCAAACTTCATAAACATTTTGTCAGAGAGTTTAATCTCTTCAAAGTCGTATAAAGCGCCGACAATTTCCGATTTCTTTACAGCCGTCATGCTGCGATCTCCCGCCCCTTAGCAACGTTACTAACCAACGCGCCCGGCTCCAAAATAAGAACTGTACGACCGTCACCTAGGATGGCGGCTCCCGCCACTTCCGGAATATCCTGACCCGTCGTAATAGGTTTCACCACCACTTGCGCCTGGCCCAAGACGTCGTCCACAGGGAACGCCATTTGACCTGTCATGGATTCGATAATAACAAGCATGGTTTCTTCGCGGCGTGCGCTTAAAGAGTTCTCTCTTTTTGCGACGAGCTGGTGATCTTTTTTATTCAACGACCAATTGATAGAGCCCAATGTCTTAGAAACATCTATTACAGGCAATAGATGCCCGCGAATGCTCGCGACTTTTCCCGCACCCGAAATATTCGTGTAGTCTTTAGGAAGAACACGCACGATTTCGCGAATGGAGTGAATCGGAAGAATATAACGAGCTCCATCCAAGGCCACGATAATACCGTCCGTGATCGCCGTACTAAGAGGGATCGTCAAACGGAACGTCGTTCCCTGACCTGACTTAGAGAAAATATTAATCTTCCCGTTGATCTTATCCAAATTGGATTTCACGACGTCCAGGCCGACCCCACGACCGGAAAGATCCGAGATCTTATCCGCCGTCGAGAACCCCGGTTGGAAAATATACTGAAATACTTGTTCATCCGGAATCGTGGAAGGATCTACACCTGTAGGAACGAAACCTCTTTCAATAGCTTTATTCAAAACTTTTTCACGGTTGATACCGCCACCGTCGTCAGAGATATCGATGATAACATTACCACCCGACTGTTTGGCGGAAACGACAACCTTCGCAGTCACGGGTTTACCGCGCTCAAGACGGGTTTCTTTTTTCTCAACCCCGTGGTCCATTGAGTTACGCACCAAGTGCACGAGAGGATCACCCAGAAGTTCAAACACCGTTCTTTCGACCTCGGTCTCTTCACCAATCAATTGCAGATCAACGGGTTTATCCAAAGACAAAGATACGTCGCGCACGATACGCTGAATTTTAATGAACATGGATTTGAGCGGAGTCATACGGATGCTCAAAGTTTTTTCATAGAGCTCACGCACAGCTTTATCCAATTGATCGACGATGGCTTCCAAACGCAGATTCACCCCGCTGCGAACCGTTTCGTCATGCACTAATTGGTTTTTCAAAACAACCAACTCACCAACGGCATCCAATACTGAGTCAACACGTCCCGTATCCACTTTGATTGTGCTGTTCGTCGCTTTTGCAGCAGCTTTGTTCGCACCGCCGCCACCATTGCCGGAGTTAGCAGAATCCACAGGCGCTTTCGCTGCAGGAACCGCTGCCGCAGCAGGTTTTGCCGCTGCGGGTGCCGGAGTCTCAACAACTTTCAAAACAGGTGCAGGCTTTTCCACAGGGGTTTCCACCTTCGGAGCCGCCGCTGTGACCTTCTTGGCCTCTTCTTCTTTTGCGTGGAACTCGGCCTGATCCTCAGGAGAGAGTTGCGCAAGAAGTTCAGCAAGCAATTCGTGATTTGTATGATCGTCTTCCGGTGCTGGCGCGGTTTCCGCGACAGGTGACGCTGAGGCAAAGAAGTCATCAGGCACGGCCTCTTTGACTTCCTCAACAACTGCTTTCGGCTCTTCATGACGAGAAGGTTTTCCCGAAAGCTCTTCCGTAATTTGAATCAATTGCGCAACAAGAGCCGAAGTATCCCAAGCACCGTTTTGTCCTTGTTGCAAAGAGGTGATACGGTTTTTAAGTTCATCGCCTGACTGCAAAAGCAACGAGATCACATTGGAATTTACAAGCGTGGGACGAGAACGAAGCAGATCCAAAAGATCTTCCATCACATGCGCAAACTTTGAAAGATCCGTCAGACCTACCGCTGCGGCTCCCCCTTTTACGGAGTGAGCTACCCGGAAAATATCTGTCAGATCTTTCGCTGGATCCTCACTGTTCTCCAGCTTCATCATGGACTCTTCGTACTGCTCTAACATAAAAGCAGACTCATTCAAAAAATCCATCTGCAGTTCTTCAAAGAAAGAATTATCACCGCTCATTTGCGCTCCATTAATATAGAAAAATCACAAGAAATTATCGGCTCCTAGGGGGCCTAACTATTTATATCGTTGGTCCAGAATGAGATGAAACCAGACCCTCGTCTCAGGTCGGGACGAAGCCCAGATGCGATTAAATTATTTTTCAAATACGTGAAGTTTTTTTGTTAAGTCCACATAAGTTTTTCTCGAAGAGTACGGGGATATCTTTTTTCACCCGATTTTGAAAGGCGACGAAATGAGTGATGTATCTTTGAAAGCAAAACCAGGCCAATACTTAACTTTCCAACTTATGGCTGAGCAATACGGCGTAGCTATTGAGACTGTAAGAGAGATCAACCAATTTGGTGAAATCACGCCAGTTCCGCGCACTCCAGACTATGTTAAAGGAGTTATGAACTTGCGCGGAAAGATCATTCCAGTTGTTAATTTGCGCATTAAATTCGGCATGCAACCGCAAGACACGACACGCGACACGTGCATTATCGTGATCGATACAGAAATCGGTCAGGTAGGTATGATCGTAGACTCTGTGAAAGAAGTGGTTGATTTGCAAGAGTCACAAATTGAACCATCACCGGTTCTAGGCAATGAACACGCAATGTCTTTTGTTCGTGGTATGGGTAAAGTCGACAACAAAGTGGTTATCCTTGTCGATATCGTATCCGCTTTCTCACACGATCAAATGGGCCAAATGGCGCACTTCTCTCATCAAGAAGAAGCGAAAGCAGCTTAATAGATTCTTAGATAAAAAAAAGACCCACTGATGAACGTCAGTGGGTCTTTTCTATTTTAGAACTGAAGAAATCCTTTTACCAAGCGCCGCTTTTTTGGAAGAACAAACCTGTCGCTTCCACGATAGCCGCCGCATCGACCTTGTGTTTTGCATAAAGGTCTGCCGCCGTATAAGCGCTTTGCCCGAATTCACCTTTGACGCCCAAACTTTTCACCGTGAATGTCACGTCCGCTTGCAAAAGTGCGTGAGAAAGCATTTGACCGAAGCCACCGATGACTTGATGGTCTTCCGCAGTCACCAAACGGCCTTGCGTTTTTTCCAAAGCCATTTTCACTGTTGCGACGTCGATATGGTTCACACAAGCACAATTCACCACAACCGCGCCGTAGCCTTTGGCTTCCAACGTCTTCGCAGCTTGCAACGCCTGAGGAACCAAAGAGCCCGTAGTTGCAATTGTGACCGATTTCGCTTTGTCGTTTGCGGTATCCAAAAGGACTTGCGCCTTTTTCAGATCATACGCAGAAACTTGCGCGTAAGATTTCGGGAAGTTTTCACGACCCAAGAAGAAAATCGAAGAGTGCGGAACTTGTCCTTCTCGCAACGCTTTTGCAAAATTCTCGATAGCTGCGTAAACCAAAGCGTCCGCTTCTTCGCTGCAAGAAAGAGAGTATACATCCACATGAGGAATGGAAGAAACCATCGCCATATAACTCAAAGCCTGATGAGAAGCTCCGTCCGCGGCATCTTGAAAACCCGTGTGTGAGAAGATCGCAATCACCGGAGCTTCAGAAAGAGCTCCCATCGTCAATGGCAACGCACCTTTGGTCACACCAAACTGTGCAAACGTATCCACAACCGGAATATATCCCAGCTTCGTAAGACCCGCGGCTACAGACACCATATTGCTTTCCGCGATACCCACATCGAAAGAATCTTGCGGGAATTCTTTACGGAATCCAGCAACACCTGTCGAGCCAGGAAGATCCGAAGTTACACTCAAAACAGGTAAGCCCGCTTTGCGCGCACGAATCATCGCTGAAGAAACTCCGACTTGAATCTTTTCGCCTGTGTCTTTAACCGCGTTGGCTTTGATCTCCGCTTCCCATTTATGAAGCTCTTCGATCCATGTTCCATAAACAGCCGGAAGATTTTCGCCGCCGTAAATTTCACTCAAGAAAGCCGGCAATTCCGTCGGGCTTTTCAATGGGAAACCGTGAGCGCCCGTTGCAGACTCCGCCGTTTTTTTAGTACCGATCCCCTTCACTGTTTTTGCGTGAATAACAACCGGCGCTTTTGGATTGGCCTTCGCCTGCTCAATCGCTGTCACCAAAGTGTCGTAACACTTTTGCAAGTCATTGCCCTCTGCCAACGTGATCACGTTCCATCCCAATGTTTTCAAAGATTGGAATGTCGGGGTCATAGAGAAAGATTCAGTATCAATACGACCTGACAGCTTCGTGTTGTTATCGCTGATAATCAAAACGTACGGCCCCATCTTGCCCGTCGCCGCCAAACCCGGAATGGCTGCAAACGCCTCCTTTGCTTCGCCTTCCATACACGCGCCATCAGAAATGGTCGTCACAGTGACGCGATTGCGACCGGAGATCGCCTCGCCCATCGCCACGCCTTGCGTTTGTGGGAATGCAGAACCCAAGGGACCGTTAGAGATAAAAACACCTTCAGGGAAACAGTGAACCTCACCGTGCCCCGTCAACCCGCTCTCGATCGAACGGAATTTTTTAAGACTCTCAAGAGTCAAACCCGCCATTTGATAATTGGCCTTCAAAGCATAAAGACCATTTTCACAGTGGCCCGCATCGTTCACGATGTGAAAAAGTTCATGCCATTGTTTTTTCTCGCGAGCCGCAACGTCGAAAACGTGCCCGTGCAAAGCCGACATCAATTCGGCCAAAGCCGCCGGTCCACCGTAGTGCGAGGCTGCTCCGCCAAGGACAGCGTTCATATCCATCAAGGACACAAGCGCACGAGTCGCGCGAGGATCCGCAACGGGAATTTGTCTTCCGTCTTTGCTTTTTACGTAAGTTTTAAATTGAGGCTCCTGGGAAGGGTTGCCCGCGAGTTTTGTTTTGATTTGAATGGGTTCTGTCATAGGATAAAGTTTTACTCTGGAACCCGTAGAGGGTAAAGCGAACTGGACTGCTTACCGGGAGCGTTAAATGGAAAATCTTTATTCCCATAACATTCGCGACATCTTGAAGGTCGAGTTGCACCGTCATCTAGACTGCTCAGTGCGTTGGAGCACCCTTATTGAACTCGCTCCCCAGGTTGGAATTCCCCTCGCAAAAACGTCGCAAGGTCAAAAGGACCAGTTTCTAATCACGTCGCCTATGAAGGATTTGGGCGCGGTCTTAGGCAAATTCCTGAACGCACAGAAAGTGCTGGCCAGCGAAGAAATTCTGACTCGCATCGCTTTTGAAGCCTGTGAGGACGCTTATAACGACGGCATTCGTCTTTTGGAACTTCGCTATGCGCCCACGTTTATCTCTGAAGGTCACAAAAACTTAACATTTGAAAAAATCCATAAGTCCCTGCGCAAAGGCATTGATCAGGCAAAAAAGATTTACCCAATGGCTGTAGGTCTTATTTGTATCGTGCAAAGAATTAAGTCCTATGAAACCGCAGAAGAGGTTGTCGATTTCGCTATTGATCACAAAGACAGCTTTATCGCCTTGGATTTAGCCGACAATGAAGAAGGTTTTGATCCCAAAGCCTTCGCTCCTCTTTTTCAAAAAGCAAAAAAGGCGGGATTGCACATTACTGTTCATTCGGGAGAAGCCCCTCAACCTGAATCCGCGCAATGGGTGAAAGACAGCATTGAAATTCTTGGTGCCGAAAGAATCGGACATGGCGTGCAAATCATTCGCAACGCTGACATCCTGAATTTCGTTCGCGACCGTCGTATTCCGTTAGAGGTTTGCCCTATCAGCAACTACTTAACTCAAACTTTCAAAACTTACGAGGAACATCCGATCCGTCAGCTTATCAACGCCGGAGTTCTGGTCACAATCAACTCGGATGATCCGGGAGTTTTCGCGACCACACTGAGCGACGATTACGAAGTTCTTCATCGTGTGCACAAATTCACTTTGCAGGATTTCAAACGCTGCAATCAAATCGCTTTCGATGCGAGTTTCATCGCCGAGGCAGAGAAAAACAGATTCATGTCGGAGTTCTTCGGATGACCTTAAAAGACGAACTTCTCCATCTGATGCGTGAAGATGAAGTCGTCCGGGAGGCCTTAGCCAGCACAGGCGAGCTTTTTCATGGTTATCATCCTGAGATGGAAAAGGTGCATCTCCGCAATGCTCAGCGCCTGAAAGATCTCATTGAAGCCAACAAAGGATTTCCGACAGTGAGTCAGGTCGGTGAAGAAGCCTGTATCGCGGCTCTGCGCATTTTACTTCATGCAATCAGCTGGCCTGAATTCATGCGTGCGCATGAAGAAAACCTTCTGGTCCTTGCGAAGAATAACCAAGTCCCTAAATCGTATGTGGCGTTTCTTGTCGATCGCATTCGTTTTTACGAGGGGCGCAAACAAGTTTATGGCACTAATTCCGATTGGGACGAAAACGGTATTCTGCGCATCACCGACGTTGAAGATCCTAACCACCTTAACGAGCGTCGTGCTGAAATGAGTTTGCAACCCGTGCAAAGTCTCGTGATTACTCCGCTGGATGGCGAATATCATCCCCCCGACCCTGCCAAACGCTATCAAGAGTTTCTGGCATGGACGAAAAAAACAGGTTGGAGAACCAACACATAAACCGCGGGGGTGTATTTTCTGTCCTTATGCACCCTCTGTTGACTTTGAAAGCCTAAGACTGATTAGCTCTATTCATGGAAAACAAATACTTATCTGGCTTTGGCAATCATTTCTCTTCAGAGGCTCGCCCTGGCGCGCTTCCTGCCGATCAAAACTCTCCACAAAAAGCGCCGTTGGGTCTTTACCCTGAACAACTTAGTGGTTCTGCCTTCACAGCGCCACGTTCGCAAAATCTTTACACCTGGCTTTACCGCATTCGTCCTTCGGTTATGCACAAAGCGTTTAAGCCCATGAAAGACCTTACGCAAAAAACATTCTTTAAACCTCAGCATATCAATCCCAATCAAATGCGCTGGAACGCAATGCCGGACTTGAACGGTTCCTTCATCGAGGGTCTGCGCACGGTTTGTGGAAATGGCTCTAGTCACGAACAAAAGGGCATTCACATCCATTTGTATTCATTCGCACAGGGAATGAACAATCGTTACATGATGAATGCAGATGGTGATTTCGTCTTCGTTCCGCAATCAGGTTCTTTACAAATCAAAACGGAATTGGGCGTGATTGAATGTGAACCGGGTGAAATCGCGTTGGTTCCGCGCGGAATGAAGTTCCAAGTCAATCCGCTCAAGGGCGCTTGCAAAGGTTACGTGGGCGAGAACTTCGGTCATCCGTTCCATCTTCCAGAGCTAGGTCCGATCGGGGCCAACGGTCTGGCACATCGTCGTCACTTCCTAACACCAGCCGCCGCCTTCGAAGACAAAGAGGGTTCTTTTGAGTTGATCGGAAAATTCAACGGCGAACTGTGGAGCGCTGAGATGGGACACTCTCCTCTCGATGTTGTCGCGTGGCACGGAAACTATGTCCCTTGTAAATATGACCTTCGCAAATTCAATACGATCAACACGGTCAGCTTCGATCATCCAGATCCTTCTATTTTTACGGTTCTTACATCAGGCAGCGACACTCCGGGCACTGCGAACGTAGATTTCGTGATCTTCCCACCGCGCTGGATGGTGGGCGAACACACGTTCCGTCCGCCTTATTTCCATCGCAACTGCATGAGCGAGTATATGGGTTTGATTTACGGTGAATATGACGCGAAAACAGCGGGCGGATTCATGCCTGGCGGAGGAAGCCTGCACAACTTCTTCTCTGCCCACGGACCCGACGCGGAAACTTTCGAAAAGGCGAGCGCTGTCGAATTGAAGCCGAACAAAATCCAAGACACGATGGCTTTCATGTTCGAATCAAGAACGCCTTACATGGTTACAGACTTTGCGATGCAAAAAGGCTTCCTTCAAGAAGATTACCAAGACTGCTGGCAGGGTTTTAAAAAACACTTTAAGTAAAAATCTACCACCACGGCCAGCGGATTCTGAGGGGTTTGCGCTCATAAGGAATCCATTTGCCGTTCTTGCAGATGCGGGTGACAGATTTCACGCGATCTCCCCAGCGGTCACTTTCCGTCCACGTCTCACGACGTCCCTCTGTGCAACGAGTTTGCGGATTATAAATGTAATCGGAAAGATCATAATAGCTGCCGTTTTGACATTCGCGCACAACGGTCACTCGATTCCCTGAGCGCTTTTCAACTTCATAAAAAAGAGTCCTGCGACCTTCGACACAGCCACTGCCCCGGCGCAGGGAATTGGCTTCGCCACGCAGACCCCCGCCACCTTTGCCTCCGCCTCCCACGCTCTGAGCGTAAGTATGCATCGACAACAACATTAGAAAAAAAATCCATCCAACACGGGCTGCACTTTTCATAATTCTTGGTCCTTATGCGAATTCTTCGCACTATATTCAAGTTCGATAACACCTGTATGACTCCACGAAAAAACGCACTCTTTGGCAGCTTCCGCCTCGTGCGACTTTTCATGAAGCTCTTTAAGGGCTTGATTCACTTTTGTGATAAAACCGCGAATAAGTCCGCGATTGGTAACGACTGACAACGTGTCATATTCATAGGACTTCGATTCGGAAAGATGAGAAATAATACTGACGGTCATCGCCAGATAATCTTTCACGGAAATATCGCCCAAATTAAGGAACTCAAAATTCGTTTCGATACGCTCGTTTGCAACCTTCCAAAGACCCGCTCGCAAAAGGCGATATGAAAACTCGGCGCTCGTCTGAGGATCCACGCCCATTTTCTTCGCTAATTTTTTGAGTGTATCTAAATCCGAAACCAGTCCTGGCAGAATACTAAAAAGAGCGAACTGATAGTTCTGCCGAATATCCGCCTTCACCTTCTCGAGAAAGTCGTCAGCACTAAACCCGGCCTCTGGAATCCCCGTCTTACTTGGATCCAAGAATGTGGATAATTCTGAGTAAAGACTGTCTTTTGTATTCATCCAAGCGTCCTATTTTCGCCAGCACTTTGTTTTCACTATTCTGCAAAGAAGTCGTCGTATCACCGAGCTCTCTGATTCTTTCTTCCAACTGCCGTTCGAGGTCGATGCCAAGAATTTCAAGAAGCGGAAGCAAACGATCTGTTCTCATTTCGACTTTACCTTGAAAGTATAAATTCATTTGGCTGGGCTTAAGCTGCAAACTCTCTGCAAGATCCTTTTGGCGAATACCCAGCAAAGAGCAGGCTTCGCGAATTCGCGCCATGAATATTTCACTGCGCTCGAGTTTAAGGTGAGAGATCGGCTGAGACATGACGTCTATGTAGTGACGTCCAGAGGCTAATTCAAATTTTAAGGATGTAATAAAAATGACAAAAAGCGAAGAGACCCTACGGCCTCTTCGCCCAGAGGGTTGTCGGACTAGTTTCTTGCATTCACCCATTTACCAGCACGGCACACTTTTGTGACGTTCACTGAGTGATCGTTAACGTTGTCATGAACAGTCTCCACACGACGAGAGCCTTCTTTACAACGATTTCTTGGGACACGAACGTACGCCGCTCTTTCTTCATCCGTCATATAAGAGCCGTTTCGACAGATACGCATTTCTGTGTACGAGTGATCATTGTTATCATCGTACAAAGTCACCCAACCTTTTGAGCCTTCTACGCAGGTTGTGCGCGGATTGTAGATGTATTTCGCTCTCTCTTCAGGCGTCATATACGAACCGTTCACGCACGTGCGCACTTCCGTGCGTGATCTATCATCGTGATCATGAATCGTGATAATGCTGCGACGACCTTCTTTACACGCGGCTGAAGCTGTTCCAGCCATACCTAGAAACGCAAGAACAAGAACTAGAGTCTTCATAAAATCCCTCCTAAGGATTGTTGTTATTGATTGGTACCGTGAGGAAGGATGTATTATTGAAGATGCTGCCGCCGCAAACCGAGACGCCCAGTCACAAAATAAACGAAAACGTTAATTGCTTCGTTGCGCATGAACGCAGGGCGAACATTCTATGAGGCTTTTTTGATCTTTAACGAAATTTCGAAGACAGACCCCATACCGCGCACACTTTTGACAAGCACAAGATCACCGCCCATCAACCGAGCAAGCTGTCTTGAGATAACAAGACCCAACCCTGTGCCGCCAAATCGCCGCGCCATTGAGGAATCCGCCTGGTTAAAAGGTTGAAATAGACGCTGTACCTCGTCTTCGGTTAAGCCAATACCGGTATCTTCAACGGTGAATTTCAAAGTGCGATTTTGATATGTCGTCTGCACCCAGACACCGCCGCTGTCTGTGAATTTCAAGGCGTTGCCAATGACGTTAAAAAGGATCTGTTTAATCCGCAAAGCGTCGCCCCTCAATACGACGTCCTCGAGAGGCTCTTCGATGATAAGATTTAGTTTTCTTTCCGCCGCTTTTAAGGTCAGGGCCTTTCTTACGTCGCTTAGCAAAGTACCGACTGAAAAGTCGCGCTCTTCGAACTCAAGCTTCTGGGCTTCTATTTTTGTTAAATCAAGGAGGTCATCAATGAGCCGTTGCAGAAGTTCACCGTTACGACGAATGGCTTCAAGAGATTCCATGCGCTCGGTCTCTGTCAGATCCGGCTGAGATAAAACTTCTGCAAATCCTAAAACGGCGCCCAACGGCGTGCGGATCTCATGCGAGATATTGGCAAGATAATAATTATTCATACACATCCCCCTGATTCTTAGATCCAGCGGACGTGCTACTTAGAACGATCTTTTAAATTGAATCGTCCAGAAGAACTAGCACAACGACTTTGGGAACTCCAAAAATTTCGTGCAATTTAGCAGTTCCCCTAACGGCCTCTCTAAATTTTTTACATACGTTTCCTATGTTTCTAACCAAATCCGCTTGTTAATAAGGACTTCAAAAAATCCACTGTCATACTTTTATCATGAAACAAAGGGTCATCACCGCCTACAAAAGAATCTTCAGCGGTCAGTTCATTGATAAATTAGATCGAGATAAAATTCTGGATCTAGCCGCTTCGCTTTCTTACTATACAGCTTTATCATTCGCTCCCCTTCTGGTGCTTCTTCTGACCTTTGTGTCTTTTCTTGGCGATAACTTCAAACAAGAGCTGCTTATGGAAGTCGAAGGTCTTGTCGGAGGCCGCGCGCAGGACACCATCAAAGCCATTGCGAAAAACGCCAGCCAAACGCCGGAAGTGCGTGACTGGGCCGGCTTAGCGGGGCTTATAACCCTTTTGTTTTCGGCGGGTGCGATCTTCAGTCAGCTGCGTATGTCTCTGAATATTATTTTTGAAGTGCGAGAAGAAGATCTCAAGAAGCCCGAGAAGGAAGGCTTTTTCGTTTCCGCCTGGAACTTCATTAAACAAAAAATATTCTCGATGGGTATGGTGCTTACTTTTGTTTTTATTTCGATCGTCTCATTAGTGGTGTCTTCGATGCTTTCCATGTTTCTGAGCGGTACGGCCGCGATTCTGGGAGAGTTCATCAATCTTGGCGTGTCGTTTCTGGTTTTCTCTTTTCTTTTTGCCGCGATTTATTATTTCCTTCCACAAAGGCAGATACGTCCCGGCATTGCCTTTACAGCAGGCGCGATCACGGCGATTTTATTTTCCATCGGAAAGTCACTGATAGGAATGTACTTAGGTCAAAGTGCCGTCGCCAACTTGTACGGGGCGGCCGGGTCTTTGATCGTTTTCCTTATGTGGGTTTACTACTCTTCAATTATTATTTTTATCAGCGCGGAAATCGCAAACGAGATCAACAAAGCGGAATGGGAGAGACAAAATGTCCCAGAAGATCAAAGGTCTGCTTCTTGATATCGACGGCACATTGATTGACAGCAATGATGCTCACGCCAAAGCTTGGCAAGAGGCTTTGGCCGAGTTTGATATTCATGTGAAGTACGAAGATGTGCGGGAAAAAATCGGCATGGGAGGCGACAATCTTCTGCCGCTCGTCGCCCAGCTTCACAAAGAAGAAGGCCTTGGCAAAAAAGTCGACAAACGACGCGTTGAAATTTTTAAACAGGATTACCTTCCTCACTTGCAGCCGTTCCCTTATGCCCAACAACTGATTGAGCTCTTACATAAAGCCGGCCTGAAAATCATCGCCGCTTCATCCGCTTCCAAAGAAGACCTGGGAGCCCTCCTTAAAAAATCCGGAGTTGAAAAATATGTCGATGGAGCCACGAGTTCCGACGACGCGGAAAGATCTAAACCCGCGCCTGACATTATCGAAGCGGCCCTCCAAAAAGGCGACCTTCGCCCCAGCATGACATTGATGGTAGGAGACACTCCCTACGACATCGCCGCCGCCGAAAAAGCCGGAGTACAAACTATTGCCTTCACCTGCGGCGGCTGGAAAGAAAAAGATTTGCAAGGAGCTGTGGCCGTTCTCTCGGGACCTGAGGAACTCTTTGCAAAATTGAAACAGATTCCCATCGAGGAAATACCCGAAAAACTGCATGCCATGGCACGCTCCGCGCTTTGACAAAGACAACGACCTCGCAGGATACTCTTTTTCCACAAGGAGTTTCTTATGCGCGATTTTTTCCCTGAAACCGAACCTCTGAATAAAGGCCTGTTGAAAGTATCTGACATTCACACTCTGTATTGGGAAGAGTGCGGAAATCCCCAAGGAAAACCTGTGGTCTTTTTGCACGGAGGACCGGGCGGAGGTATTCATCCCGATCACCGTCGTTTCTTCGATCCAAAAACTTATCGCATTATCCTTTTTGACCAACGTGGTTCAGGGCAATCCAAACCCGTCGCCGAGCTTCGTGAAAACACGACATGGGATTTGGTGAAAGACATTGAAACTATTCGTGAGATGCTCAAAATCGATAAGTGGGTGGTTTTCGGCGGCAGTTGGGGATCGACCCTCGCCCTCACTTACGCGATCACTCATCCTGATAAAGTCAAAGCTTTGGTTTTGCGCGGAATTTTCTTGTGCCGTCCTTCCGAAATTAAATGGTTCTATCAAGAAGGCGCTTCACAAATTTTCCCGGACGTGTGGGATGAATATTTAAAACCGATTCCAGAAAACGAAAGACACGACATGGTCGCGGCTTACTATAAACGCCTGACTCATGAAAATGCCGACGTTCGTTTGCAAGCCGCTAAAGCATGGAGCAAATGGGAAGCAGCGACCTCCCGCTTGATCGTAAGCCAAGAAGCCATCGATGAATTTGAAGATCCTGAATACGCGTTGAGTTTTGCTCGTATCGAATGCCATTACTTCACGAACAATGCGTTCTTTAACACCAACAATTGGATCTTGGAGAACGTCGATAAGATCCGCCACATCCCTGGTTATATCGTGCAAGGTCGCTACGACGTGGTCTGTCCGGCACGCTCTGCATGGGAGCTTCATAAAGCATGGCCGGAAGCAAAATTTACAATGGTCGCTGACTCGGGCCACGCGGCTTCAGAACCGGGAACACGCTCAGCGCTTATTGAAGCCACGGAGGCCGTCAAGCATCTGTAACATTTTCACTCCCCCGGAGACCTTTTCCACTTATGGAATCCATAAATATTATCGACTTGTAAAGTGGTTCCAAATTGGGTTTATTAGCTCAACGCACCACGAAGGGGTTGTGGTGTGAATCCGGGGGGATTCAAGTGAAATTGAATAAATTGTTTTTGGCGGGGATCGTTTCAGGCTTAGCTCTAACGGCATGTACACCTCAATCAAACAATTCTGAACTTCAAACAAACATGTCTGCTGATGGAATTATTGGCGGCACAGAAGTTCAGGCGGGAGACAAAGTTCAAGAAAGCATCGTCGCTGTTTACGATCCCGTAGAAGGTCAACTTTGCACAGGTTCATTACTTCCTAACAATCTTGTTCTAACAGCGGCTCACTGTATCGGCGCTTACCCTGAAGAAATGTACATTTTCTTCGATACAAAATTGGAAGCGACAAGCTTTAAACTTAAAGTCGACAAAGTTGAAATTTCCCCTTACTGGCAAGAACGTCAGTACGAGAAAAAAGACACTGGCGATATCGCTCTTATTCACTTCGTCGGGCAAGTTCCTGCGGGATACAAGCCAGCGAAGTTCTTGAGCGCGACAAACAAGAAAAAACTTCTTAAGAAAGACGCGACCGTGATCCTTGCTGGATACGGAATCTCTAACGGAGTTTCCGGCGAAGGCGCAGGCATTCTTCGCGTAACGTCGGTGAAGGTCTCTGATCCTGAGTTCAGCACGTCTGAAATCAAATTGGATCAAAGAGACGGCACAGGCGCCTGCCACGGAGATTCTGGCGGACCGGCGTTCCTGGAAATTAAAGGCAAGTTGTACTTGTGGGGTGTTACAAGCCGTGGCGTTGACGATAAAAACAACGATTGCTCGCAATTCTCTGCTTACACGAGCGCTTTATTCTACAAAACGTGGATCAATCGCATGGCAAATAAGCTAGCGACCTCGTTGGTAAATCCGCAAGTTTCAACGGCGAATTAATCTCTAGAAATCACATCAAAATTTTTCAAAACGCAAAGGGCTGCTAGGAAATTAGCGGCCCTTTTGTTATTTCATTCTCATGCATGCCTGGGGAGTTATGAAAACGAAGCAGTACGTCAGCTCTTTTATCGTTTTAGCACTAACGGCTTGTGGGGGTCCGCAAAACTCAGACGTTATTTTCACGGGAACGGAAAATGCGATCGTTGGCGGGCGAGAAACCACACGAGATAACATTCTATCTAAATACGTTGTTCTTATCGTCGACAATCCGACAAAGAAGAACTGCACAGGTCTCTTGATTTCCAAGAGAATGATTCTGACGGCCGCGCATTGCGTGGGCACCAAGGCCGAAGACCTTTCATTGGCTTTTGGACTTAATCCTCTTTCAGGAAACTATACGCTTCGAAAAGCTGACAAAATTTTTGCGAGCAAGCAGTACGACAAAAACAGTTCGCAAAATCGCCATGATTTGGGTCTGATCCTCATCAAAGGAACGGCACCCGAGGGTTACTTGCCTCTTCTGCTCCCTGACGAAAAGTTTCCTCTGCTAAAAGGTCTTGCCTTCACGGCTGTGGGTTACGGGCGCACTTCGGGAAAAAGCACGCCCCAGAATGACATTCAAGGTTCAGGCGTGCTTCGCCACGTAGAACTGAAAATCGACAGCCTCAACTCTGACGAGACGCAATTCTTTGTCGATCAAAGATCCGGCAAGGGCATTTGCAACGGCGACTCGGGTGGCCCTGCATTGATGCGCTATATGGAGCGCGATTACGTCGTGGGGATTGCTTCCGCCGTGTCTTGGTCCGTTCCCGACGAAATCAGCGCGGGCAAACGCAATCAGTACATTCAGAATAAAGACGTGTGCGCGGAAAAATCCATTTACATGAACGTTAAAAAATTCCGTTCTTGGATCGACACGCACTCAAAGCAATTGTTGAACTAGATTTTTGATTCTTTCGCCCAGCTCTTTGGGGCTATCGAAAATCACTCGATGAGACGAAGCAGGGACAACCTCTGTGCGCAGCCCCTGCACCTCTTCCGCCAGACGACGAGACATTTCCATGAACTTCTCGTCGCGTTCTCCGGTCAGCCATAAAATCTTTTGCAGGTTCTTTTGCAACAAAGGTCGCATGTTTTTTTGCTGAGCCAAAGACCACTGAGTCAAAGCTAAGCTCAGGGTTTCGCGCGAGTATTCCTTTTCCACACGCACGGGCTCGTTTTCACCGCCGCCAAAAACAGGTTGCGCATTCCAATTGCGAATGACCATATCCCAGGGCGCTTTCAAAAACTCTTCAGCCCAATAAGAATCGGACATCCAACGCTGGCGGCGCTCTTCGGAATTGGGATCGAAAGTTTCATGAGGATCGTTAAAGCCAGGATTGGTAGAGACAAGAATCAGCTTATGCCACAACGCCGGTTTCTTTTCAAAAGCATGCAGAGCCAGACGACCACCCAAGGAATAGCCAATAAGAATATTACGATCCGCACTACAGCCGTGAAGCTCCACGAACTTTGTGAAGTTCGCACCCCAGTTGGCAAACGAGTGCTGCGGGCCCAAGCTCATTTCTTTGAAATAGTCCGGAGTAAAAATACGCAGATTTTCACGTTGCGGGAGATGGGCTTTAACAACAGCCCAGTCCGAAGGTCTTCCTAGAAATCCGTGAAGGAAAAAGAGATTTACTCTCTCCACAGCGCCTCGTACTCCTTCCAGAATTCCTGCGTTTGTTCCCAATGCGGGCACAACTCGATGATTTGATGATCTGCCAACTCGATGCTCACAGGAACATTATGCCACTTTTGATAAGACCAATTCCACATCTTTGCCCATGAATCGAACGAAATCTGGTGTTTGTTTATGAAAATCTCTTTTTTGAACATGCGCGAGAAGATCTGACCTCCGCCATTGTTTATCACGACAATGCGAAGTTTACGTGCATCGAGTTGAGAAGTAACCCAAAGTGACGATAAATCATACATCGCTGTTAAATCTCCAACAAGACACCAGTTCTCCGCCTCAGGATGCGCCCATCCTAAGAATGTGGAAACTTGCCCGTCGATGCCGTTGGCTCCGCGGTTAGCTGCCACACGCAAAGGCATGCAATCGTGGGAAGAGCACGAATCCCACTCGCGAATAGGCAAAGAGTTGCCCAGATAAATCGAGGCCCCCTTCATCTTGTGAGAAAGAGCATAAATCAAACCTTGCTCAGAGCTTGGGTATTTTTCAAGAAGTTTACGCACGTTTTCGGCGCGCGCACTGTCTTCGATGTTAAGCTTTACGTTCTCGCGATGCGGATAAGAGAACTCAACTTGGCTCAAAAGATCCAGTGAATTGCAATGTTGCACAGGACGGCTCAAGCCCGTGTAGTGATTGAAGCTGACCGAGAAAACAGGAAGGTCTTTGTATTTACCTTCAAGATCGCGCCAGAATCGCGACGTGGGCACTCCGCCAATACGAAGAATAGAATCGCACTCTCCGGATTGGATAATTCTGTGGATCATGTTTTCGCCCGAACGAATTTCAACATCCTTGATATCGGGATGACCCCGCAGGCTTGAAATACCTTCCGCGTAAACCGGCGCTTTGTATTGCTTCAAGAAATCCAAAACGGTGCCGTACGCTTTTTCCGGAAGAATGCCCACCATCACAAGAGGTTTGTGAGAGTTTAAGAAATTCTCCATCTCTTTCAAAGTTCCCAAAGGAATTTGTCCCGGAAGTTTTGTTCTTTCCGCAACCGTCGGAAATTCAATTTTTGGAACCGGCCCGTCAATAAGCGGTTCTTCAAAACAAATGTTCACGTGAATCGGCTTTTTCCAAGAAAGAGATTTGAAAGAGACGTGCGAGTTTTCTTTATCCAAATCCAACGCCACTTCATTGTAGTAAGAAAAAATACCGACTTGCTCAATCGTCTGTGGCGCGCCCGTGCCGCGATAGTGCTTAGGACGATCCGCAGTGACCATGATCAAAGGCAAGGAAGAATAAGTTCCTTCAACCGCCGCCGGCAAAAGTTCCGCAACCGCAGTTCCCGAAGTCGTGATGATCGCGACTGGACGACGCGTGCTTGCGATTCTGCCCAGAGCAAAAAAAGCTGCCGAACGTTCTTCAAAGAAAGAATAAACTTTTAAGTTTTTATTTTCGTCGAGGATGTGAACTAGAGGGCTGTTGCGTGCTCCTGCGCACAAAACGAATTCGCGAACTCCGGTGTGCACCAACTCTTGAATGACTTTCGATGCGAGTTCCATGTTTGTCATACTTCAAGCCCCAAAATCTTTCTCACTGACAAGCGTTTCTGAAATAACTCTCTCCATTCGCGTTCCAATTCACTGGCGGCAACAACGCCGCAGCCGGAACCAATCATGGAGAATTCCCTATTCCACTGCAAATTTCGAATGGCGACAAGACACAGAGCCTCCTCTGGACCAACAAAGGCGAAAGGCCCCCCGAAACCGCGGCGCCCGTCCTGCCCGGGAAGGTCTTTCATCCACTTGTAACCATAAATGCGCGGCGAAACTCCCAAGGCCGGGGTTGGATGCAGGTTCTCGATTAAAGAGAAAAAATCAGGTTTGAATTTACACTGCACTTGAATGTCGGTTTTCAAATGATACAGAGTCGGAAGCTCGACAATCTTAGGACCGTCCTTGAGAACAACACCCCACTCTTGAAGGCGAGCCACGATGTCTTCCGTCACATAGCGATGCTCTTCCATTTCCTTGGCGTCTTTCAGCAAAGAATCACGTTCACTGCTTTCGCTTTTAGGGCACGTGCCCGCGAGCGCCATCGTCTTCAGCAAGCCTTTTGAGTAATCAAAGAGCACTTCCGGAGTCGCTCCCAAAGTGCCTTCACCGTTTTGCCAAAATCCGTAGATGTAAAGAGTCGTCGGAGCGTTGAGAAGTTGTAAAATCATGCGCGCACGCTCAGGAGCTGTCACTGTTTGCGAGGAGCGCGCGAAAACCGCTGGAACAGCCTTATTGATCTCTTTTTTTGTGATTCGCTCTTGAATAACGCGTAGATCTTCGGCGAAGTGTTCCTTTTGCGGCTCCTCCCAAGGTGCCTTCTTTAAGGGGACCTCAGCAGTAGAGTTCTGAGCCAAGTAAGACTCGCAATTCGCGCGTAATGTTTCCGTGTTCAGACGGTAGAGCTTTTGCCCTGCCCATGCAGGTGCGGACTTCAAGTCGTAGAAATCGGGAAAAAACACTGTAATTTCATCACTGTTTTGACTTGTAGCAGGCTGAAAAGGTCCCTCAATAAGAATCCATTGATCCCTATGGCGCAGAAGGGCCCCGGCCTCCAAAAAGTTTGTAATGCCTTCGAGCGTTATGCTATTCTGCCGTTCCACAAAAGGGCCCTCTTTTTCAACTATAAAGTTGTTAAATGTTTAATAAGGGTGAACAACAGAAGTTCGTATTATGGAAACGCAAACTATGCAAACAAGTCCCTCAACCCAAATCGTCAATGTTGCTGGGTATGATATTGGGGGCCCTCAATTCACTGTCTTCGCCGGCCCATGCTCTATCGAAAGTTATGAGCAATTCATGGAAACGGCGAAAGGCGTAAAAGCCTCTGGAGCGCACATTCTTCGTGGCGGTATCTGGAAGATGCGCACATCCTCCAAAGCCTTCCAGGGACTTGGCTCTTCCTCTTTTGATTTTATCAAAGCCGTTTGTAAAGAAACGGGCATGAGTCTGGTTTCCGAAGTGACGGATCCCCGTCAGATCGAAGAGATCTATGACATCGTTGAATGTTTCCAAGTCGGCTCTCGCAATATGCACAACTACTCTTTGCTCAAAGAGTTGGGCATGCAGAAAAAACCGGTGATGTTGAAGCGTGGTTTCGCCGCTCTTATCGAAGAGTGGGTGAAAGCGGCAGAATACGTCACTGCCGGCGGCAACCCGAATGTGATTTTGTGTGAGCGCGGTATTCGTACTTTCGAAACAGCGACTCGCAACACTTTGGATCTTAATGCCGTTGCTTTCGCAAAAAAGAATACGCATTTGCCTGTGATCGTGGATCCTTCTCATGCAGTGGGAATCCGCGCTCTTGTTCCAGATTTGGCTTACGCAGCGGCGGCTGTCGGCGCCGATGGTATCATCGTTGAAGTTCATCCTCGCCCCGCAGAAGCTCTTTCTGATGGCATGCAGGCTCTGACTCTGAATGACTTTGAAACGATGATGGCGAAGCTTAAAAAGATCCTCGTTGCTGTGGATCGTCCTCTTCACACACAGAAATAGGCGTTACGATGCAAACAAAGCACTCTCCAAATCCTGAAATCATCCGTTCCATGTTCGCGAAAGTCGCGGCTAACTACGATAAAGGAAACAACGTTTTGTCGATGGGTATCCACCATCTTTGGAGAAAAAAACTTGTTAAGTACTCAGGCGTAAAAGCCGGCGACAAAGTTTTAGATTGCGCCACAGGAACAGGCGATCTTGCGATCGAGTTCAAGAAAACCGTAGGCGCTTCAGGCGCTGTTACTGGAACTGACTTCTGCGCTGAAATGTTGATCCCAGCTCCCGGCAAAGCCAAAGAAGCGGGCTTGGACATCACGTTTGAACAGGCCGACGTTACGCAACTTCAGTACGCTGATAAATCTTTCGATGCCACAAGCATCTCTTTCGGCATTCGCAACGTCAGCGATCCTGTAAAAGCTTTGCGCGAAATGGGCCGCGTAACAAAATCTGGCGGCAAAGTCATGGTCCTTGAATTCGGCCAAGTTAACATCCCTGTCTTCGGCGCACTTTACAATTTCTACTCGCAAAACATTTTGCCAAAAATCGGTGGTCTCGTAACAGGTCAAAAAGACGCCTACGAATACTTGCAAAAATCCTCCGCCGCATTCCCTTGCCGCGAAGAATTCGTCGCTTTGATGAATGAAAGCGGCGCCTTTTCAAAAAGCGAATACATCTCCCTCACAGGCGGCATCGCTTATATCTACAAAGGCACAGTAAAGTAATCGTCACAAAAAAATTCATAAAAAAAGCGGACCTACAAAGTCCGCTTTTTTATTCGTTAAATAAGTGGCGCCGATCTGCCCCAAAACACCTTTATCGAATAGATTCCAATTCGCCTCTCAATTTCGCAAAATGCTCGCACGGATTTCGTCCTTACGAAAATTCCCCGTTCAAGGATGAACTAAGCAAGCATTTTGCGGAATTGAATTCGCGGGCCTACATAAGGCTCTCTCCCCAGATATCCCGGTGTATCCTCCACTCTTTTCGACTGAGGTTTTTGCTCCTCTTCTTGAACTTGCGGCTCTGGTGGAGTGGGATCAGGAATATACTTCTTCGTTGGACATCCCCAGAGCAGATATCCAAGGCCGATCAACATGAAAAGATAGAGTAAAATCTTTCCCATGTTTAGATTCTACTCTCGTCCGCCGGAGTCGAAACGTGTTTGAACGCAAAGCCTTCACCAAAGGCCTTAGCTTTGCGTTCTTGTAAAGTTATTCCGAGAATTTTTTAGGACTAAAAGACCCGTTGTGAGTCTTTTAGTAATGCCAAGGAAATTTCGAGAAATCCTTAGGACGTTTTTCGACAAAAGAATTGCGACCTTCGACCGCTTCTTCCGTGCCGTAAGCCAGACGAGTTGCTTCACCAGCAAAAAGTTGCTGACCCACCAAACCATCATCGCAAAGATTGAAGCCGTATTTCAACATGCGCATTGCTGTCGGGCTTTTTGAGTTCATCTCTTTCGCCCACTCCAATGCCACCTTTTCAAGATCCTTGTGCGGGATAACGGCGTTCACCATACCCATTTCGAAAGCTTCTTGTGCAGAATAGTTGCGACCCAAGAAAAAGATTTCTCGCGCGCGTTTTTGTCCCACCATACGAGCTAAATACGCCGAACCGTACCCGCTATCGAAGCTTGCCACATCCGGATCTGTTTGTTTAAAGACCGCATGTTCTTTACTTGCAAGAGTCAAATCACACACCACATGCAATGAGTGACCGCCACCCACAGCCCAGCCTGGTACGACAGCGACAACAATCTTGGGCATGAAGCGAATCAAACGCTGCACTTCAAGAATGTGCAAGCGGCCCAAGCGTGCCAAATCCATTTTGCCGACAGCTTCTTTTTCTTCATACTTATAGCCGTCTTTACCGCGAATGCGCTGATCGCCGCCAGAGCAGAATGCCCAGCCACCGTCTTTAGGAGAAGGACCATTTCCGGTAATAAGAACAACACCGACATCCGCAGTAATACGCGCATGCTCTAAAGCCGTATAAAGTTCGTCGACAGTTTGCGGTCTGAAGGCGTTACGAACTTCGGGACGATTAAAAGCAATACGAACCGTGCCCTGATCTTTAGCGCGATGATAAGTAATATCCTGAAATTTCACTCCAGGAATTTCCACTTCCGTCCACCATTCAGGATTAAAAATATCTGAAACCATTTTTCCTCCGCCCGCTTGCTCGCTAGATACGATCAGTCTTAGACCATAAGTAGTGATCTGCCAATACCAAGTTTGTCATGGCTTCCAAAACCGGGATGGCCCGAGTCACGATACATGGATCATGACGGCCTTTTTTGGCTACATCTAAAATAGAGCTTGTGGGCTTAAAGGATACGCGGAGCAAAATATTTTCTCCCGTAGAGATTCCTCCGCGGATGCCACCATAATGACTTTGCGAACCTTGATGAAAAGAAGTTCCTTTGATCGCGGCGGAATCAAATCCTAATCCCAATTCAAAACCGTTGGCAGCGCCCACGCTTAAAAATGCCTGCGCTAAATCGGATTTCAATTTATGAAATACAGGTTGACCCAAATAGGCCGGAGGATTTTGTATGAGAATTTCCGCAACACCGCCGTGGCTTTCGCCTTGTTCTTGGGCTTTTTTCAACATCTCGCCGACTTCTTGATCCCGTGCGGAAGGAAAACGCGCCTGATAAGAATCAACGTCCTTTTGCAACACCTGGCTGCGCTCTTCATCTGTGAGTATGAAAGGGCCGATCTGTGAGGCATAACCAACGACCCGAGTAGGTGCAGAAACATGACGCAACATCATTTGCGCGACTGCTCCGGCCATCACTCGAGAAACGGTCTCTCTGCCTGAAGATCTTCCACCACCGCGATGATCGCTGTGACCGAATTTATTTCTCCACATATCGTCAGCGTGGCCTGCACGTGGCGACGTTTTGATTTCTTTATAATCTTGCGAGCGTGCATCTTGATTGCGCACAATAATCGCAATCGGTGTTCCCAATGTTGTTTGGTCAAACACGCCACTTAAAACTTCGGGCTCGTCCGTTTCCTGGCGACCTGAGACGACCTGCCCAGAACCATGGTGACCGGGACGACGACGCTCCATCTCTTTGCGTAAAAGATTTTCGTCGAACTTCACGCCTGCGGGACAACCATCGATCACAACACCTAAAGCGGAGCCATGGCTTTCGCCAAAACTTGTGATTGTAAATCGTGATCCGAATTGATTCGCACTCATCGTTGCTCCTCGCAGTTTTTCCAAAAAGTTCGTTGCCCTTGCGCTTGCGCCGTGAACATCACAAGTCCTGATTGATAATTAGATCCCGAGCGCTGCGCATACTCTCGGCCCATGGAATCTTCTTTGTAGTTCAGGTCAAAAACCATGGCAGGACTCCACTCAGCAGGAGGAAAAACTGTCTCTGCAGAGCGCGGAGCCGCCCAAATTAGAATTTTCGGTTTTAATGAAAGAGCATCTTCACTGCCCTGGCGAGGTTCGCCGGTACGACTGGAAAAATAACTCGCATGCGGTAAATGCCTGTGAATCATTTCTAGGGTCCCGCCTCCGCCCCAGACGAAAATTTCTTTTTGTAAAGGCGCGATCATACCAACGCCTTCGATCAATTCCAAAAATCCCTGATCGTCGGTTGAAGTTCCAAGCCACTGACTGCCATTCCAGTAAAGCGTATTCACCGCGCGCAACTGCGCATGCTTGCAAAGGACAGCGGCATTTTCTTTGTGCGGCGACGTCACCGCGGCGTGAGTCAATCCCATTCTTTGCAAAACAGGTAATGCCTCATTCCACTCTTCGCGATAAATTTGCACGGCAAAAACCGGCATGCTTTTTCTATAGAAGTAATCCGAGTGTTCAACAGGAGTAAAACTGTGCGCCACAGGATCACCTAACACGGCGGCAAAACCTGCACGGCCCATAGGCATCATCAGCCAAGACCACAGTGAAGGTTGGTCACCCGCGCTGCCATCGCCTTCTTTCCAAAAATTCAAAAGCTGATTTCCTTTTTGCAAGAGACGATACCAATCCCAGCGCGCTTGAGCCGAGCGCGGTAAAAAGCTGCGCTTAGAAGAAGACTCTTTTTGCCATTGATGGCCTTGCTCAAGCTCCGCAAAGCTTAAAACTTCAGGAGCATATTTCAAATGCGCGACCTTATCTTCATACTTTATCCACGAGGTATAGTGGTCTTTGGTATGTAAGGAGAGGATCAATTTCTCACGAGGTACGACCGCCAAAAGAGGATCGGGAGCTCCCAATTCCCACGGCCAATCCACCCACTCCACCTGCACAAGAAGACTCTGAAGATCTTCGCTGAACTCTGTTGCAGGCTTTCGGAAAGAATAGACGAATCGTTCTTGCGGCATTTCATTCACCGCTCGAAGTATCTGTTCGAAACTCAAAAGATCATCGCGAAGTTCGATGAGATCAATGCCACGATCGGCATATCGAGATTTAAAAAGACTCCAGCGGTTTTCAGTCGCAAACAATTCTGGCAATACCGTCAATGTTCCGCCGACGCCATGAAGTTGTCCGAAAAGCACTGACTTTTCAACAGCCATGGCTTGATGGCGATTTTCTAATACACCTTCAGGCATCAAGTAGATTTCATCAGCCCGTTCACGGTATTTGACTTCACGAACCCGCCCCCGCTTTTGAAATTCTTCGAGCGGAGACATCTCGGGATTTAAACGCGGGCGATTTAAAAAGATACGACCATCTAAATCAGTACGTCGGCGAACCCATAAGACGCGCACGTTATCGGGCACCACACTGAGGTCAAAGCCCGCGCCCAAAACGATGTACATGGATTCATGAGTTTTTCTTTGCAGAATTTCAAGAAAGAGCTGGCGCTCGAGGTCACGGAAATACTCTTCTCCGTGCTGCATGAAAAGTTCGGGAATGGTTTTCCCGATTTTCTTTTCGATCTCGTTATCCAGATCGACGAAGTCCACAGATTGATCGCGCAGATAAAGCTGAAGACGCTTCATCAATTCCGTTTTACCTGTGCCGCGATGACCTGTGACCACTGTGATCATGGCTTCACTCCTATCATGCTCCAGAATTCCGGAAAACTTTTATTGATAGCGTCGGGTTCTTCGATCTGGATTTGATGACCTTGCAAGTTTAATAATGTCGCGGCCATGACCATGCGATGATCTTTGTCAGGATTAAAAACTCCCTGCGCGGGTGTTTGGTTCGACGATCCATGAATGATCATGCCATCCGGCAAAGCCTCATGGGAAATCCCCGCAAGGCGAAAAAGATCAGAAACTTTGGCAATACGATTGGATTCTTTTTTTGTTAAGTGAGGCGCACCAAACAAGCGTGAGGTTCCTGCGGCGTAACTGCAAAGGACAGCAAGCACAGGGAATAAATCAGGAGACTGCCCCAAATCCCACTCCAACGAGCGCAATGGATTTGTTTTATTAACGGTCAGTGTGGATCCTTGCACACTGAAATCAACGCCCATCTTTTTGAAAATATCTAAGAATACAAGATCGGGCTGAGCACTTTGCGTCGGGAAATTTTCTAAAACAGACTGCCCCGCAAGAGCGCCCGCTGAAGCCATCGTAAACGCCGAACTCAGATCCGATTCAATCCGCCACTCCTTTTTCTTTAAAGTCTGGCCTGCAGGGATGAAATAGCCTCGGGAATTTTGGTGCACGACCATGCCCATATCTCGCAGCATTTGCAAAGTAAGAAGAAAGTAAGATTCCGAAACTTTGTCGCCGACAAGCTCAAACTCTAAATCAAAATTCAAATTCCACGCGTTTAAGATTAAAGCCGAAGCATATTGACTGGATTCCGAGGTGTCTACTTGCAAAGGGGCCGCCGGTTTTTGCCAGCCAGAACTGAAGATATGCAAAGCTTTGCTTGTCAGCTCTGACTTCACACCCAATTGCGAAAGCAAATCCATCAGACCTTTTTGTGGCCGTTGTAACAACCGAGGTGTGCCTTCCAGAAAATGTTCGCCGGCTTCGCGGGAAGCACGCAAAGAAAGAAAGCGGAAAGTTGTGCCGCCTTCTCCGCAGTGAACGTAACTTTGCTGCGAGATTTTGCGAATACCTTCGCGCATGAAGACAACATCATCACACGACGAAAATCCTTGCAAGGCCAGCGCCGGGAAATAACTTTGCACGATCAAGGTGCGATTAAAGACAGATTTTGAACCCGGAATTTCGCCTCGAAAGTTAAACTTAGCCATGAAGCTCTTCTTCTTTCTGACGGCACAACTCAATCAAAATATCGTCAACAGAGACTTCGCGGATAATACACGCACCTGGTTTTTTAATAAATACAAAGCGCAAGGTTTGCGCTTTCGTTTTCTTTTTATCGCTCAACAAAAGATGGCGGAATTCTTTAAGATCGGAAGCCTTCGTGCTTAACAAACAGTCGCGCGCCGGGGACAGAAGATATCCCGACACCGGAGCCTGCTGAAGATCTTCGAAAGTTTTTTTGCTCATGATGCCTTTTTGCAAAGACCAGCGCAGACTAAAATCCAAACCATAGTTGATTGCAACACCATGTGGAAGTTTATAATAAGCCTCCAAAACATGGCCTACCGTATGACCTAAATTCAAGATGTGGCGAAGACCCTTTTTTTCCTCTGGGTCCGTGGCAACAACCTTATTCTTGGCCTGAATAGCAGCCGCCAAATACTTCCACAGCACGTTTGCGTTGATTTCTTTTTCACGGGACAGCTGTTTCCACAACGGACCGCCCACGATCCAAGAGATTTTCAACAATTCTCCGAATCCTTCGAATGCTCGCGGTTCCGGCTGAGAAAGCAAAAGAGATTTCACCAAGAAAATCTTATCTGCCGGATAAAAAGTCCCGATCTGATTTTTCGCGGCACCGACGTTCAAAGCTGTTTTCCCGCCATGAGCCGAATCGATCGCTGCCAGCCACGTGCTTGGCATTTGCACCAAACGCACGCCACGTTTGAGGATACTTGCGACGAAACCGCCGAAATCGCCGACGCTTCCGCCGCCGACAACGACAATTGTCAATTTGCGATTAGAGACATTTTGGCAAAGGTCTACGATGCGGGAAATATGCTGCGGAAAGCGCGCAACGGATTTTAGATCCTCGCCGGCTTTAACAGGGTATTTAAGTGGAAATGATTGCATCCACTTTCGAAAGGTCGTGGATTTTTTGGGAAGAACTTCGTCATAAATCAACAGAAGTTCTTCACCAAGATCAGACAGACGGGGCAATTCAGAAGTGAAAGACAACGAACTTTTTTTCATTAGTTGTCTTTAAGTTCAGCCTTCGCTTTTTTATAAGACTCAGAAAGTGAATCCCAGGCTTTGCTCATTCCCACTTTCATTTCGTCCCAAGCTTTGCCGGAACTTTTCTTAAGCTTCGCAAGGTCTTTTTTCATTTCCTCTTGTTTCGCCTCAAGAGCTTTAATTTGCTCTTTCATTTCTTTTTGTGCTTCGCCGGTTTTCTTTGCCGCGGAAGCCTTCATCTCTGCGATTTCAGTTTTCAAAGAAGCGATTTTTGCTTCCATATCTTTTTGGAATTCTTCTTTTTGTTCTTTAGAGTACTCAGCCGCCGCACTTGCAGCTTCTTTGGTTTTTTGTGCGACTTCTTCTTTAGAAGTTGCGAACGCAGATGTCGAAGTGAGAATGAGAAGAGAAAGAATAAGAGTTTTCATGACTGGTCTCCTTTTAACGGAGACCAGTTTACAACGGAGCCTTATTTTACTTCAAGGATATTGAGTTGCGAGGACTCAATAGTGACGCTCACAGGCTTCTTGCCACTCAAGCTGGCCTCAAGTTTCTTTCGGTAATCGTCGAAAGCTGCCACGTCTCGTCGCAAATAATGAGAGCCCGGAGTTTTTACGAATAAAACAACGATTCCCTCATCATCTTCACGAAGCTTTTTCACAACATCCGTCACCGTCGCACGTTGTTCAGCGCTGGCCGGCCCGCGGGATTGACTCTTAGCCTCTGCGGGAGTTCCATTGAAAGTCGCCGTCATCATCAAAGCTGCCACTAAAATCCACTTCATGCGTTGCTCCTTTTGATGTTGTTCTTATCGGCGAGACCTTCGCCCCCTAGAGGCTAGGACCTTCGTCTTAAAAAAAATTAACAGCCAGGCCCGGGATGGCCGTTAAAAAAAGTCTCAATTTGAGATTCATTAACTACAAAGACCAGTCGATTTCCGTTTGGCCTTTAGAGCGCAGATAAGCATTGGCCTTGGAAAACGGCTTAGTGCCAAAGAAACCACGATGCGCGGAAAGCGGAGAAGGATGGACCCCTTCAATCACAAAATGCTTTTTACGGTCGACAAAGCCCGCCTTGCGTTGTGCATAGGAACCCCAAAGCACAAACACCAGGCCTTCTTTTTCTTCATTCAAAAGATGGATGATTTTGTCCGTGAACTCTTCCCAGCCTTTTTTCTGATGAGCCGCTGCTTTGCCCTCTTCCACAGTCAAAACCGCGTTGAGAAGAAGAACACCTTGCTCGGCCCATTTCGTCAGACAACCGCTTTTGGGAATTTGTACTCCGACATCGTCGCGAAGTTCCTTAAAAATATTCTGCAAGGAAGGAGGAAAACGAACGCCGTCACGGACCGAAAAACAAAGACCATGTGCCTGGCCCGGTCCATGATAAGGGTCTTGTCCTACGATCACGACTTTAACTTTTTCGAAGGGCGTAAGATTGAGGGCCGCGAAATATTCATCGCCGCGCGGATAGATTTTCTTGCCCGCTTTGTACTCTTCGACCAGGAAAGCTTTGAGGCGCTGCATGCGTTCTGTTTCGAACTCACTCTGCAAACGCGACTTCCAAGATGAATCTAACTTTATTTCGGTTTTAATATCGCCCATCTCAATCTGACACATGACCTTGGTCCAGGACCGGGATTCTAATGCAAACCTATTGGTTTTCAAATTATTTTTTGGGCCAACCCCATCTTGACCAGACAAAATTAGACCCCATTGTTACAATGGAAGCAGAGGAAAAGGAGGCCGCCTATGACGACTCTTCTAAATCCCACCATTCAGCTTATTGAACAAAATCCGGAAGTTAAGTCTTTCATTTATCAACAAATTGCTGAGTTCGAGCCCTTTGTGACGCCACAAACTATTGTGACGGTGGTCGCGCGGGATCCTAAAAAACTCGCGATTCAGTATGAAACGGAAGGCAAGGAGTTCACGCGCGAAGGACTTAAGAAACTGTATCGTATTGCGATCGTTCTTAACGAAGGCGGAGCTACTGTGGAGGCCGAAGGTGTCCACGAAAATATCTACAACGCGATCAAACTAGCGAAAGACAATCTTTTGATTAAGCTCGACGCTATTCAAGATTCTGTCATCAGTCAGCAAGATCGAATTATGGAAATCAATCATTACTTGCAACACCCGGTTCTTCATTAAGATAATGGGGCTTCTTAGGAGGCCCTCATGTTCAATCCCAACATGCCTTACCGCAGCCTCGGTCGCTGCGGGCTTAAGTTGAGTTCGTTTTCATTGGGAGGATGGACCACTTTCGGCGGTACGGTTAAAGACTTCACATCCATTCGCAGTATTCTTCGCCTGGCTTACGAAGCCGGGATTAATTTTTTCGACATCGCCGATATTTACGCCAAGGGTGAATCCGAGCGCATGATGGGCGCCGCCCTCAAGGATTTTCCGCGGCACGAATTAGTGATCTCCTCGAAAGTATTCTGGCCGATGAGCGATGATATCAACGACAAAGGTCTTTCGCGCAAACACGTTTTGGAATCGGTGAATAAAAGTTTGCAACGCATCGGCACCGATTATCTCGATATCTATTACTGCCATCGCTATGATCCTGAAACACCTGTCGAAGAAACCGTGCGCATTATGGATGACTTGATTCATCACGGAAAAATTCTGTACTGGGGCACCAGCGAATGGACGGCGGAGCAAATTCAAGAAGCCATGGATGTTTGCGATGAAGGCGGATACTACCGTCCGCAAGTAGAACAGCCGCAGTACAGTCTTCTGGCGCGAGAAAAATTTGAAACCAACGTTCAACCTAAAGCTTTGGAACACGGAATGGGCCTGACAACCTGGTCGCCTTTGGCTTCGGGAATGCTCACGGGCAAATACGACGATGGAGTCAGCGAGGGCCGTCTTTCGCGCATCGAATGGCTTAAGGATACTTTCTATACAGATAAAAACGTGCAGCGGGTTCGCGACATGAAAAAGATCGCCGATGATATGGAATGCACGCGCGGGCAATTGGCGATCGCGTGGCTCGCAGCTCAATCCGGCATTACAAGCGTCATCTTGGGGGCCACAAGTATTGAGCAGCTGCAAGAGAATCTCGGCGCCATGAAGGTGAACATCACCACCGAGGTGGATCTAGAGCTTAAAAAACTTTTCGACTATCAGCTGTGATAAAACCCGCCAGGAGAGCGGCTCTCCTGGCGAACCCACGGCCCTTCTTTGTCATGTCCTGACGGTAGTTCTTACAACCCCCCTTCGCCATCTGAAATATAGCCAAAAAGAAGAAGTCTCACGATTGGAATACCTAGTGCTTAGGTTTACTGCGTGTGAACATTTTGGAGGTATTTATGCTTATTAAGAAGGTCGTTGTTTCTTTGTTTGCTTTGTCGTTCGTTACAGCCGCGCAAGCTGCAACACATGTTTATCATGGCACGCTGGTTTCCCGCTCTCAATGCGCGGATAACAACGCTAGTATTTTCGCGAAAGAGTATGGATGCAAAAAGCTTTCTTTGCCGTCGAAAGCCTGCGCTGTAGGGCTGACATTGGGCGCGAACGGGTACTCTGCCGTTGAAGTGGAAATTCCCGCTTTGGCGCAAACGGGAGATCTTCGCAAAACAAATCTCTCTGCAAGACTTCAGGGACCGTATATCTATACATCTGAATTCAACGCCTACAGCGTGACTTTTAAAAACCTCTTCCAAAAATTCGGTTCAGCTGAAATCAAGGTTGCTTCTCCATCCGGAGCTCTTTTGGCTGTCAATGTATACGTTGATCACCAAATTTCTGAAAACCGTCGTGACTACAAACAATACGAGTGCCGCAATCTTAAACTTGTCGAACAAAGATAATTTTCCTGAGGAGCCCCTCCCCCCGGGGCTCCTCTTTCTGTTCAGAATCTGGACATACCGGGAAGAATTTCATCCCGTTTGAGAGATCTCGTTTTACCTTCACGGATCGTATATAACGAACTGTTGTTTTATCGGAGATCTCACGTGAAATGGCTTATCACTCTTATCGTATTCATTTCTTCTTTCGCTCACGCTCATGAGTGCCTTCAGTTTATCGACAACCGCGACACAGCCGAGGAAGCTTACGCCTGCACGACGAATTCACAAACACTGCAAAAGCTGCAGCTGCATAAAGTGGAAGTCTGCATAGCAACGAGCCACGACTATCGCGGCGACAGCTTTGCGCACCTCGAACTGAAGTGGATTAGTTTGTCTCAATACAACAATGAGTTCAGCAAAGCAGACGGCTTAAACGAGAAGTTTTTCGACACATGGTACTCCGGTCTCTCGTTCTTGGGCCAGGACGGAGAAAGTGAATTCGCTCAAAACAATTCTCAGATGTTACTGAAAGCGTATCGCGAAGGTTCTAAGGTCTTGCATCAAAGAGATGTTCTTACCATTCTAAAGCTTCGTAAAAGCGATGGAAAAGCGCGCTTGAATGTTTATAACCGTGAACATTCCTATCTCTTTCAAGAAGACTGGAAACAAAGCTGGGATCTCGCTTTAAGTTGCGAGAAAATTCGTTAATCCTTGGCCTGGACCTGAAGGATGTTTGTCGACACTGGCCGATCCCACAAAGTTTTTTTGTGGTATAGTGAAGTTGTAGTGATAAGAGAGATTCAGAAAGATTCTAGAAACAATCTCTTAAGAACGAAAAACGATGATTTGAGTGATCTCAGGATTCGTAAATTCAGTTTCTAAGAGATTGTCCGAGACGAGACTCAGTGATTACTGAGCCTCGTTTCCATTTTTGGGGATCAGTGTTCCAACGCCACTGGCAATAAAGAGCTCGGAGACGCCGCAGTCTCTTTCTTAGCCTTGCCCGCTTTTTCAAGTTTCACCAATGTCCCGATGATATCTTGAAGTTTTTCAAACGGAGCCAAGTTCGGCGGCAAGTTTTCTTTTAATTCCATCGTCAATACAGGCGTGCTTCTTTCCAACCACATATAGCGGCCCAAGCTGCCCGGATAATTCCCTAACGACTTCCAAGGAAGATAATCAAACTTCGGCGGAGGCGAAACTTTCGGTCCGTCAAAATCCAAAACTTTAAGTGGCGTATGTACCGACACCACGAAGTCAGGTTGGAAATCCTCTAAGTGATGAAGAGCGCATTTTGTTTCCGGCTCGCTGGCCGCCATCTCCCCAGGGAAACGGCGCGGATTGGATTTTGTTGTGCGCTTCCAATTTTCGATCGCACCCGAGCTCCAATCTTTCGTTGGAAAGTTGCGGTTGATATCAATCTTATTGGCGTTCGTGCGCGTTTTGTATTTCACCCCATCAGGGTTCAGGACAGGAATGACCCGCCAAGAATTTCTTGGATCAATGCCTTCAAGTCTTTCCATCCAATAACGGCCGACAGTTCCTGCCGGTGTTTCATCACCGTGGATCAAACTGAAAACCAAAACTTTTTTTGCACCCGGATCAGATGCCGCTTTGTCATAGTGATAAATAGGACGACCTTCCGCGCTCACACACAGAGAATCCACTTTGACCTTCTCGCACGCTTGATTGAGAAGTTTATCGTCCCAAGCCCCAGGAAATTTTTTAAGATCGTTCTTACAGTCTTGAGAAACGGTAGCAAAGTCGGCCGACGCCGAGAGCGCTGACAAGAACATCACGCTGAATATTAATGTCTTCATATACCCCATCATTACTTTTCCATTATCACCGTGTATTCGCAGACTCTCAAGATGAGAAACCGCTCGTTGAACGTATTTTTTCGAATCAAGCTGAGAATCCTTACAAATTGACTAAAGTCTTGCAGCCTTTTGTCCGTAAGTAAAAGGGTGTGACCTATTGGACTCAGTTGGAGGATGTATGGTGAATCGTGGTGGTTTCAGTTTTGTAGCGATGTTGGTGATAAATCCCATCGTGATACTTTTTTATCAGAACTGCTCAATGAGCCCGATTAGTTATGCGAAAAATACAACACCGCCAGCCGTCGCGACTCGTTCCGTTGCGTCAGAGGCTAAACCGGTTTTGGCTGATGTGAAGCCTGCCTGCAACGACAATAAAAAAGAATGTGTTCGCGCCAAGTAGTATTCATTATTTGAATATCTGAATTCTTATTATGCCTTTTACCAATCATAGGGTCCCTTGTTAGAACTGACTTCAAGAAGCGCAGTTCAAAACAAGGAGGCTTCTATGAAAAAATTCGTTCTTTCTTTAATTTCCATTCTTTCTCTTGCGGGTGCTCCTGCCCAAGCTTTTATCTCCGCTAACGAAGAAGACCAATTGCTTCAGGCCATGAATAGCGCCTATGAGCCGCACATTCAGTTTGAAAGCGTGCGCTGCTCTTTGCGTGGACGTATGTGCTTAGTGCGCTTGGAAGTCGGCTCTGCGCGCATCGGCTGCATGATCGAAAGAATCACGGCGGCGGAAGATCTCTATCACGTGTCTCAAAATAAAATGACAGGTAAGACGTCTGTCTCCCTGTCACCTTATGCTCAAACCGAGCTCAATGTCTGTGTTAACAAAGCGTTCGCTCAGAACTAAGGCCTATTCGCAAGAAGAAGCCTTAGGATCGATCGGAGAGTTCTCATAGCTCAACTGTGGGAACATCTCACGATAACGGAAGCGAGCAGGTTCATAATCCAACGGAGACACCGGTTCGCCATTTGAGTTTACACGCGGGCGGATATCCGTGATTTTCAAATCATGCGTCGTCATGAAATCCATCGCCTGAGTCACCATCGGCATATTGTTACGGTCTTGCATGTTGCGGTTTGCTGGTTTCAACAAAACCACTTTGTAACCGTTGTCAGCCAAGTAGTTCAAAATCAACGGCAATGCTTCTGCGGATTGTTTAAACACGTCGTGCATAAGAACGATACCGCGATTTTTACTGCCACGAAGAGCTTTTAAGAAACTTTGCAGGATCAGCTCACGGCGCTTGTCAGCGTCAGTGAATTTCGATGCAGGATATTGCCAGTCAAAGCTGTCGATGCTCCAACCGAAAATTTTTAGACCCAACTCTGTCACGTTTCTTCTCATGTTTTTATTCATACAACCGTTAGGGAAACGGAAGTAAGGATCGATGTAACCGCCAGAGAGAAAGACACCCATGTGTCCACCGATGAACTCGGACAAGAAGTAGTCATAAGACATCGCACCACGGTTCACTTGGCGTCCCATCATCAAAGTGTGATAGAAAGAGTGCGAACCTAGCAAATGACCTTCACGCAAAATTCTTTGTGTAAGTTCTGAATTCTGCAACGCTTGACGGCCTGTCGAGAAGAACGCCGCTTTCACGCCCGCTTTCTTCAAGGACTCCAAGATAGGTACCGTCGTTCTTTGTGTCGGGCCGTCGTCAAAAGTCAGCATCACTTCTTTTTCTTTAAGTCCCTGCATTGAGAGATAATCCAAGTTTGGAACTTCACGCTCTTCAAAAGGAATGCGTTTGATATTTTTTATATCTTGATTCAAATCGAACGACGCCGTTTTCCACATGCCTGCGAATTGTGCCTTATTCAAAAGCTCCGACTGACAGTCTCGCAAAGACAACATTGTGTCCGAGGAATCGATGATTGTTTCAACGTATTCAAGCTCCGCCAAAGGCAGCGACTTCAAGTGCATGCATAGGGCCGTGTTCGAGTAGCGGTCCGCTCCCGGTCTTGCGATGAAGGCTTTTAATGAGTGATAATTTTCGTCGAACTCATTCGCGTTTTTACTGTTCGCGATTTTCGTAACAATGCCTCTATAAGTGTCGGCAATACGGTTGTATTCCGTCACATACTTAATAGCCTCACTCGGCTTTTCCGCTTGCGCCAGTCCCAATGAGTTGAAACCAAAAAGAACGGATGTAAGAACCAATACGTTTCTTTTCAACATATAACACCTCTTCAGATAGAAGCCTTCGCAAGACTCGTTCCCGCTGAGGAGCTGTTTAATTGCTTTTCACAAAGGATTTGGTAACAAAGAGACCAAATGCGCACCCTCTCGTAAAGAGAGTGAACAACGGCGCGCTCGTCTCATTTTGAGAAGAGAGGAAAACTCCAAAGAGAGAAGCCCCCTTTGGAGTATGGAGCTATCTATGGTTGTGGCTCTGGAGCTTTTTGCGTCACAAGCCATTCCGCGATGCCATCCAAAGACGATAGGGCTTTGCCGATCTCTTCGTAAGTGTCTTTATCGTCGCTCAAAAGTTTTTCGATGTACTCTTTTAAGCCCGGCTCGTTAGATTGGAAACCTTTGTATTGAGGGTTGATCACAGCTTCAAGACGACCGGAAATTCCGTTGCGACCGGCAGCAAGAACCGCTTTCACAGAGCGAAGCTCCACGTCTTCCGGTTTCAAGTCCGCTGGAAGTTTTGCCAAATCGAAGCTTGCATTGAAACGCAAACGTGCTGACAGAAGATTTCCTTCCGCATCTTTTTTAACGTCTTCCATTTTTACATCGACGGCAACAGCCTCGCCGTATTTCTTGCCGTACTCTGCGACCGCGCCTTTCGCGATATCCTCAAGTTGCGCACCCAAATCGTTCAACGTCGGCTGACCGAAGGCTTTTACAAGATCTAAGCGCATCAACAAACGCCCTTGCACTGTCGGCGCTGAACCATCGCCGTAGTGATAAGAAGCATCCTTCAATTGCAAAGCGAGTTTGTTTTCCGCGCCCTCTTTCGTGATCGCGACATTGATTCCGAAATCTAAAGCTCGTACTGCGTCTACATTGAGATCCGTGAATTCAATTTTCATTGAAGTCGAAGCGTTGTTATAGGGGGCCGTGAGTGAAGCGACTTTTTTATTCACTTCTTCTTTTGTGATAACACCTGCTGCCACCGCCACTGAAGAGGCTAAGAGAACCCAGGGCGCTACTTTTCTGAACATAGATTTCATTGAAGACTCCTTTTTGTTTTCAGGCTTGTTTAAGGAGCCTCCGGTTCTATTATGCTTCGCGCATGTTGACGACTTACAACGAGTTAATGGGGCGCGACGCAAATCGACCTGGACCTCGCAAAATATTTTAAAAAAGAGAATTGACTTACACATTATTTACACTGTAAGTTCATATGTAAGTTATGACAAAGAAAACGCCCCTCCCCCCACTGACACCTAAAGAAAAATCGGTCCTCGAGTTTATCGAGAGCCACATCTTAAGTTCAGGAGTTTCTCCGTCATATCAAGAAATTAAGGATCACTTCGGCTTAGCTTCGTTTAATTCTGTTCAGAATTATTTGAAGCAACTGACGAACAAAGGGTACATCGAAAATCCTTTGGGTCAGAAGCGTGCGATCCAGGTACTTCACTCTGCTTCGGCAGTGGCTGAAAACCTCTCTAAAAAAGTCTCGACGACGACAGGATCTCCTCGCACACAGCTCCTCCAGGCACGTGATGAGATCCTGTCCCTTCCCCTTCTTGGGAAAGTGGCTGCGGGACAACCTATCGAAGCTCTTAAACACGACGAATTTGTCGATGTTCCTCCGTCCATGGTTCGTAATCCTTCGAAATCCTTTGCCCTGAAGGTGCAAGGTGATTCCATGATAGAGGATGGAATTTTCGACGAAGACATCATTCTTATTCAAAAACAAGAATCTGCAAGTAACGGCGATATCATTGTCGCGACAGTCGAAAACGAAGCGACAGTGAAACGTTTCTATCTGCGCGCCCGCCCTGAAAGTGGCAGCAGTGAAAAGTTAGTGGAACTCCGTCCATCGAACTCGACAATGAAATCTATGTGGTATTCCCCGGAAGATGTTTCTATTCGCGGTATTGTTGTAGGATTGATCCGTAAGTTCTAGTTCCAAAGCAAAAAGACCTTTTCATCAGAGCGCTTTATGATCTCTGACAATAAATTTCTAAGGAGCTTTTATGAAGGCTTTCGCATCCGCTATTGTCGCCTTGAGCATCATTACGTCTTTTTCTTCGGCCGCAAAATCACAGAAAGAGAAAACCATGACCTTCCCAGCGAAAAATATTTCTGTTTCGATCAGTCGCTCGCCCCGCGATGTCTATGAGTTCACAGCCAACCCCTACAATCTCCCGAAATGGGCTGCGGGTTTAAGTGGCGGCACCATCAATAAAGTCGACGAGGATTGGGTTGCCGATTCTCCTATGGGAAAAGTGAAGATTCGTTTCGCGGAAAAGAATACCTTCGGCGTTCTCGATCATGACGTCACGATCAGTTCAGGAAAAACCTTTCACAACCCGATGCGTGTTTTAAAAAACAAAGATGGCAGTGAAGTTGTTTTCACTTTGTATCGTCAGCCGGAAATGTCAGATGCGGATTTTGATAAAGACGCGGCTCAGGTATTAAAGGATTTAAAAACCCTCAAAGGTCTTCTTGAAAAGTAGACTTTCACGATTTAGACAAAAAACAAGGGGCTTCTGGCACGCAGAAACCCCTCTATCCCCTCGAGATAAATATCTATATATAGTGACGCTTTCGGTTTTAGCCGCGAGCGTAGCGCTTATTCATGGATTCACGAATCTCCGCACCTTCGATGCTGAGTCGAGTCCAAGGAATCGCACGAAGTCTTTCAGGCTCGATTTCTTCTTCAGTTTCTTCGCAGTAACCGAAAGAACCGCCTTCAATGCGTGCTAACGCGCTTTCGATTTCCATAAGCTGAGAACGAAGTCGTTCGTGCATGCTCAGGAATTCTTGTTCAGCCAGAACGCGGACAGTTTGGTCACCCTCATCGCCACCTTTTTCTTCGTTCTGATCCAAGTTCATACGAGCCTCTTTCACTCTATTGAGGATGTCTTGCTTCGTATTTAAAAGCTTCATTCTGCATTCAGCGATAAGCTTTTCAGAGATAGCCATGATTGCCCCCTCTTGTTCCTTCCAAGCGTAAGTGCCAATTTGGAACTGACCTATTAAGTTCCACGCATGTAAAATTTGCAAGTAAAAAATCTTACATTAACTTAAAATTAAACAAATCTTTGGAAATCTTGATGAATCTCTAATTGCGGCCATCGATGCGCCGACCCGGACGTCCTCAATAAAAGAATCGCGGGTCACTTTCTTAAAATTATAATCAGTATTCTGATTATACCCCCATCAATACTTGCACCGCGTTAGACATTCTAGCCCTTAGCTATGACAAATGAAAGGCACGAAAAGGAAAATCGCCCGAGATTCTCAGAGTGAGACAGCAATAAAAATTAAAGGCGGCCTTGCGAGCCGCCTTTAAAAAGAACATTGAATGTTTCTCCCCCGAGAACACGTTCTTAGGAGAGTGAGCTATTTAAGGCAGGAAGCCACGCGCTCGAAAAGATCACCTGTTGCTTCACCAAGTTTCGTGGCCATTTTTTTCCCTTGGATGCCACGTGAACGGAAAGCCACCGCTGACTCGTTCATTTCGTTAGAGACCGCTTTTATAGAAGACCCCTTAGCGGATTTAACGACAGAGGAATATTCCTCCATAGATGAGGCAAAGGTTTCATGATTATTCACAAGACTTGCAACAATATGCTGTTGCGCTTTTTTCATCGCTTGAAGCTCTTCAACAAGCTGAGCACATTTGCTGGCTGCCATCGAATTGGAAGCAAAAAGAATAATAGAGAGGAATGATGCAATCGTTTTCATTTCAGAGCCTTTCGATGATGACTCCGAATAAAGCAACGACCTTGCCACCTGAGAGTAAATTTAAACGCTTCTCAGGTGACGTTTTTGGCTAGGACTTGAGAAATTTTTCAAACTCGTTCTTTGTTTCGCCAGCTGTGTAAGGCAAAAGAAGGCGCGCCACGTGGTGTTTACCGCGCTCGATACTGCGCTTGCCGGGCTGCTTTTCCGCAGACTCGAAGAACTGCAAGAATGTCGTCGCCATCGCCAACAAAGACTCGGCAATGTACTGCATTTCAGACACTTGCTCGATCTTCGCCATTTTGCCGTCTTTAACCCATTGGCGGTAAAGAATGACCATGAGTTTCATCATTTTCTGGATGTGGGCTCTCCACATCTTTGCAAGCTGCTGATCTTTGCGACGAAGAGCATACATTTCGCGGTGAAAGAAACGATAGCGCCAATAAAGTTCGAAATTCTCGTTGATGAACTCCAAAGGAGAAACCTTTTTAGTGCGGCGAGGGCGCCAAACATCGTAGGTCTCTTTCGCCATACGCTTGAACAGCTCGACTAAGATTTCTTCCTTATTGTCATAGTGAAAATAGAGATTCCCAGGGCTGATTTCCATGGCCTTGGCGATGTGGTTTGTCGTGATAGCCACAACCCCGCTGCGATTGAAGAGTTCGATGGAAGTAAGGAGAATGCGTTCTTTAGTCTTCATGCTATTAAGTCTTTAGTCCAAGTCCCCTCGAGAGTCACTATAAAGATCGCCTGGAAATAGGCTCGAGCTGTGGCTTTCCGGCGTATTCTTCTGAGAATGCTCTTGAAAGCGTTAAAAACTTGGTGCTACCATAAAATAATGCGTCTTAAAAACAAATATAAGTTGTTAAAACTATTCGTATTTTCTGGAGCTTGTCTCTTCGGTCTTTATTCCCTTATGGGCTTTACAACCTCAGAAGATCAAGAAGCACAGGTTCACAAAAAGATTCAATCACAACTTGAAAGGCGCACTCAGATCGCCAAGCTTGCCGGCGAGAAGTTTCGTCAAAATCAGTTTCCAGAAACTTTGGATGCAGAGTGGGACGGAGAACAACTTTCTCTGACTCTCAACTACACAATCGATCAAAGTTTGCAAAAAGAAGCCGACCGTCTTTTGAAATCTTACAAACCAGATTACGGCGCGATCTTTATGATTGATGCGACGACGGGTGAAGTTTTAGCGATGTCGAGTTTTCAACGCGATAATCCACAGGCGGCGAACTTAAACCTGCAAGCGACTTTCCCTGCAGCATCTGTCTTCAAGGTCGTAACTGCTACAGCGGCAGTAGACAAAGCCGGCGTGACCCCTGAACACAAAATCCGTTACAACGGTGGGGCCTACACTCTTTATAAGAAGAATGTTCTTTCAGACAAGGTCACACGATGGACGAATGTCATCACTTTGAAAGACGCATTTGCCCGCTCTATCAATACGGCATTTGGCCGTCTTTCCATCGAAAATCTGCACCCTGAAGATTTGAACGAGTACGCGAACCGCTTCATGTTCAATCAAGAAATTCCTGCTGACTTCCCTGTGGACATGGGTGTGGCCTATATCCCTCCAGGAAAAGGTTTTGAATTGGCCGAAGTCGCTTCAGGCTACAATAAAACAAACCGCATGAGTCCCGTGCAAGGTGCCATGATCGCCGCTTCGGTCGCGAATGATGGCCAAGTGGTTGTACCTTACCTGGTTAGCTCCATGATGAATGACAAGGGCGAAAAAGTTTATGAAGGTGGCACCCTTACAAATGGCACCATCATGACAAAAGAATCCGCTGCAAAAGTTCGTGAGTTGATGGAAAGAACTGTGACTGCGGGAACGTCTCGCCGCTCATTCCGCCCGATCATTCGCGATCGCAAATTCCGTGAAATTGAAATGGGTGGAAAAACAGGTCATCTTACAGGCGACAATCCTCGTGGCCGCGTTGACTGGTTCGTTGGTTACGCTTTGGATGAAGAAAGAAAAATCGCGGTCGCCGCTATCACTGTGAATAAAAAATTCTGGACAGTAAAATCAGCTCATTTGGGACAAAGCATGTTCCGTAAATACTTCGGCCCCGTTGTTTCTAATCAACAAAACGGCCGCGTGATTTCCTCAGCAAAATAAGAAAAAGGTACCTATTTCTCGTCTGAGGGCTTTTTTGTTTCGTGAGTGATCTTGAGCGGAGTGACGTCAAGAACGTCAGCACTGCGCACTTCACGTTCTTCGCGGGCCTCGGAAGACATGTCTCGAAAACCCGTTCCGTCATTTCTGAACTCATAATAACGGAATCCACTGCCGCCCCCCATGTTGCCCCTACCGAAACCGAAAGGACCGTTGCCAAAGCCAAAGTTCGCGCTGCCTTTTGCAACTTGTTTTGCCATATAGAGCTTAAAACGCCAGATCGCTAGATGACGAAGCCCCGGAAGAAAAAGAATCAAACCCAGGGCGCGCGTGAAAAACGAAGGCACCAAAAACAAGAGACCTGACAAAAATATCGCACCCGAATGCAAAATACGCGACGCCGGCAACTGCCCGCGCATCACAGTGCTTTGCAAAGTCATGATGGCCATACGGCCCACAGTTGCGACGATGAACAGACCCAAAAGACATGGCAAAAGATAGAGCCCCAATGTGTGCAAAAATCCAAGATGGTTCACGGCAAAAATAAAGATGATGATTTCTGCAACGATAAAAGGAAACGGGATAGCTATCATACGAACCCCTTTTTACAGATCCAAGGTCGCTACCACAGGGCAGTGATCGGATCCTTCAACTTGGTCGAGAATATCCGCGGAAGACAGATATTTCTCAAGCCCTTTTGAAATACAGATGTAGTCAATTCTCCAACCGCGGTTTGCAGGACGAGCAAGAGTTCTATAATCCCACCACGAGTAACGCTGCGCTTCGGTTGGTTTGAAATAACGGAAAGTGTCGATGAAACCAAGATCCAGAAAATCATCAAACCACGCGCGCTCTTCCGGGAAAAAGCCACTCACTTTGGACATGCGAATCGGATCATAAACGTCAATCTCCTCATGTGCGACGTTGTAGTCTCCGACAACGACCATCTCGCGGCCGTTTGCCAGCTTCTCTTTCAGATGGACATTAAGATCCTTTAAAAACTTTTGTTTGAAGTTGTGACGTTCAATTCCAGATCCGCCGTTAGGGAAGTAAATATTGTAAAGATCAAAAGCCCCGTGATCGGTCATGACAATACGACCTTCAGACTCGTACTCAGGAATACTGCTGAAATGAGTTTGCACCATGCGCGGTTCTTGATTCATGAACGTCGCCACACCCGAATAACCTTTCTTTATTGCGGACGACCAATAAGAGAACTGCCACGTGAGTTTGCGAGCTTCTTCTTCCACTTGATCAATGTGAGCTTTTGTTTCTTGGATACAAAAAATATCCGGCTTTTCTGCATGGACGAAATCAAGCAGGCCCTTCTTGTAACAAGCTCTAATTCCATTCACATTCCAAGAGATGATTTTCACAGTTTCTCCTTGAGTTTCGCCACTATCGAAGGCATCTATAAATAGCAGATGCAAGGAGGCAGGTCTATGCCAATGATTAATCAACCCGCTCCACACTTTGCTGCTCAAGCTGTTTTTGATGCTGGCGAAGTTAAAGATATTTCCTTGAATGATTATAAAGGAAAATGGGTCATTTTGTTCTTTTATCCACTCGACTTTACTTTCGTATGTCCAACTGAATTAACTCAGTTTCGTGAACATATTCGCGATTTTGAAGCCGCTGGAGCACAAGTGATCGGTTGCAGCGTGGATTCTATCCACTCTCACAAACGCTGGTTGCGCGATGATCTTGGAAACCTGGGATATCCTCTTCTTGCGGACCTGACTAAAAGAATTTCTCGCGACTACGGCGTGCTTTTCGAAGACCGCGGCATTGCAACGCGCGGGACATTTGTTATCGATCCTGAACAAAAAATTCAGTACATGGGAATTCACAACACTTCTGTCGGCCGCGATGCTAAAGAAATTTTGCGCGTCCTTCAAGGTTGCCAATCCGGTGAGCTTTGCCAAGCAGGCTGGAAAAAAGGTGATTCTCACATCACTCCGTTGAAATAATCATGGAGATGAAATCAGATTTTATTCGACAACTGCGTTCCTCTTTTCCGAGGCTTGAAAAAGAGCCTCTTGAGGACCTTGTTGCCGAAAATCTGATTTCGCCTTTTGCGGTTGAGCTTCCCAAGTCTGTTTTGGAACAAGCGCAAAAGGCCGTGTCTTTGCTTTTCTCTTTAAGAGAAAAAGAGTCTTACAAAAATCACTATCAAAATCTGATCTCTCAAAAAGGTCTTCGTGATCCCGGCAACAAGTCGATCATGATGTCTTACGATTTTCATTTGGATGAAAACCAAAATCTAAAGCTGATCGAGATTAATACCAATGCCGCTTTCTTGATTTTGGGTCATCAAATGTACCAAATGAAAAAGCATCCGCTTCCCGTGAGTGATTTTTCTTTGGCAGAAATCAAAAGCAGTATTGAGGAAGAACTCCGTCTTCAAGACAAAACACCGCCGGCAGATTTAAAAATCGCCATTACAGATGACAAACCCGCAGAGCAGCGGCTCTTTGTGGAGTTCCTGGCTTATAATGAACTCTTTCAATCTTGGGGCTGGGACTCGCGCATTCAAGACTACCGCGAGCTCTTTCAGGGCTTCAGTCCAGAGTTTATCTACAATCGTTATACCGATTTCTTCCTCGCGGAATCTTCCAGCGCGGTTTTGCGGGAAAAGTTTTTGAATCGCGAAGTTTGCTTATCGCCGAATCCTTATGAATATCTTCTGCTGGCGGACAAGCAGCGTTTGATTGATTGGGTTACACCCGGCTTCCTTGAGTCCCAAGGGATGAGCGGCAGCGACTTGCAGCTGCTTAAAACCGTTCTTCCACAATCTCATGATCTTTGCCCGGAAAAAGCGGATGAGATCTGGGCCCAAAGGAAAAAACTTTTCTTTAAACCCAAGAACGCCTTTGGCTCTAAGCAGTCTTTTAAGGGCGCTTCGATCAGCCGCAAAGCTTATGATGAGATTTTAAATCAAGGAATGATCGCGCAAGAGTACGTACCAGCGCCTGAAAAGAATTTCGTGACTCCCGAGGGACCACAAAATTTTAAATTCGATTTGCGTTGTTATGCCTACCAAGGGCGACTGCAACTTGTTGTTGCTCGCCTTTATCAGGGACAAGTGACCAATCTGCGCACGCCTTACGGCGGCTTTGCCACGACGTTATTTTCTTAAACTCGCGACAGCATCGTAGCGAATTGACAAATATTGAGTGCTGTCTTTGTCTTTTTTCACCAGAAGCAGTTCATACTCGTTGTGAGAGCGTTGATAGACTTTGTAAACCGCGCCTGAACTTTGAATCCACTTCTCTAAAGTTCCTTTATCAGCGAAAGAGGGACTCTTAATATTCCAAAAAGAAAACTTATTCCCGTCCGCCATCATTTGAAACTGCCACAGACTTTGGCCTGTGCGTGGCTTTTTATTCGTGTCGATCAAAGTGGGCGCCAGCAAAGAAAAGCGGCTGCGCAACTCGCCGGAAGCATTTCCACAAAGAATTTGCGACGCTGCTGATGTTTGCAAGAAAGACTGATAACCATACAACTTCAAATCATGTCCCGCGTTCTGCCCCTCTACATAGAACTCGGCATCTCTTGCGACCAGCACCGTTTCCGGCAAGCGCGACAAGGTTCCTACAAACTCATTGCGGATCTCAGTTAGGAACTCGGGACGCTCTTCACAGGCAGGCGCGGTGCTGAATTGCGGTTGTAATATTTTTCCGGCGTAATCGCGTTTCACCGCGAAGGAACTTGTTGAAAGAAGCACTAGAAGTAAAAAGCCAGCTGTTTTCATCGCATCCTCTTATTTTGTCTAGTCCAGTATTCGGAAGAATTTTTTTAGGGCTTAATATTAAAGTGCAGGCTGGGTCTGCCGATATGAAGAGTGTCTCATTTTTCTACAAGGAGTGTGGAAGCATCATGACGATGAAACATAGCGGCGCAAGAAAGCTTAAGGAAGTGACGAACTTTTATTCGTCGTTTGATCAACTCAATGGCGTGCACCCTTGGATGGAAGCAGTGGAAGATGGATACGTCTCCTATCGCGTGCGCGAACTGCAAACCGGAAAAATCGCTTACTTCAATTTTATCCTCGCAAAAGAAATGGGCCTGGTTCCTCCGGATCATCCTCATCAAATGACGGAAGATCTAGAGAACAAACTGATCGAAACTTTCTCTCTGCAAATTATCAATGAATACGACGAACTTACTCATCGCCGTATTGATCCCGCGACAATCAAGCCTCATCGTTATATGGCGACTCGCTATCTGCAGCTGCAACACTCTAATAAACAGGGAAAAACTTCCGGCGATGGCCGTGGCATCTGGAATGGTACGGTCTATCACCGTGGTATGACTTGGGATGTTTCGAGCCGAGGCACTGGCGTTACATGTCTTGCACCCGGCGCTGTGGCCGCGCAAAAACCTTTAAAAACAGGTGGAACTGAATTCGGTTACGGGTGCGGTCTTGCCGAGATCGACGAACTTCTTGCAGCCTCAATTCTTGCCGAAGTTTTTCATTTGCAAGGTTTAAAAACCGAGCGTGTTCTTTGCGTGATTGATCTAGGAAAAGGCTATGGTATTGGCGTTCGCGCCGCTCCGAACTTGATCCGCCCTGCTCACTTATTCCTTTATCTTAAACAGGAAAAATACGAGTCATTGAAAGCGGCCACGGACTATTTTATCGACCGTCAGGTCGCTAATAAAGTTTGGGACATCACTCCTAAAGGAAATCAAAAATACGACGCCCTTCTTGAATACGTTTGTGATTCCTTTGCAACATTTACGGCGCAACTCGACAGCGACTACATTTTTGCCTGGTTGGACTGGGATGGCGATAACGTTTTAGCGGATGCAGGTATTATTGACTATGGCAGCGTTCGCCAGTTTGGCATTCGTCACGACAAATATCGTTACGACGACGTCGAAAGATTCTCGACGAATTTGAACGAACAGAAACAAAAGGCGCGTTTAATCGTTCAGGTGTTTGCGCAAATGGTGGACTATCTTAAAACCCGCAAGAAAAAACCTTTGCGTGTTTTCTCGAAACATCCTGTTGTCGAAAACTTCAATAAAAAATTTGATGAAAAACGTGCGGAGCGCATTTTGTACCGCATGGGTTTCAACGAAACCCAAAGAGGCCACATCCTGGCGGAGAAGGACCTTTTTGCGAACTTCGACAAAGAGTTTATTTTCTTTGAAAGAGCCAAAGTCAGTGGCTCTATCGAAAAAGTCGCAGACGGCGTCAATCATCCGGCGCTTTACAATATGCGCGCGATTTTCCGTGAATATCCGAAGTTTTTATTTGAAAGCCCTCTGCCTTTTGAAAAACGTCGCATGCTGGAGTCGTCTTTTTTTAAAGCGATTGTCTCGGGCTTTGCAAAAGCTCGTGACACCCGCATGGGAGAAAAACAAAGACGGCATATCGAATTTTTCCAAGAAGCTTATCGCGATCTGGTAACGGCGGCCGCAGGAAAACAAAAACCTGAAACGATCCTTAAAGGTCTTTCAGAGCGCGCCGAAAAACTGAACAACGCCAAACGCATTACGGGAAATGCCTTGATCGAGATGGTTGAAGAGATCATCACAGAAAAGAAAAAAGGCCTCTCCATGGATCAACTGCAAAAAATCGTGGACCGTTTGGTCTATGAAAGCAATGGATCTCCGGAAGCCCCGGTCAGTCGTTTTTATCGCGAGCTGCAAAATACACCTGCGGTAAAAATGGATCTTTACGCTAAACTTCTTAGCCTCGTCGAAGAAAACAGCGAATCCATCTAAGCAAAAAAAAAGCCCACGCGAGAGGGAAATCACCGCGCGGGCTTGGGGAATGAGCAGGACCTCGAAGGAGGTCCCATTCAGATTCTTGGTTAGTTAACTGCGTAAATAAGACTTCCGCCTTTAAGCATATTGATCACTTTTGTTCTCAACTCCATCGCAACGGCAGGACAACCCCAGCTGCGACCTTGTTTAACGCTCTTTTCACGAACGTAACTCGCTCCATGGATCACGACCGCACGACCGCGAGCATTCGAGTTTGTTGAAGAAAGACCGTCCAACTTCAAAGAGTAACCGTTGCTGCCTTGGTATGTGCTTCCTGTGAGGTAGTAGCCCAAAGAAGACGCTTTGGAACCTGATCTGTTGCTGAATTTTTCTGCGTAACCGTCATGGTTAGAATCAGATCCTTTGCCGTGCGCAACGTGAATGCTCCATACTTTTCCTGTTTTCATATCAATGATATGGAAACGAGCGGCTTTCGAGCTGCGAGAAAAATCAATCACAGAAACATATTTCTGATTTTTGATTCTTGATTTGTTCTGGTGGAAATAAACCATCGCATTTTCAAGAGCTCTTGTAGGAACGACGTTGCCTGGATCGACATAGTCGTAGTTTTTAAGAATGGAATCACGACTGTTGCTGGCGATAGCAGACTCTTCGACCATCGCTTCGGGAGCATCGTTTTCACTCTTATCATCTGCATTGAACGCTTGTTCATCAGATGTATCATCCGCCAATGTTTCGTTTGACGCCGGGTTGTTGGCAAGGTCGTTAGAAGCAAGATCACTTCCACCACCGTTTCCACAAGCTGCTAATGCCAAAAACGCGGATATCACAAGGGCGTTACTTAGTAGTTTTTTCGTCATTATTCCTCCGTGAAAAGACGTTGTGTGTTTTGGCAAATACTAGCCAAAGCCGATTACAAAAAGGCAATTTTCATTACGGAGGAATGAAAATTAAGACCAAATACCGAGGCTGTTCCGAATGGAACTCAAATGCGTTAAGCCCTTCGTGCGTGAATAAACTTTTGTTTCAGTAAGAAGAAAGAGGAATTCTCTTTTTTGCGAAATTCGCCGACTCTTCAGAAGCGTCGGCGGAATCCCGATTTTACTCTTATATATATAGTGAGCTTACGCCGACTTCTGCGCGGCAATCACACCGTACTTGGTATCGATACCCATAATATGGGCCGTGAGCCACGTTTTTAAGAACTGAAAGAAGGCCGGCGACAGTGAACCGGCTTTGTCAAACTCCGCCTGATGCCCTTTGAGTCTTTCGATCAAATCTTTGTGAATCTTTTTATGAACGGCGGCGTGAGAATATGGAAGCGTATCAAAAAACTTTTCCTCGTGATCAAAATGCGTGATGGTCCAAGAAACAAGCTCTCTCACAATCGCTGACAGTTCATTTTTGGAGGCCTTCGCTTCTGAGCGCTCATACAAACGGTTCATAATATCGATGAGTTTTTTATGCTCGTTATCCATAGCATCGACATGAGTTGTGAGACGCTCTTGATCCCATTTGAAAAATGATTCCGACATAATTACCTTCCCTTCCGATTGGCTTTAATGTTTCAACCTCCTCTTCGGGACCGGCCCATTTGTTCTATATGACGGCCATCATGAAGCCGGAAATATTTCAAAAAACGCGATAACTAATCGCATCCATTTCTGATTATATACGTGATTACAATGACTTATTCGCCTCCCGAAGAATTATCTACTGAACATAACTTAGTACTTTACATTACACAGTACCTAGCATAATTTAGTACTGAAAGGTCGAGGCAGTATGAACGCGCAATTTAAAAAAGGTGTCCTTGAACTCTGTGTCCTGACCATGATTGGTCGCAAGGATTACTACGGTTACGAGTTGGTTGAAGAGATCTCCAAAGTTCTGGAAATCTCGGAAGGCACTCTTTATCCCATTCTTCGCCGCCTGACCGAAGAAAAGTATTTCGAAACATATTTGCAGGAATCTTCCGAGGGACCTCCCCGCAAATATTATCGAATTACAAAACTGGGAAAAGAGTTTCAAAAAGACCAGTTCAAGCAGTGGATGGAATTTAATCAGCAAATTGAAGAATTGATCGGCAAGGAAATCAAATGAACAAGCAAGAGTTTTTGAAGAATCTCAAAGCAGAGCTTGAAAAGAATAAAGTGCAAAACGTCGATGATATTTTGTCTGACTACGAAGAGCATTTTAATCACGGTCTCAACAAAAGAAAAACCGAAGAAGAAATCTCTGAAAGCTTGGGCTTCCCGTCTGTGATTGCGAAAGCTTATCAAACTGAATCCATGATCAGCGAAATCAAGAATCCAAAAAAAGCGTTCAAGTGGAGTCTTGCGATCAACGTGATTGGACGTCTTCTCGTAATCGCACCTTTTAATTTTATTGTTTTATTTATTCCGGGAGTTGTGACCTTTGCCCTCCTTGCATCCGGTTGGGCAGTGTCTATGGCTATTGGTTCTGTAAGCGTGGCCCTTCTCTCGGTGCTTTTTTCTTTAGGAACTTTGTCATCCTCGGGTTGGACGTGGCTTGCGGGTTTTTCCGCAAGTATGGGGCTGCTTGGATTAGCCGTTATCAGCGGGATGGTGATGTTTATGATCACAAAGTACATCTTGCTCGGCCTTATTAGTTATTTGCAGTGGAATCTTAAATTCGTTTTGGAAAAATAGGAGACTTACAATGAAATCGTTCTCTGTGTTCTCAAAAGTTTTTATTGGCGCTGTTGTTTGGACAGTGGTTTTCCTGGGTATCGCCGGCTACGCTTCGCAAGAAGCCTACAAAGCGGATCCTGCCCTTATCACCAAGCTCGAAGAAAAATACAACGTTTCCGTCCATATTGGCGGTATTTCCAAAAGAGATACCAGCAAAGAAGTCGCTGAAGATATTTGGAACCTAGCCCCTCCCGCAAGCAAGTTTTCCATTAAGACTTTCAACGGCGATGTTCGTATTAAGAAAACAATGAATAAAGAAGTCGTCATCAAAGCGACAGGCCGACTGGATGTCAACAAAGCGCCGCGACTGCTTGCCGTTACTGAAACCGCCGACGTTCTTGAAATTCGTCAGCCTGATGACAACGCTGTGACAAAACTGGAGGTCACTATCGAAATCCCTGACTCTTTCTCGAAAGAACTGCGTTTCGAATCCGCAAGCGGCGAATTGACTTTGGAAAATTTAAAGCTCGACAGTCTTATCGTGAAAACAGTTTCTGGCGAAGTCACTGGAAGACAGATTGACGTCAAGGATGTCGATGCCGTGACTGTCTCTGGCGATATTAAGATTGAATCCTCGACTCTTTCTAAAGTCGTAGGCAAATCCGTGAGCGGCGACATCGAAGTGAGCAATACAGCTCCTGCGAACGTGTCATTCTCTTCTGTGTCTGGCGACGTGAAGTTAAAAATGGCAAAAGCGGACGACGTCCATTTTTCTTTGCAATCCACAAGCGGAGAAATTCATAACGCCTTCGGCAGCGCTAATAATGGAAAATTTGATGTGACCGTGAAAACAACTAGCGGTGATATCGAAATCGAGTAAATAGCCGCAACAGATAAACACGAAAAATCGCGAGCCCAAAAGACTCGCGATTTTTTATTTTAATTCAGCCAATTTCTCGCGAACCCAGCGGCGAATAATCGGATACTCTTCTTCTTTCAATGAATGGTCCTTATCCATTTCAACCCATTCAACCTTCAGACCGGCATCTTTTAACTTATCTACGCCGAACTTTGTTTCTTCCAAGGGAAGAATATCATCTTGGTGACCGTGTGTGAAAAGCCAGGGTGTACGGCGCGAATCTTCGGCCAAATTCGCACGCCACCGCGGATAAAAATTAAAATAACCGCTAATACCGACGACACCACCAAGCCTTTTCGGATAGTTCATGCCGACGTCAGCACTAATCAAACAACCCTGGGAAAAACCAAACAAAAAGATGTTCTCGCTTTTCCAACCCTGGTTTTCCAAATCATTTAAAAGATCAAAAAGTTTTTCGCGAATCTTTAGAACTCCGCCGCTCTGATACGGAGGTTCACCATACCAAGTGTATCCATCCATGAAGCGACGAGGAGCATTCAATAAAAGATAATTCATTTCCGGGATGTTCAGTTCCTCATTGAAGGAATAGAAGGGACGAATACTATCGCCACGACCGTGCAACACGATCATCAAATAATCCGATTTTCTTTTTGCCTGAATAAACTTATGCTTAAATAAATTCGTCGAAATCATAACCCTGCTCTTGCCACAGAACCTGAACAAAACAAAACTTGTTGCGCTTTTGATAATTGAACGTCGTCCGAAAGACCGCCTTCATCCAAATCCAAACAGTCGTTCGAAGAATACAGAGGACCCGCCGCGCGCACTTGTCTTTCGGGAGCACGCAAAGGATTCATGAATTGGTCCGCCTCTCTCATCACGAGAATATTATCGAAGTTAACAACGACATCCGGCTGCAGACCTTTCATTTGCGGAGAGCGGCCTGACGGAAGATAATAAAAACCTTTCGTCTCGAACAACGCGATCTTTTTATTCTGCGACCAATATTCGCCCTCTTGGAAAGAACCTTTACCGAAAGTTCTTTCGCCCACAAGAACCGCGCGGTTCAAATCACGCAAAGCTCCGGCTACGATTTCCGCCGCACTGGCAGAAGAGCCATTCACCAGAACAGCCATCGGCAAGTCGAACATTTTTTCTTCTCCGCCGAAATAGTCTTCTCTTTTCTTGCTAGGATCTAAATAACGAACTTCAAAAATCTTTTGCTCAGGGCCGACAAAAAGACTCGCGATACATGCGGCTTCTTCCATTTGTCCGCCTGGATTGTCACGCAAATCCAAGAGCAAGCCGCGCACGTGAGATTTTTTAACGATGCTCAAGGACTCCTTCACTTTATCACAGGCACCCTTGGCGAATTTGTTAATACCCACAACCGCCACAGGCTTGATTCCCTCAATCACGCGAGTCGATACCGTCGCCACCGTGATTTCTTTGCGGCGAAGTTTGAACTTCAATCTTTCACCGTCACGAGTAACGATCAATGTTGTAAGATCGCCGACCTCACCCTTGAGAAGTTCAGAAACGCGCGCCTGCAAAAGGCCCGGCGTTCTTTGGCCGTTGATGGAAACGATCACATCGCCTTTTTCAACGCCAGCGCTTTTAGCCGCACTTCCTTCCGTCACTTTGCGAATGACGTAATTCCCCTGCGAACGACCCAAAGTAATTCCCAAAGAAGCCGAGCGATTGTCCGCTTTGGAAATCACCTCTTGGAATTGCGAAACCGGCATAAGGTAAGTATGCGGATCACGAAATACTGAAATGAATCCGTTGAGGCCCAAGCCCACCATCATTGATTTTTGTTCATCAGAAATGAAACGCTTTGAAAGTTCCTGCCAGGCCTTTAAGAATGAAATCTTCACGGCCTTGTCAGTTTGCGCAGAGAAAAACTCTTTCCACGGTTCGAGCTGTTTTTTCTCTGTGCTCATGTCGGCAGACAACGCTTCTTGCACGGGGACCAGTTTACCCGCCGTATTAAGGCTCATATTAAAGCGGTTTGCCACAGTCAAAATGGAGTTAGCACAAGCCAGGAAGTAACGTTCAGAACTGCCACAAGTCTGGTCCTGAAGAAGATCTTCCAAGGCTGCTGGGCCGAGCCCCGTCTCGGCCCAGTAGGCTTCGGTGGATTTCACCTTGGAAGAGTCGCTACGATTCGAACGCGACAAAGAAATACTGACCCCCACGGCCAATACACACAATGAGATAATGAAAAAACGAGGTGAACTGAGCACTCATCGCCTCCCGACTGGTGACATTCCTGAGCAACGGCCATGCCCGCTCAGATCGAATTGGTTCTAGTCTAGGGCGGTTTTTGGGTATTTTTTTCGTGCTTGCTAAGGTGCTCAACAGAGGAGTTTTCTTGAGAAAAAAGGCACTCTGTAATAGGTTCATGGTCATGATTATTGTAACAGGTGCAAACGGTTTTATTGGCAGCGTGATGGTCTGGGAACTTAACCAAAAAGGGTTCAAAGACATTATCGCGGTAGATTCAGTAGGTCTTTCTGAGCGCAATCTTTTAAAGAAGCGCCAAATCTCAAAGTTCCTGATGAAAGACGAATTGTGGGCGTTCTTGGATAGCGAAGAGGCTCAAAAGAACGTCACATGGATCATCCACATGGGTGCTTGCTCTTCAACAACAGAAACAAACAAAGAGTTTCTGTGGGAAAACAATACGCACTACACACAAAGAATTTTTGAGTGGTGTACAAAACATCAAAAGTCGATGATCTATGCTTCCTCCGCGGCGACTTATGGCGCCGGTGAATTGGGCTTTGACGACACGACAGATCCAGAAAAACTCCGTCCGCTTAATCTTTACGGTGAATCCAAAGTTTTGTTCGACCGTTGGGCGTTGAAACAAACGCAGACTCCTCCGCACTGGTACGGACTTAAATTCTTCAACGTGTTTGGGCCGAACGAATACCACAAAGAAGCGATGTCGAGCGTCGCTTTCAAAGCGTACAATCAAATCAAAGCCAATGGTTCGTTGGGATTGTTTAAATCCGCAAACCCGGAATACAAAGACGGTGAATTCATGCGTGACTTCGTTTACGTCAAAGATGTCACCGGGTGGATGGCCGAGTTGATGGATAAAAAACCAAAGAACGGCATTTACAATATGGGCTTTGGTAAACCGCGCACATGGTTGGATCTTGCGAGTTCCGTATTCTCTGCCATGGGTAAAGACATGAAAATCAACTGGCTAGAAATGCCCGAAAATATTCGCGGTCAATACCAGTACTTCACAGAAGCTAAAACCGACAAATGGCAACAAGCAGGTATGAGTCCCGCGAAATGGCCTTTGGAAAAAGCGGTGGCGGATTATGTGCAAAATTATCTCTCCAAAGACGATCCATCTTTGTAGTTGAGGAGACCCGCGAATGGAGACGGACTTTCTTCCCCCGCATTTAAGAAAATACGTCGTAGAACAACACTACGAAAAGTACACTCCTGTAGATCAAGCTGTCTGGCGCTATATCTTGCGCCAGCTTAAATCTTTTTTATCGAAGCATGCGCACGAGTGTTACGTCGAAGGACTTAACAAAACCGGAATCGATATCGAGCGTATTCCGCGTATTGATGACATCAGCAAAAAGTTGCAGCAATTCGGCTGGCGCGCTTTGCCTGTGAGCGGATTTATCCCGCCCGCAGCTTTCATGGAGCTGCAATCGTTGGGCGTTCTCCCTATCGCGTCTGATATGAGAACTCTGGACCATCTTCTTTACACTCCCGCTCCAGATATTGTTCACGAGGCTGCCGGTCATGCGCCGATTCTGATTCATCCTGAATTTTCCGAATATCTGCGCCAGTATGCCCAGGTCGCAAAAAAAGCGATTATCAGCAAACAAGACTTGGATCTTTACGAAGCAATTCGTGAACTCTCGGATCTTAAAGAAAATCCGGCTTCGACTTCCGAACAAATTAAAAACGCGGAAGCGACGCTTGAAAAAGTCAGCAAAAGCATCACACACATTTCTGAAGCTTCCGAGCTTTCTCGCATGAATTGGTGGACGGCAGAGTACGGTCTTATCGGCACACTCGAAAATCCGAAAATTTTCGGTGCGGGCCTTCTTTCCAGCGTGGGCGAATCGAAGTGGTGCTTAAGCTCCAACGTTAAGAAAATTCCTTTGACCGTCGATTGCATCAAAGTCGGTTACGATATCACGGAACCTCAGCCACAACTTTTTGTCGCGCCTGATTTCAAAACTCTATCCAAAGTTTTGGACGAGATGGCAGAACAGATGGCTTACCGTGTGGGCGGATTGCAAGGCTTGAAAAAAGCGATTGAAGCAGAATCCGTCAATACGGCGCAACTGAACTCCGGCATTCAAATTTCAGGACAAATTGTCGAAGCAATCACGACGGCGAAAAACGAAATCGCTTACCTTCGCCTGCAAGGCCCTTCACAACTTTGTTACGCTGACAAACAACTCAGTGGTCATGGTAAAGACTATCACGCCCACGGTTTCGGTACGCCTGTGGGATTCCTGAAAGAATTCCCTAGCAGATGTCCTTCTACTTTCACAGATTCCGAATGGATGTGGTTGCAGGTGGAAAATGGCAAGAGCGTGACTTTGACATACACGTCGGGAGTTGTGATCACCGGAACGGTGCAAGGCCGTCTTGTCAAAGATGGCAAAACACTTCTGCTTACTTTGACGAATGCAAAAGCCGAATTCCAAGGCCGTGTTCTTTTTGCTCCCGAATGGGGCACCTTTGATATGGCTATTGGCTCCAGCGTCCCTTCTGTTTTCGGTGGACCTGCAGACCGTGAAGCTTACGGCGAAACATCCGATTTCGTCGCCAAACGCGTTCCTGCTCCAAAATATTCCGAGCAAGAATTGAAAATGCACATGCATTACGGAAGCGTTCGCAAGTTGCGCGAAGATAAAACTCACGGTGCTGAACTGAGCAGCGCGCTTGAAAAGATTTTGAAAGAGCACAAAGAAATCGCGCCTCAAGATTGGCTTCTATTAATGGAAGCTTTGGAACTTGTGAAAGCCCGCGACCCGCAATCATCTTTGAAATCTCAACTGGAAGAGGACCTTGCGCTGCTTGCGAAAAAAGATGAAAAGACTCGAGGCCTTATTCATGATGGCCTGCTTTTATCGGAGACTCTCTAGATGAAAAGACCTTTTGAAGTGCGTATTGTTCTTGTGCGCACTATTTATGAACGCAATATTGGATCGACTTCACGGGCGATGAGCAACATGGGGATGGACAAGTTGATCTTGATCGATCCGCAGTGCGAAATCACCTATGATGCCCAACAAGCGGCAGCGACTGGACAAACAGGCCTGCAAAATCGTACGACGTACATGTCTTGGGAAGATTTCAAAGCGAAAGAACCGGAAAGCATTAAGATCGCTTTCACGGCTCGCGACGGAAAAGGCCGTCAGGTTCGCGATATCGACGAAGTTCTTAAAGACGTTGCCGATCATGCTCCGCAATTTCAAATCACGAGCGACGTTCCGTATGTTGTGCACTTGATTTTTGGTCCTGAAGATTGGGGTCTTGCTGCGGAAGACTTAGAGCATGTGAATTTCTGCGCGTGCCTTCCCACTTACGGGGAAAACTGGAGTTTAAACTTAGCACAAGCGGCTCTGCTGGGAATGTTTTCCTTGCGCCGTACTTGGGGCGGAAACAGAACCCAACTTGATGGTGGCAAAGCTCGCCGTGCTCCGGAAGGAATCGCGGGAATCAATCCTGAACACACTTTGAAAATCTGGCTAGAAGAAATGGGTTTCGATCTCACTCGCCAAAGAAAGATCAACGTTTACACGGTTCTTCGCCGCATGCTTTTGCAAAACACACCGACAAAAAAAGAACTCGTCATCTTAGAAACAGTCTTACAGCAATCCATCCGTAAACTTCGCGAATGGAAAGCCTTCCAAAAAAGAGACCAAAAAATTTAACGAATTCAGGAACGTCAAACGCCGTCAGTTGGCGGTCATGAATTCGTTAAACGACGTCTTCGTGAATGCGGTCTTCTTGTTCGCGGATTTCGCGCAATTGTTTGTCGAGTTTCGCCAATGTCATCGCCATGCTCTGACCCATGTCATGAAGTTCGGTGATACGTTTCATGGTATCATCCTCTTCACCACCGACGAGGCGAAGGCTTTCGAGTTTTGCGGAATTCAAATCGATTTCTTTAGAAAGAGACTCGAGCTTCTGGTTGAGTTTCTTACGATCCTCTACCAACGCCTTTGTCATTTCGCGGATCTGATCGAGGCTAAGCACCTCGACTTTACCGTCCAAAGTTTCTTCTGCAGTTTTTGCTGGCACTTCTTTGTCTTCGCCTTGGAAGGCTTCCCAGAAAAGAGACCATTCGTTTTTGAGGGCTTTTACGATCGACCTACTACTGTCATCACCCATAAATATTAAAATACTCCTGCGCTCTTTGAGCGACTTGTGGGTTCTTGGTCTTTCGGAATCATGAAATAGCACAGACCATAACCCAAGAGAGCCACACCGAATGTTACGAGGGCTAAAATAACAAATCCCGTTCGCACCAGCCCCACTTCGATGCGGTATCTTTTAGCAATTCTAGCACAGACGCCGAGAACCTTTCCATCTAGAGCTTGGTCCAGTCTATCGACGCGGGGCAAACACGCCCATAAGATCAAATATAGAAGGACTCCGCTACCAAACCACAGCACGGCAACCAGCCAAATGACGCGCAATATCCAAGTTTCAATACCTAAGGCGTTACCTAGACCTTTGCAAACGCCAGCTAAAGCGCCATCGGCGGCCCGAGTCCAACGATAATTAGCTGTCGGTGATTGAGTGGACGTGGTTTGCATCTGTGACTCCTAAACAAAGTAAATATGTATCGCAAATCTACTTTGTCCAGAGGCTCTCAGCAAACCCGTGTTAGAAAGTCCCCGTGATCATGAAATCATTCCCAAAAGTCAGATACCGAGGATTCTTCACATGGATCTTTTCTGTCATGGAGGCAATCCTTACGGTTTCCGTCCAAGAGCGAGAGCCTCCAGAGCCCATAATGATAGGAGCCTGGAACATGTAAAGTCGATTTACAAGACCGCAATCTATAAACGTGCTCGCAGTCAGCGCGCCGCCCTCAACCATCACACTACGCAAACCTTGTTGATAAAGTTGCGCGAGCAAATCTTCGAGTTGAAGGTTGCCATCGACTTGAGTTTTTACATAAAGAACTTGAGGCGCCAAAGAAAGCTTCGCTAAAATTTTTTGCACTTCTTCTTTCGTCTCTTCAGAAACGCACCACAAAACATCCGCTGCCGCGTGCACTTTAGAAAGCTTTAGTTCGGCAAAGCGATGAAGCAACTCGGCTTCCCCGTCAATCACGACGACTTTATTTTTCTTTTGAATTTCTGGATGGCGAATATCCAAGGATGGATTGTCGAACTCGATCGTGCCTTTGCCGACTAAAATCGCATCGTAGCACGCGCGTAGATAGTGAACGTACTCACGCGATTGAGGACCTGTGATCCACTGTGACTCGCCTGAACGAAGAGCCACCTGCCCATCCAAACTCGAAGCCATTTTAACGGCCACAAAAACTTTTTTCTGACGATAGTTCCAAAGAAAAGTCTCGCACACTTCTTCAAGATGCGTTTTGATATCGCGATCGACATCCGCGTTGTCTGAATGAAAGACATCCGCTTCGATCCCGGCAGCTCTTAAGATATCAGCGCCTTGTCCTGCCACAAGCGGGTTAGGATCAATCAAACCGAAAGTGACTTTTTTAATCGGAAGTTTGGCCATCATCTTCGCACAAGAAGGAGTTTTTCCTTCGTGTGCGCAAGGCTCTAAAGTCACGAACACGTGCGCGCCTTGAAGCTCTTCACTGGAAAGATGGCGAAGAGCATTCACTTCCGCGTGAGGTCCGCCGTAAAATTCATGGTAACCCGAAGCGAGAAATCCCCCTTGAGAATCCAAAACAACCGCGCCCACGTTCGGATTCGGACTGGTGCGCGTAGAGCCTTTGTAAGCTTCACTGATCGCCAAACGCATGGCCTGATCGGCCGTGAGTTTGTCACCTCTGTTTGGAACTGAAAGAGTTTGAATGAGCTCCATAAAACCTTTACGTCAAATAACCGCGTTCTTTTTGATCTCGTTCAATGGCGTCGAACAACGCTTGGAAGTTGCCGTCACCGAAGCCATCGTGACCTTTTCGCTGAATAACTTCATAGAAGATCGGACCAAAAGTATTCTTTGTGAAAATCTGCAATAAATAACCGTGCTCGTCCCCATCGACAAGAATCGCATTTTTTTCCAACACGTTCAGATCCTCTGTCACATTTGGAACACGGTCCGGCAACATCTCGTAGTAACTATGCGGAGGCGGCGTCAGGAATTGAATTTCGCTGCTCTTCAAAGATTCCAAAGTCGCGACGATGTCGTTGGTCAACAAAGCCACGTGCTGAATTCCCGACCCTTTGTATTCATCAAGGTATTCTTGAATTTGTGATTTCGACTCTGTCGGTTCATTGATGGGCACTGAGAATTTACCGCAAGGAGAACGCATCACTTTAGAAAGAAGACCCGTCTTCGTTCCGCGGATATCGAAATAGCGCGCTTCACGGAAGTTTAAAACCTTCGTGTAGAATTCACACCATTTATCCATCTCGCCTTTGGGAACGTTGTTCGTGAAATGATCGATCACAAGAAAACCCGCGCCTTGCGGAGCTTTGTCTTCTTCTTTGATCTGGAAAATTTCTTCGTAAAGTTTTTTCTGATTCTTGTCGTCCATAAAATAGATTAAAGAATCACCGATGCCGTAGATCGCGGGGAAAGGTGTCGCGCCTCTTTGATGATCGTTGCCGTCATAAGGGCGTCCTCCCCGAGCAACGGCAGCTGCAAAAGCCTTTTCAGCGTCGACGACTCGAAAGCCTGTGGCCGAAATCGAGTTGCCGTGTTGTTTCGCGAATTCTGTTGCGAAAGTTTGCGGTTCACAATTCAAGATGTAATTGATGTCACCCTGACGATAGAGCTTGATGTTTTTTCCGTGAACTTGTCCCACTTCTTTGAAAGCATATCTCTTGAAAACTTGTTCAAAGAAATGAGCATCGGGCCCCGAGTACTCGATGAAATCAACTCCATTGAGACCAATAGGATTTTGCTCTGAAATCTGCGCCATTTGCACCTCTGCTAGGTCAAAGATATATCAAGATTCCGTGACAGTAGCCCTAAATAAGCTGTTATTCAAGCAGGAAGAAAACCAGTGAATATAGGTATTTAGACGATTTATGGGTCTCTCATTGAGACCACGGAACATTGCAGGGTTAAAGCTTCGCAATAACCCGAATGTAGTATCGAGTTTGTTTAGAGAGCGCCGATAGGTTTTATAAGGGGACCATCTATGCCTAGAGAGAAAATCAAAAATCCTCCCTGGTTTTATTTCGCGCTCGCGGGCGAAGTGATTTTAGGCATCATCCTGATCGGGATGCTCAAAGATCTTATGTGGATTCTTTAGAACGCGACATTCGAAGAGAACATAATTCCATAAGAAGAAAATTTGCTGCCGTTTTCACTTTTCGGTGTCGTGCCCATATGGAAAGCGCCAACGATGATTTCATTGCGTCTTTTGGTTATGGAAACTCCCGCGGTTATTAAATCCGACGTCGCTGGCTCCGACTCCCCACGAGCGTAGCCAAAGAGTGGTTCCCATCCTTCCGGAGAAGTATTGCGCCAGCCGAAAGCATAAAACCAGTCCTCCGCACTCGTATCTATCGTGCCGTCAGCATTGCGTGTTTTACTTTGTGAGTTGTAAACAACATCCAAATTCACTCTATTGCCGCCGATAAGCGAAAAATTCTGCCCAAGACGAACTGCCATGGACGCTTCTGCTTGGGGGTCATATGTCGTGACCGTTTCTTGAATGGTCGTCGGTGATGTTGATTCCAACTTCGAGGAAAACTCGGTCGCTGTGGATTCAATAAAAAACGGCAATAATTTCATCGAAAGACCGACCGTCCAAGCCTCAGTGACTTTCGCCATGATTCCGGGAATCACAATAATCGCCGTCTTCTTTTCATCGCGCTGAGCAAACTGCGTGGAGGCATAGGCTCCCCCTTGTGTCAGAGTGAAATAATATGTCGATTCATCTGTGCCCGTCTGAACACCACCTGAAAATCCCCAAGCGAAACGCTCTCCAAGACTGCTGCCAAAGGATCCGCCGATAACAATCGCATCCTGCCGCACCTTTTGCGTGGAGTTTAACAAATAACCTCCCGCAACGGATTGAGAGGAACTTGCGATAACTTGAAATGCCAGAGGATTCGCAACAAAGAAGGCTCCGGTTCCGAAAGCTGTTGGATAAATACTCGCCGCTAATGTCGGGCGAATTGTCATTTCTTGCGGAACGATCTTCTGATTGGGAATATCAAACTTTTGCGAAGAGATCGCATTGCCGCTCACGGAAAGAGAAAGTTTGTCTGTATCGCGAAAACCCAAACCCGCAGGATTAAAAAGCACGTTCCCAGGTGAGGCGACCATCGCGGCTCCGGTGTTGGCCATAAAGGCCTCGCGGTGTCCCGCTGGCAAAGGATAATCCACGGCGACTGCTGATGTGCCGACAAGAACATTCAGTAAAATAAACCCAAGACGCATTTTCTATCTTTCAAGACGTTTGTAAAAATCCAAAACTTTTGGATCTACAATGATGGAACGAGGATTCCATCCTATCAAGTGCAATCCTTCAGACGCTCTTAAGCGACTCAACGCCACATAGGCATGACCCGGCTCCCATAAAGAACTCAGATCACACCACAGATCATCAAGAGTTGCTCCCTGACTTTTATGAATAGTCGTGGCATAAGCCAGAGTCAGCGGAAACTGAATCACTTGGGCCATGATGTTGCCTTCGGAGTCTTGCAAAGCAAAAGAAGATTTATCAACCTGAACTTCGCGTCCTTGGTCTTTCTTGACGGTGATCCGATCCGAAGAAATATCAGTGACGATGCCGCGGGTCCCATTCACCCAGCGTTTTTGCGGATCGTTTTGCAAAAACATCACACGACAACCGAGTTTCAGGACGAGCTTCACGGGAACGGGTGCCGATTTCATCAGAATTTCGATATGTTTTTCAGAGCCGAAGTAAATGGAGTCGATCGTCACTTCTTCTTCCGCAAGCTCGTTGAGTTTGCGTTGGTTGAAATTCTCCGCATTGATTTTCCGAGGGAACAATCTTGTTCCCGGATGATCTTCATCATGAGTTTTAATATGTTCATTGAGAAAATCGCGCACTTGTTCAGTCACCAAACCGTGGCGAACATCGCTAAGAATATTTAAAAAGTGATTTTCAGAAACGCGCTGGTTGTGCGAAAGCATTACGGTTTGAAAACCGCTTTGTCTCCACACCTCATTCATAAAACACCAGTCGCGCTGACTCGTCTGCGTCACCGGAGGCAATTGCGCAAAATCCCCTACGGAAATGATTCGCATTCCTCCCCAAGGGAGTTTTGATTCGCGGGCTCTTTGTGCTAAAGCCTCTGCAATCATTAAGGCCTGTCCTGGAATCATTGAAATCTCATCAATGATCACGCCTTCGACTTTACGTAAACGCGCCAATAATTTTGTATCTTTAGAGGCCCGCGCATAAGTCGCGTCAGGTCCGCCCTCCATGATTCCAAGTCCAAAAAAACTGTGGAAAGTCCGACCACCCAACAAGACGGCTGCAGCCCCCGTGCTGGCAAGAATGGGCATTTCTTTGGGATCAAGTTCGCGCATGAAGTGGCGAATTAGAAAACTTTTACCGCTGCCCGCCCCACCTGTTAAAAAAACATTCTCGCCGGAACGCAGGAGTTCCAGGGCTTCAGACTGTTCAGGGGAAAGTTCAACGGAGTATTGGGCTGCCATGAGGAACGATCATGCCATCACATGACCGCTCCTACAAATAAATTTCCGAACGGAAATTCAGGAATTAGCGAGAGAATTTGCCTTCAAGAGTCACATCGCGCTGGAAGACTTCACAGACTTCTGTCGGACCATGGCGAGGATCGCGCACTTCCCAACGGCAGCGTCTGTCGAAGTAACGGCGCTCAAGCAAGCTCAAACGAATTGTGTTGTAGTTGTTGCTCAAACTCAACATCACCTCACGTCCGTCGATATTGCAAATGCCTGGATCAAAATAAAAACCTACCGACTCAACAACGCCTTTGCGAGTCACGTAAGCCCATTTTAAGTTGTCGATAGACGAACGGCATTCCGGCATCAACAGACTTTCGCCGCGCGTGTCTTTGTAAAGAAGAATCGGCTTGTTTCCTTCAAACGTGATCGTCAATTGACCACGGCGACCTTGGAAAGAACCAGAGTAAACTCCCTCCAGCTTTTTTGCACGAGCCAGATGCTCATCAGGCACTTCGCCATTTTCGATTTGAACTGTCTTACACGCAGCCAAAGCTGTCGTCGCAAGCAAAAGAAGAATAAAACGTTTCATAGGACCCCCAGATTTTCTGGTTACCTCGGATGTTCCGGAGAAACAACTTTCTCGAGGAATAACGCCCTCGATCATAGTCTCAATGCCCTTTAAAATGAACTGGATGAGGATTACCATTCTAGAACTGTTAAATAAAAAAAGGATCACTTAGGATGCTAAAACTTCTTCTGATTTCCAGCTTGTCATTCGCAGCCGCACCTTCTTCTGATATTCCGGCAAAGCGCGAGTTCCCTCTTAATACGGCCGTCAATCCTTGTGAAGACTTTCACAAGTACGTTTGCTCCAAGGCTGAAGCGAGCTTCAAGCTGCGCCCCGACCGCAGCCATCACACTTTTGCATTCAATGATTCGCGCGAACGCCTTTTGAAAGTGAAGATGGATTTCATGAAGTCGTTGCCGACAGCGAAGGATTTGAATCCACGCACGGAGCAAATTCGTGACGTTTATTTGTCCTGCATGAATGCTCCGGAAAAAGTGCGCTCAGAAAAATCAGAAGTCACGCGCATGATTAAAGAAATCGAGCAAATCAAAACGACGGAAGAGTTGATCCAGTACTCGCATAAAAATCTACCGAAGGGTTTCGGCAACTTCGTTTCCTTTTGGCCTTCTCCGAACTTGGATGATCCCAAAAAAATGGATGGAATGCTGTACTCGAACTTTATGGCGTTGCCTGATCATAAATACTATGAAAACCCTGAACTCTTGAAAGAATATGAAAAAGTTCTGACTCTTTTCTTTCGTTCCATTCAGCCGCAACTGAAAAAATCAGTGGCAAAAGAAAAGGCGCAAGCGCTTATCTCTTTGGAGCAAGAGTTTATTAAAACTTTTCCGGTCGCAGCCGTTCGTCACCAGCGCTGGAGTGAAAAACGAGTTTCAAGTCAGGCAGACTTGACTAAAAAGTATCCGCACTTGCAGCTTCGGCTGGTTTTTGCAAATGTGCCGGAGAATCTTTTGATCAATACTCCGATTCCAGAATCTCTTGAGTTCTTAAACGCGGAACTGGGCAAAAGGCCTTTGCAGGTGTGGAAGGACGTCTATCTTTACCGCGCGCTTTCCGACAATATGGACGATGCTTATCAGAAGTATTTCAAAGCTCAATTTAAATTCGACAAGAAATTCTTCGGTGGCCCAGATACAAGACCGGATCGCCAAGAGCGCTGCACGACGGTTGTTACGAATTACTTTATGAAAGAGATGGACGCCGCTTTAGTCGATAAAGTGTTCCCTCATTTTGACGAAACAAAAGTCAATGAGGTAGGCGCACGTATTCGCGCCAGCATTCTGGACGGACTTAAAAATAACACGTGGCTTTCCAAAGAAGGAAAGGCCGGAGCCATCGCCAAAATCGAGAAGGCACGTCTGCAACTGGTAAAACCGCACACGGATAAAGAGTGGGACTTCATGCCTTTGAAGAAGTACTCCATCAATAACTACTTACAGAATTTGCACACGTTCGCGGAAGCTCGCTGGGAAAAAGCGATGCAGGAAGTGCGCGAACCTGCGAACCAGGACGCTTGGGGCATGGGTCCTTTGACTGTGAACGCTTACTACAGCAGCAATGAAAACAAATTCGTTCTGCCGATCGGCATTCTGCAATACCCGTTCTATGATAAAGACGGCTCCGTAATTGAAAACTTGGGTGCCGTAGGTGCGGTTATGGGCCACGAGTTGGGCCACAGCATTGACGACAGCGGATCGAAATACGATTCTGAAGGACGCCTTAAACAATGGATGACGACAAAAGATATTATGGAGTTCAATCTGCGCGGCCAGAAGATGATCGACCAATTCAATAAAATCGGTCACGACGGCAAATTGACCCTGGGTGAGAATGTCGCAGACTTAGTAGGTCTCACGTTCGCTTACAATGCGGCTTTCCCGAAAGGTGTCGGCACGGCGGAAAATAAGAAAACGTTCTTCGTGGCTTACGGGCGCGTATGGTGCTCCGTCACTCGCCCTGATTTCGATAAGTTGATGCGCAAGACAGATCCTCATGCTTCCGGCGAAGCGCGCATCAACGAACAGGTAAAACATCAACCGGCTTTCGCGGAAACGTTCCAGTGCAAACCGGGAGATAAAATGACTCTTCCTGAGAATGAACGCGTAAAAATCTGGTAGTCGCCCAACAACAAGAGGGAGCTATTCAACTTTGAGACGCTCCCTTTTTCTAAAATCCAGATCACATTCCCTTGGGGGAATATCAATCGCGGTCATTTTGATAATGGCTTTGGACCTTTACTAGAGGCTGGCGGAGATGATCATCCCTGTTACGGATACGATTTTGATGCCGTCTGTAGTCCCACTCTCAGGATCGGAAGCAAACAAGTATATTTCGGACCTTGTAACCGCTGGAGGTCCCCTTGCCACGGAGTATGCTCCACCTTCTCCACTTCTTTGTGCTGATCCAAATATGAACGACTTCTGTGGAATGGGTTATACCTGGACGAGCTCGCCAGGAGGCGCTGTCGCTCGTGGTGGCTCTTATTATAACGGCACAGATACCGGCATTTTAGCCTTAGATCTGGACAATGCTCCAAATTATTCCAATACTCACGTCGGGTTCCGCTGCGTAGCCCCTGCCACAGAAATCCAGTGATGCAGCCCCTCCGAAAAATCCCTGCTGCTTGCTGTCTTTTGCGGCAGATGTTAATGTTAGAGTCTTGACTCTGACGCAGGAGGACTCTGTGACAGTGAAGTTAATTAACTTCGAAAACAAAACCGAAAACCCTCATTACGAGGGCGTTTATGACATCGCTCCTCAAGAGCTGCAGAAAATGATGTCGCACGTGAAAATGATCGATGTTCGTCAGCCTGAAGAATATGTTGGCGAACTAGGACACGTACCTGGATCCGAGCTTGTGGTTCTTGATACTCTTCCTGATCATCTTGAAAAATTACCTAAAGACCAAACAGTGGTGTTCATTTGTCGCAGCGGCGGGCGTTCCGCCAAAGCCACAGCCTACGCGATGATGAATGGCCTTACGCACGTTTATAATATGCAGGGCGGAATGCTCCTATGGAACGACCTGCAACTTCCGACTGAAAGATAGAAAATGACTGGAAAAGTATTTGTTAATAGAACTTTGAATTTAAAAAAGATCCGCTACATCGGCGTCGACATGGACCACACGTTGGTTCGTTATAACAGCGAGAACTTTGAAAGACTTTCGCATACAACAATGATCGATAAGCTTGTGAAGCGCGGATACCCTGAAACTTTGCGCAAGTTGACGTTCGACTATAACTACGCCATTCGCGGCCTCGTGATCGATCGTAAGATGGGAAATCTGTTAAAGCTGAATCGCTACACGGCGATTCGCGCGAGCTACCATGGATTAAAGCCGTTGGATTTCAAAAGCCATCAAAAGCTTTATAAATCCACTTACATTGACTTGTCGAACAGCGATTATTTGGCTGTTGATACGTCTTTCTCGATCTCATTGGCGAACTTGATCGCGCAGATCGTAGAGTTGAAAGATACAGACGTTGCTAATAAATATCCTGAGTATTCACAAATCGCCGACGACGTGTTGGATGCTTTGGATGAAGCTCACCGCGACGGTTCTTTGAAAGACGTCGTTAAGAAAAATCTGGATCACTACATCATCAAAGATCCAGAGTTGGTTGCGGGCCTTGAGAAGTTCCGTCGCCACGGAAAAAAGATCTTCGTTCTGACGAACTCTGATTTCCACTACACGAAGCTTTTGTTGGATTACGCGATTCAACCGTTCTTGAAAGAACACAAGTCTTGGCAAGATCTGTTCGAGTTCGTGATCACGTTTGCTTCCAAACCGAAGTTCTTCTACGAAAGCCAGAAGTATCTTCGCGTCAATCCTGCAGACGGAACGATGACGAATATGGAAGGCAAACTGACGCCGGGCATTTACCAAGGTGGTAACGCGAAGAAATTCACGGCCGACCTTGAACTTGCCGGTGATGATATTCTTTATATCGGGGATCATATCTACGGCGACATCCTTCGATTGAAAAAGGATTGTAACTGGCGAACAGCGATGGTCATCGAAGAGCTCGATGAAGAAGTGAACAACAACAAAACGGCCGAGCCAATCAACCAAGAGATCGAAGTTCTGATGAAGAAAAAAGAACCTCTTGAAGACGAGTTGACGGATTTGATGACCCGTCGAATTGAGAAGGTCGGAGACGTCAGCGAACAGCAGATCGAAACTTTGCAAAAAACGATTTCTGAGATCGATGCGCAGATCAGTCAGCTCATCAAAAAGCAACAGTCGATGTATAACGCGAACTGGGGTCAATTGATGAGAGCCGGCAACGAAGAAAGTTATTTTGCCTACCAGCTCGATCGTTATGCATGCGTGTATATGGAAAAGCTGGCGGATCTTTTGGATCTGTCGCCAAGAACTTACTTCCGCGCTCCTCGCCGTCCTTTGGCGCACGAGCTTTACTAACGCTGGTTGTGAGTTTACATAAAAAAAGCCGCCATCTCTGGCGGCTTTTTTTTGCTCTGTTTTTACGGAACTATCTTTTCAAACACTTAAATGACTTCACCATAGCTGCTCTGTCGTAAATGGGACCGTTCATATCGTGAATCTCCAAAGATCCTTTTTGTGAAGGGCAATCCAACATTGCTTGAAAGAGAGAACATTGACCGTCTCGCAAAATACGGAAGTAGTGACCTCCCACTGTCACGTATGACAAATTACCAGGGTCATTTGGTGATGAAATTTTCTCAATCTCCCAGTGGCCGTGTTGTGGAGTATCTTGAATCCAAGTTTGTTTTTCACAACTGCCACCCACTTCGTAATCACCCTTAATAGTGTAGTTGTATTCAAATGCTTGCGCCGTCGCAGCAGAAACTAGAAGTCCAAATACCAATGAAAATTTGAAAAATACATTTACTGCTTTCATTATGTTCCCCTTTTTAATAATGATTGAGTCTAGTTGAATTTGCGTACCCCCGAGATATACAAATTCGAGAATCCCTTTGCTAACGCTATTTGAGCAGTACCTAAATAAGGAACTCTTATGACGCCTTTAGTGCCGATTCAAGATTCTCAAGAAGAATTCAAAGCTCTGATGTCTTTGCTGAAGAACATTTTGCGAGAGCGAAAGATTTCATACGCGGAACTTGCGAAGCAATTGGGAATGTCCGAATCGGGTCTTAAAAAAGTTTTCTCAAGTAATGACATCTCCTTCAGCAGAGTCTCGCAAATAGCCGGCGCTCTTGGTTTGCGAATCACAGATTTACTTAATGAAATTGAAAACAACGAAACTCACTCCGTCACCTTTAGCTCTGAGGAGCAAAAATATTTCCTCGAGAACAAAGAAACTTTTTATTTCTTCGTTCGACTGCTCATCGAAAGAAATAGCGTCGAAGAAATCCAGACTGAATTCCAATTAAGCAATGCTGAAACTTTTAAAATTCTTAAAACATTGGATTCTTTTGGCTGGATACAACTTTTGCCCGGTAATAAAATCAAACTTCCACCGCTTTCACATGTCAGAGATTTCGGCTCAGGTCCCTTTCTTGAACACATCTACCAAGAATGGAGTGTTGATTCCGTTCGCAGTATCGCCAGACCCGAGAATCAAAAGTCAGGTAAATTTATCATCCGCTGTTTGCGAATGAAACCCTCTACCTACCAAAGTTTTTTACAAAGACTAAAAGAACTCGAGATCGATTTGCTAAGAACCGCTATTCGCGAAATGAAAGTTTCCAATAAAAACTTGCAGACCATGCAATGGGTGTCAGTGACGGACCTTAAAAGTTTCATAACTTCGAAGGCAGTCTCTGAAGCAGGAAGATTGCGTTTAAAAGCTTTACCGAAATAAAGACTAATTTTCCTCGGCCGCTTTTTGCGTTTTTTCTTCGTTGGAGTTTTTAAGACGTTGAGACAATGTTTTCACAAGCGCCTTCGACCATGCTGGACGAGAGAATAACAAAACATCCAAGGACTTGCTGGGAATTTCGATAAGTTCGCAGTCGGTTAAACTCATGACACTGGCAGAACGCGCTTCATTATTAATATAAGACATTTCGCCCACGAATTCACCGGGCTGAATCTGGCCTAAAACGACGTGTTGCCCATTGTCCTCACGGTAGGCTTTCAGTTTTCCTGACTTTACCAAGTAAACGTAGTCACCTTTTTCTCCGTGCTGAATCAAAACTTCGTTTGCGGCAAGAAAGCGCAATCGATAATTGGAGTTCTCGCCGTCGGCAACCCAGTTCAATGCTCGTGTCAGTGCTTGTCCTAATTGAGATTCCTTGACCGGTCTTTCAACGAATTGAACCTGTCCTGTGACGACTTCGTCGACCAAATGTTCCTTGTCCAGACGATCTGAAACGACGACGACAGCCACTCGATCTTTGCGTCTTAAAAACTTATCGACAAGATCCAGGGCTTGAATCTTTTGCACATTGGAATCAATCAGCACGACATGCGGAGGCACGTTTTCACTTTTAAACAAAGCTTCGATCCCATCCACCGCAGAAAAAACTGTCGCATGCGAGATCCGCGCTTTGATGTGCTGCTCGAGTTTTGAAATTTCTTGCGAGTTGCTGGAAGCGATAAGAAAGATTTTTTTATTTTCTAGGTCCGACATCAAAGATCCCTACACGATTACTATGTAGACCTAAATATGAAGCCCCAGAAGCCAATATTCAACGGGAAGAAAATGATCCTTAGACTAAAGTGACATTTATTACCAAGAAATAGGCTCGCCGTCGCGGAAGAACCCTCCGTTCGGGCCTCCTTTTGGAAGAGTCGCCGCCCAAACGATTCCTTTGATCCCTTGCTCAAGCGAACGATCCGCATTTGGACCACCCATATCCGTACGCACCCACCCCGGAGAAACCGAGTTCACGCAAATGTCTTCGCCGCTGACTTCAGATGCGAAAAGATTCGTGACCATGTTTAATGCCGTCTTGGAAATACGGTAAGCTGCCGAGGCCGACTGCGGATTTGAAAGCTGGGCCATCCCACTAGAGACATTGACGACTCGGCCGTATCCTTCTTGCTTCATCAAAGGAAAAAGTTTTTGCGTCAGTAAAAAAGGACCTATCGTGTTCGTCGTAAAGGTCTTCTGAATAGTCGTCGCTTTGGTTTTGAAAAGACTTGAATTACCACCATCTTCGCTGTCGATAAGAATACCGGCGTTGTTCACAAGAACGTCGACAAACCCATATTCCTTTTTGATCGCTTCAGCAAAATCGGTAATACTTTTTTCTTGTGAAAGATCGAGCTTCATTGGAACGACGTCGAGATCTTTCATCTTCAATGCGTTCACTTGCTTTTGCGCTTTATCGGGACTGCGCATAGCCATCACCACTTTGAACCCACGCTGCGCAAGGGCCTCACTTGTTGCCAAACCCAATCCGCGATTTGCGCCTGTGACGATAGCTATCTTCTTCATCGTGTCCCCGTTTACTCTGGTTGTGGAACTGGAATTTCGGTATTGCCAACAGGAACTAAAATTCCCGTTGTCCAGTTTCTTTGATCAATCACGCACTCGCACGAAATCACACGGTAGCGCTCGATAGGGAAAGAATAATATCTTTCAACCCAACCCCAGCCTGTCCAATCGATTTCACGATAATAGCCGCGGCCGACACCTTGACGCACGGAACGCGTTTCGCGGTGGAATGTCAAAAGCGGATAATGCAATTTTAATTTTCCGTCGTGAGTCAGTTGCGCCTTTGCCGGTTCATCAAAAACACAGCCGTAGTATCCGTCGATACTGCGCAAACGCCCCTGCAAGATTTCACCGGGCTCAACATCACGGTCTTGAGGAACGCGGAACTCGAAGAAGTAATCTGAAGGAGCGCCATTAGGATAATAACTGCGTGTGTTCATTGTCAGCTTGCCGTCAAATTCGATGAGACTTACGACAGCGCGGCCATCGACGCTGCTCCACTCGCCTTCAAGATTGCTGGCAGCAACGGCTGTCACTCCTGTCAATGTAACGAAAAGAGCTAAGATGAATTTCATTTTTCCTCCCCCAAGTTTCATGCTTATTTGGAACCCGCATTGCGGTTAAAAAGAATCAGATAGTCTTTTGAACCGGTTTGCTCCATCAAGCCTGAATATTTTCCGTCTTCAAATTTTTTACGATAAGTTTTTCTTGCGATCTCGCGCACCATACAACCGATGGGACCTTGACCGCTAAAGTCCTTGCCGGCTTCCACGACACATTTCGGTTCAAACGCTTCTTCTTGTTCTCGTGTGACCGGGAATTTCATAATCGAAAAACTTGTTACGTCGAGTTTGTACTCTTCTTTCAATCTGTTGGCAGGATTTTTTTTCAAAAGTTGCGAAGAATAAATGTTTGGAACGATGACGGCGACACGCAATCCTTGTTCGCGGGCTTTTTTAACACCCTCAACAAAACGGTTCATGTCTTCTTTGATATCGATGCGCATGTTGGAGGGAAAAAGCTCCACGTAGGGCAGCATTGGTTCAACGACAATCACGTCATACTTCGAACCCTGTTCCTGATTGGCCTCAAGGAAGCCGCGCCACAATTCAATGTCTTCAATGTGATTGGGTGTAACACCCAACAGAACAATCGGCGATTCTTTGATCTCTAAGCGCAGACGTTCGTAAATGCCTTTGCCAAGCTCTTCGGGCAAAGAGACTTGAGAAAATTTGATTTTAGGAATGGACTTGGGCTGAATTGAAAACTGAGTCGCAAAGAAAATTCCTAAAGCAATCACCGCAACGGCGCAAATCCAATAAAAGTACTTCATAGCTCAGGAACTTCCCCTAGATAAGGAGCTAAGTCCAGCTCCTTAACGTGCGTTCTAACAGGATGCCACAGAGTGGCAATGAGGGTTGTCTTCTGATAGAATTGTGCTAGTTTGCGAGCATTACAGAGGACTTGATCCCTAAAAAGACAGGTACCGAAATATATGAAGGCGACGAATACACCATCTTCTTTTTCTTATCTTATTATAGGCTCTGGCCGGGTCGCCCGCCATTTAGCTCACTACTTTCATTTGTTAAATATCAGCTTCGATTCTTGGGACCGCTCTCAAGATCCACATGCTTTGGCTCGCAAAGTTTCAGCGGCGACGCACGTTCTTTTGGCGATCTCCGACACAGCTCTGGAAGGTTTTTACCGACAGCATTTAGCGGGTCACGAAAAAGTTTTAGTGCAGTTTTCCGGAGCTCAATATTTTGAAGGCATGATCTCAGCCCATCCGTTGATGACTTTTGGGCAAGAGCTTTACGATTTTAATTTTTATAAGCAAATCCACTTTACTCTGACAGGGGCCGCTTCTTTAGCGGACGCTCTTCCTGGATTGCCCAATTCTTTTTCGACGATTCCGGCCCAAGATAAAGCGCTTTATCACTCTTACTGCGTTTTAGGCGGAAACTTTGTCACGTTGTTGATTGCAAAAATGCTGTCGGGATTTGAAGAGCTGAATGTTCCTAACGAGGCCGCGCGTATTTACGTCGAGAAGGTCGTGGCGAATACATTTGCAAATCCCAACACCGCTTTGACAGGTCCCCTTGTCCGCAAAGATGTCGAAACCGTCAGCGCAAATCTGCGAGCTCTTGAACAGGATCGATACCACGAAATTTATCAAAGTTTTTTAAAAGCTTATTGGCCGGACTATCCGCGAAAGTGAGGCTCCTATGAAAACCATCCTCGATTTCCATGAAAAGAAAAGCAAAAAACAAAAGATCTCGATGATCACTTGTTATGATTATTCTTTCGCTCGTATCGTCGCGGACAGCAATATCGATTGCATCCTGGTCGGAGATTCTTTGGCAATGACTATGCATGGTCATCAGACGACTTTGAACGCCTCCGTGAATATGCTGGCTTTACATACCGCTGCTGTCGTTCGTGGTGCCGGTGAAAAATTCGTCATCGCAGATCTTCCCTTCATGAGTTACCGCAAAGGTCTTACGGCAAACATGACGTCCGTTGAAAAAATCATGAAAGCGGGCGCGCACGCCGTGAAACTTGAAGGCGCGGCGGGAAACATCAACCTTGTTCGTCATCTCGTAGATTCGGGCGTGCCGGTGATGGGGCATATCGGTTTGACGCCTCAATCTGTACACCAACTTGGCGGGTTTAAAGTGCAAGGACGTGACGAAAAGGCCCAGCAGAAATTAAAAGAACAAGCTTTGCAATTACAAGAGGCCGGCGCTTTTTCCTTAGTCTTGGAATGCGTGCCTTCGAAACTTGCCAAAGAGATTACGGCGTCGTTGGACATTCCTACTATTGGTATCGGCGCAGGCCCTGATTGCGACGGCCAAGTTTTAGTCTTGCAGGATATGCTCGGCATGAATGAAGGCTTTAAACCTAAATATTTAAAAACTTATTTCAACGGTTTTGCGACTTTGAAAGATGTCTTCAATACTTACCACAATGAAGTCGTTGCGAGCCAATTCCCGACCGAGAAAGAGAGTTACTCATGACAATGATCTTACGCTCTCCTCAAGAATTTAAGGCCTGGCGCAAACAACAGCCAGGCAAAGTGGGATTCGTTCCCACTATGGGCGCTTTGCACTCGGGCCATGAAGAGCTGATCAAGCAAGCTCGCCAAGAAAATGACGTCGTCGTTCTTTCGATCTTTGTAAATCCAACACAATTCAACGATCCCAAAGATTTTGAAAAGTATCCTTTAACTTGGGATCAAGATTTTGAGATGGCAAAACGAAATAACGTGAATGCGATTTTCTATCCGCGCTATCCCGAAATGTATCCGGACAGCTACCGCTATAAAGTCACAGAGAATGAATATTCTAAGTTATTAGATGGCGCGCACCGCCCGGGACATTTCGACGGCGTTCTTTCTGTTGTCATGAAGTTATTTAATATCGTTGCGCCTCATCGCGCCTATTTCGGCGAAAAAGATTTTCAACAACTGACTTTGATTAAAGGCATGGTGGAAAGCTTTTTCATGGATGTGGAAATCGTTCCCGTTCCCACTGTGCGCGAAAAAGACGGATTGGCGATGAGTTCACGCAATACGCGACTTAGTGCTGAAGAGCGCACCCAAGCTCCCGAGATTTTTAAAGCCATCACAGGTTCTAAAACAGCGGCCGAGGCGACTCGCAAACTGACGGAGTTGGGCTTTATTGTTGATTACGTAACGGATATTGAAGACCGTCGCTTTGTTGCCGCAAAACTGGGAGAAGTGAGGTTGATTGACAATGTCAAAATCTAAAGTGCTCTTCATCATGACAGGTTCTATTGCCTGTTACAAAGCGTGCCACGTGATCTCTCGCTTGGTCCAAAATGGCTGCGAAGTGCAGGTCGTTGCAACCCCTTCTGCTTTGAAATTTGTCGGCAATGCCACATTGGAAGGTCTCACTGGCAAACCTGTCGTCAGCGATATGTATGCCGCTGGCAATGTCATGGATCATATTCATCTTATGAGATGGGCTGATGCAATTGTTGTAGCTCCGGCGACGGCGAGCTTTTTGAACAAGGCCGCTCAAGGTGTTGGTGACGATTTAGTCCAGACACTTTTCCTGGCGCATGATTTTAAAAAGCCTTTCCTGATTGCGCCCGCCATGAACACAAGCATGTACTTGCACCCGGTGACGCAAAAGTCCCTCGAAACTTTGCGCGGGATGGGCTTGCAAATCTTAGACACGGCTTCCGGAATTCTTGCTTGCGGTGAGGAAGGCTGGGGAAAACTTCTTGAGCCTGATATGATTCTGAAGTTTGTTCTTGAAGCTCTTCAGAAGAAATCTCCGGCACAGGAACCAGCCAAAGATTCACGTAGGACCGCTCTTTCCAAAGTTAAAGTGTTGATCACAGCGGGCGGAACGCAAGAACCCATTGATACTGTTCGGGTGATCAGTAATTTGAGCTCGGGTCGTACGGGAATTGCTTTAGCGGAGTACATGGCGCAAATGGGGTTTGAAGTCACTTTGCTGCAAGCTCACGGCACGCCAAAAACGGAACACGTGTCGCGCAGAGATTATTTCACAAGCTTTGCAAGTCTCGACGAGAAAATGAAAGAGTATCTTGGCAGCGAAGATTTCACGCACGTGATTCATGCAGCGGCAGTCAGCGACTATTCGGTCGACACGATCGAAGCGGCTGGAAAAAAGGTTCGTCCTTTCGAAGTGAAAAAACTCAGTTCGGATGTGGACGCTATGAGCATCCATTTGAAGCGCAATCATAAGATTGTGGATCGCTTAAAAACTTATTCAAAAAATAAATCCTTACAGGTTATCGCTTTCAAATTAACAAGCCATGCTTCAGCCGAGGAACGTCAAGCCGCTGTTGAAAAACTTTTTAAAAGTTCCAAAGCGGATTACGTCGTTCACAACGACTTAGCGGAAATTGATATCGTTCAAAAAACTCACAAATTCACTCTGATCAGTCCAACATCTTCGGTTGTCTGCGACAACCTCGGTGTTTTGGTGGGTGAACTTATTCAGGTTTTAATTCCCAAGGAAATTCTATGATTCTTTGTCTTGATGTAGGTAATACGCAGATCTATGCCGGTCTGTTTGAAAAAGATAAAATGGTACTTTCATTCCGAAAAAACTCTAAAAGCGGGGCCTCTTCGGATGAAACGGGAATCTTTTTGCGTACGGCAATTCGTGAAAACGGTTATGATCCTGCGAAAGTAAAACAAATCGCCATCTGCAGCGTTGTTCCTGAAGTGATTTACTCTTTGCGTGGCGCTTGTATGAAATACTTCAATATCAATCCTTTTATTTTGCAAGCAGGAGTAAAAACAGGATTAAAAGTAAAGTATCGCAATCCCGTGGAAGTCGGCGCGGATCGTATTGCCAACTCTATTGCGGCGACTCATCTTTATCCAGGAAAGAATCTGATCCTGGTGGATCTGGGGACGGCAACGACATTCTGCGCGGTTACGAAAGAAAAAGATTATCTTGGCGGCTCCATCGTCGCGGGTCTGCGTCTGTGCATGGAGGCCTTGGAAAGTAAAACGGCGAAACTTCCGTCAGTAGAGATCATCTCTATGCATGAAGCTTTGGGCCGCTCTACGGTAGAAAGCATTCAATCCGGTCTCTATTACGGCCATATCGGCACCATAAAAGAGATTGTAGAAAGAATCACAAAAGAGAGCTTTCACGGAGAAAAGCCCCTAGTCGTTGGGACTGGAGGATTTGCATATTTATTTGAAAAAGAGAAAATATTCGATGAGATTGTCCCGGATTTAGTTCTCAAGGGCATGTTAATCGCTTTGCAATACAATACTTAAGGAAACGTTATGAACTTATCAATGCTTAGAGCTAAAATTCACCGTGCGACTGTGACAGGCGCAGACCTTGATTACGAAGGTTCTGTCAGTGTTTGTCCTGATCTTATCAAAGCTTCAGGTCTTTTGATCAATGAGCGCGTCGATATCTACAACTGCAACAACGGTGCGCGCTTTTCCACTTACGTGATTAAAGGAAAAAAAGGCGAAATCTGCCTGAACGGAGCTGCCGCTCGCCACGTTCAAAGAGGCGACCTGGTTATTATCTGTGCTTACTGCGGAATGAATTACGACGACGCGAAAAAGCATGAACCAACAGTGGTTTTTGTCGACGCAAAAAATCGCGTAAAAGAAAAACGCAAAGAAGATCGCAAGAATAATAAATAATTATTTGCAGTAGCGGTATTGGCTCATAAGAGCGCGGGTCTTCTGCGCTCCATCGATATCCCCACCACGTCTTTTGTTCCAGTCGTCACTGCGCAAAGGTCCCCAGTAGGTTCCTTCAGGGCCTTTTGACGTCGGTGTCATCAGTGTGTCTCGATTCTGAAGTTCTTTCGCAAGCAAGTCGACGCCACACTGAATATTCTGATACGGCACGTGCAGATCGCGGGCCTTGGGACATACGGGTTTCCACACTTGCAACAAACCAATCGCCGTGCCGTTCGGGGCATTTCGATTGTCATTGCGCGGATTACAGCTCGACTCGGAGGAAGCCATGGACATAATGATCCATACCCAATAAAGTTCTCTCTGATCCTTGTTCATCTTCGGATAATTCGGGCACCACTGAGTGATGTCATCAGGAACGTTAGCGCCGAATGATTCAGGTTTGTCTTTGATCTGTTGAAGCGTGTAAGAGCCCCACGATCCCAGCTGACCTTCTTTATTGATGAAATGATCGCAACCTTTAGCGAAAGTAGCGCTCGCATCTTGACCAATCGTGCGGGACGTATTGCGATCCAAATCTTTTTCGTAAACGAAACCTTCTTTTTCACGTGCCGCCCACGCAGCCTCTTGAAGTTCATAAGCAGCATCTTCAAGACTGTCGCCGGTTGAACCCATAGCTGTCTTTGAACTGCCCGAGCCCCCGAACATCATTGGGCAAAGGCCCGCAAACATCGTAAAAAGACCTTGTGTTTGTGTAGCTTTAACTTGTGCGTTTTGCTGTTCTAGTGCTGCATTGGCGGCAGCGACTTGTTGCTGCTGTTGCCACTGAAGAAAAGCATTCTGTTGCATTTGCATTGTTTGAAAAACTTGGTCCGCGCTGGGTGTTGTCACCGGCGCCGGTACTGCCGTTGGCACTTGGGCCCACGCAAAAACGGGCGTCACCACTACGAGCATAAGCGCGGTTTTTACAAAGCTGAAAAAAGAATGCCGGTTGAATCTCATCAAGGAACTTATCGGGTATTCAAGAACAACCATAAGGAATCTCTGGATTTTGCTGGCGAATCTCAGAATAAGACACTTCTTTTCAAGACCAAAGTTTTGATATAAGGTCTGTGCATGGCTATCACCCTTCTACAACTTCAATCTGGTTACAAAGCTTTCGGATCCAAGTCCCTCTTTGAGGACGCGACATTTGCGGTGAACGAGGGTGAACACGTTGGCGTTATCGGCCCCAACGGCGCCGGCAAATCCACACTTTTTAAAATTCTTGTCGATCAAGAACATCTGGATCAAGGCATCGTCACGAAATCCCAACAACTGCGCCTTGGTTATCTTGAGCAGGAGTCCGACTGGAACGTCGATGAAAAGGTTGAAGAGTATCTTGCGAAAAACTGCATCAAGCCTTTGTGGGAATTGAAACAGTTCGGCCTTAAACTGGGACTTAGCGAAGCGCACTTCCAATCGCATCTCAAGCAATTGAGCGGCGGCTATCGCATGCGCGTGAAACTTTTGTATCTTATCGGCCAAGAGCCCAATCTTTTGTTGCTGGATGAGCCGACAAACTTTCTTGATCTTGAAACGCTTCTAGTTTTGGAAAGCTTCCTTCAGGAATTCAAAGGCGCTTTTCTTTTGATCTCGCATGATCGCGAGTTTTTACGTCGCGTGACCGATCATATTCTTGAAGTGGAATCCGGCGATATCGTGAAATTCCCAGGTAGTCTTGATGACTATTTCGAGCAAAAGCAAATGCTCAACGAGATTTTGCAAAAACAAATTCTCAGCCAGCAGGCTAAACGTAAATCCATCATGGATTTCGTCACGCGCTTTGGCGCTAAGGCAACAAAAGCCCGTCAGGCGCAAAGCCGTTTGAAAGCGCTGGAGAAAATGGAAGTGATTGAAATGAAGGCGGCGCCGACGCATTCACATATCCATATTCCTCCCGCAAGCCCGACCGGAAAAATGATTCTTGAAGTTGAAAGCGTCGACTGCGGTTATGGCGATAAAGTCATTTTGCAAGACGTATCCTTGCGTCTAGAGCGCGGGAATCATCTAGGCATTGTCGGTCTCAATGGAGCTGGTAAATCCACTCTCTTGAAATCCCTGGGCGAGCAAATTCCTCTTCTTCGTGGCTCAATTAAATGGGGACATCAAGTTAGTTACTCTTATTTCGCTCAACACACGCCGGAATCTCTGAATCCCAATCATACGGTGTTGGAAGCGATGGCCGCGACGGCGCATAAAGAAGTTACACAGCAAGATGTGCTTAACATCGCCGGTAGTCTTTTGTTTTCCGGTGATACCGTTCAAAAGAAAGTCCGGGTTCTTTCCGGAGGTGAGAAGTCCCGCGTCGCTCTAGGACAAATCCTTTTGCAAAAATCGCCGCTGCTCTTGCTGGATGAGCCGACGAATCATCTTGATTTCGATACGGTGGAAGCGCTCACAACGGCTTTGGAAAAATATGAAGGCACGATTGTTACCGTCAGCCATGATCGTGGCTTTATCGGTCGCGTAGCGAATAAGATTCTTGAGGTCAATCACGGCAAGCTCACGCTTTATCCGGGAACTTATGACGAATACGTCTGGAGTTTGCAAAAAGGATTTTTAGCCGACCGCGTGTTTGACGAGAACTCGACATCACGAGGACCTGTCGCGAAAATTGATGAAGCGCCGAAGTTTAATTACAAAGAAGAGCGCAAACGTCTTGAGGCTGCGATCAAAAAAGCGCAAAAGCAGATTGAAGACTGCGACAAGAAGATTGCCGATCTTGGCAAAAAAAGAGATGCTTTAAATGAATCCTTGATGAACGCCAGCGGTGATAAAGCAGCAGGCCTTGCAAAAGAGCTGCATGAATTGAGCGGCTCCATCGAGAATCTCGAAGTCCTGATGTTGGAGGCCATGGAGGAACAGCATCGTGGCGAGGAAGAACTGAAAAGTCTTGTGGGGTCGTAGAATGTTTCGAGCGTTTTTGCTGATTGCATGTTTGAGTCTGACATCTTGTGCGAGTTACTTTAAAAAGAAAGAGTGCGAATCCACCAATTGGTTCGAGCACGGCAAAAGCGTCGCAATGGAAGGCAAATGGTTGAATTCAGATCAACTCGTCAATGAATGCCGTAAGGTCGGCGCTGACATTCAAGAGTCGCAACTCGATAAAGGCTTCAAAAACGGTGTAGAGAAATATTGTTCTAATACTCAAGCTTACCTGACAGGAAAGAACGGAGACTTGTTCTCTCGTGACATCTGTGAGGGGCCGCAAATCACGTTCCTTATTTCCGAACACAAAAGGGGCCTGCACGACTATTGCCATAAAACCAACGGCTTCCCTGCGGGAACTTCCGGTAAGAAATATAAAAACGTGTGTCCGAAGGAACTCGAGCCGGCATTTCTGGTGGAGTATCGTAAAGGTCGCAAGAAGTACGTTCAGTCTTTGATTAATATTAAAAATGACGAGATCAACGAACTGGAAAAGAAAATTCGCTGGAAACGTTCGGACTTATTTAGTGCTGAAAACCGCTTGCGTATGCAACAGTCTGAAATGTCATCTTTGGAAACACAAAAGAACATGCTTCCCATTGAAGCTTACCAACAGCGCAGCCAACTGGATGGACAAATCTCTTCAGCATCTACGCAGCTGAACTCGGCAAAATATGAAGTGTCGAACCTGGAAAGCGACATTCGGAAAATTGAAAAAGAAAGAAATGAGAAACTAGCGGAAGTCACAGCTCTTAAAGAAGAGCTGCCAAGTCTTGATCCAAACTAGTTTGGAACGCGGAACCACTCGATCGCATCAACGTAGGCCTTGGGTTGATAAGCGTTCGCTTGCTCGCTCCACTTCACTTCTCTCCAGCCTAAGCTTTTAAATGAGGGACTATCAACGTCCCTTTTTTGGATGAATTCAAAAACGTTTGCGACAGCCTCAAGCTCCGTCTTCTTCATCAAAAGAGAAGGCAAATGGAATTGCACGAAAGCGATTCCTTTGTTTTGAGCGCCAAAGCCTTCAGCTCCGTCAGTAAGATAACGATCATAGCGCAAATCGCGTTTCAAATCACAGTGGTCGACAACCAAAAGTTTTTCCGTCTTATCGGCATAATCCATGACGTAACTAAAGTTGTACCCTCCGCACTTTTCCACGACAGTGCGAGATGCTTTAACGGCACCGAAAGACTTTAAAGGAATTGGATACTTTGAAGGCAGCATCCACAGGCCGTCTTTATCCTGCAAAGCTATCTGCAACTTGGGCGAAGCCTTCGCAATCTTCATAAACTGCTGCAGGACTTTCGATTTTTCATCGAGCTTTTCCTGACTGACGTAAAGAAGATCAAAGGTTGCTTCCGCAAAAGCATCTTGAAATCCATTTGAGCGCAGCTCATTAGTAAAATTCGCAACGAACATCCGGTGAATTTCAGAATCTTTAATCGTCTTAGAACTCGCAACAAACGCATTCACATTCTTGATTGCTTCGGCCGCCTTCACCAACGTGGTTTCATTGGCCTGTAAAACTTCATAAGAACTTGTTAACGGCAGCTCCGGCGTATGCTCAGATCTTAGAAAACGCGGAATGTTTTGCGAGAAATAAAACCGCTCTCGCAGCGTCAGCGCCTTGAACGAGTTCACCCAGCTCGTCACCAGTAACGAACGCAGGCTCATTTCAACAACCTGCTGATCTAAAACCAACGCCGCGTCTTGCTTGTTCTGACATAGAGCAAAGTGCTCTGATTGTTTCCACGGTGATTCACAATAAGCCGCAACGGATTTAATCACGTAAGGCCATTTGACTTTACGAAGAGCTGTTTTAATTTTCGTGTTCGGATCGCCGATATCAAGATCCCCGCCCTGCAGATAGACCAGGAAGTCTGTGACTACTTCCTCCATCAATGCTTGCTGCGCGAAAAGAGCTTCGTTGCGCTCGCGATACCAGATTTTCGCCAGAGCTTTTTCCAAATGGCCGGGAGCCTCAATAAGTTTCGCACCCATATAGACCTGATGGCCTTGAATGCGAAAAGCCAAAGGGCGGTCTTCTAAAATCGTAAGCTGAATCTTACGATAGAAAGGCTCCATGCTTTCCAGAAGCCTTTCCATCTGTTGAATGCGATAGCCCAGGTCTTTACCCTGTTCGCTAAAGTACACGCTGTAAGGAGTCGCCTTGTTTAGAGCGCAACGATAGACGGTGTCTGTCCCTGATTCTGAAAGCCTGTCTATTCTTTCGACAACCTTGGAATCAATACAGAGCGGCCTCTTCGTCATCTGAAGAACCATCAGGCTAAGTAGGCCAAAACACACAAAACTCAAGGAGGTCAACCAACGGGCTAGCATCTTAATGACTAAGATTGCAAAAGGCAGACCTCCTCAATTCCGATATTTTCCAGAAAAACTTCGTCATGCGAAACCACCAGCAGAGCCCCTTCAAAAGCGCTGAGAGCTTCTTCCAAAATTTCCAGACTTTGCAGGTCTAAGTTGTTCGTAGGCTCATCCAATATCAAAAACTGCGGAGGTGTCGCCGCCAGGAATATCTTAGCTAATGCGGTCTTGAGTTTTTCTCCTCCGCTTAACGTCTTCACCGGTTGCAGCACTTTGTCTCCGAAGAACTGAAACCGCGCCAAACGATTGCGGGTTTCGACGATATCATAGGCTGAGGTATCAAAAACATTTTCAAGCACAGTTTTTTCCATGTCCAAGAGAGAATACTCTTGATCCAAGTAAGCCCACGGAATATCAGCGCGATGAACTTTTCCGTCCACCACAAGAAATGCCGGCACTTTATTCAACAAAACTTTGATAAAGCTGCTCTTACCGGCTCCGTTTTTTCCCGCCAACGCTTTTCGCCGCGGGCCCTTCATCGAAAAATGCAGTGGCTCGGGCCAGAGTGGATCTCTTCCCGGATAAGTGATTTGCAGTTCTTCGACTTCAAAAACCAGTTTGCCCTCTGGCACACCCGTTTGCGGAAGCTCTAATCCCAACACGCTCGAGATCTTTGCCTGGGAGAGAATTTCATTAAACTCAGCTACTGATTTTTCCACACGCTTTTCCTCATTGCTGTGGATTCTTCCTTGGGTTTCCTGGGCTCTGCGTTTGCGTCCGCCCAACAAGATCTTTGGAATACCGCCTTTCTCGGCTTTGCGGGCTCCGGCTCGCATGCGTTTTTCCTGCATCTCAAGTTTTTCGTGATATTCCCGCTCGATCTTTTTCTTTTCCCTGCGAGCGCGATCGATCGCTTGTTCTTGCAAGGCGATTTCGTTTTCCTTCTGCTCTTTATAAAAAGAGTAATTGCCGCCGTAAGAAGTTAAACCTTGATTGGAAAGTTCCCATATACAATCGACATGATTAAGCAAATCGCGATCGTGACTGATCACTAATAAAGGGCTTTGATAAGACTTTATGAACTCAGTCACATGCCTTCGCGCTTCGACGTCAAGATTGTTCGTAGGTTCATCCAAAATCAAAAGTCCATGACTGTAGATCAACGCATGCGCGATACGCACCCGTGTCCACTCACCGCCACTCAGACTTTGCAAAGACGCCTCCAAAGAGATGGACTCCAATAAAGGACCCCATTGAGCCGGCGTTGTCGCCGGACTCTCCCAAAGCTCGATTAAGTATTCCGCCACCGAAAGGGCGGGCCGCTCTTCTGACTGCGAAAGATAAAAAACTTCGTGGGAAATCTTGAGTTCTCCCGACGTCGCTTCCACTTTGCCGGCAAGGATCTTAGCAAACGTACTTTTGCCAACGCCATTAGGACCGACCAAACCGCAGCGAGGCCCGTTCCAAGTGAATGAAATGTTCGAAAATAAAATGTCGCCTCGAGGAAACTCGAGGGTCAGCGACTTTCCCGTCGCCTGAAAATATGTATTCTGCATATATAAAATCCGCCGAACCCAGGTTGGGTTGAATGAAAGTTCTTAAAAAAGAAAAAATGACGGATTTAATTTCTCATAGACGTCGGATTTGCGCCCGACTCACAAAGAATAACATAAGCCCCGGGAAATTTTCAAGGGGGCCTTTTTTATTCGTTCTCTAATTGAGAATGAACTGCAAACAAAAGACCGGAAGATTGCTCCCAGAGCCGATTTATGCGAAGTTAAACCGTTTTGAAAGCACAGTATTGGATTCTTATTTCATTTTGTCTTCACGCAAGTTTGGCCCTTTTTCTGGGTGTCTCGGGTTGGCATGAGTCTTCATCACCCGAGGAAGTGATCGATTTGACTTTGACATCTCCATTGGGCGGGCCGGTGAAATCAGCGGCGCCATCCTCACCACCGAAAGCCGCAAAAAAAACCGTTGTCGTATCGAATGCGCCAACAACTTCGGAAACGGTTACTCCAACGGCGACAGCTGAGGAGAGCATCTCGGACAATGGTGATGAAGAAGGCGCAACCAACACGCCCGTTGGCTGGGGCGAAGTCACACGCTTTCCGAAAGTCGCTAAAGAGGTGAAAGCTTCTTATCCCGAAGAGGCAAAAAAGGCGGGCATCGACGGCCCCGTGATTCTTGAAGTCTTGATCGATAGTCGCGGCAAGGTTAAGGACGTTCAACTCGTGAGCGGGCCCGGTCATGGATTGAACGAGTCTGCCATTTCCGCTCTTAAACAATTCGAATTTTTACCTGCACAAAAAGGTGCGGACCCCGTTTCAGTCAAAATCAGATATACATATCGCTTTAAGTTAGGTGTGAATTAGTGAAAACGTTTTTTATCGTCGTGTCGTTGTTCGTTGCTCTTCCCGCTTTCGCTCAGGAAAACGTTCCTTCTTTCGAAACTGTCGTTGAAGACGTCGTCTTCAACACTTCCAGCAAAATCGTCATCGACGAAGAAACTATCAAAGAATCCCGCGCTCCCAGCATTACAAGTCTTCTTTCAAGTCAGGCCAATGTCACAGTGGTAAGCACACCTTTTCAACCCAACTCCATTTTCATTCGCGGAGGCGATGCAAGCCACGTTATGATCATCGTGGATGGAGTTCCTTTTTACGATGCTTCTACAATTCAAAGAACTTTTAATCTCAACTCCTTGGACATAAAATCTGTTCGTCGTATTGAGATTGTTAAGGGCGGACAGACAGTCCTTTATGGAGGACAAGCCCTTACAGGTGTCATTAAGATTGATACGATCCCACAAGAATTCAAAGATCAAACGGGTCTCATGGGACAGGTGGGAACACAGAGTTTCCGCGACATCACTGCCACACACACCAGTGCGCTCGATGAAAGCAAGGCGTTTCTCATTCGCGGTCACGGCGCTTGGAGAGATGCCGAATCTCCAGTCCTAAACTCCTCTGAAACTTACCCCCGAAACAACTGGAATGCCGAAGGAGCTTATGCATGGAAAGGCCGGGTCGAGGGAAACCTTAAGGGAATCTTTCTACAGGACAGAAACTTCTCACCGAACGCCAGCCGCCTGACTAATAAAGTTTACGACACAGAAGACTTCGAGCAGTATACGCGACAATTGGGTGTATCTTCTCACTTGAAGTTCAATGAGATGGCATGGAATCCGCGCCTTGCCCTGAGCGCACAAAATAGCCTACGTGAATACACTTGGCCTACCATCGTTCCTGTAGACAATCCAACGGGTACTGAAGAAGACTATGGTGCCAATCTCAGAACAATTCGTCTCGACGCGACACCTTACGCAGGCGAAAAACTCTCAATCATCTCCGGATTGAGTTACATTTATGAAGACTTCGTTTTTCGCAACAAAGGCGTCGAAGAGAATAACACTTTCTCTGAGCAACGAGGTCTTTTCACGAAAGCCGACTATCAGTTTGCACCGGGCTTCTCGCTTGCAATAGGGGGCCGAGTTGAAAACTGGAGCGACGAGGATCCTGTTGGCACTTACCAGATCGGTGTCACACTTTTTAAGAACACAAAACTCGAAGTGGCATCGGGATATAAAATTCCATCTCTTTTCCAACTGTATTCTCGTTACGGGAATCCGAATTTGAAGGCGGAGCGCGGAATGCAATACAGTGTCTTACAAGAGTGGCAAATCAATGAAAACCAAAACTTTTCCGCGACTTTGTTTTATTCTGAGTTTACCGATCTTCTGCAGATCACAGGATCACCCGGAAACATGAAGTACGACAATATCTCTAAATCAGAAACTCGCGGTATTGATATTACATACACTCTCAAAATGACGCCAGAGTCGACAGTCCTGGCTACATACGGTTACCAGGAACCGCGAGACATTCAGAATGACCGCTGGCTATTGCGCCGACCTCTAGTTAATGGAAGTCTCAAATACTTGCGGAACTGGAATAAACACTCAGGTGCTTTAGAGATTGTCGGCTCCGGCACTCGTTCCGATTTCGGCTCCTCAGGCGTTGTCACTCTTCCAGGTTACGTCGTTGCGAATGCGGCGTACACTTATAGCTGGAATGAAACTTTGAACTTCTTCACGCGTTTGAATAATCTTGCCGATTATCGTTATGAAGAAACTTACTCTTTCTATGCGGAAGGCTTCTCCGGATCTTTGGGTGCGGAGTATTGGTTCTAAGGCGGTGCCGGGGGAACTTTCTGTAAAGTTTTTCGCAGAGCCTCTCGTCGGAGGGGCTTTTGCAAATAAGCATCAAATCCAGCTTCAAGACATCTTTCCGCATCGCCCTTCATAGCGTGCGCCGTCAAAGCGACGATCCAGTTTTTATAATTCCGTTTTCTTAATTCTTTCAGTGCCTCGAAGCCGTCCATATAAGGCATCTGAATATCCATCAAGATCAGACTGTAGGGATGTTTACTCGCTAAAGACACCGCTTCGCGCCCGTTCTGAGCGGTGTCGATTTGCTCTTCCAACAATCCCATTTTTTTAAGATAGTGTTTGCAAAGCTCGCGGTTATCAATCGCATCGTCGACAATCAAAATGCGGGAAATATTCTCTAACGGAGATCGCGGTGTCTGCGGCATCTCCGACGGCAGAGTCTCATGATAATCCTTAACTTCTTGAAAACCCACCGTCATCAAAAAGCGGCTGCCTTTACCTTGAGTGCTCGAATCCAAAATGACGTCGCCATTTAGCAAGCGCGCCAATTTACGCGAAAGAAAAAGTCCCAGCCCTGTTCCGCCAAAACGCCGTGTCGTCGAACTGTCGGCCTGTGCAAAGGGCTGAAAGAGCTGTCCTCTCTGTTCAGAGGTAATTCCAATTCCTGTGTCAGTGACATAAATTTCAAGTCGACCGACGCCGCCTGCGACTTTTGCTGTTACATCAATATCGACAGCACCGCCGCGTTCTGTGAATTTAATGGCATTCCCCACAATATTAATAAGGATCTGCCGAATGCGAGTGGGATCGCTGCAAATATATTCCGGCAGCTCTCCCCTTCTCATCGTAAGCTGAATGTCTTTTTCTTCAGCGCGGCCATGTAAAAGATGTACGACTTCGTCCAATAAGTGCGGCAGAGAGAAAACAATGTTTTCGATTTGAATTCGGTCAGACTCTACTTTTGAAATATCCAAAATCTCATCAACAATACGAAGAAGCTGCTGACCGTTTCTTAAGACGGTTTCGATCGCCTCTTTTTGTTCGCCGCCCAAAGAGTCATCTTCTTTTAAAAGTTCCGCGAAGCCCAGCATCGCACCCAAAGGCGTGCGAATTTCATGGCTGACATTGGCAAGAAAAGCACTTTTAGCGCGACTGGCTTCTTGGGATTTTAAATACAGACGACAGTTTTCCAAGGCGATCGCGAGTCTTCGCGCGACCTCTTCCGCAATCACAAGATCCATTTTTGTAAAGCGGGGGCTGCCTTCCTTGTTTGCGAAAGTTAAAACGCCAACTGGTTTTTCCGAACCTACTTTAATAGCCACAAACATCAAGGATTTAATGGCAATTTGCCGTTTCTCCGCAGCTGCATCCGAACTGAAAGACTCCGTAAGAAATTTTGTCACGTCGAGCTCGGGATAAAACTCTGATCCACCTGTTTGCACAACTTTGGTTATGCCTTCAGAGGCGTCCCAACGAGGCGTGTGTCGATCGCGCCAGGCCTCTAAAACAGAGATTTCGTTGGGATCCTTCGCGGCGATTTCAGGATGAACAAAATCGAGTCCTTCTTCATTCAGAAGATCGGCAATGCAAATATCCGATAGAAAGCTGCACACTTTTTTGCAAAAAGACTCCAGGATTTTTTTCTGATCAAATGATTCAGCCAAAATTCCCGTAATTTCCGAAAGAAAACTCATTTGCGCCGCACGCGTTTCCGCCTCTTGACGTGCAATTTGCGCCTGCAGGTACTCGAGCTTTTGATTTTCGGCTTCTTTTTTTTCGGTGATGTCTTCGGAAACTCCTAAAAGATAAACGGCTTCTCCAGATTCGTTAAAAACCGGAATCTTTTTTGTGTGTAAGTAGCGCGTCCCCGAAGCTGTCTTTATGGGTTCTTCCGGAATATCCACTCCCTGCGGGGATTTCAGCACCTCGCGGTCTTTTTGCACGAAAAAATCGGCTTGGTCTTTAGGAAAAAAATCATAGTCACTACGACCAATCATCTCTGAGCGAGGCACACCAATCAGATTTTCGCCGGCTTTGTTAAAACGAACGAAACGCAGGTTCCTGGCGTCCTTAACGAAAATCATGTTGGGATTATTTTCGAAGATCGCCTCTAAAAAAGCCTCGGATCTTTGCAGCTCTTGGGTTCGCATTGCAACACGTTCCTCCAAAAGGTTGTTCGCCTTCTCCAACTCCATTTCGACTTTTTTGCGGCGGGAAATGTTTAAGACCAAGGTGATAAAAGTGCCGTCCCGAAAGAGTGTCGGGCTTACAAGCGCGTAAACAATGTGGCCGTCTTTGTGGATATATCTTTTTTCGAAGGAGTGGATTTTATTTTCGTCGCGCAAAATCTCGGCAAGTTTTCGACTGCGATCCCGATCTTCGGGAACGGTCAAATCCATCCAATTGATTTTGCCTTCTTTAAATTCTTCGCGGGAATAGCCGACCATCTTAAGAAAGTAGTCGTTCGCTTCATGGATGTTTCCGTCGAGATCACTACAAAGAATACCCACCATATCCGATTTGAATATGGTTTCATATCTTTCAGCTTTCTTTTCAATGGAGTCATCCTGCGATCGCGGCATAATACCTAAGAGTACATGCAGCGAAGACTTTCCTGAATCTGCTATTTCACAGACGGAGTTCGAGTCACTTTACCAAGAGGTTTAAGTGTTCCGACTTTGCCCACTTTAGAAGGAAGAGGATGCTGAATCTTTTCCGCTATCCAAGGATTGATCTCAAGCAGCTTAGGAAGGTTCAGACCCGTCTTAATACCCATGCCGTGGAACATATAGACGACGTCTTCCGTCGCCACATTTCCCGTCGCACCAGGTGCGTAAGGACAACCACCCAAGCCCCCAAGGCTTGTGTCAAAAACAGTAATCCCAAGCTTGTAAGCCGCAAGAATATTGGCCAAAGCTTGTCCGCGCGTATCGTGAAAATGTCCCGCGAGTTTTTTAACCGGAACCACTTTTTTTAATTTTCGGAATAGCGATTCAACTTGTCCCACGTCAGCGACACCGATTGTGTCACCGATGGAAATTTCATAAACGCCGAGTTTATGCATACGCTGAGCAAGCTTAATAACTTTGGCTTCAGGAACTTTTCCTTCAAACGGACAACCGAAACACGTTGAAAGATATCCGCGAACTTTGATTTTATGTTTTTTTGCCAATGCCATGACTGGCTCAAAGCGTTTGAAACTTTCGTCAATGGTGCAATTGATATTTTTTAAAGAAAATGATTCCGTGCAGGCCGCGAAGATCGCAACTTCTTTCACGCCACTTTGGATCGCATCCAACATTCCGCGCTCGTTGGGAACCAAGGCGGAAAATTCCGTCTTTTTTGGAATCACGCCCGACTTCACCAAAGTAAAAGTTTTTTGAATGACTTCGGACGTGCCTGCCATTTGCGGAACCCATTGCGGGGAAACAAATGCTCCGATCTCAACACGTTTTGTTCCCGCAGCAATCAGTCGTCGCGCAAATTCCACGCGCGTGTCGGAATCCAAAACGGTTTTTTCGTTTTGAAGGCCATCTCTTAATCCCATTTCCACAATCACGACTGACTTTTTCATAGCACTTATTTATCGGCAGTTGGTTTGATTTTCACGAGGCTTTTTCCAAGAGCCACTTGTTCGCCCACCACGCATGTCACGGCGTCGATCGTTCCGGCAATCTCTGCCTTCAAAGTATACTCCATTTTCATTGCTTCCATCACTAGAACGGCTTGCCCTGCTTCAACATTAGCGCCCGGAGAAAGTAAAATCTTCGTCACCTTACCAGGCATTGGCGCCAGAATCTGATCGGAGGAACCTCCACCAGCACCTTTCTTGCGCGACTTTCGTCCTGAACCTGTGTCCATTGTGAAAGTACGGCCATTATGATGAACCCACAAAGTTCCCTTGATTAACTGCGCCTGCGCCTTGTGATCAACACCGTCGATACGAACTGTGACTTCCATTAGATACCTCTCCAGTAAGAAGACCAAGGAGATGTGGATGCTTTCACGGACTCCGGAGTTCCGCCGCGAAGTTGCGCTAAAGCCCCTTCTGCGACTTTCTTGTCGATCTCAGTCAACGCGGGTTCTTTCAAAGCATCGGCAAAATAAGTTTCAATAAAACGCGTTGTCATTGTGCCCATCACAAATTCTTTGTGCGACAGAATTTCGATCAAATAAGGAATGTTTGTGTGCACACCGAAAACGACAGCGTCTTTCAACACACGAATCATCTTTTGAATCGCACGAGGACGGGACTCGTCCCAAACAATCACTTTCGCAATCATTGGGTCGTAGTAAGGAGTAATCGTATCGCCCGAGTCAAAACCGTATTCATAACGGCGGCCCGGTCCTTCCGGCCACTCGACATGTCCCAAGAGACCTGTTGAAGGAACGCCTCCCATGTAAGGATTTTCCGCATAAATACGGCACTCAATGGAATGGCCGCGTGGCGCCCGAATCTGTTTTGGATCATGGACGAATTCGCCTTGCGCCGTCAGGATCTGCATTTTTACCAGATCCACACCCAAAACTTCCTCAGTCACGGGATGCTCTACTTGCAGACGTGTGTTGACTTCAAGAAGGTAAAACTCCCCATCTTGTAATAGAAACTCAACAGTTCCTGCGCCTTTGTATTTCCCCATGGTCGCAATAGCACAAGCAGCTTCACCCATACGACGACGAAGATCCTCTGTCAGTGAAGGTGATGTCGCTTCTTCAATGATTTTTTGGTGACGACGTTGGACGGAACACTCGCGGTCGAAGAAATGCAGAACATTTCCCGTGCTGTCACCGAATACCTGGAACTCAATGTGTTTTGCGCGATCCAAATATTTTTCCAAAAAAACTTTCGGAGATCCAAACGCGGATTGAGCTTCCCTTTGCGCGGACTCAATAAGCTCTTTGGCCTCTGTCGAAGATTTAATAAGTTTCATGCCGCGACCGCCACCCCCGGCAGCAGCTTTGACAATCACAGGGTAACCGATCTTTTCCGCTTGCTGAATCAGGTGCCCCACATCTTGATTTTCACCTTGATAGCCTGGCACTAAAGGCAGACCCGCTTGCTTCGCCAAATCTTTACAGTGAACCTTGTCACCCAAAGAACGAATTGATTCCGCGGAGGGACCAATAAACGTCAAACCTGCTTTCTGCACGGCCTCAGCGAAATCCGCGTTTTCAGAAAGAAAACCAAATCCTGGATGAATCGCTTGCGCACCCGCCGCTAAAGCACCGTCGACATTGGCTTTAATATTCAAATAACTTTCAGCCGTCGGGGCTGGGCCGATGCAGATCGTTTTTGTCGCCATTCTGTAAGCGCGAGTGTTGATGTCGGCTTCGGAATGCAAAAGAACCGTTTCAATGCCCAGCTCTTCACACGCTTTAATAATACGAACGGCCACTTCACCGCGATTGGCAATGGCGATACGAGTAAATTTACCCATTATTGAGATCTCCATGTGGGTTCGCGTTTCTCCAAGAAAGATTTTAAACCTTCTTGTCCTTCTGCACTGGCGCGACGTTCAGCGATCAATGTTGTCGTCGTATCCCTTTGCTGACCCCACGTCATAAAATTCAAATCATTTAAAAGTTTCTTCGTTTCACGAACAGCTTCGGGACCGCATTGCAGGTAGTTGTGTAAAACCTTTTGTACGGCTGTATGACCTTCTCCTTGCGGAACGACTTCGTTCACAAGGCCTGCCTGTTGCGCGATATGAGGATTAAAGACAATCCCCGACAACATCAAAGGACGAACTTTTCCGGGAACCGCTTTGCGATTCACAAAGCTGCTGATGACTGCCGGTGCAATTCCCAACTTCACTTCGCTAAAACAAAACTGCGTGCCCTCTTCCGCGATCACTTCATCACAGATGGCGACCAGACCTAAAGCTCCGCCGAAAGCGGCGCCGTGAATATGACCTATTACCGGCAAAGTACACGAAGCCATCGCCTCAAACATCGTAAAAAGCTTCATCGAATCATCGCGATTCTGAGTGAAAGAAAAATTCACCATTTCCTTCATCCAGTTTAAATCCGCTCCCGCACAGAAGACTTTGCCTTCGCCCTGTAGAACAACAGCGCGCAGATCTTTTCGTGTTTGAAAGTCTTGAAAGATCTTTGTGAGTTCCGCGATCATCTCGGGATTAAACGCGTTTCTCATTTCCGGCCTATTTAGTTTTACATAGGCGACGTGGTTCATTTCTGTAACAACAACAAATGACATGGCTACATCCTAAAGACGCCTTGGGATTTTTCTCCCCAAGACTTGTTAAGACTCGCGGCAATTCCCAAAGCCAGAACGCGACGAGTGTCTGCCGGATCAATGATTCCGTCGTCCCAAAGACGAGCGGATGAATAATACGCGGAACTTTCTTTTTCGTACTTTTCCAATGTCGGACGTTTGAACTCTGTTTGCTCTTCGGCAGACATCGTTTGTTTTTTCGCCGCCATTTGATCCATCTTCACAGTTAACAAAACGTTCGCCGCTTGCTCGCCGCCCATGACGCTGATCTTCGCATTCGGCCACATCCACAATTGACGAGGTTGGTAGGCTCTTCCGCACATTCCGTAATTTCCGGCGCCGTAAGATCCCCCGATGACGACCGTGAACTTCGGAACATGGGCATTGGAAACTGCCATCACCATTTTAGCACCGTGTTTCGCGATACCTTCATTTTCATATTTCTTTCCGACCATGAAACCTGTGATGTTTTGCAAGAAGATCAAAGGAATCTCACGCTGTTCACACAGCTCGATAAAGTGCGCGGCCTTTTGCGCGCTTTCACTGAAAAGAACGCCGTTGTTGGCAATAATGCCGACAGGCATACCCCAGATATGAGCAAAACCCGTCACCAAAGTTTTTCCAAAAAGAGGTTTGAATTCATGCAAACGTGAGCCGTCCACAATACGCGCAATCACTTCGCGCACATCAAAAGGAACACGACTATCTTTTGGAATAATTCCGTAAAGCTCTTGCGCATCGTAAAGAGGATCTTCCACAGGCATTGTTCTAAGTTGAACAACCCGTTTGTGGTTTAAGTGCGCAACGATAGAGCGCGTGATTTCAATCGCATGTTCATCGTCTTCCGCAAAATGATCTGTCACGCCGCTTGTTTCACAGTGCACTTTCGCACCGCCAAGCTCCTGCGCGTCGACAACTTCTCCCGTCGCCGCTTTCACCAGTGGAGGTCCACCCAAAAAGATCGTACCGTTTTCATTGACGATCACGGTTTCATCACTCATCGCCGGAACGTAGGCTCCGCCGGCTGTACACGAACCCATCACCACCGCGATTTGCGGGATGTTCGCTGCGGACATGCGTGCTTGATTGTAGAAAATTCTTCCGAAATGATCGCGATCTGGGAAGACATCCGCTTGCATCGGCAAGAACGCTCCGCCAGAGTCGACAAGATAAATACAAGGCAGGCCGTTTTCAAAAGCGATCTCTTGGGCACGAAGATGTTTTTTCACCGTCATCGGGAAATATGTTCCGCCTTTGACCGTCGCATCGTTTGCAACAATCACACACTCTGTACCGTGAACAACACCGATGCCGGTGATAACACCCGCCCCCGGAGCTTGTCCTTCGTACATATCCCAAGCCGCCAGAGTTGAAAACTCCAAGAAAGCCGTTCCACCGTCGACAAGAGCTTCGATACGTTCACGCGCTGTCAGTTTGCCGCGCGCTTTGTGTTTTTTTGTCGCATCCTCTCCGCCACCTTGTTTGACCAAATTCACGCGTTCGCGCCATTCGCCGACGATGTTCATCATCGCATCGCGGTTGGCTTTGAAGTCTTGAGAGTTTGTATCTATATGCGTTTCTAAGATTTCCATAAAACTTTCTTGATCCGAACTATTCGTGTTGTCCCGCCAGCGCCGGAGTATGTTTAAAATTCAAATTCAAACGAAGCTCTGCAATGGCCTGTTCGTTTTCATCATAGATCTTCAATTCTGCGCCCGCTTGTGATTCGCGGCGATCGCGCAGTTCCGCCAAAACAACTTCCCGAACTGTTTCCGGTAGCTCCATTCGAACGCGGCATTCACTGCTCAGAGTTTTAAAAAACTCCGCTTCAACTTTACCGACATTGATTTCGAAATGACCAATGGGAGCGTGGCGCATCCACAAAAGCTTGGCCGCCTCGATAGACGCTGTTGTTAACGCCCCTTCGTGCATGACATTGGCTTCGCTCATATTGCGCGTGCGAGCAGGAACTACCATCTCGACTTGCGTGTCAGAGAGACGAGAAATTCTCAGCCCCATGCCCGCTGAAAAAGGACGGACGATATCGAGCGCATAACTAAGCGCAGCATGAGAGGCCTTCGGAGAAACTTCTTCGAGCAAAGCCGCCAAATCCGCCGCACTCAAGCGAATGCCTCGTTCTTCAAGTTGCGACTTCAATTCCTGTTTCGCACTTTGCAGTTGCTGACGCAGACTTTGCTCCAGCTCAATCCCCTTTGACATTAAGATTGTCAGCCATTGTTGGTTCATGAGATATCCTCTCGCACTGATGTTGAAAAAAACGAAATATCATGCTCGGATAAGGATGTCAGTTTTATCACACTGAGTAAATGGAGAGAGGACTCTAGAAATGAAGAAAATTATTAGTCTCGTTGTTTTCATCGCTGCCCTCGGTTGGACTTGGAACGTGATTCACACGTCGGAGGCAGTAGGATTTGAGACGCACTCCGGCATTCAAGCGAAATTGGCCGAGTTGATTCAGCAGACTTTAGCTGTGAAAAAGCCGAATGCTAAAGAACTTTCGATCATGAGACTTTGGACTGAAACTTTGGCTGATAACAAGGTTCGCGCGGTATTTGCCTACAAGTTCGTCGATATTTCTGAGTCCGGTGAAGCCCTTGAGCAAGTTATTGAAGGCGAAGCGGTTCTTCACCGTGAACTCTCTGAGGACTCCAATGTGGACAAGTGGACTTTGCAATCTGTAAAAACAACGAACGACATCGTCGTTTTCACAGAAGGTTCGACAATCACTCCGGGCGAAGAAACACCGGCCGAAGCTCCAACAACAACTGAAACTCCTGCGGAAACTCCAGCCGCACCTCAAAAGTAATATGCCTATTCCCACACAATTCATCCAAATTGATGAAGAGGGTTATGGTCTGAGCCGCGAGGTTCGCATTCAAGACCCTCTTGTGGGACAAGAACTTCTGCAAAATTTAAAAATTCACGAGGGCGGAACTCTCCTCAGCACCATCGGCGCTACACCTGTGATCGTCGAAGCTTTTGACGAGCCTTACATTGCCCAACAGGTCCACGTTGAAGACGGTGTTTGGTCTCTGACTCTTCCTTACGGTCTCGAATACAAGTTTGAATTGGCATCTCTTTCTCTTGATGAGTGGGATCGTTTTCACGGTTACACGGAAAATAAAATTCCTTTTGTTTTTTCCCGAAAAGCTCAAGCGGAGTTTTTCAACTTGCTTGATGAATACGGCGATGACTTCGTCGAATACGATGGCAAAATTTACGACGTTCCCAACTATTGGCCCGCCGATCCGAACGTTGAAAAAGAACAATACTGGTCACAGATTTACGAAACGGAAGCCAATCCCGGTTGGAATCTTGGCGAGCCTGCCGAGGCCTTGAAAGACATGATGCCGCGACTGAAAATCTCTCCTTGTCGCGTGCTTGTTTTGGGTTGTGGCGAAGGTCATGACGCCGCTTTCTTTGCGAAGGCGGGACATTTTGTAACGGCTGTCGATATTTCTCCATTGGCTTTGGAAAAAGCGCGCAAAAACTACGGCGACATTCCTAATCTTAAGTTTGTCGAATCCGATTTATTTAAACTTCCGCGTGATTTCGATCAGGCATTCGATCTTGTTTTCGAACACACTTGTTACTGTGCGATCAATCCTGCAAAACGCCAAGATCTTGTGAAAATCTGGAACCGCGTTCTCGCCCCTGGCGGACATTTGATGGGCGTCTTCTTCACATTCGAAAAACGCCAAGGCCCTCCTTACGGAGGCAGCGAGTGGGAACTTCGCCAAAGATTAAAATCCAGCTATCAGCCCATCTTCTGGGGCCGCTGGCAAAAATCCATCCCACGCCGCCAAGGAAAAGAACTTTTCATCTACACCAAAAAATCTTAAAAAAAAGTGCCTGGTTCTTTTTTCTGGCGATGGCGCGGCATTTGCGCGCTGTAGCCAGAAAAAAGAAGCAGGCACCTTTTTGGGGGGACGTATGCATATTGAGTTTACTCAGGCTGATGAGAGTCATGTGGAAAGTCTTGTGGAGCTTGTGAATTCGGCTTATCGCGGGGACAGCTCGAAAAAGGGTTGGACGACGGAAGCGGATTTGCTGGGCGGACAACGTGTAGACTCCCAAGGCATTGCGGAACTAATTCACAAAGATGATTCGATTGTACTCATTGCCGAAGACGATGACACCGGGAAACTCCTGGGCTGTGTTCACCTAGAACGACAAGGAACAAAGTGTTATCTCGGCATGCTCACCGTGGACCCGACCCTACAGAAAAAAGGCCTCGGAAAAATGCTCTTAGATGAATCAGAAGCTCTTGCACAATTCTGGGACTGTACTACGATTTTCATGACGGTGATCGTGCAGCGAACTGAGTTGATCGCTTGGTACGAAAAACACGGTTTCCGCAACACCGGGGAAAAGAAACCTTTCCCTTATGGAGATGAACGTTTCGGAATTCCTAAAGTCGAAGGACTGGAGTTCGTCGTTCTCGAAAAGAAAATCTAAGGAGAGTCTTATGCTCAAGGGATGGGCCGTTTCTGCACTGTTGTTTTTTACAACCGTTACCGTTCATGCAAAATACACCATCCCCGACGACAGAGACGTTCTCACCCAATTCGGCACCTGCCACCAGGAATATCTTCCGGCACATTTTCAAGTTCTCGTCTGGAATATCAAAAAAGGCGAAGCTAAAGCGGACTGGGCTCGCGATTTCGAGATCTTCACTCCCCGCTCGGACCTCGTTCTTTTGCAAGAGTCGATGATTGATAATTTCGTTCCTGCCATCGCTCTTCGTCAGAAAGATTTCTGCTGGGATTTCGCGACCAGTTTTTTGGACGGCAAAGATGCGACCGGAGTTATGAATGGTGGCCTGACCACGCCTCTTTCCGTGCAATTCCTGCGCAGTCCAGGCCGAGAACCCATCGCCAACACTCCCAAAATGGTGATTTTGAATGAATACGTGATTGCAAACTCCCAAGAAACTTTGCTGATCGCGAATATTCACGGCTTAAACTTCGTGCAAAACAAACTCAATCGCGAACAAATTCTGCAAGTAGCGGCCGTTTTGAAGAAACATACAGGCCCCGTCATTTTTGCAGGAGATTTTAATTCTTGGAATCAGGACCGCCTTGCCTATTTGGACGAGATTCTCAATCCCTTGGGTTTGCAAAAGTTGAAGTTCAAAAACGACAACCGTCGCCTGAAACTCGATCATATCTACGTGCGCGGATTGACGACTGTGGACACGAATATTCATCATGACATCAACAGTTCCGATCACAAGCCGCTGACAGCGGAATTCCGTTTGCAATAACGGATACCGACGAGCTTCCCGGAAAGCCTCTCTGGCAGAGGTTTTCCTATGATTCATTTTTTGTATAATAACTTATTCTCTATGTATTAAAATTTTTCTCGTTTTAGGCGCATAGTCTTTCCATTGAAGGAGGTCACTATGTTTCTTAAAACTACTGCAGCAGCATTGTTGGGTCTTTTGATCTCCTCATCAGCCCTCGCAGATCAAATGGGTCCCAATGGCGATAAATTCTACGAAGAAGCTGCTCACTACGAGCACGCATGCCAAACGGAACCCTGCAAAACGCCTTATTCTGAAGTGGTCGTTTACGATCAAAAAATGAATATCAATAAAATCGAAGTGGCGACAAAAGCGGCACTGAAAGAAATCGCCGTGGCGCAAGCGCAAATCTGGGGCGATACGATTCTTGAAGGTGATTACCATGCTTCAGGCCGTACACGCTTGGACAGCGTTCTTGCTTTCTACAAAGGCAACGCTTTGATCGGATTTAAAATTCAGTACTCTGAAAAAGCTTGGTACACTGGCGAATGCGGCTTCAACGGCAAACGCGAATCGCTCAAAGGCTGCCAAGAAGGGCGAATTGTTGAGGGCAGCTATGTATCTGCCGATACGCAAACATACTTCAGCGACGAAGAACGTTACGCTGAGTTTTCTTTTGTACAAAATTAGTCTATAGTCGCCTGCATGGCGATTGTTATAGAAACTCAAGACCTCTCCCGTGTATATCAAAGTTATCAGAAGCCCGAAGGATTCGTAAACTCCCTGAAGGGCTTCGTGAATCGCAAGTACGTTTCCAAAGTCGCTCTTGATAAAACCACTCTGCAAATTGAATCAGGACAAATTGTCGGACTTGTCGGCGCCAATGGTGCAGGCAAAACGACGCTGTTGAAAATGCTTTCGGGTCTCGTTACGCCCACAAGCGGTGAAGCGATCGTACTTGGCTTTAAACCATGGGAAAGAAAAAACGCCTTTCTTCGTCAGATCAGTATCTTGCTGGGCCAGAAAAATCAGTTGTGGTGGGATATCTCACCTGCCGATTCGTACGCTTTGCTTGCGCGCATTTATGATCTTGATTTGGTTCAAGCTCGCAAACGTGTAGAGCACTTGGCGGAAATGCTTCAGTGCACGCACGTGCTGCACACGCAATTGCGCCGCCTGAGCCTGGGTGAGCGCATGAAAATGGAAATCATTGGATCTCTTTTGCACGAACCGAAAATTCTTTTTCTGGATGAGCCGACCATTGGTCTCGACATCGTCGCGCAAGAAACCATCCGCGAATTTTTGGATGAGTACGTGAAAGAGAAGGCTCCAACTGTGATTCTGACAAGCCACTACATGGACGATATTGCAAAGCTCGCCGACAAACTGCTTTTGATCAGCAAAGGCAACATCGTCTATCAGGGCACCGTTCCTGAATTCGTAGCGAAGTCGAATAGTGAATTGGCTGAAAATGAAGAGGTAGATTTTGAAGACGTCATTCGCCGTTTTTTGGAAACGGAATCTCGCGTTCGCTAAGCTCGCGATTGTTTCGAATCTGGAATACCGTCTAAATTATTTTGTCGATGCCGTTGTGCAGCCGACTCTCACAACGGGCATTGAGGTCTTGTTGTGGTTCGCCGTGTTTGCCGGCGCCGCTACATCCGAAATCAACGGTTTCGGTCGCGAGTTCTATTTGTCTTACGCGCTTTGGGGAGCTTTCTTTGCGCGTATCTGCACAAGCTGGATGTACGAATACCGCATGATTCAAGAGATCGACTCTGGCAGCGTCAACAGCCTGCTTGTGCGCCCGATGAGTTTTTATGAATATTATTTCTCGCAATTGATGGGCTATAAATTTATTACGACTCTGGTCTCTATGATGATTCCTCTTTTGGCTGTTATGATTTTTAAACTGCCGACAAAGTTTGAGCGTCTGCCGCTCGCGTTTGCTTTAGAGTTTTACTATTTGATTCTTGTCCATTCGATCAGCTTCGTGATTGCGGCCGGCGCCTTTTACTTGAACAAAGTCTATGCGATCACGGGAGCAAAGAATCTCGCACTTTGGCTTTTCACCGGGGAACTTTTTCCTCTGGATCTAATGCCGGAGCCTTTTCGAAGCGCGGTGATTGCCTTGCCTTTTAGTGCGGGCGTGTACGTTCCCGTTGGTTATCTCACAGGACGTCTTGAGATCGCTTCTGTTTATCAAGCTTTTACCTCTGTCACTGTCGGTATCGTAATCGTGAATCTGATCGGTGCTTATATGTGGCGTAAGGGTGTGAATGTGTACACGGGAACGGGAGCTTAGCGTGGCAACCCTGAAAAAATATCTTTCACTCTATGCCGCCCTTTTTAGAACAAGCTTCATTGCCGATCTCGAATATCGTGTGAACTTTCTTACGAAGATCGTCACAGATATTTTTTGGTATGCGGCGCAAATTATCACCTTTGAAGTTTTGTTTCAGCACACTCCCAAGATCGGAGATTGGAATCTTGAACAGATGCGCGTTTTCCTTGGCATCATGTTCGTCGTCGATGGTCTTTACATGATTATCCTCTCGGAAAATCTGGATCAGTTTTCTGAAAAAGTGCGCAAAGGAGATCTTGATCTCTTGCTCGCGAAACCCATCAACTCGCAATTTATGATCAGTTTGCAAAAAGCTGGTACAGCGATGATTGGCAATCTGGCATTGGGCACAGGATGGTTTATCTATAGCCTCTCTCAGCTTTCTGATTTCGAATGGACTCGTCTGTTTTGGCTTTTGGTTTTGATCCCTTGCGGCCTTGTGGCTCTGTATGCGATGCGATTTTTTATGGCGTCCACAGCGGTCATTTTTGCGCGCTCCGAAAATCTGCAGTTTATTTGGTATCAAATTTATCGCCTTGGTATGCGTCCTGATTCCATTTATGTCCCGTGGTTTAAGTGGTTCATCCTGACGGCTTTGCCTGTTGGCGTGATTGCCAGCGTTCCTGCCCGCGCCATCTTAGAACCACCGAACTTCGGTTTGTTCATTTGGGTTGTCGTGCTTTCCGGCATCCTGATATATCTTTCCAATAAGTTTTGGAACTTTGCTTTAAGATTTTACTCGAGCGCCAGCTCTTAGAAAGGACGTATTTATGATTAAAATTTGGGGATCTCCTAACTCCAGCGCAGGCCGTGTTTATTGGATGCTTGAAGAGCTCGGTCTTAAATATGAGACGATGCCGTTGGATATGCGTGCGAAAGAGCACAAAGGCGACGAGTATATGAAACTCAATCCGAACGGCAAAGTGCCAGTTCTTGTTGACGACGATTTCGTGATCTGGGAATCCATGGCGATCACGACTTACTTGGCGAAAAAAGAAAAAAGTCCGTTAGCACCAGCAACGGCGCGCGAAGAAGGCCTGTCTATGCAGTGGAGCTTGTGGGCTTTAAATGAACTTCAAGAACCTGCCGTAAACTGGTTGATTCAAGAGATCTTTGTTCCAACAGAAAAGAAAAACTATCAAATCATCGAAGAGTCTAAAAGAGTTCTTCCGCACCTTTTGAAAGTTCTAAACGGCGAACTTGCGAAAACGACTTTCTTGGCAGCAGACCGCTTTACCGTTGCAGATCTTAACGTTGCTTCCGTAGTCAGTCTTATCCAGGCATTGGGTTTCGATATCGCTGCTTTCCCTCATGTACAAAAGTGGATGAGTATGTGCGCGGATCGTCCGGCTTTCCAAAAATTGGCTAAGATGAGAGGCGCTTAAGTGTCTAAGCAGTGGGTTCTGGTCCGAGGAATTATGAGCGAGGCTTTTCACTGGTGGGATTTTCTTCCTCAGTTGCAAGAGCGCTTTCCTCAGGATCAGTTCCACACGGCCGACATTTTGGGGAATGGGCGGCATTTTCAACACCATACGCCCATTAGCGTTCGAAAAAACATTCAAGCTCTTCGCAGCCAAGTGCCCGCCGAAGGAAAGAAGATCCTTATGGGATTTTCTTTGGGCGGAATGCTTTCTTTGGAGTGGGCCCATCATCACCCCGACGAAATCGAAGCGATTGTTCTTATTAACTGCAGTCTTAGTAACTCAGCTTTTTATAAACGTATTACGCCTTATTCCCTGAAACACATCTTCAAGTCCGCAATGCAAAAGGACCTTTCCCGCCGAGAGCAAATGATCTTAGAGATGACGACAACAGGAATGCCGAAAGAACGTATTCAAGAAATTGCGATGCAATGGGGTCCGCGTGGGCAAGAGTATCCCGTGAAACCAATCAACTTTTTACGGCAAATCATGCTGGCGTCACAAATTCCACAAAGACCACAGCCACCGGCACCGGTGTTAGTGTTATCCTCCGGAAAAGATAGAGTCGTACATCCCGATTGTTCCGAGAAAATCGCAAAGACCTGGAATCTGCCTCTTGTTCGTCATGAAGAGGCCGGGCACGATCTGACCCTGAATGATCCCCAATGGGTTATCAAGCAAGTCAGCCACTTTCTTAGACACCATTCATCGTAATTAAGTATTAAAGCGAAGCGATCCACGCATCAAGGGCTGGAGCCACACGCGACACAACGTCATGAGTCCACAACGCGGCAATGGCGCCGGCAAAAACATCCATCGTCCAATGCGCCCGCAGAAGAATCACCGTTGCGATTTCAAAAACGACAATGAAACACGCCAAAGCCATGTACATGCCGCCTCCCAACTGCGCGATTTCCAAAGCTCCCAAAACCGCCAAAGCCGTGTGACCTGAAAAGAACAGATCATTTGAAACATCATAGGTTACAAAAATCGAAGGCACTCCAGGGTTGCGCCAAATCATACCTTCGGGAGTTGGAAGTACTGTGATCGCCTGGTTGATTTGACGAAGCGTAAATAAAACGAGAAGTGCTAAAAGAGGACGAACCGTGTCGCCAAACAAAGTTTGTACGATCAGAAAAATCCCTACCGCATCTATGACGAGTGAACTGGAAATTAAAAGTCCATTCGCCGCACGCGGAGAGTTGTTGAGATAAAGGCTCCACTTTTCCGTGAGCATGTGAATAACGTCGCCGATACGATCTTTGAATTTCATTTGTCGACGCCCCAGAAGTTTCTGAGTGAACAACCACATTCCAATGGCAGCGACTGTCATTCCAATTTTAATAGCTATTGTCATATCGGCTCCGCACGTTCTCTCGAAATTATCTGCACTCTTAAGGAATAGCAAGAGGACGATGGTTTTGACAGGATCGCCGAAGAAATGTCACTCATCTCAGCCTGAGACAAAATTCCCGTCTGTTCCCGGAGTCTCCTGGAATATAGAGGCTTCCATAGCATCGCCTTTGGCACTCCCCTTGCCTCTATTCAGGTTGAGACACTTTGCGTGTTGGAGGTATTCCATGAAACGTCCATCTAAATACGGCCGCATCTTTACAGCAGGAATGATTGCCGGAAGTTTGACTTTGGGCTCTATCACTCCTGCCCATGCTCTGACATTGCCTTGGACTAAAAAGGCACAAGCGGCGACGCAAGCCCAACAAATCCAAACTGTTGTGTTGGCTGTGGATGGTTTCAGTTACTACGCTTTCCTCCAAGCGCAAAAACAAGGTCTCTTTAAGGAATTTATCAGTGCCGGCGCACACGTCGCACCTTTTCCTTCCATGACGGATTTATCCTGGGCAACCGTTACTAACACGGCAGAGCTCTTTGGAGCTGCAGGAAGAATCAAATCCGTGGAAGCGACTTATTTTGACGAATCCTCTCAATCCATCCAGGGCGACCCTCGCGATTATTATCGTCGTTTGGCTTTTCCTAAGTATTACATGGGCGCCTTCGATACGTTCTTCAATCCTTATGTTGAAGCCTTGATGTATTTCCCCACAGAAGAAGTTCCAAAATTGGAAGTGAAAACAGTTGTCGACGATTTGCTCTCTGCGAAACCTAAGAAATTTATGACAGGTTACATCGGTGCGGTCGATTCTACGGCGCACACACAATTAAATCGCCTCTATCCGATTCTTAAAACGGTCGACTCAGAAGTAAAACGTCTTATGAAGGGCTTTAAAGAAAAAGGTCAAGACGTTGAAATCGTCCTTGTCTCTGATCACGGAAATATCGGCCGTTTCAGCGAAGGCCAACCGGAAGTGGAGCTTGAAGGCGTTGAAGTCGCTGACGTGGTTAAACGCGCGGGACTTAATTTCGTTCAACAGCTTAAAAATGAAAAAGACGTGGCCATGCCTTTGTTGGCGCTGGGCTCGTGGGCTCCTGTTTACCTTCATGATCGCAAACAAATGCCGGCTCTTATTGAAGAGTTCCGTAAAGAAATCTGGTTCGATATGGCGGTTTACATCAACCGCAATTCCGCTCGCGACACTTTGATGACTGTGATCACTCAAAGGGGTGAGGCGAAAGTTCAATACGACAAACAAACAAAAAAATACTTTTACTATCCAGTGACGGGCAATCCGCTTTTCCTCGCCAAGGATCTTCATTCGACGAAATCCGCTCCTATTGCAATGGATGAGGCCCAAGTACAAAAAGCTTCTGAAGGGTCAAAATATCCGGATGCGATCTATCGTATCATCGAGTCGGCCTCTGAAAGAAACTTCGATTTCCCTGATTTCATTCTGACAACAAAAGATGGCACATTCATCAAAAACTCACTGGGTGCTTTTGCAAAGATGTACCGCACGCATGGTTCTTTGACGGCGGCTTCGTCTTTTGGGCTCTTGGCTTCTACGAAACGAAAAGTTCCGGGGCAGATTCGCTCTAAAGACATCCTTTCTTTCGTCGGCGTCGATGCAAAAGATCTTTTCGCTGAAGCCGTACAAAAACATAACAACACGAACGATCAAGCTTTAAGACAAGTTATCACGGACTACAAAAAAGGTATCAGAACGGACGCTAAGGACCTTAGCCAGCAACGCATCTTCCGCCACATCACGAAATTCGTGGCGGACACTCGTCCTTACTTCGTGGTTTCTGAGATTCAAAGCTTTATGGACGCCTTCAAATTCGATCCGTTTAAAGATCCATCGGGCCGCAGCCTGACGCCGATGAATTTTGACGTGACGAAGTTTGATGTGAAAACAATGATTTCTCCGGAAGACATTGGTTCTCTGACGGATGCTGTTCTAACGGCAGGTTCTGTCGAGAATCTTATGAACGATCCGCGCATTGAAAAGCTTAAAGAAAAAGTGGGCATGCTGCAGGATCAGAAAACAGCAAACCTCGATCTTCAGCATGTTGATCTGAATAAGAGCGAAGACTTCATCGATAAAATCAAAGGCTATGTGCTCCCTGCAAAGAGAGCCGTCATGAAAATGTACCAAATGCCGTTCCTTCTTGAGAACTCTATCGTTATTCAGGAAAAACCTTACCTTCCTGACACACGCGATCTGCAATTCGCAAGACAATGGGTTAGCAAACAAAGCTCTGCAACGAAATCCTTCAAATCTTTGACGGCAACGTCACAAGGGCAGATCTCGACGGCGCAGTCTCTTCTTAAAGAAACAATTAAGGAAGCCGAATTTGAAGGCCGCATTTATCCGACACCTTTAACGAAGATCTACAACAGTAAACTTGACGACGTCACAATTGTTTATGTGCCTGGTATCTATAACTCCATCTTCGACAAAGAGATTTTCAGTCTTGGTCTGAGCGCCTTGAGCGACGAGATGGGTTTGCGCGTGATCCAACCGCCGGTAGAAAGCACATGTGCGAGTGATGTTAACGCCGATATCATTCTTAATTATCTCCAAAAAGACTACCAAGACCGTGTAAAACGCGGCCACAAGGCTCCGAAATATCTTTTCTTCTCTTACTCGAAAGGTGCTGTCGATACGCTTCACGCTTTCTTGAAGCGTCCTCATTTTATCTCGTCTTCCGTGAAGGGAATGGTGGCGATTGCGGCTCCTCTTCACGGTTCGAGCATTTTGAACACGACGGACGTTCCTTTCGCATTGGTTTCCGCATTGACAGAAAATGAAGGTCCGGAAATCTGCAAAGAGAAAACAGCTTCAAAATCAATCACTCCAACCGCGATGGATGCATTCTGGAGAAAGAACGAAAGAACTTTGACTGGTTTGACTCGTTACTTCTCTGTGACTTTTGAAAGTTCTCCGGAAGATTCGCACATCTTCATGAAAGCGACGAAGTTGATCGGTCAGTTTGACGAAGACAATGACGGTGTTGTGACGGTTTCTTCATCTAAATTCCCTGCGAAATTGAAAGCGGTGGATCTTGGGACAATCCATGCCGACCACTTGGCGGGTATTCTTTCTTCTCGCTTCAACCAAAAAGCGTTCATGAAAGGTCTGACAAGCACGTTGGCTGAGCTTAATATTGAGAATGACAAGAATAACTTCGAGTGGAACACCAACGTCATTCTTGCGGCTGCAAACGCAAACGCTTTGAAAAGCAAAACCTACTTCCGTATGAAATCACCGGGCGTCGTTGAACAATTCAGCGTTACCGGCAAAAATCTTGTCGAGTTCCATCCTTACGGTACGCCGTACGAACTCAACCTTCAGATCTTGCCGAAGATCAACGACCCGGCTGACAGCTATGAAGTAAAAACGAAACTTCCGCAATCGGCTCTTCGTTATGACCCTTACAATGTTTTGGATGTGGCAAAGCTCGGTGATGTGATGGCGGCGGTGCGTGTTTCTCCGGCGACTCAGCAAAACATGCCTGAGGGAATTAACATCGAGTACGCGCATACGAACATGGTTCACTTCCGCATGGATCACCAGTTCAACTATGAGTCTCGCTCTCCAGGTGGATTGGACGACAACAAAGACTTCGGTTACATCACTTCCGAATTTGAAGGTGAAAAAGACTGGGCGTTGATGAGAAGTAAAAACAACTCTATTCGCATGACGACGTTAGCGTATCGTTTCTCCCCACTCGATTTCTCTAAGATGTCGTTGAAGATGGCGGTAACAAAGGATGTAACGGGTGCTGATCCAGTAAAAGGAAAAACCGGAAAAGACGATTCTGCTTTCCAAGTATGGTTTACGATCCGTAACGGCCGCGCGAACGGCGATAGATCGACAATTGATGCTAAGAACGACAAAGTCTTCTTGTTCGGCTACTACTACGCAGGCGCCGTTCCTGGAGAAAATCGCAAGGCCGGCGACATCTTTGAAAACTGGTACTCGAACAAGAACGTCGTGGTTGCGACTCTTCCAGAAGCAAAACAATTGTTGCTGAACAATCCGGATCAACTTGGCAAAGCTCAGCTTTACCAGCGCAACTTAGCGGAAGACCTCAAAAAGGCCTTCCCCGACAAGAATGTCGCTGACATGGACATCGTGGCGATCACGATCCAACACGACTCGAACGACACAGAGTCGCAGTCAGAAACATTCTTCAAAAGCCTCAAATTCGCACCATAACGAAAAAAAGGTGCCAGGCCTGGCACCTTTCATGGAAGTGGTGAGTTATTGAAAGGCCAATTTTTCGAAAGCGGAGATTTTCGTTTTGATGACGTCGATGGATTTTTGCCAGAACTCCGGACGACGGATGTCTTCGCCGAGATGTTTTTGCACAAGATCCTCGGCCGTCATGCGGCCCGTATCGCGCAAGATTTCGATATAGGTCTTCATAAAGTTTTGACCCAATTCTTCGCGACGAGCGTAGATACTCATGCTGAAAAGATATCCGAACGTGTAAGGGTAATTGTAGAAACTGGTTCCTGACATTGCAAAGTGCAGCTTCGTTGCCCAGTACATTTTGTCATTGTGACTTAACGTCGGACCGTACCACTTCGTCCAGGCTTCATCCGTCATCTGCATAAGTTCATCGGAACTCAAAGTTTTCTTTTCGCGAGCTTTATAGAAATTATTCTCGAACTCGAAGCGCGCTGGAATATTAATCAAGAAGCTCGTTGCTCCTTCGATTTCTCCCCACGCAAATTCGATTTTTTCTTCGCGCGTTTTTGCTTCTTCGATCACGACATCATGAAGAACTGTCTCGGCAAAGATACTTGCCGTTTCAGCCAAAGTCATAGGATAGCGGGTTTGGGCTCGCGGAAGATCGCGCATAACCCATGAATGAAAGGCGTGCCCCAGCTCGTGCGCCAAAGTCGCAACATCGCTGTTTGAACCCATGTAAGTCATAAACACGCGGGGTTCACGTCTTTTCGCAAAGCCCGTGCAATAAGCGCCGTTACGTTTATTCGAAAGAACGCGCGCTTCGATCCATCTTTTTTCCGCCATCATTTTTACAAAGTCAGACATTTGCGGGTCTACCTGCGCGAAGGCATTCTGGATCAGCTGCAATCCTTCTTCGTAATTGCGTTCTTTCTTTCCGCCAGAAACAGGGCTTTGTGCAAGAAGATCCCAAGGATCGAGAGCTTTTTTGCCCATCAGCTTCGCCATCATCAGCGGGGCCTTGCGCGTGGATTCAAGATTGTCGTAACAAGCCGTCAACATTGCATCCAAAGTTTCTTTCTGAATACGACAGTGAAATAGCGACTCATCCAAGAAATGCACACTCTTCGTGCGTGAGCGTTTTTTATTTTCTTCGTGGCGCCAACCCGCAAGAGCATTGAGAATCGCCGCACCCGTATGCTTGTGTTCTCCCCATGCCTCTTGAATACTTTGCCATGCAACGCGACGAGTGTTTTCGTCATCACTGCGAATCATCGCGCTTGCTTGTGCCAGACCCACCGTCTCGGTTCTGTCGGCAAACTTAAGATGACAGCGCATCGAACCGCTGATTTTCGTGTAAAGATCTCCCCACGCGTGTTTGCCGGAATTACCCATGGCTTCAAGCAATGCCTCTTCGGAATTTGAAAGCAGAATAGAAGATAATTTGCGCAATTCATTCCATTTGAAATCCGCAGCTTGCAGCTCTGGATGCGACAAAACTTTCGCCATGTAACTGTTTGAACAACGTTTAAGGAAATTGCTCACAGGAATCAGAGCTTGCGCTAAACGTGAAGTAAGATTGTTAAGTTCCGACTTCTTGCCCTGAGCCTCATTCAAAGACGAATCCACAGAAAGAACACAATTCAGATAGGTCCCAAGATTCATCGCCAAAACCCAAGCAGCTTCGTTCTCGACTAAAACTTTTTGAATAGTCTCCAACGTCTGATTCCCTTGCGGATCGGAACCAGAATGATCCGCCTCGTGCAGAGCAGGCTCGATTGTTTTAATGAGTTTTTCAAGATGCTCCGTCTTAAGCAGAACTTCGTCGAAGTCCTTTTGATATTCCGGAGAGTTATAAGAAGAGTATTCAGATTCGATATTCCAAGCCATTTTTTCCATGGTCTTAGCGTATCACTGAAAAGAAGGCGGGAACACGGTTTTGCTGTAAGCCGGATTCTGTCCCAATCACCAGGTCCCATAATTTGTCCCGATAATCGTAGATGATCATTCCTCTGGGAGTGGCATTACTGACACCCTCAAGCGATCTTACCCGAAGACTACGGACTGGCCGTCCTACTAATGTCTCCCTATTTGATCTTGCTCCGCGCAGAGTTTGGCTGTTTTCACTCCAGCGACTCCCCTAGAGGCTCCCGTTCCCGCCTCCAGGCTCATAGCCCTGGACATTCTCTCTGTTCCACTGTTCCTGACGTTACCGTCGAGGGGCGTTACCCCTTGCGCTGCCATATGGAGTCCGGACTTTCCTCTCTAATTTCAACATCTTACGATATCTCAAGAGCGATCATCCGCAAAACCGAAGTGGATTTCTAACACCCCCCAGCAAAAAGCGCAAGAGGGTTTTCTTCAATCCCATTTTATTTTACTTTCTAAGGCATCGTTTACAAAAGGAATTAATCATGAAGATCCTCGTATCTCTATTTGCGTTCGCTTTGACTCTAGCTTTGACCTCTCCTTCATTGGCTGACCAGGCTCATGAACAACAAGGAAAAGGACACGGTGGTGGCCACGGGAATCTAGCTGAAAAAATGAATGCACTTTTCCCAGAAAAACAACCTCATGCTGAAAAACGCCAAGTGCCTTCAGCTCCAGAGCTTGTTTCGCCAGAATTTTACTCAACGGTAAAAAGCGACAAAGTCACTTTGCAATGGAAAGCCGTTAACGGCGCGGATGAGTACCATGTAGAAGTAGCGACAGATCCAAACTTCAAATGGATTGTGGCACAAGACTATCACCACAAAGGTACAAGCTTCGAGGCAACAGGTTTGGAAGCTGGCAAACATTACTTCTGGCGTGTCGCAGCTGTTGGTTCACAAAACTGGAGTACATTCCGTAAGAGTTTCTTCGCAAAATCTATGTTCGAAACTCCCGCTGCAGCAGCAAAGTAATACGATCTAAGAAAGAAAAAGAAAAAGGCCTTTTGGTTTTCCAAAAGGCCTTTTTTATTTTTACATTCTTGCGCCAATTCCACGATCACGCTCAACGCGCTCATGGTAAGGCATTCTGACCGTCATACCTGCCATACCTCTGCACGCTTCCGCACAGTCTCTGCAAGCCTCGGCGCACATTTCGATGACATCGTCACCTTCGTAACGAGCACACTCGACAGCGCACGTATCGCAGAGTTGGAACGAAAGCTCGCAAGCCTGGTGGTGAAACTCAGACTCCGCGATCATCAGCTTCGCAGAGAGATTGCAAGCATCCGAACAGAATTGGAGGAGTGCCAAGAGTTTCCCGGAATAGGCCGTACCTTTTTGATCTAAACAATAGTAGAGAGTTTCAATACAAATGCGCGCGCAGCTCAAGCAGCTGTTAATACACTTGGCCGTGTCGCTATCCTGAATTTGATTGATAGGCATAACTTCCTCCTTTCAAATATTTTCTCTCAACTCACGCGCGAGAAATATATTTTCGAGGTGAAACTGTTAGAGTTCATGTCGCGAACCCAACGTTGCAGATTCGCAATCAAGCTTTGCACAAGAAAGCTTTTGCCAAATAACATACAAAACAAATTTTCCTTTTATATCCGAGTGAGAGTCAGATCAGCGAGGATTCGCGAGACGCAATTACAAAGTTTTAATCCTCATTGCATTTTGTAATTTTATTAAAATAAAACAATCTGGAAAACTAAATCCCATGAATCGCTCATCCTACGAAGCATTGCTAGATTCCAACGCAGTCATCGAGTTCGATGTGAATGGTCACATTCTGTGGGCGAATCAGAACTTTTTGAACTTGATGGGCTATGAACTCAATGAAATTGTCGGCCAACACCACTCGATTTTCTTACCGGAATTTCATCAACACGAACTTGAGTATCAAGAAAGATGGACTCTCTTAGCTCAAGGCCTTCCACAAAACGGTGAATTCAAAAGAATCACGAAAGCCAAAAAAGAAGTTTGGATTCAGGGCTCTTACGTTCCCGTAAGAAACTTTCGGGGAACTATCACTAAGATTATCAAGATGGCAGTCGACATTACTGAAAAGAAAGCCCTCGCCGAAAATCTTGAAAAGAAAAATAAAGAATTGATCTCGACAGCGGCGCGAGCAAAAGCGGCCACTTACGCAAAGTCCGTTTTCCTTGCGAACATGAGCCACGAGATTCGCACGCCTTTAAACTCTATCATCGGCATCACGGACACTTTGGCTGAAACTCCCCTGGATGATCAGCAGGCTTCTTTCGTTGAAATTCTTCAACGCGCCAATCATCAACTTATGACAATCATCAACGACATTCTGGATCTTTCAAAAGTTGAAGCTGGCGAGATCGAACTGAAACATCTTCCTTTTGAGCTGCAAAAACTGATGGATGATCTTGTGGCCGTTCTTGGATTCCGCGCAAAGGAAAAAGGACTTCAGCTTAAAGTGAACATTGATCCCGACGTAGATTCCTTCTTTATTGGCGACATCGATCGTTTGCGCCAGGTTTTAATGAACCTGATCAACAATTCAATCAAGTTCACCCATGTCGGCGAAATCACTCTTCGTGTGACTAAGAATCGCACCTCCCGTCCCGGCAATCTTCTTTTCTGTGTCAGCGATACGGGCATTGGAATTGATAAGTCAAAGTTTAAGGATATTTTCCTGCCATTCACGCAAGCGGACTCTGCAACCAATCGTCGCTATGGCGGTACCGGGTTGGGTCTTTCAATCACAAAGAACATTGTCCAGCTTATGAACGGCCAAATTTGGCTTGAAAGCGAGCCCGCAGTTGGAAGCGTATTCTACTTCACAGTCACGATGCCAGTCACAACAGAACGCAAAACATCTTTGAACAATCCTCTGCAAGGCCGATATAAATTGAGCGACATTAAACACAATATTGCAAACAGCCGTCTTAAAATCCTGGTTGTCGACGACGTCGATGACAATCGCAACCTTTTTGGTATTTATCTTCAGAATACTATCCATAACATCAGTTATGCGGAAAGCGGCGTGGATGCCGTTCAGCAAGTTCAAAACGAGCATTTCGATATTATCTTTATGGACGTACAGATGCCGGGAATGGATGGCTATGAAGCCACTCGCTGCATCCGTCTCCTAGAGCACGAACAAAAGCGCACTCCTGCACGCATCTTCGCTTGTACGGCGAATGCCTTCTCTGAAGATGTGCAAAAAAGTTTGCAGGCCGGTTGCGACATGCATCTTTCCAAACCTATTCGCAAAGACACCCTTATCAAGGCCATCAATTCGTTTTTTGACGTGTCCGAAGCTGTTTATTGATTTTCTCGCGGTCTAAAACTGTTTCACGGGAAAGGCCGCCGGTCTCTTCAATCGCATAGTAAACCTGCAAATTCTGCGGACTCTCGCTCCAGTGATAAATCATTCCTGCGCACATCTTGCAGGGCTTGTGAGTTGAATACAGCCGCGCCCCCGCGGGAACCTTCTTTCCCGTTTCCTTAAAATAGCGCTGCAAGAGGTTTACTTCCGCGTGCAGCGTTTTATTTTTTGAATTGGAATTGATTCCGTAACTAAGAACCTCATCTTTTTCATCGACAAGAACCGCGGCGATATTCCTATCAAAGTCATGCAGAACCTCCCCGCGTGGGACATGGGCTGCCAGACGTGTGGCGGCCTCTAAATGATCTTCATGATTGTGCAAAGACTGATGTCGAAACCAGTCGCGAACTTCTTGAAGCGTCAGAGCATTTTCTTTATTTAGATGCTGAACTTCCAGCAAAGCGGCGTCTGCGGCTCCTACTTGCTCATATGTGAAAGCGAGATCCATCTGAGGGTTGAGCGGAACGATGTTTCCCGTGATTCTTTTCGCGACCACCTTCACCATACCTTGGCACATTTCCGAAAGCGGAGCCGTAGAAAAAATCCGTTGGCGCAAAATAAAGAAACTGTGATCTAGGAACCGGTCAAAAACGCCTTGCAGAAGCTTCACCACAGCAGAGGAAGGTCCCGCAAGGTTTCGCGGAAAATATGAATAATAGACGACCCCCTTTGACTCTACAAAAGCCAAGTCAAAGCCCTCTTTATCGAGTAAAAATGCTATGTGCGCCGCCGTTTTTTCCGTCAACATCAAGGAATTGATACCATAATGGCGATTTATTGTCTAAAAATGTCCTCTAACCAGGACATTGCCATGGACATGATTAAAAATCGCCTCGAAAAAAACTTTAAGAAGCTAAAAAGCTGGTCCGAGCGCAACCATATCGAAGCGTTTCGTCTTTATGACCGTGACATTCCTGAATACCCGTTCATTGTCGACATCTATAAAGACCATTTCGTCGTTTACGATAAAAGTGACTTCATCAAAGACAAAGATAAAAATCATCTTCCGCATGTAACGGAGGCGCTAAAGGCGCTATTCAAAACAAATGACGACAACATCGTCATCAAAAAGCGCGAGCGCCAAGAAGGCCTGAAACAATACGAGAAGCTGGATGCAAAAGAACAAACTTTCCTAGTCCGCGAAACGCAAGCGCACTTAAAAGTAAATCTTTACGACTATCTGGATACGGGACTGTTTTTAGATCACCGTCCCATGCGCCAAAAAGTTTTTAAAACTGCACAAGACAAGAAGTTCCTCAATCTGTTCTGCTACACGGGATCTGTGAGCGTTTTCGCTGCGCTGGGTGGCGCAACAACCACCAGCGTGGACATGTCGCAAACATATCTGCGTTGGGCTCAGGACAACTTCCAAGTCAATAATATCGATCTTGGCTCGCACAGCTTTATCAACGCCGATGTCTTGGATTGGCTGCGTTCGCAGAAAGCACAACCCACATATGACATTATTTTCTTGGATCCTCCGACTTTTTCGAACTCGAAAAAAATGGAGGACACCTTTGAGGTTGAGCGGGATCAGGAATTCCTCGTCGACTCTTGCATGCGAATGCTTCGTCCTGACGGAGTGCTTTATTTCTCGAATAATAAAAGGAAATTTAAAATCTCTGAAAATGTTTTGTCGAAGTACAAGGTGAAGGACATTTCAGAAGAATCCATTCCCCAGGATTTTCACGACAAAAAAATCCACTGCTGCTTCGAGATTAAAAATAAGTAAAGTGCTTCCCGACGGACGTCCTGTTTAGCATTGTTTAAATTTCTTAACTGAGAGGTGAACAGTGTCTAAAAGTTTACAAAGTATTTCGTTAGGAGTTCTTCTTTCCCTTACGACAGCGGCAACCGCGTGGGCCGCAGTTCCAGGAAAGCCAAGCACAAAAGTAGCAAGACCTCCCCAATATGTGATGATCAGCTATGACGGCGGCTTGGATTTGAACCGCTGGCAAGAAACACGCAATTTCGCAGCGGAAATGCGCAAAATCGGTAAGCCGGTCAGCTTCACTTACTTCCTCAGTGGCGTTTATTTCCTGCGCGATATGAATCGCCACTTCTACACTCCGCCAAAACATGATGTCGGTTATTCTGCGATCGGATTTGGTGAAAGTGCTCAAGGTATCGCTTCACGCATTAACCTGATGAACGACTCTTTTGCTGAAGGCCATGAGATCGCTTCTTTGGCGAATGGTGGTTTCAATGCTCACCGTGAAAACTGGGCGCAAACAGATTGGGAATCAGAATTCCGTCAATTCAATGACTTCATTTTCGGCGCTTATTTTAACAACGGAATTTCTCCGAATTCCAAATATCCACAAGGCTATGCACTGACAGAGAAAGACATCGTCGGTTTCCGTGCTCCCGCATTGGGCGTGAACGATGCTCTTTGGCCGGCAATGAAAGCGTTCCATTTCAGATATGACGTTTCAACTCCAGGTGAAATGACTCAGTGGCCGACAAAAGATAAGTTCAACGTTTGGAGAATCAATATTCCAATGATCGAACTTGTCGGCACCGGCAAAAGAGTTTTGGGTATGGATTACAACTTCTATTATGCGCACTCTAAAGCCAAAGAAGACGTTGCTAAGAAAGACCAATATAAGAAGTCGATGTTTGATTCCTACATGAACTACTTTGTCCTGAACTACTACGGTCGTCGTGCTCCGATCAGCTTGAGCCACCGTTTCGCTCACTACAATGGCGGCGCTTACAGCGAAGCTTTGAAGGATTTCATCAGATCCGTGTGCGGAATGCCGGAAGTAAAATGCGTGACTGTAAAAGAATACGCGAACTTCCTAGATACATTGACTCCAGAGGTTTTGCGCGCGTATCGCTTCGGTCAGTTTGACATGATGCCTCGCCCACGCCGTCCAGCTGCGGAAACGCCAGCGATCCCGCTTGCAGCAGAGACGGTTTCTAACGAAATCCAATAAGCTCTAAGTAACTCTTTTAGAAGTGGTTTTTTTCCTTGTCAGGGGGTTCAAAAGGTCCTAGAACCCCCTTTTTTACAACGCAAAAAAGGGTTATCAGGGAGGGCTGCGAATTGAAAGCTTTAGGTCGTCATATTTTGGTTGAGTTCAGTGGTTGCAACGCTGAGGTTTTAAATGATGTTTCTGTGATTGAAAGAAGCATGATTGAGGCCGCGCAAATCGCCGGCGCTACTGTTATTAATTCAACTTTTCATCACTTTTCACCGTGGGGTGTGAGTGGTGTTGTGGTGATCCAGGAAAGCCATCTCGCAATCCATACTTGGCCTGAATACCGTTATGCAGCCGTAGATCTTTTTACTTGCGGCGATTCCGTTGATCCTTGGGTTTCTTTCGAACACTTGAAAAAAGCTTTCCAAGCTAACTACTCTGCGATCGAAATGAACCGTGGTTCGCTTCACGTTATCAAAAAGTCGGATTTCCAACCAAAACACCTTCGCACAGAGCCTTCTTTTGATCTTAAAAAAGGTTTCCAAATCGAACGTAACGTTTGGTTCACAGATAAGGACGAAAATCAGGCGCTTTCCTTGCGCTATACCGGCGACGTCTTGTTTGACGAAACAAATCCATTCCAACGCGTGCGCGTTTTGGATTCTTACTCTCACGGTAAATTTCTTGCGATCAACAATATGGTGATGTGCACAGAGCGTGACGAGTTCCACTACCACGAGATGATCACGCACCCTGTGATGCAAGCCCACGGAAAAGCGAAAAATATTCTAGTCATCGGTGGCGGTGACGGCGGAACGATCCGCGAACTTTTCAAATATGACCAAGTGGAAAAAGTCACAATGGTGGAAATTGATGAGGCCGTGGTCCGCGCTTCTAAGGAACATCTTCCTAGCATTGCTTGTGAATTTAACAATCCGAAATTGAATCTCATCATCGGCGACGGGATCCAATTCGTGAAAGAGGCGGCTCCGAACTCTTACGATGTGATCATCGTTGACGGTTCGGATCCAGTGGGTCCAGCTCAAGGCTTGTTTACGGCGGAATTCTACACGAACTGTAAGAATGCGCTGAAAGAGGGCGGCCTCATCATCACTCAAGGCGAATCACCAATGTTCCATGAAGGCACTTTTGTTGAGCTTAATCAGTGCCTTAAAGGGATTTTTGGAAAACCTCAAGTGCACACGATGTTGTTCCATGCGACGACATATCCATCAGGAATGTGGAGCTTGCAAATCGGTGTTAAGGGTTCTTCTCACCCTGCAAAAGACTTCAACAAAGACCAAGCGCGCCAATTCGCGAAGGCAAAAGGTCTTAAGTACTACAACGAAGACCTGCACACGGCCGCATTCTCTTTGCCTACCTTCGTCAAGACGATGCTCGGCGAAAATGCTTAATTAATAGACCGCCTCCTGTTTTCATTATAGTTTCAATTGGGACTAAACAAAACAGGAGGCGTATTATGTTCAAACTTCCCACTCTTCCCTACGCAAAAACAGCATTAGCTCCTTTGTTCAATGAAGAACAAATGACTTATCACTACGACAAACATCACAAAGCCTACATCGACAACTTGAATAAATTCATGGAGACCGATGCTTCATTGAAAGGAAAATCTCTTGAAGAGATCGTTCTTTCTTCTTCTGGCGGTGTTTTCAACAATGCCGCGCAAGCTTGGAATCACACTTTCTTCTGGTTCGGCATGACAACAAACGGTCAATCTGGAAAACCGTCTGCGGATCTTGAAGCTGCTATCAAACGCGACTTCGGTTCTATGGACGAGTTGAAAGCGAAGTTCGTTGACGGTGGTGTTAAGACTTTCGGTTCTGGTTGGATCTGGCTTTGCACGGATGCTTCTGGCAAATTGAGCTTGGTTTCTACATCGAATGCAGCAGTTCCATTCACAAATAACGGCCCAACACCTATTTTGGTAGCTGACGTTTGGGAACATGCTTACTACATCGACTACAGAAATCTTCGTCAAAAATTCCTTGAAACATTCTGGAGCCAAGTAAACTGGGCTTTCGTTTCAGAGAACTACGCTGCTAAAAAAGTGCGTGATTTGACAAAAGCGATGACTTAGTCGTTAAGTCGAATTCAAATTATAAAAGTTTAAGGGAGCCGAAACGCTCCCTTTTCTTTTTCTCCCTCCGTCGTGCTTTCTGCAATTCAACAACGATAACACAGCGAATTTTGCTTTTTATGGATTAGCCTAGGACTGCTTGTCCTCTCGCTACAAAATGAAGATAACGGTTTCTTCGGGAGGATTGCCATGAAAGCAAATTCGGTCTTTTTACTTTCATCTTTCGCTTCACTATTTAGCTATGCCGGAGATCGGTCTCCAATTGTTCTTCCGGCGATGGAGGATCAAAAACTGCAGTTCGGTTTTGGCGATATCTCGGTGGGAGAAACTTATTATACTGTGTTGGATATCACCGCTCCGGAAACGACAGCGATCATCTTCTCTCAGGTCGCGATCAAAGGAACAGCTTTTTCGGCAAAAACGAATTGTCCTAAAGAACTTCCGGCCGGTGAAAAATGTTCTATCTTTGTCTATTTCACACCCTCGGAAGCCATGGAATACTTTGGCGAGTTGGCGGTTGCGACCAATCTTGGAAAAACCCTTGTCAGATTTACGGGAAAAGGACTGGCTCTTAACAGTTAGAGCCAGTGGCGTTTCGGATTTTTCTTGTCGACGGGCCATGTGTGCCACGCGATTTCAAGTTCGCATGCCAGCAAAAAGTTTCGCAGAATCAGTTCAGCGTCCTCTTTTTGCCAGAAATCTTCAGCGTGAGAACTTTTCCCTTTAAGGGCAATGTCAGACACCAAAGAATAAACCATTCCACTCATTGGCGGAATCAGCAGACCCATCGTCGACAAAACGCCTTGTAAGCGCGAGAGCACGGCTTTGCCGCCCACGGAATGCATCAGCACAAACGCGGCACAGGGTTTTCCCATCAGCGCCGGAGAAGCCTCAAGCTCCGTCATGTCTTCGAGCAATTTTTGTAAAGGACTTCCCCAAGAGTCCCAGTAAGTTCCCGTGACAAAGATCAAACCCGCGGAATCTAAAATTTTCTTTTTCAGATTTTTGCTGTAGCCGTGTTTTGCAAGATGCACGACTTCGATGGCCGAGTGTTTTTTCAAAAGCGGAGTTATATTTTTAATCCACTTCGCACAGTTGCCTTTATCTCCAGAAGGACTGCCATTCAGAATAAGTACTTTCTTCATTGTCGATAGCTCTCCACTTTCTTGCACTATCTTAAGAAAAGGAAAGGGCCTTCTGCAACAGAAAGCCCCTTAAAATCGACAAATACTTGGGCTGTTACGTGCAGCCTCTTAGTAAATAAAGGATAAGCAAGATTGGCAAAGGAATGCCTATCAGCCATAGAAGAATCCACCCAATCTTTCCTGATATATTTTTTTCTGGTTTCATCTTTGTTCCATAGAGCGTCCCTGCTCTGAAAGCATCGGATGCATGAAAAGCTCAACATCTTCTGCCAAGGCTTCGTCGATTTTTCCTTTGTAGACCTCTTTCAATTCTTCGAGACTTTCCGCCATCTGGCGTGCATCGTCGTTTGAGAAAACTTTTTTAGCTTCTTTAAAGATTTCTTCTTCCTCTTCCTCAACGTGATGATCTACGAGTTCGGATAACACTTTGAGCTTTGCCGCCCATTGATCGGAATCGAAAGGAATGCGGGAAAGTTCGTTTAAAAGAAGACAGATGACGTGATGTTCTTCTCCACCTTCCCAGGAAAGCTCGTGGCCTTCTTCGTCTTCTGCCATGACTTTAAGAGGTTCATAGAAAACTTCCTGCTCGGCCTTGGCATGTGCTGTGAGTTCCGTTTTCAAAGTATCGAAGAGTTCAGGAACCATGTCTCGGTCATTTTCCAATGCATCTTCGATCTCTTCGAAGAGGGTTTCAACCTCACGGTGATCTTTTTCGAGCACTTCATATATAGTTTTCATGTGTTCCTCCGTTAATCTCTTGAAGGTCCAGAAACATGGACCATCATAGGTTTTTTTACAGGTGGTCGACGAATCATCTGACTCAGAGTAGGTCGACCCTCTTTTGAGAACGCGGGAATACGAATCGGTCTGCCTTCGCGCAATGAGTGTTGCAAGGCCTCAATTACCATCAGATCCAAAAGTCCTTCACTGGCGTTGGGCTCTGGGTTTCGGTCATTGAGTACGCAATCAGAGAAATAAAGAAGTTCCGGCGCGAACTGATCGCTCTTCTTGAACGTTCGGGTCTCTTTGATTCCGGGTGGTTTCGTGATCGTCATTTCCATATCCTCGTAATATTCATACGCCGATTCCAGACGCAGACTGCCTTGCGTTCCAACGACGTCATAGACGGCTAAAGGAGACGCTGAAAAACTCACGACGAAATTTCCCATGCGACCGTCAGAGAATTTCATATTCACTGAAACCATCTCGTCGACTTCCTTAAAACGCTGGTCATATCCTCTGTTATTAAAGGCAAAAACCTGCTCTGGCAGTTCGCCAAAGAAACTGCGGGCCGCGTTGATACAATAAATGCCGATGTCGTAAAGGGGACCTCCGCCTTTGGCTCTTTCTAGACGGATGTTTCTATTTTTTACCCGCATTGTGAAAATAGAATTGAAGAAGCGAATATCCCCCAGTTGTCCTGAGCGCGCAATATTCATCGCCTTGAGATTAGCTTCTTGAAAATGCAGGCGATACGCGGTCATAAGTTTACAGTCATTGTTTTCGGCCGACTTGATCATGCGTCGAGCTTCGTCCACGTTTAACGCCAGCGGTTTTTCGCACAGGACGTGAATACCGCACTCGAGGGCTGCAACAACGTACTTGTAGTGCAGATGATTTGGCAAAGCGATGTAAACCGCATCAATAAGATCGGACTGAAGCAGCTCGAGATATTCATCATACGTAAAAATATCTTCCACACCGTATGCTCGCGACAGACGAGAAAGTTTTTCTTCGTCGCCGGAAACTAAGGCCGTGAGTTCTGAATTGTTTTTAGCGTGTTCAAATGCCGGCAAAACAGCGTTCTGCGCGATATGTCCCAGGCCGACGACAGCATAACGGATTTTTGTGGATCTATTGCGAAATCGAGTAGCCATTGACGAACTTCCTTTCTTTAAATCTTTTCCAGAATCAGAGAAAGAGCCCGTCAATGGACGGGCTGCAAATTTAGCTCAAAGTTTTTTTCCAATCGCCGTACTTCTTTTTCGCTTCTTCGCGAGAAAGTCCGTACGTTTTTTGGATCTCGCCTTCAAGACGGTCCAAATTTCCTTCCGCGGAGTTGATCTGATCGTCTGTCAGCTTACTCCACGCCTGTTTGATTTTCCCTTTCATAACCTTCCAGTCGCCTTGCATAGTATCTTTGTTCATATGAGTCTCCTTTGGGTTTATTCCATGATGACCATAATGATGGATTTCGATGCGTTGTTGGACGTGGTCTCGCCCATTGCATCGGTCTTTGCGACACCTGCTTCCTCGAGGGATTTCTTCATCTTGACGTCATCTGTTTGCAGAAGACGAGACAAAGCATTCGGTCTTTCCGCCATGCTGTAAGTATCAACGTCTAACATGCCCTCTTTATCGTTGAGATACTTTGCGATTTCTTTGTTACGACGATCCGCGAGGTCACGATCCGCTTTCGACAAGCTGCTACTGCTGCCTGGTGGCATGACTTTGTCGGCCCAGGTGACAACTTTGACGTCATCAATTCGTCCCGAGACCTTCGCCTTATTGATGGTCTCATCCAACTTTGCTTTGGCCTGGCTGCTCAACGTGGAAGAGCCTTTTTGAAAGTCGATTTCTGCTACGTAGGAAGCTTCCTGCTCTTGGGCGACACTACGCGCTTGAGCACTTGGCTTTGACGTCGCCGTCGAAGCAGAAGAATCTTTTTTATCTTTGGTCGTGCAGCCGACGGCCGCCATAACGAGAATACACAAACTAGAAATAAAACTGCGCTTCAAATTCATATACATACTCGCTCCTTTTTTATTCATGAGTAAATTTGTGCGCTGATTTCAGAAACGGAGCAAGGCGATTGGACTGGAGATAATAAAAGACATAAAAAAAGGGCGCCTCTTGCAGGCGCCCATACATGGAGGGATGGGAAAAGGACCGCACTTCATGATTTGTGAAATTTCATCAGGAGACCTCCTTGAGGTTTCAGGATGTTAAGTAATTATGTTAAGCGACCCATTCCTCTGGAAGAGTCGTTTGCAACTCAAGCATCGGATCATGTCGGCCGTGCTGAGCTTTTCTAGAAGAACGCTTGCTTAGGATGACTTTCAACGCGTTCACCGTTCTAGCCACACATCGTTTGAAGTTCTCGTCCGTTTTTTGCACTTTAATAACGGTGCGCATACGAGAAGGTTTCAAGATGACCTCACAGAGATAGCTCGGTTTACGAGTTTGCGTACGATGTCGATCGGTTTCGACTCGCACCGTGAGGTGAGCACCACTGTCATATTTGAAGAAGTCTTCAACCGCTCCTTCAACTTTCTCCATAAGATAGTCTTCGAGATTTTCAGTCTTAGTGATGTCTCTGTAGTAGATGTCTGTTTGCATATCTACCTCCTATTCTTTTTTTATTATCGTAGAGAACAACAATTTCGTTAAATATATAATTTCGATGACATACTTAGTTTTAAGTTATATATAATCCTAGACGCCTCGTGGAAAACGATGTGGTCTTCGCACGTTAAAGATGTGCAGCATAAGACCAGTGCCAAAAAGGTTCCGAAAAAGGCGTGTTAAAAGGGGTCTAGTTTTATGTTTAACTACAACCATCTTTATTACTTTTACGTCACGGCGAAATTAGGCGGGGTCAGCAACGCCGCAAAGTACCTTCATATCAGCCAACCTTCTCTGAGTTCTCAATTAAAAGTTTTTGAAAATTCCATAGATCAAAAACTTTTCGAAAAGAAGGGCCGCAAACTGCAACTGACACCAGAGGGTGAACGGGCTTTCGCCTATTCGAAGAAGATGTTTGACATAGCCAATGAGTTTGCCGAATCCCTGCGCGCGCCCTCAGAAAAACAAAGCCAAAGAATCCGCATTGGTGTCACTGATCAAGTTGAACGACCTTTTATCGCCGACCTTTTAAGTCCGCTGATCCGTGAACAAAAACGCGGCATTGAAAAAACTTTTTTCGTCAGTTCCGCACCGTCTGAGATTCTTGTGAATCAGCTTCGCAGCGAAGAAATTGATTTGGTTCTTACAAACAAACCCATTTATGCCGAAGACGTAAAAGAGTTGGCATCTGCAAGCATGCCGGTGAATTTGATGGTCTCTACAAAGAATTTAAAAGATCTCAAAATTCGCATTTCCCGCAATACCTCGGCCCTCGAATTCTTAAACGCCGTTCCCTGGGGTTTAATTATTCCGTCTTATAAAATGAAATTGCGCCATGAAACGGATTTGTTCTTTCAAGAAATCAAAGCCCGCAAGAAAGTCGTTTTTGAAAGCGATATTATGTCGGTCGTCGGAAGAGCCATCATTGATGGAGCCGGTGTCGGTTTTTTACCGGTTCCCTACGTGCTTGATGAATATCAATCCGGAGCCGTCACAGTCATCGGGCCTAAAGCCGGATACTGGAAACACACGTTGTACTTGCTTGGCAGAAAAGATGCCAAGCAAGATTTAACGATTGAGGAAGTAAAGAACAGTATCAAAAAACTAGAGCGAATCTAGTAAGGTTGGCGAGCTTCGCTGTTTGCCAAGTCCATCGCCATCACGACAGCGATTTTTGAATACATCGCTGAATGTTTGAAGTTCGACTCTGGCGAAATAACGTCGTTCACTGTGTGAATGTTTTTGTTACTTGCTCTGAAAGTCGCTTCAAACGGCATAAGCGCAGGGTAACCCTGACGGTGCCATGAAGCGTGATCGCTGCAACCATAACCGCATTTATCGTCCACGATGCGAGCGTGGATGTACGTCTCATTCAGCGCTTTCAAATAGTCACGTAACCAGGCGCTGGTGAAATCTGTCATGCTGCCAAGAACAAACTCTCCAGAACCAGCGAACAAAGTCATATCAAGCTGCAAAACCGCAACGACGTCTTTCTTTTCGGCTTTGTATTGTTTCGCCACTTCCGCGGAACCTAGCAAACCATTTTCCTCACCAGCGTACCAGAAGAACTCGACAGTTCTTTTTGGTTGCGGCTTATTCATGAGGACGCGCAAAGCTTCAATTAAGTTGGCAGAACCCGAAGCATTGTCATCCGCACCCGGCGCTGTTTTGGAATTTCCGCCCCAGGACTGATTGATCGAATCTAAATGGCCGCCAAGCACGACGATCTCGTTAGGACGCTCGCTTCCGACCAGACGAACACGCAATGTGTTTTGTTGAGTCGAAGAATGACGGATCTCTGAAATCTCCCAAGGAATCGTGGCATTTCCCAGCATAGCTTCCAAACGCTGCTTCATTTCAACAACGTGCTTATTCGGTTGGGAATCGCGGCTGGCACGGTTAGGGAAAGAAGAAAGCCATTGTACGTAACTGCGAAGATTGCTTTCACTCACTTCAGAAATCGCAGCTTCGATTTCGTTGGACTTGTTAAGTGCCAAAGCCTTAAACGGAGCGCGCTCGTAAAGATCGTTCTTCTCTTGAATCTTAGACAGATTCTCAAGCAAACCTACAAAGCCTGCAGAGTGCAAAAACGTATCTTGGCTAAGATCTTCAAAGCCACCGCATTTGCCAACAGCGTGAGAACGCTCTTGAATTCGTTGCAGCATCAGAGGTGTGACTTGGGCGTAGCCCACTTCCACTCTTTCATCCTTAGCAAGAACCGGGATGTTTAATGCGCGGAGATCATTGAGGTCCGCAAGAATCGGTTTTGTTTCGAAGTTCTCGAGAGGTGCAACATGCGCGACCGCAGTCGAAGTTGCAAATAAAAGCGCCATCATGGCAATCTTCATATTTCAATCCTTTGAAAATAAATTACCGTACAGTAATGGTAGCTAAAATGTCCTCATGTTGGCAAAGACAATTCGCTTATTTTTTCAACATGCATTAGGATTGCTTTTGTATGAACACCGATATCTTGCTCGTTACACTTAATTCGTCTTATCCACACAGCTCTTTTGGTCTTCGCTATTTGTACGCCAACTTAGGAGAATTGCAGCCCAGAGCTCAAATCATGGAGTTTACGATTCAACGTGAACCTCGAGACATTGCCGAAGCTCTGCTGCGTCAAAATCCTAAAATTATTGGCCTCGGTGTTTACATTTGGAATGCGCACGAGTCTTTTGAACTGGTCTCTTTGCTAAAACGCATCAGCCCTGAAACGATCGTCGTACTTGGCGGCCCCGAAGTCAGCCATGAAGCAGAAGGACAGCCGATCTGCCAGACAGCGGATTTCACTATCAAGGGCGAAGCGGATTTTTTGTTCTATGAGTTCTGCAAAAACTATTTAGTGAACGGTGTGCTTCCCGAAAACAAAATTATTTCAGGGGCTTTGCCGGACATTAAAGCCATCAAAACGCCTTATGAGTTTTACACCGACGAAGACATCAAGAATCGCGTGATCTATGTCGAAGTTTCCCGCGGCTGCCCTTATCGCTGTGAATACTGTTTGTCTTCTTTGGATAAAGCCGTGCGCAGCTTCGAAATCGACGATTTTTTAGTGGCCATGGAGAAACTGCTTCAACGTGGAGCCCGCCAGTTTAAATTTATCGATCGCACTTTCAACCTGAGTCCTACAACGTGCACCAAAATCTTACAGTTCTTTTTAGACCGTATTGATTTAGGTTTATTCCTGCATTTTGAGATGGTTCCAGACCGTCTTCCGACAGAAATTCGCGATTTGATCAAACTGTTTCCTGCAGGTGCTTTGCAATTTGAAATTGGTATTCAGACTTGGAACCCCGAAGTCGCACGTTTGGTCAGCCGCCGCAACGACTATGTGAAGGTTAAAGACAATTTCAATTTCTTAGCTTCCGAAACGGGCGTACATACGCATGCCGATTTGATTGTCGGCTTACCGGGGGAAGATCTGGAAAGTTTTGCGCGCGGGTTTGACACTTTGGCAGAGCTTCGTCCTGACGAAATTCAAGTCGGAATTCTAAAACGTCTTAAAGGCGCACCGATTTCTCGTCATGATAAAGAATGGGAGATGGTTTATTCCAATATTCCGCCTTTCCAAATCCTCCGCACGAAAACGATGAACTTTGAGACCTTGCAAAAGATGAATCGTTTTGCAAAGTTTTGGGATCTTTACGCCAATAGCGGAAATTTTAAGAAGCTTGTGACCACCATTCGTGAAAAAGCAATGGAGCGCGAGCACAAGTCGTTCTTTTGGGAGTTTTTCCAATTCAACGAGTTTCTTTCAAAGCGCCACGCGCAGTCTTTCGGTATTTCGCAAAACAGTTTGTTTGAGTCTGCATTGGCTTATTTGATCGAAGATCAAAACTGGTCTGAAGAAGATGCGAAGAATCTTGTCACCGAAGACTTCATAACCGCGACGGGAAAGAAGGATTTACCGCGTTTCTTGCATCAAGTTTCGTTCGTTAAAAAGAGTGATGTGACGGAGTCGGCAACGCCGAAATCGAATTTGCCTAAGCGACAACAAAAGCATCTTGGTGCGAAACAGGGTTCTTTTTCGTAACAATTCGCGAAGCCAATAAAAGCCCAAAGGCTGTGAGTAATAGAGCAGAGCGAATGTAAAGCAAACGCACCCACTCTGACTGAATGTCAATCCAATGCGCTGGTGGAGTCAGCATCTGCCAGTCGCTGATCCACGACATAATCGCTTCATCAAGAACACAAAGGAGAGCGAAACCTACCAAGCGAAACTCGGAGGTTCGCCATTCTTGGCGCAGACAATACATACAAAGCCCCAACAACAACGCCAACGACAAATATGCCATGGGAGCCCAAGTCGGATAATTCATATGTAAAGCAAGATCTGAAATAAGCGGCGAACCTTCAATGTCGATGATAGCAATGATGGAATGTCCAGCCATCAAACCCACAAGCAAAAGGCTCGCATACTTTAGTAAAGTGGAAACGTTCATGTGCCGACTTATATATTCTTCTGTTTAGTCCATCACAAGTTTCTTTTTTGAAATCAAAAAGTCTTTAATGCTCACGCATTTTTTTGGCATAGCCCGTGTATCCAATGAGGGGGAATTTCGTGAATGTAAATCGAAAGTCCTTTGGCACCACACCAGTTCGCAGAAGTGAAAACATCGCTCTTTGAAAGAAGACCGGTCGGAGTCCGCGGATCGAGAGTGTCTCCAAACCGACGTCATCGTTCCATTGCCGAAGTTTGTTGGGGTCAATAAATAGTGAGTAAACGTGATGGTCATGGGGAGTATTCTTTACAAACCATTGCACGCCCTTAATGACGATCAACCACGACAGGAAATTCTTATTGAATGTATTAAAGAAGAAGAGTCCTCCTGGACGTAAAACTCTTTGCGCTTCTGAAATAACCTTCTGCGGATCGGAAACATGCTCTAACAAATCCATCGCCATCACGACATCAAAGCTTTCACGCGGAAAAGGCACTTGATAGACATCGCCTTGCATATACTTTACCGAATGCGTTTGATCTCGGTCTTCGGCGACTTTGAGGCTCGGTAATGAAAGGTCAATACCCGAAACACTGTGGCCGGCCAGCGCCAGATCGTTGGATAAAAATCCTCCCCCGCAACCCATATCAAGGATCTCAGCGTGATAACCTATGTTGCGACGGATGACTTCAAGGAGCCAGGGCAATTCTGCCTTGTGCTGGCAACGCAAAAGAGCGATTGGATCATCTTGGGCTTCATACCATCGTTCCGCCAACTCATCGTAGCTTTCGTTATTAATGATCTCTCTGTCTAACTTCGCTAGATCCATATCCATGCCACTTTCCTCCTCTGCCTTAAGGGTAACAAAATGGCGGTGTTCCTAAAAATTTAGCGAAGTCTAGTGGTAAGAATCATCTGGAATTGAAGTCCCCGCTTCCCTTCTATACAAAAACTAAATAAGCTGGGTTTATGAGTGAATACATCGAGATCGGCTTACGCTGGATTTTTGGTTTTCAAATGTTGTTCTGGGGATTGAACGGTTTCTTTCACTGGGTGCCGATTCCTCCGTCGCCTAAGGTGATCGACGATTTTGTGGCGGCTTGCATGCAAACCCGCTTTATTCTTCCTACCGTTAAAATAATTGAAATCGTGTTCGGTGCGTTTCTTCTTTTTAATTTCATCGTGCCGGTCAGTCTTCTCGTCTTTGCCCCGATTATGTTTGTCGTATCGGGTTTGCATTTGTTACACAATCCAAAATGGGCGGCAGTTCTGATTCCGCTGAGCTTGCCTTATCTAGTTTTGTTGGTCGTACATAGCGGCTCTTTATTACGACTTGTTCACTAAACCGGATGGCTTGTTCGTAACTTGAAGATCGGGCTTTGTTTTTTGTAGATAAGCCTGACCTTATGAAATTTAACAAAGCCCTCCTTTCAGAAAAATTTCTTTTCCTTATCAGTTTATTTGGCATTGTCGCCTCTTTGGCGTGGTTTCTTTATCTCTCTCCTGAGCCCGGTAAAATAGAAATTATTCAGCCGAGTTTAAGAACTATCTATAACGCTCCCCATACGATGCAGCACAAGAATTACGATCCTCGCAACAAAGGACTTTATTGGATCAAGTTCACAACGCCCGGGCGTGTTTTTGCGGTGGACAGTTTGCGCCTTCGTATCCGCAATTGCGTGCACAATCTGCAAACGAACCAAACGGAGTGGAAACTTCCCCCCTTGGACAAGTCTTGCGACAATCGCGAAGGCCTCATTCTTCGTTCCACGGCGAGCACACTGAAAGAAAATACGACTTGGCATATCGCCGGCAGCACACGCGGTGACACCTATGGTGTTTCTTTGGAAAAAGACTGGCGAGATCCCAAACTTGTTGCGGGACTTGCGATTTTCTTTATTTCTCTAGCTCTTCTTCTTTACACAAAATTGCCGATTCCACAGTCTGCACTGCGGATCTCTACCTCCTTACTTTTAGTTGGAGCTTTGGCTGTGCGTTTTTGGATGGTGTTTATAATAGCGCCTCCTGAAATGGGATTGTTCTCGGATATGGGCGCGTATTTTCATCGCTCTTGGGAAATCGGCAGAGGTATTTACTATATAAGACAGTTATTCCAACCGGTGGGTTTTACTTTGTGGTCCTTGTGGATACGCGATTTGGGCGGGTTTGAACTTTTCAAGTGGACCCAGATTTTTCTTTCTTGGGGAACAGTGTTTTTAATTTTTCTTATCGCCCGAAATCGCTTTGGAAATGTCGCAGGCATCGCTTCTCTTGTATTAGCGGGCTTGCACGTTCCGCAGGCGGCGTTTGCCACCTTTCATATGGCGGAAACTTTTTATGCGTTCGTGATCACTTTGACGTTTTATTTTGCCTTGAAAGCTTTGGCGAATAAAAAACTGTCATATTTTTTCACTGTGGGATTTCTGTTGAGCCTGGCCTTTTATTTTAAAGGCAATCACGCTTACTTTATTCCTCTTTTTGCGTTATGGCTTTTTTATCGCGAGCGCAAAAGTTTTTCGAGTGGATTTAAAAAAGTTTTCGTCATGGGGCTAGGGTGTCTTCTGGTGACGACCGTCCACATGGCTTGGACTTGGCAGCATTATCAAAAACCGTTCTTGGGTCCCATGGCCGGGGCCCTTAATTTTGTCGAAGGAAAGTGTCCATCCAAAGACAATATCGATAGTACTGGCGCACGCTGGATGTCTCCGCTCTTTGGAATCCTCAATGAAACGACGGTGAAAATATGGTCCCGTCCCTTCACGGATCAAGGCTACTTTTGGAATGAAGGATTTAAATGCGTTCAAGAAAATCCGTTCGTGCTGGTCGAAAGCCTTCGCTATATTTATTATCTTTTCGGCGGCAATGATCTTTGGCCTATCATGACTAATGCGACAAGAAGCTGGTATATCCCGTGGGAATACTTCTTCCACTATGGATTGTTGCCTTTAGCTCTTTTAGGCGCGTTAAGTTTGGCGCGAAAGAAAGATGACTTTACAGAGATCTCGGCATTGATGATGCTGTCCCTGTTCTTCACGGTTTGGTTTTTTAAATCAGAGAACCGCTTCCGTGTGCCTTTTGATGGAATTCTTTTGGTTTGGGGATCTGTAGGCGTCGCCTGGCTCGCGGAACAAGTCAAAGCCTTGGTCTTTAAAGGCACAAAGATTTCTGCCATCGATGCGCCGGTCGAGCCCGACGGCGTTTAAGCGCGGTTCACTTCAGAGACTTGTTCATTCAACGTCCAAAAGTCGAAAAGATAACCGATCATAAAAAGACCGCCAGTGCACAGCCAGATAAGGCCCGTGAACCATTTTCCCATATAAAAGCGATGGATTCCAAAGACACCTAAAAATGTCAGAAGAATCCACGCGATGTTGTAGTCGACTCGACCGTTCTTATACCGGCGGTCCGCAGATTCATCCATGGAAGGGATAAGAAATAAATCGATGAACCAGCCCACTCCTAATAATCCCAGCGTGAAAAACCAAATAGTTCCAGTCACGGGACGACCATAATAAAAACGGTGCGCGCCCATAAAGCCAAAAATCCACAATATATAACCGATCACAACTGAATGAGTGCTTGCCATCACTATCTCCTTGCTTCGCTATTGAAGGCGGTCTTTCGGCGCAAGTAAAGACCAAAATTTTTCATCACAAAAACATGCACTAAAGCTTGTGTCCAACGATAGAAGTACCAAGGCAAGCGCGGTTCAAAATCATGAATCGCAGCTATCACAGCTTCGCCTCCTAAAATTTCACGAAACTCCAAGCGCCCTCGCTCCGTTTTGCGCGCCAAGAGTCCGCCACGAACATAAAATAACTGCCGATGCGACCAGCTTCTTTCGGGAGAGTACTCAAGCACCAAAAGCGGCACGAACGGCAAGCGCAAACAAAAATGAATCCAACGGCCGCGCACTTCAACTTTCATAAAGCCAGGATTCATTTTTGGAAGAAACTCCATATAAGCTTGCGCCACATCCTCTGCCGTTTTTCCTTTTGGTAAAGGAAGCCTTTGGACCGAGCGCACGACTCTTCCTTCTTTTTTAGCTTCGCGGAATGCCGCCGGCGTCTGTTGTGGGTCATAGTTTTGAAGCGCCTCTTTGACAGCCTCATCAATCGACAGAAAATTTTTCCCCGGAACAGTGATTTTATTTTGCGGATTTAGCAGTAGCTCCGTCTTAAGACCTCGCACCAGGGGTTTAACCAATTCTTTGGGTGCTTTCGTAATTATACACACCCATAAGGTTGAAAGTTGCGGACTCATAAACGGAAATGGAATAAAAAGGCGTTTCTTTCCCAACAGTCTCGCGATCTTTTTCATCATCTCTTTATAAGTAACAGGTTGGGAGCAACCGATATCGTAAACTTTTTCGAATGCTTCACTGTTGCCAACCACATGGGCGATACTCGCCGTCACATCGTGCAAAGCCACGGGCTGACTTTTCGTGTTTGTCCAGCGCGGGCACAGCATAACGGGCAGCCTTTCCACCAAACGGGTCATGATATGGAACGAAGAACCTTCGCCTCCTAAAATGATGGCCGCGCGAAAAATCGTGTAAGGCACTTTGCTTTTTTTAAAAACGTCTTCGACTTCCCACCTGCTGCGCAGATGGCGCGAAAGACCCTGCGCTTCTTCCGGATGAAGTCCGCCAAGAAAAATAATTTGTTTCAACTGGCATCTTTCAGCCGCGCGAACAAAATTATCCGCGACGATCAAATCAAAGTCGTTAAAAGCTCCTTGCGTCAGTCTTGCTGACGGGCGCATGGAATGGACCAGATAAATTCCGACATCAACGCCTTGCAGTCCTCGTTCCGCATCAAGCAAACTGAAAAGATCACAGAATCGCCATTCAATTTTTTCTGACTTTTTTTTGCCACGACTAAGAGCCACGATTTCGTGATTCTTTTCCAACTCTGCAATCAATGCGTGGCCTACAAACCCGCTGGCTCCTGCAATCGCTACTTTCAACCTGGACTCCCTTTAAAATATGAGCCTATCACAAAAGTTCTTAGACACCACCTTGACATTTTTGCGACCGATCCCATGTTAAGGATGTGCTTAGTGTATAAGTGCAAAGGAGACTCGGCCGGTCGCTTTGTTAAATTATAAAATGATTTAATAGGAGGATTTTATGAGACTCTTAACACCTTATTTGGCAAATCGTCGTGATTTTTCTAATGATATCTTCAGCGAAATGGAACGCTTCTTTGAAGATTTCGCCGGTTTTCCTCGCGTAAACGTTGCACAAGACGGCAATACGTATACGCCCGCTATTGATGTGACTGAGGCAGACGAACACTATTTAATGAGTGTCGATCTTCCCGGCATGAAAAAAGAAGATATCAAAATTGAGATGGACGGCAATATGCTGACAATCTCAGGCGAAAGAAAGCGTGAAACAAAATCTGTTTCTTTCTCTCGCCGATTCACCATTCCCACAACGGTGGATGCGGAAAAAATTGAAGCCCATTATGAAGATGGTGTCTTGAATCTTTATCTGCCTAAAACACCTGTGGCGAAGGCACGTAAAATTGAAGTTCAAACTGATAAAGGGGGCTTCTTCGACCGACTCTTAACTTCTAAGAAGGACGTCGAGAATGCATCTGAAAAAACAGCTCACTAATAAACATTAACAATTCCTTTCTTCCCTTCCCTCGAGGGCTCCTGGTTCCCCGCCAGGGTCCCTCTTTTTTTATTTTGATTCGATTGAAATTTTCATTAAAGTAAAACCATGAGTTCTTTCACGCCGAACGACATCTTGGATTTTTGGTTCGAGGAAATTGATCCCAGCTTTTGGTTCATGAAAGATGAGCTGTTCGATCAACGTCTTCGCGCCCGTTTTCATAAAGCTCACGAAGAAACCGTTGCGGGCGTCACTGCTCTTTGGCGAAACTCACCGGAAGGCCGCCTGGCGGAAGTTATCGTTTTGGATCAGTTTTCTCGAAACATGTTTCGTAATTCTCCGCAAGCTTTTGCCAGTGATCCTTTGGCGCTGCATTTGGCACAAGAAGCCGTTCGCGTAGGCGACGATCAAAAGTTACCCACGGTACAAAAAAGTTTTCTCTACATGCCCTATATGCACAGTGAGTCCCGGGAGATTCACGAAAAAGCCGTGACGCTTTTTTCTCAACCAGGTTTGGAAGACTCTTTGAAGTACGAGCTTCAGCATAAAGCGATTATAGATCGGTTCGGTCGGTATCCACATAGAAACAAAGTTTTAGGCCGCACGTCGACTCCTGAAGAAATCGAATTTCTAAAGCAACCTGGTTCTTCCTTTTAAGTTTAAAAGAAGATACTTTAGAAAGCAGGAAGGTCATTGTGGATAAGAAAAAACTCGTCGAAGTCATTCGTACTCAGCTCGAGCAAGACATCGTGGTTCTAAAGGCCGCCGCATTGGCAACCTACGAAGCTGCGACTCACGAAGAAAGCAAACCCGAAAATGAGTACGACACGCGCGGCTTGGAAGCGTCTTATTTGGCGGGTGCTCAGGCAAAAAGAATTGCTGAGATTGAAGAGCTCTTAGTTATCTTAAAACATTTGGATGTGAAAAACTTTGGCCCGAATGACAAAATCACTTCATCCGCACTGGTCGAAGTTGAGAGCAACGGCAAAACAAACTTCTTTTTTATTCTCGCAAAAGGTGGCGGCGTCAGTGTGAAGTTCGAAGGCCGCACTGTGCAAATCATCACACCGAACAGTCCGTTGGGAGAAGCGCTACTTGATCAGAAAGAAGGCGGTTCTGCCGTTGTCGAAAACGGCGATCAATTTCGCGAATACGATATTATTAAAGTGTGGTGATTAATCTTCAGCAGGGCCCGGCTCTTGCTTTTCTTCCGCTTTTCTTTTGAGCGAGTCCAAACTTTTTTCAAAGGTCTCTCCCATGAATTTATCCATAAACAATGCCAGATAACGATATACGGGATTGGCCCCAACATCTCCGGAATCTCTCCATTTCACTTGAGTTCCCTCGCCACTGGGCGTGAAAATGATTTCGCCTTTCATGCGAAACGAATTTCCTTCCATAAGCAGCTCAAACTCTACACCGCTTAAAGGGTCGGCCTTCGTGATTGTTTGCGAGCCATTACCCATTTTCGCGGAAACCCATGAACGCGAAGCGCCTTTGCCTTCAAGTGGCCCTGAGTAGGCGTATTTTATCGCCGGGTCTTCGTAATCAAAAGCGCTCCACTGAGTCCAGCCTTCTTTAAAGTTTGCGACTAGGGGATAAATCGTGGTGGGTGGCGCCTGAATATACACAGATCTTTCCACACTCCACCGCGCCGGCAGGAGGAGCCCGATAAAAAGCAGAACAAGAATGACGATAGGAATAGTTATAAGGATTTTAAGCTTCGTATCCATCGAATTCTTCTCCGCAGGGGTTCTGTGTCTTGCTAGTTGCCCTATCTTAGCTTAGGATTCTGCCTCATGGGCACTGCTATTCAAGATGTTGTTATTATCACAACTGGTGGAACGATCGAGAAGACCTACAATGAATTTGATGGATCTTTAGAAAATCGCGGCACCAGCATCAAAAATCGTATTTTGTCAAAAATGCGTCTTCCTTACACAAACATTTCGGTGTATCCGCTTTTAAGCAAAGACTCGCTTTACATGACAGATGAAGACCGGTCGTTGATTGCAGCAACAGTCAAAGATCAAATGCAGCGCGGATGTCCGATTGTTATTCTTCATGGAACTGACACAATGAATATCACCGCGGAATATTGCTACAATGCTCTAGGTACGCCTCGAGTGCCTGTTGTCTTTACTGGAGCGATGATTCCTATGGGTTTCGATGACTCCGATGCCGCCCAAAATGTGACCGAAGCCCTGTTGGCAGCGAAACTCTTATCTCCCGGATTTTATATCGCGTTTCATAATCAGGTTTTCGCAGTACCGAATGTTCGTAAAAACAAAGAAAAAGGAACTTTCGAAAGTTTCTAAACGCATTTCTCAATTTGAGGCTGAGGATTCTTAGCCGTCTTCCGAAAAGAATTCTTTGTACTTTTCGAGGAGTCGGTTTTGAGAATTCTGCTTTCCACATTGATCAGTTTCTCTTTTGTTTTAAGTTCTTGCGTACACAGCCCGACGAAAGTCCAGCAAGCTTCTTTCGACACTGTCATGCCCTTAAGCGAAAGAACCCCCGCAGCTCAAGACATTGACTGGTGGTCCGCCACCGCCGAACAAGTGAAAAATGCAACCTGCCGAATCAAATATCCCGTAACAACAGCAGAGATCGAATCCTATTTCAAAAAGCTTTCAACGGAAGGTTTCGAACCTGGCATATCTGAAATTTCAGGTGTCGTTCTTGAAAATGAAAAACCTCGCCTGGTATTAGCACTTGCAAAACTTCTCAGCCCTGCGCGTGAATCTGCAGTCATCGATGATGCCCCTAAAAACTTTCAGGAAAAATTCAAAGTGAATCCTTCTTGCACAAAAGCGCTTTGTGCCGCGACCAAGATCTTTGGTAAAGACGTAGGGCCGCAAATGCTTTTCTTAATGGACCGCTTTGACGTCAACACGTCACCTTATTCTTTCATCAATGCGGATCCTTTTACGGCTTCTGAAATTGCCGACGTCATTCGTTCCTTCGAGCTTGTTCATCCCGAACAAATTCCGTTCTCGCATAATAAACAGCTCACGAAGTTTAAACGCGGATACACAAGAGCGTCTTATGGAGAAGGCGGCGGCACTGTCGTCGCCAATGCGATGATCGAACTTTTTGACAGCTGGTCACGCCAACCGTCTTTGATGCGCCAATACACTCTTTATCACGAGATGGCCCACAATCATGCCGACAGTCAGTTTACTGATTACGATCGTTCCGCAACTTGGTTGAACTTCAGCAATTGGAAAGAAACTAAAGCTGGGGACTTCGCAAGCCAACGTCAGAAAGCGATGCAAGGTCATCCATTTGTATCAAAATACGGAGAGACCAACCCCTTCGAAGACTTCGCCGAAAGCGTGACAGCTTACCGATTTAATCCGGAGCTTTTGAAACGTAAATCCATGGAAAAATACAATCTCATCAAGCTTCTGGTTCATGACGGTCTTGAATACACAACAGAAGCTGGGTGTAAAAAGCAAACCCTGTCAGGAAGCTACCAAAAGAAGATTGATGAAAACGGCGGTGACCTCACAAAAAGCAATCTGGACACTATTAAGACGAATTGCCGTCAGTCTTACTATCAATCCATTCTTGGACATATGCCAACCAGTTTTTTCGGATCGTGTGTAGACTATGAAGCAACCGTGATCTGGCAAAAAGAAAACGCTAATAAATATCCCGACATCGTTCCGCACGCTCTATTCAATGAAAGGCTTCGCCTGAGCACTCTTCATTTCGAAAAAGTCAGAAAAGAGCTTATCAAAGAATTAGCTCCGGAAACGGCTGATTGGATTTTAGAGTCAGTGCAAAGTTTTTCATACCGCATGGATTCGTCGATGAGTAATAACGACTATTGCGATGTTTGGACGAATTTAAGTAACAAAGTATATCCAGGAATTACTTACGATAGTAATTGGAGTAAGAACGGCGTGTTCGTTTCCCGCGCTTATGCTCCACAACCGGGCGCTGCGCGCGGATTGTGTTTGGATCTTATTGGTGGTTTCACGCCGACTGCGAAATCTTCACTCTCGGCAATTCGTAAATGGGTTAAAGAAAAGGCTGTTCTGCAGACACAAGGTCCTATCGCTGAACGTGGGATCACACGGGATACTTTGCTGAAATATATCCTGGATCGAACTCTTCGCTAGAGTTTTCTGATTAAAGACTTGGCGTCTTCGGGCGCCCTGACTTTGATGTCGTTATCAAAATAAACGAAGACGTCTTTTTTCCCTTTGGGAAAAGCTTTGTCAGACATCGCTAAAGCGTCCTGAGGTTGCTTTCCTCCCCGCCACAATTTGATCCGGTCAGCCCACCAATTTAATGTCGGCTCGTCATATCCGCTTTTATAAATCTCTTCGTCGCCGTGCAAGCGCAAATAAACAAAGTCACTTGTGACGTCTTCGATATAAGGCCACTTGCCCGCGGTATCCGCAAAGACGAGCGCGACTTTATATTCGCGCAGCAAATCGATAAAATCGGGATTTTCAAAAGTATGACTGCGCACTTCCATCGCATGACGTAATATCTGTGAAGAACTTTTGGCGCCTTCCGGAAAACTGGGCTCTCTGCGATCGGATTTCTGCGCCAGCTTTGCCGCTTCCTTCATAGTTCGGGGTAATAGTTTAAAAAAGTTTTCTATTTTTTCTTCCTCAAAGCGAAAGCTCGGTGGAAACTGCCACAAAAAGGCGCCCAGTTTTTCTTTAAGATGCAAAACACCCGATGCAAAAAAGTTCGCCATAGGTATTTCTATATCGTTCAGTCGGCGAATATGCGTGATATAACGGGGACATTTCACAGAAAAAACAAAATCCTTGGGAGTTTCCGCATACCATTTTTTGAAACTTTCCGGCGACTGCGTGGAATAAAAGGTCCCGTTGATTTCAATCGAATTGATCTGCCTGCTTGCGTAGAAAAGTTCTTTGTTTTGCGCGAGGTCTTCGGGATAAAAAACTCCTCGCCAAGGTTTATAGCGCCAACCAGAAATACCAACTCTTGTTTCCATGTCCTAAAGCTATTAGACTGACAAAGTTCCGTCGAGAATATTGAGGTTTCATATGAAGTACTTTGTCATTTCACTTTTATTCGTTCTATCGTCCGTTGCTTTTGCAAAGAAAGAAGTCAAACCGACTGAAAAGTCGCAAGGTTCGGCAACTGCCAGCGAGTTAAGTCTCAAATTTCTTGGCATGGATGGATGTGCTCTCCTTTACGATATGAACAAGAAAGTGTGGCTTGAAGAATTCAATCCTGAAAGATGTAAAAGACGTCATGCACCTTGCTCGACGTTCAAAGTTCCTTTGGCTGTGATGGCATTTGACAGCGGAACTCTTAAAGACGCTTCAACATTATTCAAGTGGGACAAAGTTCCGCGCAGTCTTGACGTTTGGAATCAGGATCACACCGCGCAAAGCTGGATGACAAATTCAGTTGTTTGGTATTCGCAAGAAATCACCAAAAGAATGGGTCGAAAAAAAGTGCAGGAGTATCTGACCAAATTCGATTACGGAAATAAAGATTTCTCGGGAGGTCTTCAAGACGCCTGGCTGACCCCCGCGCCGTTTTCTAAGAATGTAAAAACTTCCGTATTAATCTCGGCCTACGAGCAAATCTCTTTTTTAGAGAAGCTCTGGAACCAGCAGCTTCCTGTCTCTGAGCATGCGATGAAAACCACCAAAGAGATCCTCTTATTAGAAACTTCCCCCTCGGGAGCAAAGCTCTATGGCAAGACAGGGTCCGGATACGTCGATTTTAAGCAAAATAAGAGACTTGGTTGGTTTATTGCCGTTGTGGAAAAAGGTTCCGAAAGATATTTAGGCGTTGTTACTTACAATGATCTTGATCCGCAAAAAGAGCCTGCTTTTGCCAGCGGACCGGCGAAAAAGATTCTCAAGGAGATTCTTGCAGAGAAAGGCCTCTTCTAGTACAAACTGACGCACTATGATTAGTACGTCCAATGTCAGCCTTAGATTCGGTGGAAAAAAACTTTTTGAAGACGTGAATGTCAAATTCACGCCCGGCAATTGTTATGGCCTTATTGGCGCCAACGGTGCCGGAAAATCCACTTTCCTCAAAGTTCTTTCCAAAGAAATCGAGCCGAACACGGGCGAAGTCCACATCGCCGCTGACTTGCGTCTTTCGATCTTGAAACAAGATCACTACGCTTACGATAACTTTACGGTTCTAAAGACCGTGCTCATGGGAAATTCAAAGCTCTACAAAGTCATGGAGGAAAAAGACGCTCTTTATGCCAAGGCGGATTTTTCCGAAGCAGATGGCGTGCGCGCTTCTGAACTCGAAACAGAGTTTGCGGAATTAAACGGCTGGGAAGCGGAATCCGAAGCGGGCGTCATGCTGGCGGGCTTAGGCATTCACGAAGATGCCCACCAAAAACTAATGAAAGAAATGAACGCCGGCGAAAAAGTAAAAGTTCTTTTGGCACAAGCCTTGTTTGGCAAGCCCGACATTCTTTTGCTCGACGAGCCGACGAATCACTTGGATATCTACGCTATTCAGTGGCTTGAAGAGTTTCTGTTCAACTTTGAAAACACCGTCATCGTTATTTCGCATGACCGTCACTTCTTGAACAAGGTGTGCACGCACATCGCAGACATCGACTATGGCAAGGTCACGACTTACACTGGTAACTACGATTTCTGGAGAGAAGCTAGCGAACTCAAGCAACGCCTCTTGAGTGATCAGAACAAGAAAAGCGCTGAAAAAGCGGAAGAACTTAAAAGCTTCATCGCCCGCTTTAGCGCGAATGCTTCAAAGTCTCGCCAGGCCTCCTCACGCCAAAAACAACTTGAGAAGCTTGAGTTCAATGACCTTCCCGCTTCATCACGACGTCAACCCTTCATTGGTTTTGATATCAAACGTGAGTTAGGTAATGACGTCTTGACCGTTCAAGGTCTGACGAAAACTTTCGAAGGCGAGACGTTGCTCAAGAACGTTAACTTTACTCTCAAAAAAGGCGACAAGGTTGTTCTTTTGGGTAAGAACGACTTGGCGAAAACACTTCTTCTGGAAATCATCGCAGGGGAAATGAACGCGGATGCGGGCTCATACACCTGGGGAATCACGACAAATCGCAGTTACTTTCCAACGGACAACTCAAAATACTTCCAAGGCGAAGAAGCGACTTTGGTCGACTGGCTTCGTCAATACTCTGAAGATAAGGACGAATCTTTCTTACGTGGCTTCTTAGGGAAAATGTTATTCAGCGGAAACGACGCTCTGAAACAGCCGAATGTGCTTTCTGGAGGCGAAAAGGTTCGCTGCATGTTCTCTAAAATGATGTTGTCTGGTGCGAATATTTTGATTCTCGACGGACCAACGAATCACTTGGATTTGGAAAGCATCACAGCGGTGAACGAAGGGCTTAAACGCTTTAAAGGCACGGTGATCTTTACATCTCACGACCACGAGTTGATTCAGACTGTGGCAAACCGTGTGATCGAGCTCGAAGGTGGCGTGGTCTATGACAACCACATCACCTACGAGGAATATCTGGCTTTAAAGAAATAATTTACTGGCAGTAGCTCGCGACAGGAATGAGCAACTTCTTTGCGGCCTTCTTACAGGTAGGTCGCAAATCACCCAACGCCTTCGCATCCGCCGTTTGTGACTGCTCATTGAAAGCATCCGTATCCGCTTCCTTAACAACGACAGAAATATTCTTTCCATCCGCTGTTAGTTTTGCTGAGTGTGGTTTCACATCGCAAACAGCTTCAGAATCCACCACCTCAAGTTTTTGCCACTGTGGAGCTTCTTTGGCACAACTGACCTTCAATTCGATTGTGTATGGCAGACCCAATCTTTCTTCCACTTTACGCATGGAAACCAAAGCCTGGCCTTTACCGTCATTCAGCGTGATTGTCTTTTCTCCGACAAGATCCGTCGCCGCGAAAGAAAAAGATCCAAATAAAAATGTCGATACAAGTGTTAAATTTCTAAATGTAGATTTCATATTCATTACCCCGCGCATGTTGGAAAAGAAAGATGGATATGGTCGTTATGCAGACTGTTTCCGCCTAGAGCCGAACCAGGAATTCCGATGGATCCTGAATACTCTCTTTGGCCGGGCCGGCACTTCGATGGCATCGTGTCTTTCCAACACTGTCTAAAAGAGTTGTAGAACTTGACCGTGTTACCTTTAAAGTCTTTGACGTTCGTGCTGATTTGCACGGATTTCCCGTCACGGTCATAAACGACGAACTTCACGATATCGATCGCTCTAGCCAAAGCATGCATACTTAAACTGGAAGAGTTTCGTGCATTTCTATTCACGTATGTTCCCCAGTGCGTAAGAAAAACGCGGTCTGGTTGTTTCATATCTGCCGCTCTCGCTGCGACTTCCACGCATCCAAAGAAGTGCTTGTTCAAATGAACAGCGAATGCCGGGTGCAAAGTCCCGTTACCGCACTTCGTGGTGCTTCCGTATCCGCCCATGACCATAGCATTTTTATCGCAGCCATTCCATGTTTGCCCTGGCCCATGTGCTAGCTGCGCGATTTTTGGCAACATAGAGAAATGGATGCTTGGATCGGCGGGATCCGTGGGTACAGGACTTGGTGTCGGAGTTGTCGTCCCTGGTGAGGGCGTCTCAGTATCTGGAATCCCTTGCGAAGTGTCGGGCTCTCCTGAGGCCCAATCACCGTCTCCGCTGGCATTCGCACAACTAATAAGAGTCGACATGGAAACAAGAACAACGGCAGAGGCCAACATCTTTGTCAGTTTTGAAAAGTGAGTATTGTTACCTTTTAAAAAATTGTGTGGTGTAAAGTTGTTTTTTGTCATTGCCCGAGTCTTAGGTAACACGGCTGTAATTGAAAAGACCTATAGACCAGTTTCTAGACCATATATGGACCAAGAGATAAAAATTTATTTTACGTAAGAACCGCTCTGGTAGCGGATTTCCGAGAATCTTATTTTTTGCAGTCGAGCGACGTTCGCACGATCCGGTGAGCATTAACACTCTATCTTAAGACAAATTTCATCTGTGTTTGCGCAGATTCGTCTCCGCGTCTGATGGTGCGCAGTAAAATGAAGCCAGAAAATCGCTTCTAACAAATGAGGTGTGACATGAAAAACGTACAGCAAATAGCATCTCTCGCTCTCTCTCTCCTTTTGGTCATTTCAAATCCTGTGGCCGCACAACCGGTGAAAGGACAACCGGCACAGAAAGACGCCAACACCACTAACATGATTGAAGAACTCAATCCCTTCGATCCGAATGTCGAAGAGATCCTAGAGTACTACGATAGAATTTACGAAGAAGAGACTGGTAAGTCCGCGCATCTTGAAGATCTCGATGTGAACGACATCATCGGTCTTGCAAGTTGCTATCGAAGTTCATGCAACGTGTGGGCGCAAGTCGTGAAGTCATCACAAAGAATGTATCTTTACGTGAATGGCTCCCTTCGTGGTTCATGGGCTGTCTCGACAGGGATTTCAGGATACGGCACTCCAAATTTTGACAGACATCCCAATGGACGTATCTATGACCGATACACTTCATCGAAGTTTCCCGGTGGTGATTACAACGGTTTAGGCAACATGCCTTATGCTGTTTTTATCACAGGTGGTTTCGCGCTTCACGGAACTCCTCGGGGCAACTGGCCGAAGTTAGGTCAACGGGCATCGCACGGTTGTATCCGTATGCATCCTGACAATGCTTACATGTTCAATCGTCTTGTCCGACAATACGGCAAAACCAATGTGTGGATCACGGTTCAATAACTCCACAAAGCGAGAGAGTGTGGAAGCAATTATCCCTGAGAAAAATCAGGGATAATTGCTTTTGAAGGATCGCGTCTTTCAGGGAAGATACAGAAGCATGGAACAATCTAATGGTTTTGTTGTCTGTCACGTGTGCTCTCGCCATATTCCCATAGAAAATGGAAAAGATAATTCCGTGGTCTGCGACCGTTGTGGCGCGCGCAATCGTATCAAGCCGAAGACAACCCAGTTAACTCTTGCATACTCACTGACCGCTTTAATTCTGTATCTCCCCGCAAACGTTTTCCCTTTTATGACGATTGAACTTTATGGCAACAGAAATACTTCGACGATTTGGACCGGCATTGTCGCTTTGATGGATACGGGCTATTGGCCCATTGCCGTGATTGTGTTCTTGGCCAGTCTGGTGATTCCTTTCCTAAAACTAGCGATTCTTTTTTATTTATCTTTTACGGCGAAGAATTCCCGCAACAAAAAACTCAAAACGCGTCTTTATCAAATTGTCGAAGCCATTGGACGCTGGTCGATGCTCGATATTTTTCTGCTCGCAGTCCTAGTTGCGATTATGAAATTGGGCCCTTGGACAACAGTTCGTCCTGAAATCGGCTCCGTGATGTTTGCTTTAGTTGTGATTTTCACAATGCTCGCCTCTGCATATTTCGACCCGCAAATTATTTGGGAAGATGAAAATGGCAAAGAGACTTAAATCCATTTTTTCACTCTTTCGTTCTAACTGGTTTGTATGGCTTTTTCCTTTATTTGCCATCGGGATATCCGCTTGGCTTTTTGTGGAGTATCTTGATGAGCGCGGGCCCATGATTAAAATTTCTTTTGACGATGGGGCTTCGATCCAGCCAGACAAAACATACATTCGCTTTCGTGGAGTTCCGATTGGCGTCGTTAAAAAAATTGAAATCTCTGACGACCGTAAGTCCGTCATCGCTTACGCAAGACTTAAGAAAGCAGCCGCCGTGTTTGCTGTCGAGGGCTCTCGCTTTTGGCTGGTGGCACCTAAAGTCACTCTGCAAGGAGTCAGCGGTTTAGAAACCCTGACCGAAGGAACCTATATTGCCGTTCAGCCCGGTGATTCTGGAAACAGAATTAAAAAATATTTCAAAGGCAAAGAAGACTCTGACACCAAAGATCCTTTAGAGGACACCGTTTCATACTTTCTGGAATCTCCTAACGTGGATTCACTGAATGACGGCGACTCGGTGACATTTCGGGGGCTCAGAGTGGGCTCGATCACGAAAGTAAGCTTGAACAAGACCGGACAGCTCGCCATTGTGCAAATCAATGTTCCTTACAAATATGTGCGGTTGATCAGAACCAACACCGTGTTCTGGAAGAAAGTCGCTGTTCAAGCCCGACTTGGAATTTTCAAATCAGAACTTAAAATAAATTCCTTCGAGTCCATACTTCACGGCGGAGTGGAACTTTTCACACCGGAGACTCCCGGCGAGATAGCTAAGGCACAAAGCAAATTTCCGTTGCTGGCGGCTCCTCCCAAAGACTGGGAAAAGTGGAATCCAAAACTGACATCTGATTAAACGCAGTTTTGGTTTTTGTCTTTTTCCGGAAGATTTCCTTTTGGGATGAGCTTCTCCATTTTTTCTTCAAAATACCTTTTTGGAGGTCTGCATGAAAAAAATATTTTCTCTTTTTTGGATCACTCTCGCCTTTGCGGGATGTAATGACAACAGCTCTTCCACCACGAAGGGAAATCCATTTCAAAAACCGAGCGTAGACAATCCTCCAACTCTCACCCGGACGGATTTTCTTACGGGACTTGATTCTCCCTGGGATATGGCGTTTACGCCCGATGGAACCATGTTCTTTACAGAAAAATGCAAAGGACTTTCAGTCAGAAAGAACGACGGAACTGTCGCGCATCTGTTTGGCACGACTGGCGCCTCCCTGGTTGCTGAAGATCTTTTTTGCGAAGGTCAGTCCGGAATGAATGGCGTAGCTCTTGATCCTGACTACGCTAACAACAGAACTCTTTACGTTTACATGGCTTCAAATCTCTCGACGAACCCAAGAACGAATCGTGTCGTTAAACTTGTCGTCGATTCGGATTTTGGCACAGCCTCTGAGCGAACTGATATCGTGACGGATATTTCCTATAAGAACGCCGCGAACAATTGGGGAAGTGCCGGTTCACACAGTGGCGGTCGTATTCGTTTCGGTCCCGATGGGTTCCTCTACATAACAACGGGAGACAATCACAACGGTCCCCTTCCGCAAGACGCAAACAAACTGGGCGGAAAAGTTTTGCGCGTGACGACTGCAGGTGCTGCGGCTCCGGGAAATACTCCACCCGCAGGAGGCGATGCCCGCATTTTTACTTATGGGCATCGAAATCCGCAGGGTATCTCTTTTCACCCGGCGACAGCACAGCCTTTTATTTCAGAACATGGTCCTGAACACAGCGATGAGGTGACCCCTCTTGTTGTGGGTGGCAACGGAGGCTGGGATCCGAAACCAGATCCAGGTGTTACTTGACAATTACTGCGGTTACATCTCGAATAATAAAGAAGGTATTCCGACCCCCATGACGGATCTAAAAAAGTTTCCGAATGCGATGAAGCCGGTCAAAGTCTACGCGGACTCTATTGGCATGAGTGATTCCACTTTCTTAACGGGTCCTCAATGGAAAGGCTGGAGTAACGCTATGGCCGTGGGATCTCTCGCAGGCCAAAAAGTGGATATCCTGATTATGGATGAAAAAGGCGAAGTCTCTGAAACCGTGAAAGCGGATTTGCCTGACGCTCGCATGCGGGCTTTGGTGCAAGGACCTGATGGAAGCCTTTATATTGCCACCGACGAAGGCACTATTTGGAAGGTAACGCCTCAATAAAAAAAGAGGGGCCTTGGCCCCTCTTTTCATTATCCAACGGCATTTTCCAGAAGGATCAGAATAATTCCGATAATAGACCCGCCGGCGATCACTCCTGCAGCGAGCGTTTCCTGATTGTCTACGAAGGCACGATAGCCAAAGCTATTTGTATCCTTGAAGCGTTTGCGCGCAATCCAGAATAATAAAGTTCCCAAAGCCATTGACCACGCATCGACAAAACGCAAAACAAAACCTAAACCCAATCCCACACCTGAAAGCGGAAAGCGTCCTTTTGTTTTTTTATTTAGAATCTCGATGACAATTCCAAGAATCGCACCAATCGCAGCGGCTCCTTGTGCTGTCGGATGTAAATTGCTTAAGCCCTTTGTTAGAACTTCTGCGACACCTTTCCAAATGGAGGCGCCCGGAAGCGGCAGACTTTCTGACGTGAATAACGAGATGTCTCCGTGGAATAGAGAATAGAAAACGGGTACTGCCACCAATCCACCGGCAAAAATTCCTAAGATGTGACCGATAGCCTGGTGACGAGGTTTACCACCCAGCATGTAAGCCGGTTTAATGTCCATCAAGAGATTGCTCGCATTCAACGAAACTTCAGAGGTGATTCCGGCTGTCATCAAATTTGTCGTCACGTTACCAGGGGCTGCAATTCCATAAGTAATCTGTGTGAGTTTTCCTAAAGCCCCGCCTGGTGTGATACCGGTAAGTCCCGTCGACGTCACGGCGATCAATGTGAAAATGAAAACCAGAGGAATCGCAAGAAGGCCTAGCCAATAGTGAATTCCAAACCACATATGACCTAGATAAACGACAATGGCGCCCACAACCGGGATGCCTACTGCGAAAATCCACATTGGAAGTTCGATCTTCTCCAAGGCATCCACTTTTGTTTTTTTCTTCGAAAAACTTTTACGGAAAGTTTCAACGATGATTTGCGGTTTAGAGAAGAATGCAAACAAGGACGAAGTCGTCATGACCGCGGCGCCGCCCCACAAAGCCCACATCGTAATCGCTTTGAACTTCGCTTCGGGGATAATGCCCATGTTAATAAGAACAGGTGCACACACGAAATAGTTAATAAAACCACCAAGCAGAATCGACATGGCCGTTTTCATGCTCATCAAGCCGCCCGTTCCCATCATAACGATAGAAGTGTCGAATTGAATTGTCAGATCCTTAAGAGGACTTCCCAGAATTTTTGGCGTTGCGAATTTATAAATGAAGTCATCCCAATAGTGCGGCAAAGCTAAGAATTTTAATTTGATGGCACCTAAAATAGTATCCGCTCTTAAAAACTCGATCAACGCTGAAAGCGAAGCACCCGCCATAAGAAGTTTGGCTTTGAACATACCCTGTTTGCCTTCTTCGGAATGCAGACTGTCCAGCACCACACCTGCTGCGTAACCTTCCGGAAAGGGCATCTGTTCTTCGTTGATGAAACGTTTTTTCAGAGGAAAAGCAAAGAGCACTCCCAAAATCGCCAGTGCGACAATCCACCAGAATGTCTGCCACATCGGGATCACCTCACCTGTCACCATCATATACGCAGGAATGGATGCCATCATGGGCGCCGTCATGTATCCCGCACTCGTCGCAATACTTTGCATGGCATTGTTTTCAAGAATAGTCATGTGCGAACCTAATTTTAGTTTCGACATCAATTTGAAAAACGCGTAAGAAAGAATCACCGAGGAAATTCCGACTCCCAATGTCCACCCGGTTTTAATCCCGATATAGAGATTGGTCAGACTTAAAATGCCTCCTAAAATCATTCCCGTCAGAGCAGAACGAAGATTGAGCTGAGGCATATCGCCTTTGTAAACGTTCTTCAGCCACCACTCGTCTTTTTCCGCCAACGTCATGGAGTGTACTTGATCTTCTGATAATTCTTTAATCATGGTAGTCCCTCTACTATGTTTCTCTTTTACCATAGAGAGGGACTGAAGCTTACTATTTTTCGAACTGCTTTAATTCTCGAAACCACAGTGCGCCATCAGAGCCCACAGCGAATACCATTAATTGGGCGGAATCACGAGCTGCCGCTCCAGGGCCCGAAATGATTCTTCCTCCCAGCGGCACCCAAACAGACCAGAAACCATTTTTCTGCATCTTGTACCAAAGTGAATTATCGGATTTGCGCGCAAAGGCGACCATCACTCCATTGGTCAATGAAATCACATCTGGTGAAGGCATCAGTTCTGTAACATCGTTACTCAGCCACGATCGCCAAGAATTTCTGGTGAAAGTTTTTTGAAAAAGATTGGAGCCACTTAAACCAAAGACATCCATTTTTCCCGAAGCTAACGAAGTTGCTGCAGGATCACTTGTCGATTTTAAACCGATAGACTTCCAGCCATTCCAACTACGCCCATTCCACGTGCGATGCCAGAATGAGGTATCAGGCCCACGCACAAAAAGATCGATACGACCCCCGCCCCATGACGTCGCCGCAGGTCCCGATGTCCAATTTCCCTTTAACGAAATCCAGTTAGACCAAAACCCACTTCTGAAAGTCCGCTGCCAAAGAGCATTGTCAGATCCCACAGCAAAAACGTCGAGCCGACCAGGACCTGAGGAGACACATGCAGGATTGTATTTAAAACTTCCGCCAAGAGAGGACCACGGCAACCATTGCGATCCATTCCACGTTCGAATCATCAGCGTATTATCAGGAGCGATAGCGACGACCGAGGTCGCCATGCCTGAGGTGCATGCGGCAGGATCGGAAATAAAATTCCCCTGAAGGCTTTGCCAATCCGTCCAGCGCCAATTAGCCGATGGTTTTGTTTTTTTCGCGGAACCTTGTACGACAGTTGACACAAGGACAACTGCAAGAATGGAAGCCAAAAGTGATCTGATATTGAAGTTCATTTTTTTCCTCCCTCTTTTGAGCTTTCTAAGAAAACTTTAAGCAGGAAGAAATTTTCTCAACAGATCCGATGCTAAAAGACCCGTTCCGTGCAGGACAAACGGAATTGAGTATTGCAAAAGAGGTTCGCTTTCCAATGTCTCTTGTCGCTGGATGGGACTTAATGAGAGGACTTTAAAAGCTCTGTTTCAAATCTTTCAAAAGACTGGATCCACCCGTCTTCTACGCCATAGCGTTTAGCGATAGACACGGGAATTCCATAATTCAACGTCACTTTTGTTTTCTTGTCTAACTCAGCAAAAGTCACCGTCAAGACGGCTTCCGAAGGAAAGTCGGTGCCCATTCCATAGGCCGAAGGCGGCACAAAGTTTCCCTCTTCATCGCAGAAGTAAAGAGTCGATACGATTTTTTGCTCTGGAATAATTTCTTGAAACATTCCCTTGTTCCAATAGTCATCTCCTTCAGGGGAACGCATGCAGATAAGGAATGTGCCACCGGGCCTAAGATCTATTTCGCAATGAGGTACTTTGAACTTATGAGGTCCCCACCATTTTTCAATGTGTGCGGGTTCCGTCCAAACTTTGAAGACCAACTCGCGTGGACCATCGAAAGTACGCTCCATCGTGAGTTGTGGCTCTTTGGGAGAGTAGAGTGTTTTTTCAGTCATTCTTCAACTGTGTCTTCATCCCACGGAGGCTGTCATCCATATATTTAACAGTCTCGGCCTTCTGCCCTTTAACAGCTATTTTTTGATTCTTAAAGAGTGAATGTAGTGAAGCGCTTGAGCCGCAGCATTTTCAAACGTCTCTGGACTGCGTTTTATTTTTGTTAAAAGCATCCCGCCTTGCATGATCGAGATACAAAGATCTGCCAATCCTTCAGGCGAAGCCATCGCCACAAGTTCTCCGGCAGCTTTTCTTTCCGCAAAGAAGCGGATGAATTGATTGCGACACCACTCCAAAAAAAGTCGAACGTCTTGGCGTAAAAGTTCTTGCTCATTAGAAATGTCATTGCCAATAGTGCCAATAGGACAAGAGAGTTCGAAAGACACCGACCTTTGAAAGTCGATATATTTTTGAAACCAGGTCTCCATATCTTCCCATGATTTGATGTCGTAACCTGTAGGAGCCGCTCCACTTTTGATCACGTCATGCAAAAACTGAATCACGGCGTGGACAAGACCTTCTTTATTTTTGAAATAATGCGTGAATTGACTTTTCCCTGTCCCCGAGCGCTCCAGGACCTGATCAATGCTTGTCGCGTTCACCCCTTGAAGGTGAAAGAGCTCCAGAGCGGAGTTGATCATTCGAAGTCGTGCGTCCGATTTTATCGCCATACCTTTTATCTATCATACCTGTTCTAATTAGTACATATCTGTCTTATAACAGGCTGATTTTCCCTAGAAATGTCTTAAAATGATAGGACCTCTTATTTTCTGTTGAACTGTACTATTTAGTACAGTAGAAATAAAAGCAAGGGAAACAGAAAGGATGAATATGGAAAAGAAAATCTTCGTAAATCTTCCGGTGAAAGACCTAAAAAAGTCGATGCAGTTTTTTTCACAACTAGGTTTTGAGTTCAACAAACAGTTTACCAACGAACAAGGCGCGTGCATGGTTATCAGTGATTCCATCTTCACGATGCTTTTGGACGAGAAGTTCTTTAAAACTTTCATTAAAAAAGAAGTATCAGATGCAAAGAAAAGCACCGAAGTACTTATTGCTCTTTCCGCTGATAGCAGAAAAGAAGTGGACGAGATGGTGGAAAAGGCCGTGAAAGCCGGCGGCACGACTTATCGTCCTCCTGAAGATCTGGGGTTTATGTACCAGCATGCCTTCGAAGATCTCGACGGTCATATCTGGGAAGTCTTTTGGATGGATCCTTCTCACGTTCAATAAGCAATAATGGCTTCGTCTTTCAGACTCTCCGCAGGCATTGTTCCCGTATTCGCAGCAGAAAGAACTCAGTATCTTCTGCTACGCAGTTACAACTATTGGGACTTTCCAAAAGGCTTGGTTGAAAAAGACGAAGATCCTTTCGCCGCAGCTCAAAGAGAGCTTCTGGAAGAAACAGGAATTTCTGATGTCGAATTTCCGTTCGGCAAAGAGTTTCTGGAAACGGAACCGTACTCGAATGGAAAAGTCGCCCGGTATTATCTTGGCGCTGTGACTGAAACCGAAGTCGTTCTGGGTGTGAATCCCGAACTCGGTCGTCCCGAGCACCAAGAATACAGATGGGCGACATATGAAGAAGCTAAAAAACTTTTAGGCCCTCGGGTTTTGCGCGTGCTGAACTGGGCCCACGGAAAGATGAAATAAAATATGTGGAAAAAAATCTTTGTAGGACTTATTGCAATCGTTGTTGTTCTTGGTGTTTTTATTTACATCGCACAAAAGAAAACTAAAACCGTCGTTGTCGAACATACATTCAATGCGCCGGTCGCGAAAGTCTGGACTTTGTGGAATGACCCTGAGTCCATGAAAAAATGGTGGGGCCCTAAAGGCTTCTCGGCTCCTGTTATCAAAAATGATCTGCAAGTCGGCGGTACGTTTCTGCTTTCTATGAAAGCGCCGGACGGTAAAGTGTCATGGAACGTGGGGAAATACACCGAAGTCCTTCCAAACGAAAAAATCGCAGCGGTGATGTCCTTCTCTGACGAAAACGGAAATGTCGTACCTGCATCCACTTACGGCGTACCCGGAGAGTGGCCGATTGAGGTGACTGTCACAGTAGAGTTCAAAGATCTTGGCGACAAAACGCACATCAAGATCACAGAGACTGGCATTCCCATGATTATGTACGTCTTTGCAAAGATGGGCTGGGAACAACAGTTCGTAAAATTTGCAGAGCTTCTTTAGTTTTCAAAGGAGGGTTTCATTAATGAAACGCCTCCTTAAGTTTCGCGAGGTCGAGCTTTTTCATTCCAAGCATTGCTTTCATGACTTTCTCGGCTTTCGCGACATCTTTACTGGCCATCATTTCCGCCAGCTCCACCGGAACAATTTGCCAAGAGACGCCATACTTGTCCTGAACCCAGCCACAAGGCAGAACCACGCCATCTTTAGACAGCTTTTCAGAATATTGATCAATCTCTTCTTGAGTTTTACAGTTCACGACGAAGGACATCGCAGCCGTTATCTCATTATCCTTTTTGTCTTGTCCCTCCATTAAAGCAAATTCCTGCCCATCAAGAGAGAACATTGAATGCATAACTGAGTTGGATTGAGGATCTTTTTGCAAGGATTCAATTTTTGAATTTTTAAACTGCGAGACGTAATAATGGATCGCTTCTTCGCCTTTGCCGTACATTTTTCCAGTAAAAAGTAACGAGGGCGCAATCTTCTGACCTTGTTTGCCCTCCCACAACATTAATTGCCAAGGAACGCCAAACTTATCCTGGCACCATCCATATTTCTTTGCCCAAGGATACTCTTTGAGCTCGAACATCGTAGAGCCCCCCTTACTGAGCTGGCTCCATAGTTCGTCTATTTCCTTTTCTGAATTGCATGAAACAAAAAATGATACGGCCGGAGTGTGCTTAAAAGCCGGTCCTCCATTGAGTGCCATGAAAGGCTGACCTTCGAGGTGAAACTCTACCGTCATCACCGATCCTTCTTTCTGACCGGAAGCTACAGCGCCCGCTTTATTGTAGTGCGCGACTCTGTCCGTTTTTGAATTTTTAAAGAGTGACGTATAAAACTTCACCGCTTCTTCCGCCTGCGTATCAAACCAAAGACAAGGATAAATTCTATTCATAAAAGTTTCCTCGATGGTGTTCATTACACCTTCGAGGCGCAGCCTTCGTCAATGTACGAACCGACAATATGTTATTTACAATTTTTAAGAAGTTCTTCCCAAATGATGCGGGCGACCGGGCCCATCGGTTTAAGCTTCAGTCGCATGATATGCAAATCCAGAAAAAATGGCTTCACACTTTCGTTTTTTATCTCGATAAGACGGCCTTTTTTAAGATCTTGTTCAATTTCATTGCGAGGCAAGCGCCCCCAGCCAAAACCATTCAAGATCATTTTGTGTTTGAGCGCATGATCCGTGACGTAACATCTCTTCGTCCCCGCACCAATGCCCTTGATATCTCTTTTAAGAAGTTCTTCTTTATTTCCCTGCGGAAGCACGACAATTTGAGTAAAGCGCTGAAGAAATTTTCCGCCCCCTGTCGTCGCATTCTGTTTTGCAAGCGACTTCGCAACCACCGGAATCATTTCTATTTTATCGAAGGCGACACTCTCAATATCTTTATTGCCTTCGTCCTTCGTGGAAATCGCAAAATCAGCATCGCCGGAAATAAGCGACTGAATGCCACCGCTCATGATCTCGGATCGGAAGGTCATCTCGGTTGGATATTTACCTAAAACAGTTTCAGAGAAGACGCTTTCAATTGCTTCAAAACGCACCAATGGATCTAAAACAACCGTTAAAAAAGGTTCCACCTTCTTTGTTCCAAGTTCTTGACCTATGGATTTTAACTCGCGAAAGGACTGCAGAGTTTGCTTTGCCCAATTGTAAAAAACAATTCCTTCCGCCGTTAGCTTGGGCCGGTACTCTTGGCGATTGAAGATTTGCAGATCAAACTCTTCTTCCAGTTTCTTAATCGCCACGCTGAGACTGGGCTGCGTTTTATGAAGATGCTCAGAAGCCGCCTTAAAACTTCCTTTTTCCACAATCATTTCAAGGGTTTCTAGCTGATCTATGGTCATTATTCCGCCTTAATCTATATAAATATAATCTATATAGATCTTAAATTCTTATTAATTTTTTTCAAAGCCTTTTTCGCCGATACTAGGTTCAGTGGAGGTCACGTATGTCGCACAAAAACTCTTCACCACGACGAAAGTTTTTAGTGGGAGCTTTGACAACAACATTGGGCTTCGTCGCAGCAGCGGCATTCGGTTTTAAACGAAAGGAGAAAGGTATGCTTACAATTAGAAGATCAAATGAAAGAGGACTTGCGGAACATGGTTGGTTGAAATCACGTCATACCTTTTCTTTTGCGGAATATTACGATCCTCAACATATGGGGTTTGGCCCGTTACGCGTGATTAACGAAGACCGTATCGCCGGCGGCAGTGGTTTCGAAACGCATCCGCACAGAGACATGGAAATCATTTCTTATGTGATTTCGGGCGGACTTCGCCACAGAGACTCCATGGGAAATGTCGCGGTCATCAAACCCGGCGAAGTGCAACGCATGAGTGCTGGCACCGGCGTTCTTCACTCGGAGTTTAACGATGAGGATAATAAAGAAACGCATTTCTTCCAAATCTGGATTATGCCGAATCAACGTGGCGTAAAACCTGGATACGGTCAGAAGTCTTTTGAACAGGAATTGAACTCGCAAAAACTTGTTCATGTGATTTCAAAAGATGGCAAAGACGGTTCGATCAGCATTCACCAGGACGCGGATATGTATATTTCGCGCTTGAAAAAATCCGAGACCTTGGATTTCAAACTCGAAGCTCCACGCCGTTTGTGGCTTCAATTGGTGAAAGGATCTGTCGAGGTGAACGGTGAAAAACTGGAAACTGGCGACGCCGTTGCCGCGACCGATATCGGCACAGCAAAGATTGTTGCCAACGACGATTCCGAAATGATTCTTTTCGAACTTCCTTAAAGCTAAAGGCGCGGGTTTCAACCCGCGCCTTTAGACTTCCGCCGTAATTCTAAATTCTTGTAATTTCTTGAAAATTTAAAATTCAAAAACCGCCCCCTTGACAAATTTTTCGGTGATATCAAAATTTATTTAAGGAGCGGCCTGACTGTTCCGGATAACAAAATCTTTTTCTGTTTCTATATACAAATGCCATGTGAAAGGAGGAATTGGTTATGAAACAGATTCATCAAATAGACATTGAAGAACTTTGTATTAAGTTTCAAGGTTTTCACCCGACTGACTTTACTCGCTCTTATCTAAGAGGAGAAATGTCAGCCATTCACGACGAAGCTCCCTATGGTTCCGCGCTGAAAGCGATCTTTTCACGCAGGAATCAATCTTTCAAAGGAGTTGTCGCTATTCACTCTTCCGCAGGGAGATTCTTCGCCGTGGCTTCAGGAACAAAATTGAAAGAAGTCGTTCAACGATTGGTTGAACAACTTCGCAAGCAATTGCAGAAGTGGAAAGACCAGCGGTTCCAAAAGAACGGAAAGGAGGACCTCTATGAAAACTTTGACGGTTTGGCGCAATCTGGCTCATAAAATTTTCACAGCCGTAAGCTTCTTGGCTCTTCTTGCCGTTGTCACTAGCTCAAAGGTCAATGCAAGCAATACAAGCTTTACCTTGACTGACGAGATGCTGATGCCTCGGTGGCAAGTGCCTTCTCCTCTTTTAATTCAAAAGTGTGAACGAAAGGAGCATGCATCCGATAGAATCCGACTTTGGAAGTATGAACCTTCTGAAGTTTGCTCAGAGGAAAAAGTAAATATAAATAAAAACGTAGAGGAAGAAAAATCTTCCTCTACGCTCTAGACTGAATTTTCTTGAGTTGCGCTTTTTGATACGAAGCGACGGCTCCATTAAACAGACAGCGAAGCAATGGATCTTCCATAATATCCACGGACTGAGTCGGGATATTATCATTGATCCGCACATACATCGAAGTGAGTGACTCTCCCAACTCCAGAGCGGCATATAATTTCGCTATGGAGACTTCAGTCAACCAACCGATAGGTTCGCTCTTGGTGTCGGCGATTTTTATTCCTTCGAGGGAAATCCGATATTCAAAGGACATCGGTGTTCCCCTGTGGTCATACAAAACAAGTTTCCAGATGCGCGGGACTTCGAAGTATGCATCTTGTGGTGGCTCCATCGCGTTGTACTTTTCTAGCAACCCTTTCCGGCAGTAGCGAAGCACAGACTCAGTTTGTTCATCGGTCAAAGCTGCAAAGTGTTTTGCAATTTCTGACGTCGCGGGCGGGATGAGGGTGTCGTCGTACTCGTAGTCGACGTTCTGCTCTCCGACCGGGTGCACCCAGTCTAACGAGGGCGCTGGCATGATGGAATCTTGTTGTAAATAGACTGACATTGAAGGATTTAAGCGCACGACTTTGGTATTCGGCAGCACCGTCGAAATGTCTTTTTCAAATTGTATATAGGTAATCGGAAAAAACGCTTTGTTATACCAAGACCACTCCTCCATGCGGAATTGACAAGAGCTCGGCACGATCGCTTTCGGATTTAATTCTTGAATTTGCTCTATCCACTCTGGAGGAAGCTCGCGCGAAGCAGGTTCCGCCTGCGCCGGAGAAAGCACCTCGATCTCGCGCATAGTTTGAAAAGGCCAAAGCACAAGGTCCCAGGAGGTCTTTTTAAGAAGATCGAGAGTTTCGTAATCGATCCATGAATCAACGACGTTAAGAATGTTTAGATTTTCCGCTTTGACATGAAAAATAGAATCCACATCCTCGTCGAGCGCCCGGCGCGGAGTGACTACAAAAGGACCTATAAATACCGGCTCATTCAGTTGGAGCGAATGAACATTCTGAAACCCAAGCTCCTTGAGTAACGAAAAATATTCGTCAAAAAGACAATACATATAAATCGGGATTTCACGATCAAGATGATTCAAGCTCTCCAAAGAACAGTGGTCATCATGAAAATGCGAAATAAAGACGGCGGCGAATCTTTCTTGTTCGATCCGCTTATAATCGAAACTCACATTTGGAAAAGCATGGCAGTTTCGGCTGAATGGATTCTCAAAGAGAGGATCAAAGGCAATCTGAACGCCCTGACTTTCTAAAACATAACCTGCATGAAGAATTCTAGAAACTTTAATACCCATCGCCGAACTGATCCTACCTCTGGTCTTGCGTCTTTTTCAAGATCGGCCTATGGTAAACCTATGAAAATGATCTCTTGGAATGTGAACGGCCTTCGCTCTGTACATAAGAAAAACTTTCGTGAGTGGTTTGAGAAAGAGAAGGCGGATATTGTCTGTCTTCAAGAAATTAAAATCACTGAAGACGTGCTTCAGGATGATGAGGAATTTTATCATCCTGCCCGTTATCATTCTTCTTGGGCCTTTGCAGAAAAAGCGGGCTATTCAGGATTAGCACTTTATTCTAAGAAAGAGCCGGATGAAGTCCGTATTGGCTTGGGTATTCCTAAATTTGATAAGGAAGGCCGCTGGCTTGAAGCGGACTTCGGCCCGATCACTGTCATCAATAGCTATTGGCCGAACTCGCAACGCGATCACGCTCGCCTGCCTTTCAAGTTGGAATTTTGTGCCGCTGCGGAGAAAAGACTGCAAGCTTTGCGCAAGAAAGGCCGTGAAGTCATGATTTGCGGTGACTTCAATATTGCACACAAGGAAATTGATCTTAAAAATCCAAAATCTAATATGAAAAACGCAGGCTTTCTTCCCGAGGAGCGTGCGTGGATGACAAAGTTCCAAGACAAACTTGAGTGGGTCGATGCCTTCCGCAAATTCGAACAAGGCCCAGGGCACTACACCTGGTGGAGTTACCGTCCAGGCGTTCGCGAAAAAAATATCGGTTGGCGCTTGGATTACTTCCTTGTGAATAAGGAAGCGTCCGATCGTTTAAGGGCCGCTGCCCATTGCCCAGATGTGATGGGTTCAGACCACTGCCCTGTTCGTTTGACGCTAAAGAAATAGATTTGGTTCCGAAAGAATTATCTTTTAAATAGCCAGCTTATAAGACCAATGACGGCACTGATAAGCAGGCATGTTGTCAGTGGAAAATAGAATTTGAAGTTTTCTTTTTCTATACGAATGTCGCCTGGAAGTCGTCCTAATCGCAAAGATTGAATCCAACCAAAGTGCCATGCAACTCCGACTAAGATCAAAACGATTCCGATTAAGACTAATACTTTCGCGATGGGGTCGAGCTGCATAGGCACCTTATGTCGTCGCTACCAAAAATTCCTCTCCCGTTGATGGTCTCAGGCCATCAGCTCTTCCGGCAAAGTATTTGGGAACCAAGTCCGTCGTTGAGAAATGCTCAACCTTTTTGAAGCCCGCTTCCTTTGCAAGAAACAACATTTCTTGAGGAGAGAAAAAACTAATGAATGGCGTTCCTGAGCGTTGCGCCCCTTTTAAAGACATTTCATAACCGGGTTTCTCTTGAGCGTCGACCAGATCCAGCGGCAGCATAAATGTCATAATAAATTTCGATCCAGGAGCCAGACTCATCATTTGTTTCAAAGTTTCTTTAATCGCATCCAAGGTGAGATACATACTTACGCCCATCGAAGTTACAATCGCTGGTTTCTTGGGATCAAATCCGGAAGCGGCAAGTTTTGTCCACCATGACTCTCCCGATTCAAAATCGACAGGAACAAAGTGCAGCCATGACGGAGTTGAAAATCCGATCTCTTGCAGACGCTGCTGTTTCCACGCTTGGGTGCTTGGTTTTTCCACTTCAAAAACTTGCAACTTCGATGCTATGTCAGGACGTCGTTGGGCAAAGGTGTCTAAGCCAGCACCCAACATCACGTACTGACTGATTCCTTGGTGAGCTTGCTCTGTCACAAAATCTTCGACGAATCTGGCGCGACCTACAATGGACGCGCGAAAAGGTGCTGTGCCTTGCGGGTGCATATCACCTCGCTGACGCCAACCCTCTTCAGGCGCTACAAGCTTTACACCGATATCATCTTCTAAAATATGCGGAGGAGCATCCACTTCCACGTGCAATGCTCTCCATAGGGCTACGCGTACGGCCGTGCTATCAGGAACGTTGTTGTGCTTATCTTGCATAAACCACCTCACATGGTGAAATGACCAATGCAAAGATTCTAAGAAATCGAGCGCGTTGGTTCAAGGCCGATCTGCCAAATCATAACGATCCAGATTCATCACCTTATTCCAAGCCGATACGAAATCGCGCACGAATTTGTCTTTAGCATCGTCGCTCGCGTAAACTTCCGAATAAGCTCTTAGTTGCGAGTGATACCCGAAGACCAAGTCCACACTGGTCGCCGTCCACTTTGTTTTGCCACTGGCGCGATCTCGCCCTTCGTAAACACCTGAGGTGGCCGAAGCACTCCATTCGGTTCCCATATCAAGAAGATTCACGAAGAAGTCATTCGTCAAAACGCCCGGCCGATCCGTGAAAACTCCATGCGGTGACTTAGCAACGTTCGCTCCGAGCACTCGCATCCCGCCAATAAGAGCCGTCATCTCTGGAGCCGTTAGTTTTAATAAATTAGCTCGGTCCAACAAAAGAGTTTCCGGAGAAAGTTTTCCCGAGCGCACGTAATTGCGGAAGCCATCCGCTTTGGGCTCAAGCACTGCAAACGATGCCGCATCCGTTTGATCTTGTGAAGCATCTGTACGACCCGGCGCAAACGGCACAATAACATTATGACCTGCTTTCTGCGCGGCACTTTCGACGGCAGTACATCCTCCTAAAACAATCACATCGGCGAGAGAAACTTTTTTCCCACCGCTCGCTTGCGATTTATTAAAATCTGTCTGCACTTTCTCAAGGGCTTGTAAGGCTTTGGCAAGCTCTGCAGGTTCATTCACTTCCCAATCTTTTTGCGGAGACAAACGAAGCCGTCCTCCGTTCGCGCCTCCTCGCATATCTGTTCCTCGGAAAGAGGAAGCCGCAGCCCATGCTGTAGCAACGAGACGCGAAATACTGAGGCCCGACGCCAGAATTTTTTCTTTAAGATTCTTTATGTCTTGGTCATCAATAAGTTTATGATCAACCTCGGGCACCGGGTCTTGCCACAACTGCGCAGGCGCAACCCACGGTCCCCAATAACGGGAAAGAGGTCCCATATCGCGATGAAGAAGTTTGTACCAAGCTTTGGCAAAAGCCTCGGCGAAGTCTTTTGGATTGTCGTGATAATGTTTTGAAATTTTCGCGTAGGCAGGATCCGTTTTTAAAGCAATGTCCGTCGTGAGCATTGTGGGAGCATGTTTCTTCGTCGGATCATGCGCATCAGGCACGGTGTTTTGTGCCTCTGGATTTTTCGGTTTCCATTGATGGGCACCTGCGGGACTCTTCGACAATTCCCATTCGTATTTATGCAGATTTTCAAAGAAGCCATGACTCCATTTTGTCGGCTGCTGAGTCCACGCGCCCTCAAGCCCACTCGTAATGGCATGCGAGCCTTTACCTGTACCGAAAGAATTTTTCCAGCCAAGCCCTTGCGCATGAATGGGACAACCTTCCGGCTCCGGTCCTACGTGTTGATCTGCTCTCGCGGCACCATGGGTTTTTCCAAACGTGTGACCTCCGGCAATCAATGCCACCGTCTCTTCATCGTTCATCGCCATACGCGCAAACGTTTCGCGAATATCGCGAGAAGCTGCTGCTGGATCGGGTTTGCCATTGGGACCTTCGGGGTTCACATAGATAAGTCCCATTTGTACCGCTCCGAAAGGTCCTGCTAATTCACGGTCTCCGCTGTAGCGTTCGTCTCCAAGCCATGTGTCTTCGGGTCCCCAGAAAACTTCTTCAGGTTCCCAGACATCTTCGCGACCAAATCCAAAACCAAAAGTTTTAAAACCCATGGACTCTAAGGCACAGTTTCCAGCGAAGACTAGAAGATCTGCCCAGGAAATTTTACGACCGTACTTTTTCTTAATCGGCCAAAGAAGTCGACGGGCCTTATCTAAGTTCGCATTGTCAGGCCAGCTATTGAGCGGCGCAAATCTCTGCGCGCCGTCGCCACCACCGCCTCGTCCGTCTTCAATACGGTAGGTACCTGCGGCATGCCAGCTCATGCGAATGAAGAGTGGTCCATAATGGCCATAATCCGCAGGCCACCAGTCTTGAGAGGTTGTCATGACTTTAAAAATATCCCGCTTTAAGGCTTCGACATCCAACTTTTTAAACTCTTCCGAGTACTTAAAAGTCGCCTCCATCGGAGACACTCGCGGCGAATGCTGATTCAAAACGGAAAGATCCAGCTGATTCGGCCACCAATCACGATTCGATCGCGGTCGCGTTGTCTTTGGTTTTGGAGATGCTATCTGGGGATTTTCACTTTCACTGCGTGGTTCAGACATAATGGGCTCCTTGAAAAGACTCCATCGTCAGTCTGAACTCACAAACTTTCCAATTACGATTTTAGAAACATGTCAGATCACATTTCATTGATCTCGGGTTCTACAAGCTGAGTAAGCAATTGAAGAGACTGCTGCCAGCCGAGATAACACATCTCTACCGGAATCGCGTCAGGAATACCGTCTTGAGTAATTTTTAGTTCGGTGCCGCCCATGACTTTGCGAAGAGAAACCACCACGTGCATTTCGCCAGGCAGATTCGGATCATCAAACTTATCTGTATACTTGAGCAGCTCATTCGGTTTGATCTCCGTGTACTTGCCACCGAAGGACTGACTTTGATTCGTCGTCAGATTCGTGAAAGACATTCTATAGCCACCACCAACGCGAAAGTCGATCTCATGCATTTTTGCGATAAAACCATGAGGAGGAAGCCACTTCACCATCGCATCGGGATTCGTCAAAGCTCTAAAAACTCTTTCCGGCGGAGCCGCCAAAACTCTGTGTAATTGAACTGTGCCTGCCATTACGTCCTCCTATGTTTTTAATGTCCCATCTTTCCACATGTGAATGAGGACGTCTAGTGTGCGTGAGAATGTCTTGTGTGTGCGGCCTTTTGCGCAGCTCGTTTCAGTCCCGCAGCTCCCTTTGTTCGCACCGCTTTCGCTGCGGCCGCCTGACGTGCAGCCGGTCCCCGTTTTTTCGCCGTTTGCTTCGCGAACTTGGAAACTTCTTTTGGTGACACTGTGGAAGTCGGTTCTTTTTTCAGAGCCTTTAAAGTCGCTCGGCTTCTTTTCGCCGAAGTTTCCGAAGAGGGTTTGCGAGAAGCTTTCTTACGAGTTGTCTTAGGTTTCACATTAGGATTCTCTGGAATATCAACGCCGGCTTTTCGCGCTTCCGACAAACCTATGGCCACGGCTTGTTTCATAGAACGAACTCCATGCTCGCCTCGACGAACTTTATCAATCTCTTCTTTCACAAACTCCCCGGCTTGTGTTGACGGAGCTTGTCCTTTTCTTGCTTTTTTCTTCGCTCTCTCGATGGTTGCTTTTTCAGGCATACGTCACTCCTTGATTCGTATTCTATTTGAGATTCCTTCGTCGCTCTAATTCAGCCGCACTCGGTTCTTCCGTTGCGAAAGATCCCGTCTTGACTTCGCCTGCGCGGCGGTAATTTGCAATCAACACTCCCGTAGGGGAAACAGAGGAGTTTGTAAGCTCGAACTCCCCTGGCTGAGTCCCGTCAGCGAAAAGGCGCTTCCCTTTGCCGAGCGTGATCGGAAAAATATAAAGGCGAATTTGGTCAACAAGATCGTTTCGAAGCAATGTTTGAATAAAGTCGCCGGACCCTTGAGTGAGCAGTATCGGGCCGTTTCCCTTCTTGAGTTCTTGCAAGGTTGCAACTGTATCTTTCCCGAGCCAATGGCTGTTTTGCCACGTCAAAGACTCAGGTCGATGTGTCGCCACAAATTTATTGCACGCATTGAAACGCTTGGCGATTTCCGAATTCATGTCTTCGACCTTGCTTTCGCTGGGGCTTTTTCCAATATAAGGCCAGTAAGCCGCAAAGATGTCGTAGGTTTTGCGCCCAAGTAGAAGATCGAAAGGTGAAGAGAAGATTTCGTCCAGAGAAGCGCCGAGCGTATCATCCCAATGAGGCGCCACCCATCCACCGAACTTGAAACCACCTGATGGGTCTTCATCGGGACCGCCGGGCGCTTGAATAACACCGTCAATACTCATGAATGCCGAAGTTACGATTTCTCTCACCGTACGCTCCCATTTTTTGGAATGATTTTGCGGATGAGAAAAATTGTAAGCGCCGTTTTTCGCCGGGGTCACTGAGATCTTTATTACAATGATGTTGGCTTGCTGCCATCTCGGAAACAAAGGCAGCGGATTTGTTTTTACACAAACTTTTTACCGCAAGAAAGTACAACTACTTACTTTGTCGAGCCAGCCATTCTGATTTCGTTAATTCCCATACTTCGCTCTCGGTGTATTCAGGACTTACAAACTTCGTGGGTTTAACGCCGATAAGTCGTGCGCCGGTTTTTTCTTTCACTCGACGCGACTTCTGATTGCCGCGTGCATTTGCGAAGACAAGCTTTTCGAAACCCAATTCATTAAAAGCATAGTCCATCACAGGCCCAACCGCTTCTGTCATGTAGCCTTTTCCCCAAAACGGTTTTCCCAGCCAGAAGCCGCGATGTTCAGGTCGACCTTGACGCCAAAGATGAACGGTCCCGATAAGCTCCTGGGGGTTCTTCTTTTCGAAAATCCCCCAGAGCCATTGATCTATACCTAGATGCGGAAAAATCATTTCTTCTAAAAACTGGCGCACGCCATTCTGTGGATAAGGCCACGGCACCGCCGCAGAAAGATGACTGATGACTTCGTAGTCTATGAAATACTTTTCGTAGGAAGGAATGTCTTCATATCGAACTTCACGAAGGATCAGTCTTTCTGTTTCGAAGGTGGGGATTTTTTCCATATCAAACCTAACTGTATTTTAATTTCTTAGACTTTCTTGCCAGTAGGAACTTTTCTTTTCCCGGCAACTCGGAGTAAGCGCTGAAACTGAGGACACTCCATATGATTCTGTGCCGAGCACTTTGCCACATGGAGTAGAGTATTACGAACTGCCGTGAGTTTGCGAATGCTTTTTTCCATCTCATCGGCTTTCTCAAATAAAAACCCTCTATTCACTTGAAGTTTGCCTTCGGGAGTAAACATCGAGGCAATATCTTCTAGACTCAGTCCCGCATGTCTTCCCAATGCGATGAACTCCAGTTGTTGTAAGACATGAGAGTTGAATAACCTTCTAAGACCATGACGCCCTGTTGATCGGATCAAACCCTTCTCTTCATAATAGCGAAGCGTCGATGGAGGCACACCTGTCAGGCGAACAACCTCTCCGATGTCGAGCGTTTTATTTATAGAATTCGCTTTCATATTTAACCTCACCTCAACCTAGCTTGAGGTCTCAGGCTAAGCCAAACATCCTTAAAAACCAATAAATAATTCATTCTTTGGCAAACTCCCCTTGAATTAAAGTCGACTTGAAGTTGCACACTGATTTCATGGAATCACGTTTCAAACTCAACATGTTAATAGGAACTCTGGCATTATCAGCTCTTCTGGTCTCGTCCGGTACGAGCATGGCCAATCTTGCTTTGCCAGCTATCTCTGCTGAATTCTCGCTTTCGTTTTCGGCAGCACGATGGATTGTTCTTTCTTACTTGCTAGCCATCACATTATTGAGTCTTGTTGTCGGCAGAGTCGGAGACATCAATGGACGACGAAACATTCTTCTTTGGGGTCTCGCCCTGTTTAACTTGGGAACGATTGCTTCTTCTTTTTCGTTTTCGCTCCCTGTTTTGCTTATCAGTCGAGTTCTACAAGGAGTTGGCGCCGCCGCTCTTGCAGTCCTTCCGATCGCTATCGTGACAGATGTCTTATCCAAGCAGAAAATGGGTCGAGCTCTGGGGTTTCTTGCCACCATGTCAGCCATAGGAACCGCAACAGGCCCGTCGATCGGAGGCATTTTAATAGCGGAGTTTGGTTGGCGTTCCGTTTTCTCTGCACTGACTGCACTTGGAGTCTTCACTCTTTTATTGGCTCTCAAATTCGTTCGGTTGAATGAACACTCAAGTCATCTCGATCAGCACGGTCATTTTATCGACTCGATTAGGGCGTTCTACTCGGACTCTTCTGTAAGAGTGCATCTTTTTTCAAACCTCGCCATTTCCGCCGTCATGGTTTCAACTTTGATCGTCGGGCCCTTTTATTTAACCCATGTTCTTCATCTTGATCCCCGCCATATGGGACTTGTGATGTCGGCAGGTCCCATAACTTCGATTCTTTCTGGAACCGTTGCTGGTTATGCAGTGGATCGCTTTGGCTGTCGCCTCGTTATTAAAATCGGATTTGTGCAGGCGTTAGTTGGAACTATCTCATTTATATTCTTGCCCAAATATTTTGGCTCTTTGGGGTTTGTGCTTTCGGCAATTCTGCTAAGTTCTGGCTATCAGCTTTTTCTATCCGCGAATTCAAACAGCTTCATGAAAAACTCTCGCGCTGAACATCGCGGAGTCGCAGCCGGAGCTTTAAATCTCTCACGCAACCTGGGACTTATCAGCGGAACCTATTTGATAGGTGGCATTTTTTCGCACCCGACTGAAAAAACTATTTCAGACGGGTTCCAAGTAACGTTTTCAGTCGCGGCATTCTTGATCGCATTTATGTTAATCAGCCAACTCAAACATCAAAAAAGGAGAACTTATGGAAAAAGATTCGTTAACTAAATTTATCGAAGAACTTCGTCAGGTCTGGGGGCCATTGGATTCGAAACTTGCAGCGAAAGCACAAGCTCTGATGAATGAGCTTGTACGAGCACCAGTCACTGAACCCTGGCTTGCCGATCTTCAGGAAGACTTTGCTGAAAGTCGCGAGCTGTATCATGACCCCGAGCATGGATTCATTCTCATAGCGCACACAGAACATGAAGGGTTGTATAGACATCCGCACAATCATGGAGACGGATGGGTTATCTATGCCGTCCAACGAGGCGAAATGGAGATGGGAACTTACGCACACATCAAGCGACAAGACGGCGCCGCTGTAGTTCAACGCGAGAAGTACCGCATGAAAGCTGGCGAGAGTCGAGTTTACTTACCCGGCGACATCCACGACACAAAGTGCATTTCGGATTCGGTCTTAATGTTTCGTCTGACAAGCTGTGATCTTAAGACGGAACTGCAAGCGAAGAGGATGCGCCGGTATACTGAAGGTTCATGAAGAGATTTTATTTCTTCAAATACTCCGTCAACTGCTGAACCACGATGCCCCAGCCTTCATGAAAGCCCATTTGCTCATGGACCTTACGGCCTTCTTCGTCTTGGTGTATCGCGATGGCAGTGTACTTGGTACCTTCTGGATGCTTTTCCAGAAGCAGAACGGCTGTGAACATTAAATCGTGCGGACTCTGCGGCTTTGGTGAAGGTCTAAAGCCTGGCTGCAGAGCCGTCGTCCAAACAAGTTTTTCATAAGGGACGAGTTCTAAAAAACATCCTGTACTTGGGAACTTTTGTCCTTCAGGGCTTTGCATGACGGAAAAGAATTTTCCACCAGGGCGCAAATCCATTTCGCACTCAACAGTTTGCCAAGGCTTCGGACAAAACCATTCTTTAATTCCAACTGGGTCCGTCCACGCTTTGTAGATTTGCTCGGGAGTTGCGGGAACGATTTTTTCTAGCACAAGATCAAGTTTTGGATCGACTTTGATATTCATAGTTACTCCTTATTAGTTAGGGAAAGACTTGTCTAAGGCGGGAGTCACGCAAATAAAGACCCAGCCAGATAAAAGCAGCAATATACAGAGGAAAAAGCGTGTGCGAGAAAAGTGGATTGCTGACACGCACGTGGCTTGCGATAGCTCCACCTAAATATCCTGTAAGAAGAACCGCACCAAGAAGCGACGTCTTTGGAATGGCGTAAAGAAGAGTGCAAATCAAAAGAATGGTTCCTACCGTCGGCATAAGCTCCATCGGCCACTGCAATGCAGCCCCGGCTTCTAGAGCTTCCGGTGGAAGCTTATCCATAAAAAATTTAATGGTGCCATCGAACAATAAAAAGGCGATCGCCAAACCGCTTAAGATTCTACCCATCCATATTGCTTTTGAGGTCATGTAAGCTCCTTTTTGTGTGTCTTTATCGGTATTATTACATATCACTTGATATGTTTAGAAGTAAATTTTAAGTGTGTTTCAGCTTTAATAAAGTAATATCCATGGACAATTTACATATCAGTTGATATATTTGATTTGATGGCTAAACGTATTGCAAGAGATCCAGAAAAAACACGTGCCCAGATATTGAATGCCTCATTTATGGAAATCTATAGCCGGGGCTTTAATGGTGTTGGCGTGCGCGAACTGGCTGCCAAGGCCGATGTCACAATCGGGGCCTTCTTCCACTACTTCCCCACAAAAAACCACGTCGGCTATGCCATTGTCGATGAAATCATCCACACGGGAATTCTGGACCGTTGGATTAAGCCGCTGAACGCTTACAAGAATCCGATTCAAGGCATCTTGAAATGTTTTAAGAACACTTTTGATAACTGGCCGGATGAATACGTAGCCCTTGGATGTCCGTTGAATAATCTCACTCAAGAAATGGCGGGCTCGGATGAACTCTTCAAACAAAAGACTCGCGCCGTTTTAGAAGATTGGATCGCCAAAACCCGCGAGCACCTGAAGCGCGCCCAGCAAACCGGCTACTTGCGTAAGAACGTGAACACCCAGGAACTCGCGGAATATATAGTGACGTTTCAAGAGGGCACGTTCGCGATGGGTAAGGCGTTGAACGATCGTCGTATCTTTGATTCGATGTACAACTCGCTGAAGCAGCATCTTGAGGCCTTGATTTCTTGAGAAGTTCTTTAAAGTAATATTTTTTGGAGCCTCAGCTACTATTACTTAAATAATCGGAAGGAATGGGGCTCGGGCCGTCCTGCCCCTCGGCGCTTCGCGCTGCCTTCGGCACCCCAAAAATGCCGTCATGGCATTTTTGTGAATCCCCTGAACACTTTGAGTTCAATCACTCCACATCGAGCAAATTAGAAAATAAAAAACCACCTTGCGGTGGTTCTTTATTTTCTAATTTGGTGGAGGCGCCGGTGGCTCAGCTAACCCTAAATAAACACATCGGTTTTTTATCTTTGCCCAGAGAAGTGTCCAGAATTATGCACCCACTAGGGAGTAGGTTTGATTAGGACGCGATAAATCAATGTTATACTAGAACCGAATTCTTGTTCTGGACCCTTTGCCTTCCGGTACAAAACCATTTTGTCTCATCCAAAGAAGAGCCTTCCTTAGTCTTTCCGGCGGGAATAGCTTTTTTCGTTCACTCCATTTGTCCCTAAACTCTGCCACGATCTGATCATCGGTCGGATTTTGCTTTTGCAGAAGCAGATCATTCCAACAAGCAAAGAGTGTCGCTACTATTTCCGTCTGAATCGAATTTAAGTTTGTGAGAATTTCAAGTTTGGAATGTACCTCGTCCCAAGACTTTCCTAGTCTTTGCCTAATATAGTTTGAACCTAAAGAGATTTTGTCTGCCTTACTGTAGGTGATTAGTTTTTTATTTTTTCGAAGTTTTGTTTCAGAAGTTTTAAATAAGCCTTCTTTGACACCCAATGCTTCTATTCCAAAAGATTTGCCGTAAATCGCCTGCAAGGCAACAGGACCCGCTGCCTCTCTGTAGTATTCTGTCTTCAAGTCCAATGGTGATGATTGATCCAGTAGATAAAATACTTTTGCGAGCTTTACCCGGCCTAGCCTTTGTTTCTCATGCGCATCAACAATTAGACAACCGAGCCCCAGACGGTCTCTAATGTGAGTCTGAATAGAAGTGTCATTAAAGATTTGAGGCGGCTCATTGGCTTCCATATAACCAGCGAAGCTAATCGATTGCCACCCTCCAAGCTCACTGAGCATCGAATCTAAGGCGCTGACTTTCTCTACAACAAGATTTATATGAGTTAGCACTTTTTGAAAGTCCCTAATGGAGTCGCTGGTCAGGGCCAAAGACTTTCTTTCCTTGAGCCATTTTTCGCAAACTTGATATCCCCCGACTGAATACTGCCAGACACTTGCTGGGACCCCTTCAAAGTACTGCTTTTTGTTGATGTAGATTCTGTTTTCCTCATATGACACTTTTTGAATTTTCCCGCTGCCCTCAATCGGAAATTTTCCAATGTATTGTGCACGTCCGACGACGTCTCGAAGACTTACCAAATCAGTTAACGCTCGACCAAACTCAACTATCTTCCAGAATGTTTCCCTGTCTTTAGGGAGAGGAATTCTAGGAAACTCAATTTTCAACCAATCCCAGTAGAGGGAGCGGTACTCGCTAGAATTTAGAACAGCGAATACATAATTCATTACATCAGCGACCCCGCAGGTTGTATCAGCGCCGGTCGTATCATTTACAAGCTCAACACCTATCGCGGTTCTTAAGACCTTCGCGAATTTTGCACTTATGTTCGGTACTCGCTCGGCATGCCCATTTTCATTGAATTTCGGATCTAACAATTGAGCTTCGTCCTCGGAAAGATCCCAATACTCATAAAGAAATCCCGGATAAATTCTGTCTGACACGTGATGATTGGTTACCAAGTTGATGTCTGCCAAGCCGTTGACAAACGAAACGTGGCGAAATCCGTCGTCTACTGTTTGTCTATAAGTTACTACCCCAAGATTTTCATTTAGGAAGTGCCTCATGACTTTGTCCCGAGCCCTTCCAAGCGCTTGCGGGTCGTAATAAATATACCTTCTGTCAAACGGCCGAAACCAATACGGACGGATATTCTCTCTGGAGTATTCGAGGTCCTCCAGTTTTTTAACCGACCAACCTGGTGACTCATAGAGCGGAAAACGATCATGCAATGAAGCGTCAGTGGGATCTTCTAAAATCTCTTCCCACCGTTCCGCAAGTGCTTCCGCTGAGTCATCTACAAAGAGCGGATCTCGCTTAGTTTGAATACCAGAACTACCCACCACGAATATTTCATCTACAGAAGGAAATTTAGTGTAGTCGCTTTCGCTATCATGCGTGGTTGGTACAAAAAAGAAATACTTTTCGTCCAGCTCAATCGGTGTCCACTCAATAGACTTCCAGCTATTTGCATCCAAATAATCGTATTTCTCTTGTTTACTACCCCAGGCTTCGTGATGAAAGACTCGACCGTACTTTCCTGTTTTAGTACCGTTTCTGACCAACAAATTTATTGAAACACCTTGCTTAATCTCGAATACGTTTTCGTCTTTTCTACCGTCAGGAGTTTCGGTGGCTTTAACTGAATTCCCATGTAGGTCAAAGACGTAGATCTCATCGAATGACTCTAGCAAGCTCTCTCTCATTCTCCGATGCGTGATTCCCTCAATAAAACTGTGGTTTGTGATCATTGCGATTGCGCCTTGGCCCGTCTGTTCAATTCGCCATTGCGCAAACTTAATGAATTTGATGTAGTCGTCGTCCAAATTCAATTTTTTTTCGTTTAAGCCGGTTTTATAGTCCTTAATGAGCTCGTTAATCCAATCGCTTCTGTTTTGAGAGCTTACTGCGTAGGGAGGGTTACCCATTACGACCATAACAGGAGCACTCTTCTTCACTGCGTTTGCGGCGGTAGCCTCTTCGGACAACCATCTTGCAAAAGGGAACAACTGACCCGTGGCTTTGGGCTCATCAAGAGTATTAGTCAGATAGATATTTAATCGCTCTTCTTCTGAAGCTTCTTGTGAGAACACCTCTGTTTCGATTCCCAGCTTCATATGTGCCAGAATATACGGTGTCATTAAGAACTCAAATCCGAAGAACCTAGGTATCACGTTCTTCTTCAGATAGTCTGGCCAGAGGCCCTCGTTACCTTCAAATTGCTTTTTTAAAAATTTGAACGACTCATTCAAAAATGTTCCAGTCCCGGTCGCAGGATCGAGAATTGTAACGCGATGATACTCTTTCGGCGTTTCGTTCTGAACAAGTGTCAGCTTTGTGTCGTCAGCAAGGCCATCAATTATTTCGAATTTTTCCTTTAGTAGCTGGTCGACACTTCTCACGATGAAGTTAACGATAGGAACGGGAGTGTAGTAAACACCACGGCTCTTTCGTGAGTCAGAGTCGTAAGCATTTAGGAAGGTTTCGTAGAAGTGAATGATTGGATCAGCAGTATTTTGCCCCTGGCGAAAATCTTCAGCCAGTGCATTGAAGTCTACTCGGTTCATTAGGTTGACAAGGTCTTCGACAACCCAGACTACGCGGTCCTCAAGATCGGGTCCCGCAAGGTTTAAGAAAATTCGCCTCAAAAATGGATTACTTCTCGGTATTGCGTAGGAAGCGGTTTCTCTCTGCAAAATACTGTTCGTCATGTTTAGGCGAGCAGTAAAAAGTCCGTATGGAAGCGTTTGTGCATAGAGATCAGAAAACTCATCTTCATCCAAAGTAGGTAACAAGATTGTTCTGAAGCTTGAAAGCTGATGGAATAAGTTTCCTCCTTTATCTGCGTCTTTAAGAGCCTTTTTAATGCCATACCGAATTAGCTGAGCCAGACCTGCCATCCGCGTTGCAAGTGCCGACGAGGATGTGATGATGGGCAATCGAACTCTTAGAAAGGCATCGAGGACGGACTTTGAGTCCTCAATCATTTCTTTGCTTTGCATCAACTTTTTGTTTTTGAGTTCTGCGATACTAAATCTGTCTCTAAGAGAGCCCTCTACATACCATCGGAACTCTAAGTAGTTAGTGACGATGAGATTTGGCAGCGCCTTTTTGTATCGAACAATCTGTTCTGATTCTTCTAGATCGTCTAAATCCGCGCCCAAGTCTTTGGTTTCAATGTGCCCGAGCGGCAAACCACTTTCTGACAAGAGAATGTCCGGCGCCCCACAGTTAACTCGTCGAGGCTCATTTGTAATTTCAAATTCCTCGCTTGAGATCTCTTTAAGGAACTGAATTAGTGCTGGTCTGTATGTGTGTTCAGTTGCAACACCAGACTTAAAGTGTTTCTGAACCTCTGAAATGTAGGTGCGAAATGCTGCATCTTCCATGATGTTGTTGTCGAATCATCCTGACTCGAACGTCCCTCATAAACTAGAATATACAAAGGAGCTTTATGTTGGCAGACCTATCCGAAAAGCTGGTCGTTACTACGTCGACGAAAGTTCTGAAACTAGGATTCTCTACCGACAACTTTTAGGCTGAACATCCAGCTCAATAATACATCCAGCACTTAGGTCCGTTTTTGGAGTATATTAACTTGTTAGCCTTTAGAAAGTTGAGACATCAATTTTCGCTACGAATACCACGTTAATATATGGATTGAAAATGTCATGTCTATCCCATGCGCCCGAAATTATTGCCGAAGGATCTTTTCCGAATTTTTATTACACGCAAAAGCGCATGCAGTTGGCTGCGGTATATTCAATTCGGATTAGAGTGTAATAAGTTGTATTACCTCGATGTACTACCGCGATCCTTCAATGGCAAATCGGCGGATCAAAGGTTGTGCCCCCTCCCATGTCCCCGTTGAGCTGCCTATCTAGTTCGTTTTAGATAGCTATCTTTATGAAATGGCGAAATGAGATCTTGAACTATTTTAAAACCGGTATTACTAACGCAAGAACAGAAGGTTTTAACAATGTAGCAAAGCTAGTACAGAAGCGAGCTTACGGCGTTAAGAGCTTTGAAATGTATAGACTCAGATACCTAAATGCTTGTGCTTAAATGACTTTTTGAAATTGCCCACCATGGAGCGAGTAGAACCGTAGAACCTGAGTCTTTATTAAAACTCACCCAGTTCGATTTTACGGTAACCGGAAATTGGTGGAGGCGGGGGGAATTGAACCCCCGTCCGCAAGTGATCCGCGATAAGGCGCTACATACTTAGTCAGTGTTTTAGTTTGTTCAGCCAGCTTCCACTAACAAAATCAGACTGAACACTCCCCCAGTAAATTTAAGCGAGTCTGCTGGAGAAAACCCAACTCACCGAGGTCCCTAAATGACGATCAATCCAAGCGCGGAACCACCGCAAGGTTGATCGTGCGAGCTAATTAAGCTGCAAGTGCGTAATCGTTGCCAATTACAAAATGCACGTTTTTATCGAGGTCCTCATGCGCCCCGGTATGCTCCTTATGTTTCAGCACCCACGTCGAAGCCAGTACGCCCCCATATGTGTGATTAACAATTGGATTTTTCATTCTCTCACAAGAAGCGAGAAATTGAAAATCGATTATCCTTTCCGATTTCACCCCTCACATTCAATGATTAAATTTTTAATGACGCAGAAGTTTCCACTTGCTGAGGTTACACGATCTTAACGAGTTCCTGACTTAAGCACGGGTCAAAACGCACCAAAAGGTCGAGATATCCACCATTTATAGGCCTATTCCACAGAGTTATCCACAGTGCTGCCTAAAAAATGGGGCTGAAATGACACTAAAATTTAAGATTCTTAAATTTTCACGAGGGGCTATCACGTTTAATGATAGCCCCATTATTAAGCAGAATTAACGGAAAAGGTCCGCTGCGGAGGCCGCAGTGGCCGCGAGTGAGCTCACATTTGAGCGGGGATCTTTAGCATTAGGATCTTGCGGTTTCGCGTTCATCGCAGGAGTTTCTGCAACGACAGTCGCTGGTGCAGCAGGAGCTGCTTCGACCGGTGTTTCAACGATCGCTGTCTCGGGAGCCACATCCAAAGACGGTTTGATCACAGTTTCTTTCGCAAGATTTTCAACCGCGTTTGTGACAGGGAAAAGTTGGATGTTGAGTTGGTAGACTCTCTCCCCTTTTCCTTTCATGCGCGCGATAGAGTTGTCTTTGTGAAGACCTTTTCTCATCTGACGAAGTTTGAATTTGATTTCTTCGAACTCCGCTTTCGTCAATGACATCGTCAACGTTCCAAATTCACGGTCTGTCGGTTGATCTTGATACAAAGACTCAAGACCCAAGTACATCAATTGCGATTGTAACTTACGAACAAGAGCAACGGGGATATCTTCCGGAGACTCAATCAAGCTGCGGTTCTTTTTAAGCTCGCCCGTCACTTCGTCACGACGAAGTTCGCCAGAGTTGATCAATGTCGTTAAGGCAGTATCGATCTCGTCTTCAGAAGCTTTTCCACGCAAAAGATTTTTCAAGGAAGCTGTGTCGAAGCTCACACCCTCTTGATCGATCATAGCGTAGATAATCCACGCCACCCAGTTTGGAACTTTCTCCCAAGTCTTGCGATCGATCTCGCCAGATTTCAATTTGCCAGCGACACGATGCTCGCTCAATTTCTTGAGGTACATATTGCGTTCAGCTGGATCTGTTGCTTGCGTGAAGTTCACGAGCAAACGGAATTCCTCCGTTTGTTCTTTCATGAAGCCCAAAGCTTTACCGAATTTGCCGATCATATCATCAGAAAGATTTCTTTTTCCTTCGATGATCATTTTCAAATAGTTCGGAGATTTGATATTCGCCGCTGCAGAGAAAACCGCATAGTTATAAGCTCTTAAAGAGCCTTTCGAAGCTTTGCGTTTGTATTGATAGAAATCCGCCAAAAACTGGCGATAGTTCATATAATCAGAAAGTACGGGCGGAACGAGCGAACCCATTGAAATTTCTTTGCCTTTGCTAAACTCAGGATGATTGTTTTGCATAGAAATCAGTTCTCCTTTGCACCCAAATAGTTCACCTGATTTAAATCGGCAAAACAAGCGTAATTGGTGCAAAGACCCTTAACTTATTGCAAGGCATAAAAAAAGAGGCTCCATCAAGGAGCCTCTTTTGCAGTCGTCGAGTTTGTTTTTACTATTAGTAGCGAGACAAGCGCAGAGTCACCCCGCGAATGTCGAGATCTCCGCGAGAAATCAACACGATGCTATCAGCACCCTGACCGAGCACGTTATTTTGTGGGCGCACAGTGTATCGCTGACCGTACGGGCTCACTTGAATTGTCGGAGTTTGATTGAAACCGTTAATCAAAACATCCAGCAAAGCGACGTTGTAAACAGCGCTCGCATCGATTTCGATCGCTTGGATTTTATAACCACGGTAGCGATACATATCGATGTATTGAGTTAGATCAAGACGATCGTTTCCATACAAACGAGTGGAAACATAAAGAGGCACTTCTTCTCCACGATCCGGTCTGCCAGGACGGCCGGGACGATCAGGGCGACCTGGGCGGCCTCCACCATCATCACGAAGATTGATTGTCACAGATTGAATATCTACAACACCACGAACATCCAATTGCAATGAGCGGAAGTCTTCACCGATCACAGCACGATATTGCGGGCGCAGAAGAACTGTTCTTTGCGGAGAGTAAACGCTTTCTTCAACTCGGCCATCTGTAAGAAGAGCCAGTTCTGCACGAGGACCTGCGCCGCGAATTTCAATAATCACAGATTCAACTGTATAGCCACGATAGTTTTCGCCGATGCCTGCCAATTGGCGAAGGGCCAATGTTTCGTTTGAAACGCGACGGCTTAAATAAATAACTTTTTGCTCTTGGCGGCCACTGCCATTTCCAAAGTCGTCTCCAGGATATGGAGGCAACGGTTCTTGTGGTCTTGGAATTGGCGCTGGGCCTCGATCGCCCGGAATAATATAAGCTTCAGCGGCTAAAGAAGTCAGAGTGATGACAGCAAAAGCGGCTAAGATACTATTTTTTAGAGTCATTATGTCCCCCAAGGTTCTTTGGTGATTCCCCATCCTCCCCTAAAGCAACTCGCATACCAAAGCATTTTGGGCCATTTCGACACCGAACTGGTATTAGCACAAATAAAAAAGGGACCGCGGCTTGGAGGTTCCGCGATCCCTAAGAAAGGAACAGTACAACTATGATGTCTTAAATATTACTTCAAATTATCGTCAGTGAGATCAACGATTGGTTTGATCTTTCTCATAAACGTGATAGCGAACTGATCTTGCGCATAAGCACCACGTTTCCTCATTTTCAATGCGATACGAACTTGTCCTAAACCGTTGTTAGCGATCAAACGAGCTTCGCCAATGTAGTTTGCATAGTTCAATCTTGTGTTATCCAAAGAGATCAAATCCAAAGTGTCTTCTTGATCTTTAGCAATACGAGAAAGGTTGATATTCACGCCTGTTCCCGCTTCCGGAGCCAAAAGAGGTCCCGCAAAAGCAAGAAGCTCACGATTCACACCTTTCATCGCCACGTTAAATCCAGAGCGACCGTTAACAACTTCCCATGAAGAGATTTTTGAAGTCTTCACTTTGTTATCAACATCCAATCTTTGGATCGTGCTCAACATGAATTCTTGCAACAACAAGAACTCTGGGTTGTCTGTGTGTTTGCCTGCTGCCGGTAAGTGGAAGTACAGGTCTGCCGCAGAATTTCTGAAAACCAAGTTAATGATTGCGCTTGCAGGAGAAGAACCGATTTTGACTCTTACGAAAGTCGTTTCACAACCGCCGTCAAGATCCAAACATTTCAAAGTACCTTCGATAGCGCGAGTGCCTGTTGATCTTTCGCCGTTACCTGCGCGAACAGATCTCAACGGAGAAGCATAACCCTCAGAGCCATTTGCGCCCGCAAGATTATAAACCTTCTGAGAACCACCCTCTTGAACTTTCAAAGTCACAACAGCGTCACCAGACAAACCGTCAACGCTCAACTTTGCGGAAACAACAGAAGCTGCTGCATCCAAATTCAAACGACGAGTTTCATAACTGACTTTTTCGTTACGAGCTCTCAAATAGTTCAAAAGATTGTCTGTGGAAGAAGATGTATAAACCAAACCGTCTTCAGTCACAGCACCCGTCATACGCTTCGTCAAATTATCACGCGTTACGTTCGCTGCATCGTTCGTACGATAATCAGGAGGCAATTGTGTCAAACCGCCTGGAGCGGGACGAGTATCCACAACCGGTGGAGTCGTTGGTCGTGCCGGTTCAGAAACAACAGGACCTGGAGCTGGAGGAGCTGGTGGAACTTGCGTACCAGGTTTTGGTTGCTGCGTTTTCGGAGCATCCGGTTTTTTACCAGGAGTCGGAGCTGGTTTCGTTGGCTTACTAGGCTCAGGAATTGGCTCTGGAAGAGGTGGATTGTAGTCAGAATCTCCTTGAGCATTAGGATCAGGAAGACCTCCGCCGATAGATCCGCTTGTATCATCTGTTTTTTGTGTTGGATTCGGTTGAGTGACTGTTTGGTCAGAAGTTTGACCAGGAGCCGGTTGTTCAATTAAATCTTTTTTCTTTCCACACGCTGAAAGACCGAGAGTCGCGACAAGCGCAGCCGTGATCATCGTGTGCTTATGAAGCATAGGTAGCATTAGAAACCTCCAAGTATTCTATCGCTGGACCATTAAGCAAGCCTTGGGCCAGAATTCGTCACCCCTCATCAGGGCTTGTATTGCAATACAGTTACGATTTAGACTCTGTTCTGGAAGGAATTACATGCCTGTACAACAATTCGGCGAGCTCTTGAGCAACCCCAAAAAACTGACTCAACATATTCTTAAAGTGTTCTTTTGCGCACTTGTCTTGGCTATTTTGGCGATGCTCTTTATTGATCAGCCGCTCTCTGCTTATTTTGCAGAGAAAGAAGTGAAAGATCTTTACTGGGCCTGGGCGCGCATTCTGACCGACATTGGTTTGTCAGAGTATTATTTCATTCTCGCTTTGGGCACGTGGGCTTTTACGAAGTGGATTGCTCCTTTAATCACGGCTTTTAAAAAACATCCCAACAAGGTCGACTACTATCGCCGCTGGGGACTTAATTTCTTTGTCGCTCTTCTTGTCTGTGGAGCGATGACTCACATTATTAAATTCCTCGCAGGCCGCCAAAGACCTCACAAGTCGCCTGACTTTGATCCTTACGTTTTCAATCCATTCACAACGCATTGGCACTGGCATTCATTCTCTTCTGGCCACTCGCAGGTGATCTTCACCGCAGCAACGATGATGAGTGTGGCTTTCCCGCGCTTTCGCTGGTTCTGGATTCCTTTCGCAATGTTGATTTGTGCCACTCGCGTTGTGGTTCATGACCACTTCCTCAGCGACATTATTATGGGCGCGGCCGTTGGTTATATCGGAACATTGCTCGCACTGCAGCTCATGCGCAAAAAGACCAAGAACGGACTTTATCCTTAATTTTGCTCTGACAAAAATTCGACGAGGTATTGGGATTCTTTTAAAGACTTCATGATCTCTTTATAATTCCCAATATGCGTTTCGACGAGCGACCAGAATTTGTTGGAGTGATCCATATGCTGCAAATGCGCTAGCTCATGGACGATGACGTAGTCAATGATCTCTTGAGCAAACACAATCAGACGCCAGTTCAAGTTGATACTCTTTTTAGAAGAGCAACTTCCCCATCGTGTGCGCTGTTCACGGAATTTCACCTGCGACGGGCGCAGGCCCATCTGTGCTGACCAGTATTCCAGGCGTTCGCTTAAAAAAGTTACGGCTTCGCGTTTGTAAAAGTGACGTATTTCTTTCAGCGCTGTGGGATGTTCTTCGAGCAGAGAATTCGCACTCCACTGGTTGCGTGGAATGTGTAAAAGAAGATTTTCCTCTGTCACCGAAACAAATGGTTTTTTATTAAGTGTGATAACGACCTTGAGTTTTCTTTCTTTACCTAGAAACGGAAAATTCTCGTAAGCCTTGATCTTTTTATCCGGAAACCTCTCTGCGATTTCAGAGAACTTGAGGAAGTTCTTTTCGATCCAGTCTTTTTTCGCCATCAGGAAGTCGACGATGACTTTTTGCGAAGTGCTTTTCGCAGCGACGACTTTGATCGGTTTATTGGGATAAAGATAAATAGATACCGAGCGGCGAAAATTTCGTCGGTGTACTTCCACAGGCCATTTTGCGAAGAGAAAGGTTTCTTTGCCGCTCATTGCAGTCAGAGAATGACTTAACCGGAAAAAACTGGCAAGTTGGAAGAATGGATAAAACCTCTTCTTTCTATAACCTCGATCCGGAAAAAGTTCTGCAAGCCGCAGAAAATGCCGGGTTTTATCCTACGGGCGAATTCACGCAGCTCAATTCCTATGAAAATCGTGTTTTTGATATTCGCTTGGAACAACCTCTTGATCCGAGCAGTTACACTAAAAACGTGATTGCCAAGTTTTACCGCCCGCAAAGATGGAGCAAAGAAGCTATTCTGGAAGAACATGAGTTTCTTCTTTCTTTGAAGGCGGAGGGCATTCCCGCGGTGGCTCCTCTTTTTCAAGGCCACGACACGACGGTGTTTGAAGCCGACGGAATGTATGTCGCTTTCTTTCCCAAAGTCTTAGGACGCATGCCACAAGAGTTTTTAGAAGGTGAACTTAAAAAGGTCGGCCGCTTAATGGCGCAAGTTCACAACGTCGGCGCAAAAAAACGCGCGCCTCACCGTCCGGTTTTAGATACGACCTATTATGGCGGCTGGAACACTTTGGACAATCTACAAGATTGGATTACGCCTGAATTGCGTGAACGCTACACGATCGCAGCGGAAGATATCTTGTTTGCGATCGACGATCTTTTCGATCCTTCCGAATTCATTCGTATTCACGGCGACTGTCACAAAGGAAATTTACTCAATAATGGCAAAGAATTTTTCCTCGTGGATTTCGACGATTTCGTCAATGGTCCCGTGATTCAGGATTTCTGGATGCTCCTTTCAGGGGACGCCGATCGTCTTGACGAAGAAAAATTCCAAATCATCGAAGGCTATGAAGAACTGCGCGAGTTTCCTGATCATCAGTGGTCTTGGATTCCTCTTTTAAGAGGTTTGCGTATTATTTCCTATGCAGGGTGGATTGCGAAACGCTGGGACGACCCAAGCTTCCCGCGCCTTTTCCCAGAGTTCAACACGTTCCGATATTGGGCTGAAGAAGTCGAAGCTCTTGAAAAAATCGCGTGGCAAATCCGGTAGTGGGAAAAAGGTACCTTTTTCTTAAGGATGTCTTAAGAACCACTCTGTGATGAGTTCCGGGGAATCATCGAGCCATTGATGGCCTGCTGTGGGATCAACAAAGTATTCCGCCTCGACGCCACGGCGTTTTAACTTTTCGTAATATGAAAGCATTGTTTCAACAGGAACGACTCTGTCATCTTCGCCGTGCAAGAAAAGAGTCGGTGGATGATTCTGTGGAATAACGTCAGGCACGAAACACAAAGGTCCTTTGCAATCTGCAAAAGAAGCCGATTCGATGGCCAATGCTTTGAACACGCCTGGGAAACTCACCGCCATACGACTGGAGTGGTAGCCTCCGCTAGAGATGCCCGTCGCATAAAGGCGTTGCATGTTTAATTTTCCGAAGCGCTTTGCTTTCATGTCTTTCAAGAGCTGCTGGATAAAATCAAAATCCTGGGATTTTTCGTAGTCGACACCGATGATGTTTGTCATCCACGCAACTCCGGCAATCGCGCGCGGGGCCACCACCGCAAAGCCACTGTCTAACAAAGATTGAATCAAACGAATTTCATTGTAACCGCCGAAAGGCAAAACTTTTTGGCGCGAGAATTCGACATCAAAGAAACTGCCTTGATAGATAATAACCGCGGGCCACCCCTCTTTGGGAGCTTTTCCCGCGGGAGTGGCATATCTAACAGCTCTTTTAAAATCAGAACCGGAAATTTCCAATTCACGAGAAGGACATGTGATGCGATCCAGAGGACCGGAAACTTCACACAGAGATTTCGCCTGAGCTGAAATACTCAAAGCCACCATAGATACCAGTAAAACAAATCTTTGCATTGATTCCTCCTCGGGAATTCTGCGCCACTATAGTGGTGACTTCCCGAGCTGTCCTTACAAAGAGTTGACGGGTTCTGCGTCCTTTTGTCAAAAGAGGTCCCGAATTTCAAGGCCTCGTACGCAACATTACCATCTTTTCATGAGAATTCGTGGCTCTTAAATTCCCGTTGATGATTAAAATCTTCTTCATAGAATGCCTCCCACGTAAAGAGCGACAATAAAAAGAACTTGTACAAAGCCCCGCTGAAAGGCGGAAAGAGGTTCCGCGCCTCTAAAACGGATCTTGTATTTAGCTGCATAGAAATTCGCTGGAAATACGCAGACAAGAAAAGCAATGAGAACCCAAGCCGCATAGGGACGAGTCACCGGATTGATAAGATCAATCGCCCCGACAATTTCAATAACGCCTGTTAAATAAACCAGGAACATTTTCGCGGGAATCGCCGGTGGAATCATTTTAACGAATTCGTGTCTTAGCTTTGTGAAGTGACTAATGCCCGCAAAGAAAAAGACCATGATCATGATCCACAGGGGGACTTCTTTCCATTCTGCCAGAAGCCCGAAGGCTTTTGCGACTAGGGCCAAGGCGGAAAACACAATCAACATTCGATAAAAGGCATTTAAGCGTTTCATGTAACCAATGGTAACATTGATGTGACCATTGTAAACATAGACTACCGCAGCATGTTTCATTCAGAACTGCGCCGTGCTGACGAGCAAAGACAAGAACTGCACGACGCCGGAGAAAAAGCGTTTCTTCCGCTGGTTGAAATTTTAGGGGAAGGAATTAAAAACGGAACCTTCAAAAAAGAAGATCCCGTCATGGTAGCTCGCTCGGTTTGGTCCAGCGTGCATGGCTTTTCGATTCTGCTGCTCGATGGACAATTTCAAAGTCTTACTTCGAAAAACGCAGTTTCTGAGGCCGTTGACCTGCATCTCGCATTTATAGAACGGGCAGTTCTTAAATAGTTTGATCTTGTCTATTTGCTTTCAAGCTCGACGTAGTGCCAAACTCCACCGATGCCGTCACCCAGGTCATCACCTTTCACGCGGTCAAAGGCGTATGTGTATACAGGACGTCCATTGTAAGTCAGCTGCATTTGATTGTTATGGCGTCGAACCATGCCTAAAGGAGCAGTCAAAGTCGCCACTTCTTCCGCTGTCAAAAGATAGGGCGGCCAAATCTCGGCGCACGTTTCTTTACACGTCGGCATCGGTTGATTCAAATCCGGATCAAAAACATACAGCGTTTTACCGATACTGTCGGCAAGAAGCATTTCTCCTTCCGCATTAGTGACTGCAGTTGTCAGCGGAACTCGCGGCGTTGTTCCGTTGGCGAAAACACCCAAGGCGAAAAGTGAAAGTGTGAGTTGAATAACAATAAGTTTAAGAATTTTCATAGGGATCTCCTTTTTTTGTTCAGACATCCTGAGGAGCGAACTCCCTGGCGTCTAAGAAAATCCCTTTGAGATGTGACGAATCAGTTTCCCAAGAGTCGTTTCACAAAACGTCCCTAGTTTTTTTGTGCTTTCTGATAAAGCGGCATCACTTTAGGAATCAAAGCCGCAATGTTTTTAAGACGAGTCTCATCCGCGGGATGCGTGCTTAGGATTTCCGGCGGCTTGCCACCTTGCGAACCCATCTTCTTCCACAAACTTAAAGCTTCGTTCGGATCATAACCCGCGCGCGCCATCAGCTCGACACCGATATCATCGGCTTCGGATTCTTGCCCACGGCTGTGCGGAAGAGTGACCGCCAAAGTCGTTAATTGTTCGGCGTAACCAACGTAAGAAGCATCGACTTTACCGCTTAAGAGAATCGCCTGAAGGCCGACGTTTTTCACGAGCTCCTCTGACATTCTTTCACGGCCGTGCTCACGAAGAGCATGGGCAATCTCGTGACCCATGATCGCGGCGATCTCTCCGTCCGTGAGTTTTAATTTTTCGATGATGCCTGTGTAAAACATGATCTTTCCACCCGGCATACAGAAGGCGTTAAGCTCGGGGGAAGAGACAACGTGGACTTCCCACGCCCACTTTGGCGCTTCCTCACGGAAAATCGCCGTCTGCGGAATGAGGCGCTTGGCGATAACGTTGAGGCGGCGAACCTGATCTGGATTCTTATCCAAGGCACCTTTCTTTTGCGCTTCGGACTTTGTCGCCGTGTAAGCTTGGGCCGACATGGAAATCACTTCTTCGTTCGGAATCAGAAGAAGTTGTCGCCGTTTGACCCCAATCTCCCCTTCTTTGGTAGATGTGGCACAGGACGTAATGATGAGTGTAAGTAAGACTAGCAGAATTCTCATAATGTAAACCTATCAGCACCTTTCCTTAGTAACTACTCTAACGAGCCTCAGTTGGGTTTCAACATCTATAAAGCTTCGGGACTTTGTGACAGCGCTTGTCATTGCCTGCGGCTGAAATAATGTCCACGACTCGGCCTCTTTTCCTTTGAAACAGCGGCTTCTTCATTCTATATTTTCAGGGCTTTTAGCAATCAAAAGACAAAGGACCGACTATGAAGAAAATCAAAGTTGCAAATCCCGTCGTTGAGCTCGACGGCGACGAAATGACAAGAATCATCTGGAAATTCATTAAAGAGAAATTGATTCTTCCTTACCTCGAAATTGATATTAAGTACTTCGACTTGGGCATGGAACATCGTGATGCTACCAACGACCAAGTGACTGTTGACGCTGCAGAAGCGATCAAAAAATACAACGTCGGTATCAAGTGCGCGACCATCACTCCTGACGAAGCTCGCGTTAAAGAATTCAACCTGAAGCAAATGTGGAAATCACCAAACGGCACTATTCGTAACATCTTGGATGGTACTGTTTTCCGTGAACCTATCATCTGCAAAAACGTGCCTCGCTTGGTTCCTAACTGGACAGCGCCAATCTGTATCGGTCGTCACGCTTTCGGTGACCAATACCGCGCGACAGATTTCGTGACTAAAGGCAAAGGCAAGTTGACGATCACTTTCGAAGGTGAAAACGGAGAGAAGATTCAACACGAAGTTTACAACTTCAAAGGTGATGGCGTTGCTCTTGCGATGTACAACACAGACGAATCTATCGCTGGTTTCGCTCGTTCTTGCTTCAACCAAGCTCTTTCTAAGAAATGGCCTTTGTACCTTTCTACTAAGAACACAATCTTGAAAAAGTACGATGGTCGCTTCAAAGACATCTTCGAAGAGATCTATCAAAAAGAATTCAAAGCGAAATTCGACGCTGCCGGCATCACATACGAACACCGTTTGATCGATGACATGGTTGCCTCTGCTTTGAAATGGAATGGTAACTTCGTATGGGCTTGTAAGAACTATGACGGTGACGTTCAGTCTGATACTGTCGCTCAAGGTTTCGGCTCTTTGGGTCTTATGACTTCAGTTCTTGTGACTCCAGACGGAAAAACAATGGAATCTGAAGCTGCTCACGGAACTGTGACTCGTCACTACCGTCAGCACCAACAAGGCAAACCGACTTCTACAAATCCAATCGCTTCTATCTTTGCGTGGACTCGTGGTCTTGAGCACCGTGGAAACTTGGATGGCAACACAGATCTTGTGAAGTTCGCGCAAACTTTGGAAAAAGTTTGTATCGAAACAGTTGAAGCTGGCTTCATGACAAAAGACCTTGCGGTTTGCATCTACGGCGACAAAGTTCCTGCCGATAAATACATGAACACAGAGCCGTTCTTGGCGAAACTCGACGAGAACTTGAAAAAAGCTCTTGCGATGTAATTTGGAATTTTAAATTCTGATTCTCGAAAAGCCTCGGTGAAAACCGGGGCTTTTTTTATTTGGCTCCTGCCTTCTGCAGAATTTGTACGATCTCGTTAAAGTGTTTGCGTTTGGCATGAGCGAGCGCTGTCACGCCATCACCGTCCGGAATATTAGGATCCGCCCCATTCTCAAGAAGGATTTGAATGATCTCTTGATGTTTGGGACCGCCGTTACTAAGAACGACAGCCTCCATCAGAGCTGTCCATCCCAGATTGTTCACGTGATTCACGTCAATCTTTGTTTTTACGAGTTCGCGGACGACGTCAACATGGCCCTTTTCCGCCGCAGGAATAAGAGCTGTTCCTCCGAAGCGGTTGTAGATTTTAAAATTAGGATTCGCTTTTAAAATCATTCGCAGAATAAGAAGACGTCCTTCCGCGCCCGCATACAGCAACGGCGTGTCCTGCTTCTGATCTTGCGCATTCACATCGGCCCCCGCCTCAATCAACAAGCGCGCGATTTCCGCGTCGTTATTTTCAGTCGCAATCATCAAAGGAGTTCGTTTGCGGCTGTCTCTGATCTCGAGCTGAGCTTTATTTTTGATCAATGTCTGAACCAGCTCTTTATTGTGGCTGTTCACGGCATCAATCAATGTTCTCTCTTCAGGTTTTGCCAGCATACTTTTCTCCTTCGATACACCTTGCAATGAGGTGAAGACCATCACTGCTAAAATTAGGAAATTTCGAATTTTCAAAGTCGCCTCTATTGTTTCTTGAATGTTAAGCGAAAGAGCAGCGGTTTTTGAATTGATTATTTACAGATGTGATTTAACAGATTTCAGAGACTGAAAAAAAGCGTTTTCAGTCTCAATTAGAGATGCTTCTGAATTTCTTCATTGAGGCGCTGACTGTCCTCTACAGGCGAACCACGCTCTTCGCGATCAAATGTCGACAGAGCCATGTTCAAGATCGCCTTCATGATTTTGTGCGCATATTCCGATGCCTGCGCGTCATCCTGCGGCCACAGTTTTTCCCCCACAAAGGCGCGAGTGATCGCGAACCACGAATGTTCTTCGTGCATGAGGTTTTCCCAGCGCAGATCGGGCTGCCCTTCGAAGTCGCGCATGCGGGTGAAGTTGTATTGAAAGATCGACATCTCGTGATAGTAAAGAGCAGAAAACATCGCGGACTTGTCTTTTTTTAAGTAAACCGCGAGGACATCAGCGTAAAACTCGGAATAAGAAATGAGAGAGTGAAATCTTTGATAATCACGTGTTTCCGCCAAAGCTCTCAAGTCTGAATGGTAAGCTTCATCTTTTTCTCCCTGAAGCATTTTTAAAGAACGAGCCGAAAGGGAGTCGAACTTCTCCAGCAAAGATGAAAACTCATTCTTGAAGGTACTTCGGATGTACTCGTGAAAAATCGCATGACCGTATTCGTGAGCGGCACACGTTACAAGATTCACGATCGGCATAGGATGTTCAGTCCCGTATTGGCCATAGAAAACCATTCTGTAAGGCAAACGAATCACGTAGCCGTTGTCGAAACTCGCATTGTCCATTGGACCACCGATGACGAGTGTCACTTTCGGAGCGACTCCAAAAATTTTCGCCATGTCATTGAAAGCTTCAGAGACATCACCTGCAAGTTCGCAGTCTGTTTCTTTAAGGAAGTGGACGGCTTGAACGACTCCGCCAACGTTGGGACAAGCCTCTGCGGCATGGGAAGATGGGCTTAATAAAAGGACAAATAAAAAGCTCAACATGTCGCGAATCTTAGACGAGTTGAGCTTTTTCCGAAATAGGTGCGAAAAAATTTCCCTATTTAACTTGTACTCTCAATTTAAACTTACCCACAGAGCGACATGTCGACTCCATAGACACTGTCGAGCATGTCATCTTGCCGCAGCTTAATGAAAGAACCTGGTTGTCTTTGTTAAGTTCTTTGATCTCTTTCTTCCAATCGGCACAAGCCGTTTTCCAGTTCGTACGAGCTTCTTTCAAAAGCGGAGCGGCCTCCCCTTCGATTTCATCCTCATCCGTCACCACTTCGTAAGTGCGGTCGGCGTTTTTGCCTTTTTTAATTTCGATCGTTGTATCGCCCTCCGCCGGGATGTCTTTCACGCCCACAGACTGTGCCTGAGCAAAGAACGGAAGGACCAAAAGCAGAATCAAAATCTTTTTCATAACAAACTCCTTAAGCCCTTTTATCGTAGCACCTTCCCCTGCCATGAAAAGCCCTTCCCTTAACGCGATATAGACGTAAAAAATCACCGGGCACCTTCTTTGGTCCGAATTCTAGCTATGGGACGGTGAGTTATTGCATGTAATGAACCGCGCTGTGATATACACCAACCCGTGGCCGGGTCCCATACAATAGCTCCCTTGACGAATCCCGCTAGGTCCGGAAGGAAGCAACGGTACTCGAGGGACTATGTGATATGGGGTGCTCGGCCACTTTTTTGCGAGGGGTATGCACTTTGTCTTATCAGGTGATTGCACGCAAATGGCGTCCACAATCTTTCACTGACGTTGTCGGGCAAAATCATATTACCCAAACTCTTTCCAATGCCTTGGCGAACGGCCGGCTTCCTCACGCTCTTCTTTTTACGGGTCCTCGTGGTACTGGAAAAACTTCTTCTGCACGTATTCTGGCGAAAGCTCTGCGTTGTCCTAATGCTGTGAACTTTGTTCCTTGTAACGAGTGTGATTCCTGCAAAGAAATCGCTTCTGGTTCCAGCGTTGACGTAATCGAAATCGACGGAGCTTCCAACAACGGTGTTGATGCTATTCGTGAACTTCGCGACACCGTGGCTTTCATGCCTTCCAGCGGGAAATACAAAATCTACATCATCGACGAAGTTCACATGCTTTCAACAAGTGCCTTCAATGCCTTGCTGAAAACTTTGGAAGAGCCGCCTTCTCATGTGATCTTCATCATGGCGACGACCGAAGTTCACAAGATCCCGCAAACGATCTTGTCGCGCTGTCAGCGCTTTGATTTTAGAAGAATTTCTACCCGTCAAATCACGGAAAGACTGAAACTCATCTGCGAGCGCGAAGGCGTACAAGCGGAAGAGGAAGCTCTGTGGGTTGTGGCTCGTCAGGGTGACGGTTCTATGCGCGACTCGCAAAGCTTGCTGGATCAAGTTATTACATTTGCGAATGGCCCGCTAACTCGCGCCAGCGTTGTGGAAATTCTGGGTCTTACAGACCGCGCTCTTCTTTTGGAAACTTTGAACGCATTGATCGAGCGCAACTCGCAAAGTATCATGCAGGTCATCGAAAAAATCGCAGCGGCCGGTTTTGAGCCGCATTTGTTCTCGCAAGATTTGCTTGAGATGATCCGCAATCTTCTTCTTGTGAAAGTTTCTGAGGCGCAGGCAACTCAAATTCTGGAAATGCCAGACTCCGAGATGCAGGCTCTCAGTGAAATGTCGCAACGTCTTTCTGAAGAAGACATTCACATGTTGTTCGACATGGCTCTGAAAGGCGGAAATGATATTCCGCGCGCGCAAGATCCGCGTATTGTTCTTGAGGTCACTCTGCTTCGTATGGCTTCTGCGCCGAAATTGGTGGACTTAAAAACTTTGCTTCAAGGCGGCGTTTCCACCTCTCAAAGCGCAGGTGGGGCCAGGCCCTACACGCCTCCGGTCGCTCCCCCGGTAAAGGGACACAATCGCCTTAAAGAATCGCAAAAAGTGAGTGAAGTCCCAACGGGGCTTGAGAAAATGAAGTCTGCTTTGGAAAACAAACCGAAAGCGACTCCTGTTCAAAATCAAGCTCCGCAAGCTTCTGAGACTGTTGCGAGTGCACCTGCCGCTCCGAAAGTGGCTACAGGCGCAACTCCCGCGGAAAAATGGGTGCATTTTGTAGAGCTTCTTCGTCAAGATGACGCTCTTTTCGCGGCGAAGGTCGAAAATTTACTTTTCGTAAAGGAAGAAGGAAAGCTCCTCAGCCTTGGCGTCCCTCCGAAATTGGCCTTTTTGAAAGAGCAAATGGCCGACACTCAGGTTCGCAAAAAACTGCAAGGATTTATTGATTCATACTGGGGTGCTGGGTATTCTTTTGAGGTATTAATGAGTCGCGATCAGGTCGGAGAATCCGCGCAGGCTTTGCAGCAAAAAAAGCAGCAAGCGGCTGAGGATGACCTTCGCAATAAGATCGCAGAAAACCCTATGGTGAAAGCGGCCCAAGATGTTTTCAAAGGGCAGATTAAATCCATAGTGGAAATTAAGCGCGACGGCGCAGGGAGATAACATGAAAGGCATGCCTGGCGGAATGGCTCAGCTCATGAAGCAAGCCAACCAAATGCAAATGAAGATGAAAAAAGCCCAAGAAGATCTTGCTAAGAAAGAATACGAAGCAACTTCTGGCGGCGGCGCTGTAAAAGTAAAAGTGAACGGCGATCATGCTATCGTTTCTTTGACTATCGATCCTGAAGTTTTGAAAGCTGGCGACGTTGAAATGCTTCAAGACATGGTTATGTCTGCAACTAATGAAGCTATCAAAACAGCTCGCGACACGTCTGCAAAAGAAATGGAAAAAATCACTGGCGGATTGAATATCCCTGGAATGTTCTAGGCGGCCGCGAGGTGTTACATATTTCTGCTTTGGAAAAACTAACCCACGAATTGAGCCGTCTTCCCGGTATCGGGCCGAAGACTGCTCAACGCTTGGCTTATTTTATTCTTAAGACGAACAATGATTTTCCAGAGCGCCTCAGTGAAGCTCTTTTGCGTGTAAAGGCCGAGGTGCACGATTGCCCTCAATGCTTTAACTACACCGACACCGATCTTTGCCGTTATTGCGAAGACCCTCACCGTTCGGATGAGGTTCTTTGTGTGGTGGAAGAACCTGCGGATATCATGAGAATTGAGTCTTCAGGAGCTTTCCGCGGTCGTTACCATGTTTTGCATGGCGCGATTTCTCCTCTAGAAGGCATCGGTCCTCAAGATCTTAAAATCAAAGAACTGATCGACCGTGTTGATGCCGGCTTGAACGGCGATGGTCCCGTGATCAAGGAAATCATCCTGGCTTTGGATGCCGACCTTGAGGGTGACACGACGATTTTGTACCTAGCGAAGCAACTTCAAGGCAAAGGTTTGAAACTTTCTCGCATTGCCCATGGAGTTCCTATTGGCAGCGACATCGATTTCATAGATGATAGAACTATGGGTCGTGCCCTGCAAAATAGAGTGGAGCTGTAATGTCCTTTATTAACTACAATGCTAAAGAGATTCACTGCAAAGTCGTGTATTACGGTCCTTCCTTGGGCGGTAAAACTACGAACATTCAGTGGGTTTATCAAAAAACGGCGGAGGATCAAAAGTCCAAGCTCGTGGCATTGAATACGGATATTGAGCGTACTCTGTTTTTTGACTTCCTGCCTTTGAATGTCGGCGACATTCGTGGCTTTAAAACACGCTTTCACCTTTACACAGTTCCGGGTCAGGTCGTTTACGATGCTTCCCGTAAGCTGATTTTAAAAGGTTTGGATGGCGTTATTTTCGTGGCGGACTCACAAATCGAGCGTATGGATGAAAACCTCGAGTCTCTTCGTAATCTGGAGAGAAACTTGGAACAACAGGGCTATGACATTCGTGAGATTCCTTTGATCATGCAATACAACAAGCGTGATCTTCCTAACGTGGCTTCTTTGGCAGAGCTTAGAAGCGCTTTAAATCCTTACAACGCTCCTGAAATCGAAGGTTGCGCTTCAGAAGGCAAAGGCGTTTTCGAGTCCTTGAAGACCGTTTCCAAGTCGATTATCAACGTCCTTAAGGGCGGAACGACTCTTTAAACTTTCCTCGGATATCTAGGCACTTTATGGCTAGTCAAAAGGACTAGTACGAGTTATATGAGCCCCGAGAGCTTATCTTTCCGCGTATAATGGACGATGGTTCTGCATGAGGTGATTATGTCTTACGATATTGCTGCTGATATTCAGCGTCTGAAAAAAGAAAAAAATGCGGTGATCCTCGCGCACTATTACGAGGATGGCGACATTCAAGACGTTGCAGATTATGTCGGTGATAGTTTCTATCTGGCAAAGATGGGTCAACAAGTTCAGCAAGATGTGATCTTGCTTGCCGGTGTTGTCTTCATGGCGGAAAGCGTGAAGATTCTAAATCCTTCTAAAAAAGTTCTGGTGCCTGAATTGGAAGCGAGCTGCTCTCTTGTGAAGGGTGCTCCTTATGACAAGTACCTGGCTTGGCGTCGTCAACATCCAGATGCCGTCGCGGTGACTTACATTAACTCTTCTGCGGAAGTGAAATCCATCTCTGACGTGATTATTACTTCTTCCAATGCTCAGCAAATCGTCGAGTCTATCCCGAAAGATCGTAAAATTTTGTTCGGTCCCGATCAACACTTGGGTCGCTGGTTGTCTAAGAAACTCAATCGTGAATTCGTTTTGTGGCCTGGGGCTTGTGAGGTTCACGTTTTGTTCAACGCCAAGAAATTGTACGAGTTGATTGCGCAACATCCTGACGCTGTCGTGATCGCACATCCTGAGTGTGACGAATCCGTTTTGCAACATGCTTCCGTGATTGGTTCGACATCCCGCTTGCTTGAAGAAGTTGAAAAAAATCCCGCGAAGAAATTTATCGTCGCGACAGAAACCGGCATCTTCCATCAAATGCAAAAGAAGCGTCCTGATGTCGAGTTGATTCAAGCTCCTGTTTTGGATGCGGGTTGCTCTTGCAACAACTGTCCTTACATGAAGATGAACTCCATGGAAAAAATCAAACGTGCTCTTGAAAGCTTCAATCCTGAAGTGAGCTTGCAAGAAGATCTGCGTTTGAAGGCCAAAGTCTCTTTAGATCGTATGATGGATATCACAAGCGGCAAGCCTGTTTCTTGGCCTGCGGAATTCACCGTTTAATTTTCGAGAGGACTCGAGCTATGACACTTTCCCAAAGCGTTATCGAGTCCTTGCAAAAAAGTCTGCGCTGTCCTGATCTGCAAGTTTTTATGAAACCGGAATGGGGCAGCCATAATCCACAACATCGCACATTGATCCGTGAAGAGATCAAATTCCTGCTGCAAGGGCGTTGTCTTTATTCTTCGATTTCTCACTGTCACGGAATGGGTTTGGTGGCGATTTCTTCTTTTCCTGTAGGCGTTGATATCGAAATTACGGACCGCGTTCAGGATCGCGTAATGGCGCGAGTTTCTTCACAGGAAGAGTTTCAGGCGGCCCCCTCATCAGCGTCTTTATGGTGCGCCAAAGAAGCGTGTTTTAAAGCGCTTCGTCCCTTCCAACAGCCCTCGGTGATTTCGCAAATTACTGTAGGGGCTTGGGAAAAAATTGATTCTCAGACTGAGACATATCGTCTTTCAAACTCTTCAGACTTCGCTGCTCCCTCTGAAAATAGAGGTGTTGTGCTGCGAGTTCCAGAGCACACTATCAGCTTTTTTGTTTTTCCCTCTTAACTTTGGTCTGGTCCTGCCGAAGAGTTTATTAACTGATGTTAATGTACTTGTTCTAGAAGGTAGGTGACCAATGGGAAGTGCAAAATACAACCGCAGAGTGGCTCCACGGAAAGAAGTCTCTCCCATTCATATTTCTTATCTCACGTCTTTGGATGACTTCGCAAAAATCGCGAAGAACTGTGAGATTGTCGAAGCCTCTTCGACGGGTCTTTTGTTGCTGATTAAACGCGACGACTTGATCCCGACGGCTCTTCGTAAAAATCTGACCTTAGATGTTTTGATTGGCGACCGCGTCTTCATGCATCTTGAAGAAATGAATATCGAAATCTCCGGTGTGATTACACGCACGCAGCTGCTTGGTAAGAAAGGTTTCTACGTGGCGGTGGACTACTCGGATGAAGCTCCTGAGTATTGGAGAGAATGTCTGATGGATCTTCTCCCTAAGCCAGGTGAGTTGGACTAATACTTAATGGCAGTTTAAAAAGAAAAAGCTCGGGTCATTCCGGGCTTTTTTATTTTAGTTACAACGGCAAGTGTAATAGAGCCTGTTGTCGGTATCACAGTCATAAGAAATCAATGTCGCTGAATCCGAAGAACAGTAAGCAACCTGATTGTTTGCGCATTGCTGATTCGCCAAAGCCAGACACTGCGGATCTGACGTATCTGTCGGCGAACCATACACGATGCCGTCAAAAGTATTTCCCGCACAAGAGTTGAGCGTATTGTTTGCATTCGTACAGCAAGCCTGGGTGTTACAAGCTTGCGACGTCTGAGCGACTCCGCACACCGCTGGGTTTGAAGGAGTGCACACTTGCGACAATGTCGAAGATCCACACACGGCATCCGAACTCGGAGTGCATGATTGAGATTGCGAAGGTTTTCCTCCGCCACAGTAGAAATCCGTCACGACTTGATTTTTATCGTTTTCGCAGCTCACGGTTCTATTCTGCGAGCCGCTGTTGGCGGTCTTATCACAAGTTGCTGTTCGGGTTTGTGAACCGCTGTTCGCCGTAAAGTTGCAAGTGGCACTGCGAGTTTGCGTTCCGCCTCCACAAGAGACTGAACAGGCTCCCCATGCGCCATAGCTCCATGAACCGGATCCTCCGGCGCAAGAGCTCCAGGCTGAGTAGTTCCACGTTCCTGTGCCACCGCTGCACGAACCCCATGCTCCGGAATCCCATGAATAGCGAATAAGGTGATGAAAATACGGCGTGAATCCCTGGGCGTAGGCATTCACTTCGCAAAAAAGGGTCACACTAAGGAGCAAAGCCTGTAGTCCACGAAACATAGACTATGCCTCCGTGCCGCACGAACGAATACAACGAGTGAGTTCCCGCCGTTGTCGGACCATTGGGTGGATAGAAATAAAAACTCAAGCCCGCATGAGCGAAAGTGCAAGTTCCTGAGGTGCCTCCCCGCACGCTGATCTGATAAGAAGCTCCATCGAGCATGTTTGAGAGTGCGAAAGCTCCGCAGCTGGCTGTTGTGTATTGAACGTTTCCATTGTTGAAATCAAAACTCGTTGCCGCATTGTTGTTGAAAATGCCTGCTGCCGCTTGTTTGGTCAGAACTAAATTACCGCTGCCATCGAGTTTTGGAATTTTGTTAGCCGTCGTGCCGGTATCGACCGCGACAACTCCCGAAGACACAGTCAACCCCGAACCGACCTGCATAATACCTTTTTCGGAAGTCGTGGCTTCCGGAAGCTGAGATGCCGGGAAGCTTCCCGAAATTTTTGATGCCGAAATGGAGCCTGAGATTTGCGTCTCTGTAACCGAGATGTTCGTGCAGCTAAAGCCACCGACAGGAGAAATAAAAATCAATGTTTGTGAAGCCGAACAGACTGGAATTTGTGAATAAGGAACTTTTGCATCTACAGACGTTTGCAATCCACTTAGCGTTGACGAAAGATTTGTGACATCCGCGATGGCGAGCTGCGCGCTTAACCAGTTCGAGCCATTGTACTTCATAAAGTGTCCCGATGTCGGGGTTGTTGCAGACACGCTCACTCCCTGAATTCTGGTCACCGTCGGATTGGGATAGTTTCCGCTTAAGTCTCCACTGGCTGTTCCCGTCGGTGGACGAGCATCGCTGAAACGCGAATCCTCTTCGCAGGCAAAGTTTGCGCCGTCGAATGTGAGATACTGGCCCGGCGTACATGAAGTGACGGAACTTTTTTGCACGAAATCTCCCGGAAGTTTGTCACCCAGTTTTTCGGCGGAAAGAGAGTATGCAGAAAATGGAACCGAGCGTATTTCATTCGCAGGAGAAATCACCTTCCATCCCGAGCCGTCATGAAACTGCACTTTCAGCAAACGCGTGTCGCCGGAAGCTGCGTTGTATGTCGAGCCGCCATAACAATCATGCGTGAAGGAATTCTTAAAAGCATCGAGAAGTGAAAATGTCGGCGACAACGGATACAGCTTAGTTCCCGTTCCAATCGGTACGTCAAAAACCCCATGGGAGTTAATCATATTCACGCCGTCTTTTTGCTCGCGATAAATCACACAAGTGCCCAGAGGATTTGTGATCTCAAAAAGGAAGCTGACGTTTCCGTGTTCTAACGGAGCGCCCGTTTCTTTTACGATGCGACCTTGATACGTCAGAGTGCCCGGCGAGGCTTGCGCTGAAAGAAAACCAAACACAAAGACAAAGACGAACGAAATATGTGTCATATCCGTTCTTGTCGGTTCGAGGATTATTCAATTAAGGGTGAAAACAATATTCTCTTTAAAAAAACGAGCGCACTCTTTGCGTGATTCAAGCTTCTGTTAGGATTTCGTTAGACCCCTCAAGTTCCAGAGAACTCTGCCGGGACCTACGCAAGCTCCACAAATTGAGGCAGACCTTTTTCAGAAACAAGAACCACTGAATAATGTGGAGGCAGGAACCAACTGATCGCCTCTGCAATTCCCTGGTGTTCTTTCTGTGGCGGATTGCCGAGTGATTCAAGAGAGAATGCAAGATCGTAGTGTTTGCGATCCATGCTCATCACAAGAATGCGCGGGCGCAAAACTCCTTGATCGCGGAAAAACTCTTTCAAGATATTGCGCACATACTGCGGAAGATAGTGAGGTGCCGGAGGACCCGCATGCAGCTTTTGTCCTTCAGAAATTTCCACAGTACCCACGGGAGCTTCGTCGGCCGTTTTGTAAAACAAGCCTGTCTCTTTGAAGTGCCAAAGCATTCCGTAAGTAAAAACGAAATCAGGGTAGGACTTGCGAGGATTGATCACAAGACCAATGCCCTTCATCGCCAACCATTGCATAATTTTGTTCGCAGGCTCTGTCGCATCTTCGGAAGTTTCCGCCAACAGATAAGGCCATCCGTCAGGCCCTTTTTGCGGAGCTTCCGCGAGGAGTTTCAGATTGCTTTGCGTGATGGACATAAAGAAGTCCGTTTCCCATTGATGATCACGTTTTTCATCGGGAACATTTACTAATTCGAGAAGATTCATAGCGGACTCCTAAAAACAAAAAGGCCGGGAATAATACCCAGCCTTTGTATGGTCCTTTAACATCGAGGTCAAGACGAAGCCCGTCGCTAAAACCCCATCGTCTGAAGAGAATAAATAGTCGCAATCAGCAAAATCGAAAAGACAGCCAATAACCTGCCCATAAAGCCCGCCCCAAAATTTGTAAGTGAGAGAGCTTGTAACAGAAACCTCTGAAACTCAAAAGAGATTCTGCGCCACCTGTAACTATTATTGCCTTAATACACGAAAATTCTTAAGCAACCAAACACACCACAAAATAGACGGGACTTTTCTGCCGGCGGCAGAAAAGAACAAACCCAAAACATCAATCAAGGCGGGAAACTTCAGAAACTACTCCGACAAAGTCGGAGTACAACAGGCACAAAAAAATCCCAGGAGGGGATTTTTTCGCGCAGCCCGAAGGGTATCGGACAGGAGTCCGATACAAATAAAAAAACCGCCAGCAGGCGGTTGTTTTATTTGGTAGGGAATGCCGGATTCGAACCGACGACATCCACCTTGTAAGGGTGGCGCTCTACCAACTGAGCTAATTCCCTATTCGTTCGGAAGGACCAATTATTAACAGTGGTCCGACCTCATTTGCAATCACTTTTTTTAAAATACTTACTTTTTTATATCTTCAATGCAGACTCTTTGGGTCAGATGCGCTGAGATCTTCATAATTTGCATATGAACCATATCATCGATCTTATGGTTGTCCAAAGCACCCATTGAAAGAACCATCACTGCATGAACTGGCACATTGGATTTAAGTGGAGGAATTGGTGAATCCTTCTCACTAAATGCAGTCAATTCCACACGGTAAGTCGTACCGCCCTTGCTGGTCATTTGCGCCAAGACTTTTTGGTTGCGCTCGATGCCCACGCCCGTTGCAAGAACTCTACAAGTATCGCCATCAAACTGCTTCACTTGAAGCTGGCGAATGCCAGTGGATTTCTGACGTACTACTTTCAATGCGAAGTAAGAAACGAAATCGCCCTGCTCTACTTTCCACAAACCTTGGATATCTCCCCAAGGGAATGGCTGAGCTAAAGTCCACGGCCATGGCACCCAGCGATCATCACTGGCTGGCATAACATGCTCCTCGTCAGGCTGAGCATAAGCGCTCGTCGGAAGAGTTAGGCTCGATAGAATCATCAAAGTTGCTAACAAGATGCTGCGTAACATGAATTCCCCCCTAGTGCTCGAAATGAACTCGAGCCGCTTTATTCATGTAATAACCGTTTTTGGCTCTGAAAATATATTTAGGTTTCTCATAATCCGGCTCAATCAACTTACGAAGACGTTTGATCGTCACGTAAATTTTATTGTCGTGAATAGCTGGATCATAAGGCTGCTTCCAAACGTTCTCAACCAAGAATTCTTTTGAATAAATCTGTCCTTGGTTTTGAACAAACAATCGCAAGAGGTCGAGAAGAATGAATTGATTTTTAAAGTCGATACGACCCAACTTCTTCTCAATCACAGAGTGATTTGCTTCGTCGAAGATAAGGTCGAAGTTTGTTTGGGTCTCTCCGCCGATTTTCTCTGCGAGAGCTTTCACCATGCGGCCCAAGCGACGGTGATTTTCACTGTCGACGGATTTCTGCGCAAGAGTGATATAAGTGCGAGCCATGTCTTTATCGCCGATTTCGAAATACGCATCAGCAAGACCACCCATAAGGTAGTTTGACATCACAACGTTGCGAGTTTCTCTGACGATATCGTAAGCCTTCCAAAGAACTTCGATGGCCTCGTCGTACTTTTTCATTTGCTTTAAGATGTCCGCATTTAAGAACAAAGAAGCCGCTTGCAGATCAGGCATTTGGTACACTTGGAAGAAGACCTGAAGATTGTAGATCTCTTTTAATGCATCTGAATGACGAGCAACAGACGGATGAGAGTAAACCATCGCAAGGCCGAAGATCGCGTGACAAATATCTTCCTTATTGTCGGAAGCAAGTCCGATCGCCAATGCCTTTTGCAAATAGTCTGTCGCCGTTTCCAATTGTCCTTTGTAAGAAGCGCACACCGCGAGTGTGTAGTAAGTTTTGGAGTTAAGCTCAAAGCCTTCTTTAAGAACTAGATCTTGGAGTTTTTCTTTAGCCTGATTGATTTCCTCAAATTGCTCGCGCTCAGCGTAGATACGCAAAAGCAGGTTTAAGCACTTTAAGTACTGAGAGAAATTTTTCTCGGCGAAGTATCCCTTCGATGCATCGAGAAGATGATCAACGGCAGGATCAAATTCTCCACGATCGCAGTATAACTTACCGAGCTCAAAGGCACGATCTAGTTGGTTCATAAAATCTTGAAACTCCAAAACAAAATCTGAATTACTCGCGGGCTACAGGTTTTTACAGATTGTCAGGATTTCGTCAATGTAAGACGCAGACAGTTGCTCATTAAATAAGCATCTTGAGAATTGATTTCAGTAATGTAATGGAAAACGCCTCCTAGAGGACCAAACAGCCCCGAAAATAACGCGATGAGCGGCCAAAAAAACTCTTGGAGTGGGTTGTTGCGAATTCTTGTTCACGTCCTGGAAGTAAGTCTGGGCGCGGAGTTCATCGTCCGTTCGTCGTTGTAACTAAAGTCCGAATTCTCGCTCTCAATAAAAGGTTTCTTCGAAAGCACGTCAAAAATCAGTGAAGATACTGAGAGAACACAAATAATTTTCGGAGAGTTCATGAGAAGTTTTCGTCTCATAGTTATGTGCTTATCGCTCGTCATAGGGCTCGCTGCGTGCTCTCCCGCAGATGACGAAAACGCGAAGGGCTCTGACAGTCAATCGTCAGAAAATCCTCCTCCGCCTGCGCAAACACCGTCGGAGCCTCCTCCAACACCAACACCGACACCTTCGCCCGCTCCAGCTCCTGTTCCGGAACCTGCGCCAGAACCGATTCCAGCGCCTGAGCCTGCGCCATCGCCGGAGCCATCTCCGACTCCGGCTCCAACTCCACAACCGGCTCCGCAGCCAGCACCTTCTCCTGTGCCAACACCAAGCCCACAGCCAGAGCCCGCACCAGAGCCGGTTCCAACGCCCTCACCGGTGCCATCACCAGCACCGACTCCTGCGCCAAGCCCAGAGCCCGCGCCAACGCCCGCTCCTTCTCCAGAGCCAGCTCCCTCGCCGTCTCCAGAGCCTGCTCCTCCGACGCCAGTGGCGTGTCCTGCAAATTATGAGATGGTGGCGGCGAATGCAGCGCTGAAGACGTCTGCGTTCTGTATTGCCAAGTACGAAATGAAAAAGGTGAATAACGTTGCTGTGACGATGCCGGCGAATAAACCGTGGCTTGCGAATAGAGCAACGGCGACTCAAGCTTGTGCATCACTTGGCGCCGACTATCGCTTGCCGACAAACGCGGAATGGACGGCTGTCGCTCTCGAGATCTACAGGCGCGCTGAAAATTGGACGAACAAAAAAGTGGAGGATGGAACTCTTCACACTGGCTACTATTCCGGATGGAGTGAGCCCGTCGAGATTTCTGACGTCAGCAATCCTTATTCAAACACCGGAAAGAAAAACGGTATTGAAAGACGAACATTCACTCTTGCAAGCGGCAAAGTGATCTGGGATTTCGGTGGTAATGCGTGGGAATGGGTTAGCGACACTATTTACGGAAACGCATACACGCCGGATCTCTCGAGTCCTTACGCGCGAAACTATCACAACAACAACTGGGACGTAAAACCCGGTTCCAAACAATTGTTCGACTTCACGGGAATGACGAGTGTGCCGAAGAAAGATGTTTATCTCGGCAGTCTTTTCGGCGGAAGCTCGGGCAAAGTCATCCGGGGTGGCGCTCTCTGCATTCACTCAAAAGGTACGACAGGAGTTTTCACTGCGAATATCGGCGACATCACTGTCGACGACATGCAAGCTCCCGCCTCATGGAATCTTAAGATGAACAACGTCGGCTTCCGCTGCGTAACCTCACCAAAATAAGGAACAGATTTTGACGTCTGTCTCCTTTAGAGACCCTCTTTTTCTTCACACAAAATTGACCGCTCACAAACACGCGTTTCCTCTGTTGAATTCTTCTGCGGCAAAGAATTTGAAATAAATTGTATAAAGTTTATATGACCCTCCACCGACCTTAAATGTAGGTCGAACAAAAGAGGAGGGCCTGTGCGTTTTATGATGAAACTAATGCTGTTAGTATCTGCGTTTTATCTAAGTGCCTGCGCAACTATCGTAAAGTCAGAAAAAATTCCGGTGAAGTTTGTCGGAGGACTCATGCATGGAGAAACTCAACTGAGTCTCCCCGATGGTCAGTACAATCTTCGTAACGGGCAAACGACAATTCTTGTAACACGTTCTAAAGAAGACATTCCTATCTCGGTGACTTGCAACGCTGAAACACGCGATGGCGTGATTCAAACAAAGTACGATGCGACGGCTGGTATCCTCGGCAATATTGTATTCGGTGGTCTGATCGGAATGGGCATCGATGCCTACAATGACAAAACTTACGATCCACCAGAGGTGTACAATATCTCCCCGTTATGCATGAAAAAATCTGTCGAGGATAAAGAGCAAATAGCTGATCAAAAATCGGACGCTCCTCGGCAACCAAGTTCCTACGTAAAGTCGAAGTATTAAAGGGCGGCTCGCGGATTCAGGCGTCGGTGGGCGGACTTTTGATGCGGCTTTGCCAGAGAAAAGAAGCAGGCACCTTTTTAAAAAAGGAAAGGCCCTCTTGGTTAAAGAGGGCCTTTTTGTTTTTTATGTGCTGTACACAGCAATGGGGGCTGGCACCTGTTTAGTGGTGGTGGATGGCTTGGCCTGTGTATTGGGCTTTGATACCGAATTCGCGTTCTTTTTGAACTTTGAAAAGTTCTTTTGGCGATTTGATATCCAAAGCGTTGATCAATACCTGGTCCACATGGTCCACCAAGATCACCTTAAGATCTTTCATCACTTCCTTAGGGATGTCCTTAAGATCTTTTTCATTCTCTTTAGGACAGATGATGATCTTAATGCCACCGCGGTGAGCGGCAAGGATCTTCTCTTTCAAACCACCGATCGCCATCACACGACCGCGAAGTGAAATCTCACCCGTCATTGCCACAGTTCTCTTCACTGCCACCTTCATGATTGCCGAAACAATCGAAGTCGTCAGAGCGATACCTGCTGAAGGACCGTCTTTAGGGACAGCACCCTCTGGCAAATGGATGTGCACGTCGATGTTAGAGAAGTACTCTTTATCCAGACCGAACAAAGGACCTCTTGAACGTACGTAGCTCATCGCTGCGGAACAAGACTCTTTCATCACGTCGCCAAGTTGACCAGTGACTGTGAACTTACCTTTACCTGGCACCACACTCACTTCGACAGCAAGGAGATCTCCTCCCACTTCTGTCCAAGCCATACCGTTCGTCAAACCGATTTCGTTTTCCGTCTCGATCACGCCGAACTTGTACTTGTGCGGACCCAACAACTCGACAAGTTTCTGAGGAGTCACAATGTAACCCTGAGTCTTGTTGTTTGTTGTTGTCGTAGCCTTCGCTGTCTTAGAACCTTTTTTCGCTGCCGCAGACTTCTTCTCCGTCTTGCCTTCAGCTTTGAAGTTCTCAACAGTTTCACCCATGACGATCTCTTTAGCGACCTTACGGCACACATTGGCCATTTGTCTTTCCAAGTTACGAACGCCGGCTTCTTTCGTGTAGTAACGAATGATGTCGCGGATCGTTTCGTCTTTGATCGTCACTTTATAATCTTTCAATCCATGGTTTTCCAATTGCTTCGGAACCAAGTAGTTCTTCGCAATGTGGAATTTCTCCTGTTCAATGTAACCTTCAAGATTGATGATCTCCATACGATCCAACAATGGACGTGGAATCGTATGCAATGAGTTCGCTGTCGCGATAAACATCACTTTTGAAAGGTCATACTCAAGCTCCAAGTAGTGATCTTGGAAGTTGTTGTTTTGTTCAGGATCCAACACCTCAAGCATCGCTGCTGCTGGGTCACCACGGAAATCGTTGGCCATCTTGTCGATCTCATCGAGAAGAACAAGCGGATTTCCTTTGTCGACTTTACGAAGCGCTTGCAAGATTTTACCCGGCATCGCACCTACGTAAGTTTTTCTGTGACCGCGGATCTCTGCTTCGTCACGCACGCCACCCAAAGAGATACGCGCAAACGGACGGTTCAAAGATTCAGCGATAGATCTTGCAAGAGATGTCTTACCGACCCCTGGAGGACCCGCCAAGCAAAGGATAGGACCCTTCATGTCTTTCGAAATCGAAAGAACGGCAAGGTATTCAAGGATACGGTCTTTAACTTTCTCAAGACCCCAGTGATCGTCATCGAGGATGCGCTGAGCGTTCTTAAGATCGTGCTTCTCTTCATTGTAATCGTACCAAGGAAGTGAAAGAACCCAGTCGATGTAGTTACGAACGACTGTTGCTTCCGCAGACATTGGTGACATCATTTTGAGCTTTTTAATCTCTTTCATCACCTTGTCTTTAGCTTCTTGGGACATTTTCTTAGCTTTAGTTTTTGCTTCTAGATCCTGAAGCTCTGCTTGGTAATCATCTTTTTCACCAAGTTCCTTCTGGATCGCCTGCATTTGCTCATTGAGGTAGTACTCTTTTTGCGAGCGCTCCATCTGTTTCTTCACGCGCGTGCGGATCTTCTTCTCGACCTCGAGAATTTCGATTTCACCCGTCATCAAGTTAAGCAAGTGCTCCAAACGTTTGGAAGCATCAATGATTTCCAAAACAGTTTGCTTGTCTTCAAGTTTCAAATTGAGTTGTGCAACAATAATATCCGCAAGTTCCCCCGGAGCCTCGATCGTAGAAACACGCATCAAGATCTCTGGCGGGATACGTTTATTAAGTTTCACGTAAGTTTCGAACGTCGATTTCACCGAGCGGACCAAAGCTTGCGCTTCAACCACGTTTGTTCCTTCTTCATCCAGCGCCTCACACGCGACCATGAAGAAGTTCTCGTTGTTTACGAAATTCTTAATCTTTACACGACGTTTACCTTCAACCAGAACTTTCACAGTTCCGTCTGGCAAACGAAGAAGTTGGATGATTGTTCCGACCGTACCGATGGAGAAGATATCCTTAGGTTCGGGATTGTTCGTCTTAGCGTCTTTTTGTGCCGCCAACACGATATCTGTTTGTTTGCTCATCGCTTCTTCAAGAGCATTGATACTCTTTTCACGACCTACAAACAAAGGCATCATCATATGTGGAAAAATGATGAGGTCTCTTAGGGGCAAAAGTGGTAGTTGTTGTACTTTTCCCTCGCTCATATCCTCTCCCTCCCTGTGGGTTGCTGAGCCAATCAGCGTCGTACTAGCTCAGACTTGCTCTTAGCTCTGACTACTGAAGGTATTCGCGGGGTTAATAATCCTTTACTAACGAATGCAAATACCTACTTTCAGTCTAACTATGTGAACGATTACTGGGAAGTAAATATATTCGGAAAAAAAAGAGTTCTGGCCCTTCACATTTTCGAGGAGTGCTGCAAAATCGGGCAATATAAATGGACCTAATGTTAACCGAAAAGTATTCTTATTTGTGTCGAGTTTTGAGAATCTTTCCTAATTGTAATCAGGGCACGGTAGATTTTCATGCCATTTTTGTCCAATTTGTTCGATAAGTGCATGGTGACACCTAGAGATTCCAGACGCTGGTTCCGCAGAAATTCTCTTTCCCTGAAGCTCCTTATTGCGACTTGGGCCGTGAGTTCTTTTGCGACGCTCATTTTAACGGCCTTTCAGCTCCTGATGGACTATCAGCGAGATTTCGATAAGTTACAGAATAACTTCGTCATCATTAAGAATTCTTACCTGGATTCCATGGCCGAGCATCTTTGGTCCTATGACACCCGTCTTTTGGAAATTCAACTCGATGGCTTAAGCCGTTTGCAGGGTGTAAGCTACCTACGTCTAGTGGCAGATAACAAAGCTATTTACGAATCGGGAAAATCGGACCCTTCCGAAGAAAGCCACAAACGATTTGATATTTATCACAAGAACACGAACGAAATTCTTGGAACTTTGGATGTCGAGCTTGACGTTAAAAGCCTGCGCACCAAGTACGTCCAAGAAGCCGTGTGGATTTTCATTCGCCAGGGTGCCAAAACTCTGGTGGTGGTGTTCTGTTTGTATTTTATCTTCAATCAAATTCTTGTTGTGCACATACAAGATATCGCCGGCTATTTGAAAACGGTGGGCGTGCGTGACAATACGAATTTAAAATTGCGTCGCAAGGTTCATAAAGGCGAAGACGAACTGGATGTCCTGGTCGATTCCATCAATCTTTTCCGCAGCGAGCTTCTCGAAGCCAATAAAAAACTGGAAAGTCTTAACCAGGCTCTCGAAGAGAAAGTCGCAGACCGCACTCGCCAGCTCACGACGAAAAACGAAAGTCTGGAAAAAGCCATGCTGCAGATCAAACGCATGCAGGCTACTCTGGTGGCGCAAGAACGCCTGGCCTCCCTGGGAAGTTTGACCGCTTCTGTTGCGCACGAGATTCGCAATCCGCTGAACTTCGTCCTCAACTTCAGTGAGCTTCTGACGGATTCCGAAAACCTGGACGAGGTTAAAGAGATCAGCCGCGTGATCTTGAAGCACAGTCAGCGCATTGATCAGATCGTGCGTTCAATGCAGATCCTGTCAGGATACGATAACGACATTCTTGAAGCTGCGGACATCAATGAAATCGTCAAGCGCGCTTATCAAGAGACTATTTCGACCCGGGCCTTGGGTTCAAGCTATGTGCCTCCTAAAGTCACGTATCGTCTGAGTGACTCGGTCAAAGCTCCGATTTACGCGACCTCACTTTTGCGGGCCTTGTCCAACATCATAGACAACGCCATCCACGCGCTGGAAAAGAAAGTGGTCACTAACAAAAATTTCGAACCAGAGCTTATTATTTCCACGGCCGTTCGTGGTGATACCGTGGAAATTTCTATTCGTGATAATGGCGTCGGAATTCCTGCAATTCTTGGGGAAAAAATATTTGATCCATTTTTAACAACAAAAGCCGCTGGAGAAGGGGCTGGTTTGGGTCTCACTGTTGCTTTTAATATTGCTCAGAAACACGGGGGCACATTAAAGTATACCAGTGAATTTGGCCAATGGACGGAGTTCGTCATGGCTCTTCCACTTGTACACGAGAGACCGACATAGATGATTCATATAGTGATCGTAGATGATGAAGCCGACACGCATCTTCTCTACAAACTGAAATTCAAAAAACTTTTCGCCAATCTTGGTGATCTCAATCTCGTGTCTTTCCTGAACGCGCCGGATTGCCTGCAGTATTTGAATCGCGCCGACATTCCAAAAGTAGACTTGATTCTTTCCGACATCAACATGCCGGAAATGGATGGCTTTGAGCTTTTACAAAAGGTGCACGAAAAAAATTCGCAGATTCCATTCTATATGGTCAGCGCTTACGAATCGCCAGAGTTCCGTCTTAAAGCGGAAAACTTAGGCGCCACTCGCTTTCTCAGCAAACCTGTCGATTTCCATCTTCTGGGTGATATGCTGAGAACAGATCTTTCCCTTCAGACGTAGACAAAAGCGACTCGAAATTTCTTTCAAAATCATTCGCAGAAATAAAAAAACCCAAGATGGCTCTTGGGTTTTTCTATTTTCAATTGTTTGGTTTTTACTAAGCGGAAGATTTCTTTTTTGCTTCTTCTTCAGCTTGGATTTCCTCTTCCGTCTTGTAGACAAGCATCGGCTGAGTTCCCTCGTTGATCACGTTTTCGTCGATCACAACTTCCTTCACATTTGTTTTGGAAGGAATATCGTACATCACGTCCAACATCGCTGTTTCAAGAACACCGCGCAGACCGCGGGCGCCTGTTTTACGTTTCAAAGCCATTTGCGCGACCGCACGAAGAGCTTTGTCCGTGAACTTCAACTCAACACCTTCATAGCTGAATAGCTTTTGGTATTGCTTTACGATCGCATTCTTCGGACGAACCAGGATATCCAGCAAAGCCTCCTCATCAAGAGGAGCCAACACTGCAATCGCCGGCAAACGACCGATGAACTCTGGGATCAAACCGAACTTAGACAAGTCATCAGGCTCTACCTTCGCAAGAAGATTCGATGCCTTTTCCACTTCCTCAGAAGTGCGGATGTCGGCAGCGATACCCATTGTCTTGTTTGAAGTTCTGTTATCGATGATCTTATCAAGACCTACGAAAGCACCACCCACGATGAACAAAATATTTGTCGTGTCCACTTGGATGAACTCTTGTTGAGGATGTTTACGACCGCCCTTAGGAGGCAAGTTCGCCACAGTTCCCTCGAGGATTTTCAAAAGCGCTTGCTGAACACCCTCACCGCTCACGTCACGCGTGATGGATGGGTTTTCAGATTTACGGGAAATCTTATCGATCTCGTCCACGTAGATAACGCCACGTTGAGCTTTTTCGACGTCGTAGTCCGCAGCTTGAAGAAGATTCAAAACTACGTTTTCAACGTCTTCGCCCACGTAACCGGCTTCTGTCAATGTCGTTGCATCCGCCATCGCGAATGGAACGTTCAGTACTTTAGCGATTGTTTGCGCAAGAAGAGTTTTACCGGAACCTGTTGGACCGATAAGCAAGATGTTGGATTTTTGCATCTCAACGTCTGCCGTCTTCTTACCGTTGGAAAGAGCATTCACACGCTTGTAGTGATTGTGAACCGCAACTGCCAACGTTTTCTTCGCTTGCAACTGCCCGATCACATAATCATCAAGATAAGTTTTAATGTCGGAAGGTTTTGGAACTTTGAACGTTCCCTTCACCGCCGTCTCGCGCTCTTTTTCCTCGTCGATGATATCGTTACAAAGATCGATACACTCATCACAAATATAAACGCCAGGTCCCGCAATCAGCTTTTTAACTTCTTTTTGGCCTTTACCGCAGAAGCTGCATCTCAATGCGCCATTAGTATCTTTCGTGGTCATCTGAATCTTATCCTTTTTTAGCTTTACGAGATTCTACAACGTGGTCAATCAAGCCAAACTCTTTTGCTTGGTAAGGGTCCATAAAATAATCCCTTTCCATATGCTCTCTCAAGATATCATAGCTTTTGCCCGTGTGCGTTTCATAAATGCGAGTGAGCTTCTCTTTAGTCTTGATCAACTCTTTCGCATGAATTTCGATATCAGTGACTTGACCCGACAATCCGCCTCCAGACAGAAGAGGCTGGTGGATCATGATACGTGTGTTCGGAAGGCTGTAACGCATTCCTTTTGTTCCAGCAGTCAACAGGAGCGAACCCATACTAGCCGCCATACCCATACAGTATGTCGCCACATCGCATTTTACGAATTGCATAATATCGTAGATAGCTAGACCCGCAGAAACACTTCCACCAGGAGAGTTGATGTACAAGTGGATCGGCTTCTCTGGATTATCCACTTCGAGGAAAAGGAATTGGGCAATAATTGCATTGGCAATTTCGTCCGTCACTTGGGTCCCGAGGATCACGATACGGTCTTTTAATAAGCGGGAGTAAATATCGTAAGATCTTTCGCCCTTGGATGTCTGCTCTATGACGTATGGAATGAGTGCCACTCTGCTGTCTCCTGTGGTTGTGATTGAGGTGTCATACTGTGCTACCTATCGGAATACTTACGCAGGACTTTATCAAAAAGCCTTTGACCCCTAAATCTGCTGTGCTACATCTAGTAACGCTGAAGAAAACCAAATCATTTTAAGGGGTTCATATGGCTTTCAACTTGTTAAATAAAGACATCGACACATTGACCAGCCCGGCTTTGGTCGTGTTTTCTAAATCCTCCGCACAGAAAGATAAGCTCGCAAAAGTGACTCATTCTGAGCTCAACAAAAGACTTGCAGAGTCTCTGGAAGAAAAATCAATCACAGGTAAGCACCAAGAGGCTGTGACTTTCCGTGAATTGAACCACAAAGGTTTCCGCCATGTGATCGTGGTTGGTCTTGGCAAAGAAAACGACATCACTCATGAATCTGTTCGCCAATCTGTGGCTGCGGCTTTCGAAGCGATTAAAGCTTTGGGCGTTAAAGAAGCTGCTTTGCACTTCGACGGCATCGTGACTGGCAAGAAAGACGCTGCTGATTTCGCAAAAGCAACGGCAGAAGGCTTGATCCTGACTTCATACGTTTTCAACGAATTGATGTCTGCGAAAAAAGAAGAAAAAGAAATCGACGTTCACGTAGTGACGAAGCTTGCAGCTGATAAAGGCGTGAAAGCCGCTTTCGCTGAAGGCGTGATCCTGGGTTCTTGTGTAAACTTCTCTCGTCGTTTGGGTGATATGCCTGGCAACTTGATGACTCCTGCGATTCTTGCAGACCACGCTGTGGATGCTGCAAAAGGCACAGGTCTTAAAGTCACTGTTTGGGACAAAGCTCGTATTAAAAAAGAAAAAATGGGCGGCCTTCTTGGCGTGTCTAACGGCTCTGCACAAGAGCCGCGCTTCATCATCATGGAATACAAAGGCGCTGCGGCTTCGAAAAAGCCGGTCTGCTTTGTAGGTAAAGGTCTTACTTTCGACTGCGGTGGTATCTCTATTAAGCCATCTGCTGGTATGGAAGAAATGAAATTCGACATGTGCGGTGGCGCGAACGTTATCGGAACTCTTCTTGCGATCGCAAAATTGAAGCTTAAAATCAACGCTGTTGGCCTTGTTGCTTCCACAGAAAACCTTGTAGGTCCTGCGGCGACAAAACCAGGCGACGTTCACACAGCTCGCAACGGTAAAACATTCGAAGTGAACAACACAGATGCTGAAGGTCGCTTGATCTTGGCGGACGCTCTTTCTTACGCGACGGAACTTGAGCCACAAGTGATCATCGACGCTGCGACTTTGACGGGCGCGATGGTTGTTGCTCTTGGCAACACGCACACAGGTTACTTCACTCGTAACAACACTTTGAAAAACAAGGTGGAAAAAGCGGCTGTTGAATCTGGTGAGTGGGTATGGAACATGCCACTTGTTGATTTCCACGTAAAAGACATGAAAGGCACGTTCGCGGATCTTTCTAACATCTCTTCTGGTAAAGGTGCTGGCTCTGCAACAGCAGCGGCATTCCTTGAGCAGTTCGTGGGTGAAGGCATCCCTTGGGCGCACTTCGATATTGCGGGCACTGGCTGGGCTGTAGGCAACCGTTTGCCTTACTGCACGAAGAAAGGTGCTTCAGGCGTTATGATCCGCACTTTCGTTGAAATTGCGAAACTTCACGCTTAATAAAAAAGGAAGAGCTTTAGGAAAAAGGTACCTGGTACCTTTTTCAACAAAAAAACCCCTCTGCTCGGAGGGGTTTTCTCTTTTAAGAATCACGGCTTTGCTTAAACTACCAGGTGAAGACCATCGGGTGACCGAGGATTTGGGCGACTTCGTCGCTTTCAACAACGAGTGCTTCTGATTCTTTTTCATTCATTAGTTTCACGGATTTCAGCAACCACGTTTTTGGCCACTCTTCAGGAAGATTTGCGAAACGGATTGTGATTGCTGAGCCTTCGTTAAACTGAAACTCGCCATCGCCAGGGCGCTCGCCCATGATTTTTGCTACCGGAATAAAAAGCGGATTGATCTTTGCCATGTCATTCGAGAATTCACAGCGTCCTTCCACTTCCATCAAAGGTTTTTCACCCGCAACGGAAACGCCTTCTGCTTCGAAGCTAAAGAAAACTTTTCCGAACTCCTGGCATGCAAGCTTCTTTTCTCCGCGAGGATCAACGAAAACAAAGTGACCCAAGCTGAAAGCCGCGCCCTTCGCGTTCTTTTTCATTTCCAAACCACCAAGCAGTCTTTGTTTCACAGCTTCGTGAAGTTTATCCCCTGTAAGGTGAGAGAAATCGAAACTGTTTTTGATAGCTGCAGGATCGCGCGCGATTTGCGAAAAATCTGTTGTAAAATAGATCGCGGTATAACCAGATACAAAGCCCAGTGTGAACAAGGCGAAAACGCCAAAGAATTTTCTCATGAGTGTTGATCCCTCTTTCATGCAGGATAACATGCGCGCAGAAGAGGTCCTCATTTTTTGTTTGGCACTGGCCATTCGTCCACTTTTTGTGAACGAATTTAGGTGCCTTAGCGAGGTGTATTTTTTTCTTTTTTCCTTAAAGTCCCCACATAATTACCGGTAATTTCCAATATAACCGACCTGGAATTACCGAGGAAAACTAAGCCTTTGACACATTTCCCAGGTTCGCAATAAAACGCGAGCCCTATGAACAAGACATCAGAATTCCTACTCAATGAGTTTCAAAGACGTCGCTCTCAGAACCCGACTCTTACGAACGCACAGTTCGCCAAGATTCTGGGCATTCCTTCTAGTCGTCTCAGCGACTACATCAATGGTCGCCGAATCATGACAACGACGATCGGTCGTCAGATCGTAAAAGGGTTAGGCATGACCGAGAACGATTTTGATCATCTTAAGAATCTGATCGAGTTTGATCGCAAGAAAATCAAAACTCTTATGCCGGAAAGCCAGCTGAAAGAAGACGAGTTCGCAATCATCTGCGACTGGTATCACTTCGCGATCTTGGCTTTGGTGCCGATTAAAACTTTCCAGCCAAATCCGCAGTGGATTGCGGAACGCCTCAATATTCCTCTTGAGGTGGCACATGCCGCGATCGACAGATTGGTGCGTCTGGGACTTTTGGTTTTGGAAGACGGCAAGTTCATCGTCACTCAAAAGCAACTTGAAACGACACACAATATTCCTTCTGAATCTTTGCGCCGCTCACACAAACAATCTTTAGTACAAGTTCTAGACAATATGGACCGCGTGCCTTTGGATTTGCGTGATGTGACTTCCATCACATTCCCCATGAACCGCAAAAAAATTCCTGAAGCAAAACGTCTTATCCGAAACTTCCGCAGAAAAATGGCAACCCTGATGACTCAGGGACCAAAGACAGACGTTTATAATCTTAACGTTCAACTTTTCCCTGTGACGAAGGTTTCAAAATGAAAACTTTAAAAGGCAGTCTCTTTCTTTTCATCGCGATCTTCACGTCATCTAGTTTTGCCAACAACTGGTATGACCGCGGCAATGCCGGCTTCGCCCTTTTCTGCGACAGCAAGGCGCCGGAGCTTCTAGATGTTCACGAAATTTCGGCTCGTCATTTCCGTACGGCTGATTTCCCGAAAGTGCACGGCACCCTGGAAAAAGTGATCGAATTGATCTCGCGTCTTGATGAGATTGATCCCGCTCGTTCCGCCTTATACAAGGAGTGGGCTCGTGAATTCTTCTTCTCCGTTCAGTTTGCATCTTCAATGGAGTTCGCGCCGACCCCTGACTTGGGACTTGTGAAAGTTCCATTTGGTTGCTCCTTGCAACAGGTGGCTTTCCAAAGAACTCCCTCCATTTTGAACAGCGTTCGCTACATCATCAACTTGAATCACTGGACACAGCTCGATGAAAACAATCAAGCAGCGCTTGTGCTTCATGAAATCATTTATCGCGAGTTCGTAACGACGAACACGGCAGAGACCAGCTCCGAGCGTATTCGTTATTTCAACTCCATGCTGATTGCTAATGCCTTCAAGGGCATGACTCTGCCCCAGTACCTTGAGATCTTGCGCGAACTGCATTTCTCGCACTATCGTTACGCAAGCTTGGAACTTTTGATTGGATATATCGACGATCGAGGCGAATGGAATTCCACATATATGAACTTCGCTGACGACGGATCTATTGAGACAGCGACTCTGTCACGTTTGCAGAAAATTGACAGACACTATTTACAATATTCTTGTGGAGTAAAAAAAGATGGCGAGTTGGCGATCGTTAAACTTTCTCCAAATGGCTTACTCAGATCTTTGCAAGTCGTACCGTCTTTCAACTCAAATGATGGCTGCCCCCTGCCACACGCCGAATACATTCAAGGGGATGATAGTTTTAAAATTTACGGCGACACGATGATTTTCAACGAAGAAGGTGTACCGACAGAGATTTCTTCGTCACGCAAACTCGGATATTTCGAATCCTTCTCTTACAAAGGAAACGTATTTAATTTCCGTATGTCGCAAGGACCGGCGACAAGCTATTATCGTTTTGATGATGGATTTAATTTGGTTGAGCTTGGTCTGGGCGGAGCTCCCTGCCTGAATCCAAGAACACACCACGTAGATTTCCTGCCTGCGAATTCCTATAACGAAGCTAACGTCTATTTGAAAGCGGACGGCAGCTTTGAAACGCAGCCGCCACTCTGTTACTAAAACCTAGGCGACGACGTCAATAATGGCTCTGAAGCCGTTATTGGCGCACATGGCTCCGAGAATTTGTCTTAACGAAACAATGTTTCTGCCTCCGGAGCCAATCAATTTTCCCCGAAATGATTCTTCTTCCAATGTGATTTTATAAATGGTCGTTTTTTCGCCTTGTACGAAAGAGACGCGAACGATATCGGGACCACCCGTCATTTCGCCGACGACAATTCTTAAAGTATTCGCGATACGAAGTCTTGGATCTTGCTCCATCTTTTACATTCCCCTGTAAAAGTATGAAGCCATCCACGAGTCCACTCGCTCAACAGAATTTATTTTATTACCGACCGCACTCGGTCTTAGCTAGACTTGCCACATCCCACAGGTTGGTAGTCTTTAAAACTCGCACCTAATTCCTTAGCCTCATGAGCAATGGCAAGAAGACCTAGTTTCGCCGTCCAACCGTAAACGTTTTCCTGCGGGCAGCCTGGTGTATTGATCGCTAGGTCGGAAACGCAAAGACGTTTGTAAACGGCGCCGGGACTGTTAAGACTGTCTGTAGAACTTTTTTCTGCATGCGTTCTTAAGAATCCGCCCGCCAATTCACAACCGATCATATAGATAACAGGTTCAGCGCTCGCTCCGTCCGCTTGCACGATCGAAGGAATGCCTTCTTGAATGATCACTTCTTCCACGTCGCGTCCGCCTTTGGCTGCTTTCATTTTCTTACGTGATTTATAAGACCACTCTTTAACTTCAGCTCCGGAACCGACACGAATCACCGCCAGGCCGTAAGTGCCCGCATTGTTTTTTACGAAAACAAAAGGTTCTTGGTTGATGCCGCGTTTTTTATATTCTTCGCGAAGTCGGTTGAGCATCGCATCCACTTTTTCGGCCAGAGCATTGCGACTGTTTTCATCACCAATATCGAAGTGCTCGAACAGTTCTGTTTCAACACGCAACAAGAAAGGATCGATTTTTGTGATCTCTGCGAACTCATTCACAAGTTCGTTGTAGTATTTAAAGTAAGTGCTTTTCTTTCTTTGATACCAGCCAAGTTCACGCGGAGGATTCATCGGAAACTCCGTCATCGTTCCCGCCCACTCTTCGTACGCTTCAGAGAAATCGTTGTTGCTGATAATCAGATCTGGCTTAAAAGTTTTCAGAAGCTCTCCGCTTTTAAGCGCAGAATGCACGACAACTTCATTCCCCGCGGAGCTTGTTAATTTGAGCGGCTCGGGAAGATCGCGTGGAATTGCAACACGGACAACACGATTAGAAGCTTCAATCAAACTGCGGATGGTATGAACGTTTTCCCAATAGTACGCATTGTTCGTATGTTCTTCCGTAACAAGAAGAATGTTTTTAACGTCAGGACCATAGTGCTTAAGAATGTATTTATCCATCAAGCCAATGGACGTCTCTTTATCTGTCGGGCAGATATTGTTGAATCCTGCCGGGAATATATTCGCATCGACGTTAGAGATCTTATAACCCGAATCACGAATGTCATAACTGGAGTAAATAGGATACGAAAGATTTGCCGTCTTTGATGCAAACCATGCGCAAATCTCGTTCATATTGGCGAGTGTTTGTTTGTGAAGTGTCAGTTTCGCCATAAATTCTCCTTAAGGCTCTTACAAATTTGGATCTTCCGAGGGAACTATTTTCGGAGGAAGTGGAAGCGGTTTTGCCGACTCTTTAGCTCGTGGCAAACGTTTTAGACTATTGAGCTGTTGAGACTCCTCCGTCAACCCCATTGTTTCGCCTGATTGATACAAAAGCGTTTCTGTTTTCTTTTTTACTTCGGCGAGGAAACTAAAAAATCCTTGCTCATAAGTATTCATTTTTTGTCCAAGGATCGGTTTATATAATTCCGCTTGATCCACTAACTCAACCAAAGTGGCGCCCAATTGTGACTGTTGCTCTCTTCCGGAAGCGGATTCCACTTGCGTATAAAGATCACGATAAGTTTCTTGCAGTTTCGCCAAAGCACGAGGCGACCATACGGCATCGTTGAGTTTCAGCGCTTTGATCAAATAAATCTGAACCCAGCGTTGGCTTCGCGCGTATTCCTCAAAGTTTTCCACAGACAATTGATTCGTGGAAACACTGCCCATTTGTACGTAAGTTTTAGCCAGCCAGTCTTTTTTCAACTGAGGACCCAGCTCTTCACGCAGTCTCGCGATTCCTTTTTCCGCTTGGTTAAGATAGGCTTCGACCTCTTTTTCACGATTCTGTCTGGCATAGACGACAGCAAGACGTGCGGGAATTTCAGCCTCACGCACCTCGGGTGATAAGTGTTCGCCCAATCTTTTTGCGTCTAAGAGCGAGGCAATAGTTTTTTCGTCGTCGCCTAACGCTTCATAGGCAAAAGACATTCTGTACAAAGCTAATGCCGCGATCGCCGGCTGATACTTAAGACTTTTAAGATAGACTTCACGGTTGAGCTCAACGGATTCTTGATATCGTCCTAAACCTTCAAGAGCTTCTGCTTCTCCCAAACGTGCGGAATGCAAAAAGGTGCTTTGCGCATGACGGGTTTGGAAATCACGAAACAAAATGCGAGCTTCTTCGAAACGGCCTGCCGCGAGAACTTTTTCGGCATTACCGATTTCCGCTTCTTCGGACGCTCTTTGCGCCGCTTGCATTTCCGCGTCTTGCGGAGTTTCCCGGGAGATAAAATGAAAGCTTGAGCAGCCAGAAAGAAAAATCAACGAAGCCGTCACTAAGATTCTCATGCTTTTTTCTCCCCTTCCACAATCAATGCGCCTAACTCTTCCAATCCCGACAAATCAGAGATGTCTTTTACCAAGTCAGGGATGCGAAAGACACGCGCTTCTTTGCGCATCGTTGTTTCGAATCCTTGGTAAAGGCGATCCCTCTGAGTGTAATAGGCCTTCATCTGCGAGTACATTTTTACAAGGTCCTGGTGCGCCTTTTTAGGTTTACTCTCGGATTGGAGGTCCAGCCAATAGGGGAAAACTCGGTTCAAAACGACCGTTGTCAAGTGATAGCCCCCTTTTTTTATTTCTCGAGAGAAGAATTCGGCTTCTTTGAGTTTTGCCTGATCAAAGGAGGTCACCATGCAAAAGTGTGTCGTCGGCGCAACAAGCATGCGATGAACATCCACTGTTCTTTTAAAAAGCTGCTCTTGCCACTGCTCGATATTGAGGAAAAAGTCCGCCAATTCGTGAATAAAATTGGAGCCCGTCAAAGTCTCAAGAATTTTTAAAACTTGGCGTGTTCCCGTCTGAATAATTTGACCGAAGAATCCAGATTTTTTCGAAGCAGGATCGCGGAACCACTTTGCAACACCTTCGTTAAAAAGGGCCGAAAGTTTTTGTGGCGCGTGCAGGAAATCAATCGCGTGTTTTGTCGGCGGAGTATCCAAAATGATCAAATCAAACTCTTTAGACTCATACACCGAATAAAGTTTCTCCAGGGCCGTGAACTCCTGCGAGCCGCTGAGATTCGTTGAAAGCTGTTGATAAAGTCGGTTCTTATAGATCTTTTGCGCGGCTTCACTTTTCTTCGCGGCCCGAGCGACAAAATCATCGAAAGTTTTTTTGTGATCGATGACAGAAGCGTAAAGCTCCCCTTTAAAGTCTTGTCCCGGAACTTTTGTGACATCCTTTGTTCCTTCAATCCCCAGGGTCTGCGCCAAGCGTTTGGCCGGATCAATTGTAAGAACAAGAACTTTCTTTCCCTCTTTAGCCGCAAGAACACCTAATGAAGCCGCTACTGTCGTTTTACCGACTCCACCGCTTCCGACGCAGACTAAGATTTGTGTGTTTTTAAAAATGTTCACACTCATTTAAGAGTCTCCGCAATGTGCTCAACCAAAGGCCACGGCTTCGTTTCGAAGATAAGCGGCACCGCTTGGATATGCGCCGCTTTTTCTTTAGCCACGGTCCACATATGAGTTTGGCGATCCAACTGATGCTCAAGATAATTTGCGAACTTTCCAAGATCACCCTCTTCACTTTGCGCTTCTTGCATCTCTTTTTTTGAAAGAGGCGTTTGCAGCATTTTGTTCACAAGAAGTTTTCCTTGAATGGAAAACTCCGCCTGCAAACGCGCAAGAAGTTCGGAAGCTTCTTTCACCGGAAGTTCTTCCGGCAATGTGACGATGTGATAGTGGCATAAATCGGTATTGCGAATGCACGCGTCGATACTGCGGCTTTGCTCTCCCATGGGGCCGAATTGCACGGCTTGCGCCATCCCTTTGGGGGCTTCAAGCAACGCCATAAAATGGCCGGTCGCAAAGGCATCAATCACAAGACAATCAAATGGCAACGGAGGTCCGTGTTTGCGCGGGCCACTGGTGATTTTTCCCATAATCGCCAACTCAGGAAGCGCCGGCGCCACGTTAACGAACGCCTTCATGACGGCATTTTCGAAAAAGAGTTTCGCTAGGCTTTCGACCTTGATCAGATGACGAGCATATTCCTGAAGACAGGCTTCCCCAGTCCACAGGGCGACAAAAATATTATCGCGAAGTTGGGTCGGTTGAAACCCGACGGCGGGAAGTTCAAAGAAATCCTTGAAAAAGCTTTGATCACCGAGTTCGACAAGGAGGACTTTTTTGCCTTCACGGCTCTTCTTTAAGGCCAGGGACGCGGCGATGACCGACTTTCCCACGCCTCCTTTTCCAGTCACAAAGTGAATCTCTTGCTCCATAGGTCTTTAGAGTGTCGCTGACCTCGGAAATATAGGCATTACGCATAGCATTAGCATTGCCTTAAAGCAGCACCTCTTCTACTATCCACAAGTTTTAACGCGTGCGCGTATCTTAGGAGAAATAGACATGAAATCGAATGTAGAAAAAGTCTCTAATCTGTCCAGAAAACTGAATATTGAAGTTCCTGCGGCAGCTGTTCAAAGTGCTTTCCAAAAAATCTTCAACGGCATCCAAAAAGATGTAACGATCAAAGGGTTCCGTAAAGGTAAAGCTCCTTTGGCAACAATCAAAAGTCTTTACGGTGACCGCGTAAAGCAAGACGTTGTTCAAGATCTTATTCAAAAACACTATGCTTTGGCATTGGACGAACACAAGCTTGAACCTATCAGCTATCCAGAGTTTGAATTTGCTGACCCGTCTGAAAACAAAGACTTCTCTTTCTCTGCAGCTTTTGACGTACGTCCTGAGATCGCATTGAAAAAATACGAAGGCTTGGAAGTAGAAAAAGAAAAGTTTGAATTCGATCCAAAGAAAGTCGACCAAGTTCTTGAAAACATCAGAGCTTCTCGCGCGACTTTCGAAACTGTGACTGACGATCGCGCTGCTAAAATGGGCGACATCGCTGTTATCGACTTCCAAGGTTTCATGGGCGGAGCGCCTCTTGAAAACGGTTCTGGCACGAATCACCACCTTGAGTTGGGCGCAAAACAATTCATCGACGGTTTCGAAGACGGCATCGTGGGCATGAAAAAAGGCGAATCAAAGACAATCTCTTTGAAATTCCCGGATCCATACCACTCTGCAGAGCTTGCGGGTAAACCTGTTGAGTTCAAAGTGACTTTAAACGAAATCAAATCAAAAGTTTTGCCTGAGTTGACTGAAGAGTTCTTGGCGACTTTGGGTGGACCCAAAGATCTTGAATCTTTGAAAAAATCTATCCAAGAAGATCTTGAACAGGGCGACAAGAAACGTATCGAAGACGCTTTCAAAAACCGTCTCTTGAAAGTTCTTGTTAAAGAAAATCCAGTTGAAGTTCCTCCTTCTTTGTTGAAAGAGCAAAAAGCTTCTTTGGTTGAAGACTTCAAAAAACGCATGACTGAACAAGGTATGGGCCCAGAGGATTTCGCTTCTTACGTTGAAAAATGGGATGGCGATTTTGAAAAGACAGCGGCTGAAATGATTCAGTCTTCTTTCTTGGTTGATGCTATCGCGAAGAAACACGATTTGTTCTGCAAAAAAGAAGATCTAGATGCGAAGTTTGCTGAGTACGCTCAACAAACTGGTATCGAAGAACAACGTATTCGTGAGTTCTACGGCCGTCCTGAACAAGCAAGCCGTTTGACTTACATGATCACTGAAGAAAAGGTGATCGCTTTCTTGAACAAGTCTGTGAAAGTTAAAGAAGTTCCAGCTGGTTCTTTGAAAGAAGAAGGCAACTAAGAATTTTTTCTAAGAAATTGAAGCCCGTCCGGCGAAAGTCTGACGGGTTTTTTTATGGAATTTGGAAAGCTTGCCTCTGTCGATAGCGTAGATTGGACTTTACCGCCGGATGATCCCGCGTCAGCGGAGTATTTGCAAAAACTCTCAGGAACGGCTCTTCCATCCACGCGATATCTTCTGGGAACTCCTGCGTGGGGACACAAAGAGTGGATTGGGAAGATCTATCCCGCAAAAACAAAACCTGCAGATTTTTTATTCCACTACTCCCGCAATTACGACACGATCGAACTCAATACCACCCACTATCGCATTCCTTCATCCGAACAAGTGAAAAAGTGGCAAGAGCAAGTCACTCCACACTTTCAATTTTGTCCGAAGGTGTTTCAAGGAATTACGCATTCCGCGCAGGGGCTTTCAGATAAAAAACTTTATCAAGAATGGTTTCAGTTTTTAGCAAATATCCGTGCGAACTTGGGACCTTGTTTTGCGCAATTTCCTCCACATTTTGATTATTCCAAAAAAGCACAGCTCTTTTATTTTCTGCAACAGTGGCCGCAAGAGTTTGAACTTGCTTTGGAGTTTCGTCATCCCTCTTGGTTTGAAGAAGGTCGCATACTTTCAGCGCTTACAAAGTATCTGCAAACACGCAACGTTGGTCTTGTAATCACAGACGTCGCTGGTCGGCGCGATGTCTTACATACTTCCATTAGCGCCCCTTTCACCATGTTGCGAATTATCGGCAATGATTTGCATGCTAGCGATTACACGCGCAGCCGTGAGTGGGCTCAACGTCTTTCGCAATGGAGTCAGCAAGGCTTGCAACGAGTTTACTATTTCGTGCACGAACCTGACGATTTGAAAAGCCCCGAAATGACCCAAGCATTGATTCAATACCTCAATGAAGAGTGTGATGCGCAACTCAATCCCCTTACCTGGTGTGCCGTTTCGGAGTAGAATTGGAACAAAATAAATGCTCTCTAAGTGACCGAAATAACTTGGATTGATTTTAATTTGGAGACCTAAATCCTCAACTACCCTCACGATTATTCCGAATTATTCTACGACTCGAAAATGTCGAGTTTGATTGGCACGTTGGGGGATGACAGTATGAAGGCTCTAAAAATTAGTTCTTTCATTATTTTTTTGCTGTCATCTTTTGCTGAGGCGACTCCGAATTCTCTAACATATCAGGGCCGTATCGTTCGCAGCGACGGAATTCCTCTTGAAAGCTCCGGTGTAAAATTTCTTTTCGATATCACCAGTGATAATGGTGCTTGTGTTATCTATCGTGAAGAATCACAAGCAATCGACATGACCAATTCCAACGGGGTCTTTGATGTTCCTCTTGGTGCCGGAAGTTTTTCCGTACAATTTCCGCTCACAGGCACGTTCACTTTGAAAGATGCCTTCAATAATAAAACTTCGTCTTTTGCCTGTGAGGCGGGAGGCACTTGGACTCCGAATGTGGATTCCATGCGCAAATTGCGTGTACGGTTTTGGGATGGCAGCGGTTGGAGATTAGTTTCCGAAGACATGCAAATTCGCTCTGTGCCGTTTGCACACTATGCGGAAAGCGCCGCCAAAGCGGATGCCATTGGCGCATTGACGGCCGCGGATCTTTTACAGAAGTCTCAGCTCCCGAATTCTTCTGGCACTCCTGTGGCATGCACAGTAGGACAGGTTCTTTCGTTTAACGGAGCGCAATTCGTGTGTGTGACCGATCAAGTAGGAACTTCGGGAGGAGGAATTACTTCTCTCGCGGGAGATACGACTTCAGCACACGTTTTTGCAACCGGTTCCGCAGGCAACAGTCCTGCCTGGAATCACAATGGAACGGGAACTCATACTTTGAATATTCCACTGGCAAGCACGAGTTCTGTGACTGCAGGTTTGATTTCTAATACGGACTATGCGGCTTTTTCGGCAAAACAAAATGCTCTTCCTTCGGGAAATGCAAATCAAGTTTTGCGTTGGGATGGTTCCACGTGGACGGGTGGATCAGTGAGTGCATTTGAATTAAAAAATTCCTTGGGTAATACGCAATTTCCGACAAGTTGTCCCGTGAATACAACCCTCAATTGGAGTGCGATCACCGATGCATTTACCTGCAATACGATTTCGTTGAATGCCAATCAAATTACGGCAGGCACAATTGATTCTGCACGTCTCCCTGCTTCGAGTACCGCATGGCAAATAAACGGCAACGACATCTCTTATAGTGGAGGAAAAGTGGGAATTAACACTCTCACTCCGACGTCGATGTTTGAAGTAAATGGCATCGCTAGGGCTATCCAGTTTGAAGCACACTTCACCTCACCAGGTTTTATTTTAAAAGACACCGACAGCGTCGGAAACGCTGCGAGTGGCGATATTCGCGGTATCAGCTCTGACAACACAATTCGTTGGTCCGTGGGTGACTACTCCGGTGATCTTAGAGTAACAAATAGAAACTTAGGCGGAAGCCTTATTTTAAAAACCGAAAACAAAGACCGCGTGACCGTTCTCGCGAACGGAAGTGTTGGGGTTGGAACTAGCACCCCTGGTTCGCCCTTAGAGGTGCACTCGAGTACAGACGGTGGTGGCCTTTTCTATTTACAAGCTAACGGCGTGACGACACCCACGAATAAAGCGGCCCTCGGTTTCTATGCTTACACTTCAGATTATTCCAACGTCTATTTACAAAATACAGCGATGTTATATCTTGGCAACACGACTCAAAACCTACAAATCGCCTCACCTCACGCCAGCGGAGTGATTCGTTTTAATATCGGTGGATTTTCTTCTGCAACCTCGGAACGGATGCGCATCGACTCGACAGGAAAAGTCGGTATCGGTACGGCTTCTCCAACGGCGACTCTAGATGTGAACGGAAAAATTCGCGGTGTTGCGAGCATTGGTTACGGGAGAATAGATGCGCCCGGCATTTCGACAACTTCCACGACGAGCACATTTATCTCCACACTCAGCGCCTCCGTCGACGTGCAAGATGGTGACGTCGTCAAAGCGGAATTGTCTTGCAGTATGAATAACAGCGGTGGTGTGACGTACATTCGCCCCGAGGTTTTTGCAACTCCAGGAGGAACTTGGCTACTTCCCTCTAATTGGGCTTCTGCGAGTATGACGACATGGACTTCGGGTTCGAGCTTTGGTCTTTATAAAGCCTCTGCCAACGGAACACTGACATTCCGAGGTTACTGGCATGTGGGCTCTGGCACGGGCGGCATTGTCTACTGCAATATTCTCGCACAAGTGATCGGAAAATAATTTTAGAGGCAGTTATGGAATTCTTCGAAGTAGCGTTGGCAGATGGAGTACTGCGAATTGCAATCGCTCACGTCTGAAGATGTATAACGAGCATTGGGGCACGTACGTGCGGGGCCGCGCTTTACAAGGACTCGGAAAGTTCCTTCAGCAAGAGGCTCTGCATAATGGCCACCGTTAATCGTGTAACGAATCGACGTCACACCGTTTTCAAGCAAAGGTTTTTGGAACAAAGTTGAAATCCACAAATTGAACGCTTCACCGCTGCGACCACGTGTACCTTCGTAGTCCGCCGATTTCGTGCGTGATGAACCGTCTTCATGAGACGCCACCAAAGTCACACGATCCGCTCTTGCATCACGCGGGCCCAAAAAAACATCATAAGCTTGAGGATCTAAAACAAGATCACGGCAAGTGTAAACAGCGGAACCACTCCCGTTGAAACCGCTGCACGTAACTTGGACTTGTCCTTGAATGGGAGTGGCTGTGAATTGATCGCCGCGAGAAAAGCCGACGTAGTCCGCTTTCGCAAATGAACAGAATGTCAGTAAAAGAACTGCGATCTTCAACATCAGTAAGGCCCCCTCTGCCTCGCCTTGTCTATGTGGCGCTAGAGTAGGGCCTCTAAATATCAGAATCAATAACTAGCGCGTCAAAGTCTTTAGCGTACCCCACGCTTTAAGGTAGCTAAACGCCTGATATGCTTGATAATCGGCTTTCAACAATTTTTCGCGCGGCGAAAGCTTTTCGTCTTTTTTCGAACCCACGTCTTTCCACCAAGCCAAAGCACCTTCTTCGACGCCTTGTTTAGTATCAAGTTTTTCAGCGGCTTTTTCGCGATCTCCTTTTAAGTGGCCTGCAATATCGCCCTCGCGAGTCGTTTGATTTTTCACAACCGCTTTTGCAAATGCATCTGGATCGACATCATCAATTTCGATATCAGGATGAATCCCTTCCGCCTGAATTGAGACACCACTTGGCGTGTAATAGCGGGCCACCGTAAGTTTCAAGCCGCTTCCGTCACCCAATTTAATAACTGATTGAACAGACCCTTTACCGAAAGTACGTTGCCCCACAATCAATGCACGTTTGTTATCTTGGAGAGCACCCGAAACGATCTCACTCGCACTTGCTGTGTATTCATTGACAAGAATCACAACAGGGAAATTTGTGTATTGACCTTTTTTCGTGGCTACAGCGACTTCTTTGTCGTTTTTGTTGCGACCAATGGTGCTTACGATAGTTCCGTCTTTAAGAAACATGTCGCTGACTTTCACGGCTTGATCCAAAAGACCACCTGGATTTCTGCGCAAGTCGATTAAAAGACCCGCCATTTTTCCATCATGTTCTTTCATGTGTTTTTCAATCGCCTTTTGCAGATCTTTCGCTGTGTTCTCGATGAAGCTTGTGATTTTGATGTAAGCAAAATCGTCACCCATATCCGTATACTTCACAGATTTGATTTTCACGCTGCCACGAACAACAGTGATGTCGCGAGGTTTTTCTTCGCCGTCGCGCACGACACGCAAAATAACTTTGCTGCCTTTTTTCCCGCGCATCAATTGAGACGCTTCGACAAGACTCACACCCTTCGTGCTGTTGCCATCGACGGCGATGACTTTGTCGCCCGCTTTGATGCCGGCTTCCCAAGCTGGTGCATCCTCGATCGGAGAGATAATCGTCAGAATGCCGTTTTGAATCGATATCTCGATCCCAAGGCCACCGAATTCTCCGCTTGTTTCCGTCTCGAAATCTTTAAAAATATCTGGCGGCATAAAGTTCGTGTGCGGATCAAGTTCACGCAACATACCTTTGATAGCGCCATAGACAAGCTTCTTTGTGTTCACCTCTTCAACATAGTATTGCTGAATTAGATTGAGCACCTTACTGAAATTTTGTAGATCCGCGTAACGTTCTTGGGCGAAAGCACGAACCTGAAAACCTGATTCTGCCATGATGAACAACGTCACCAGGAGGACGAAGCCTAGAATATAGGTTTTCCAGTAGCGTTTGAGTGATTGCATAGTGTTAGAGTCCTTTCATCCACTGTTGCGGGTCGTAGGGTTCTGAAAAATGTCTAATTTCAAAATATAATCCGGGATTGCTTTCTTGAGGCGCATCGCCCACTTGAGCAATGATTTGAGACTGCGTGATCTCATCCCCTGTATTCACTTTCACTTCTTCCGCGTGTGCGTAAACACTGTAATAGTGATCTCCATGATCCACGATCAGCGTTTTACCAAATCCAGGAAGCTCACCGATATAACTGACCTTGCCATCAAAGACAGATTTAATCGGACTTCCTTTTGCAGCAGAAATGAAAATTCCCTTCTGGGTTAAAGTATAAGGGTGATCGTCACCTTTCATAAGTCCAAATTTTTTGGTGATAACACCCGCCAATGGCGAAGGCAGCTCGCCCTTTTGGTCTGCAAAGGAAGGTTTGAAAAGAAGATCGAAGAGTCCAGTATCGTCAATATTGAACTGCAAGGACTTTTCCCGCAATCCATTGATCTTATTAAGAGCAAAAAGTTTGCTCTTGCGGATCCCATCAAGGAGCTTGCCCTTAAGCTCTTGCTCTTTGCGAAGTTGCTTTTCCTGACTTACGATTTTTTGTTCGACGCTTTTTAAACTTTCCAGACGGTTCGCCAGCATCTTTTTCTTATTTTGCAGCTCTTTAAGGTCGCGGCTGTAGTTTTTAATCATATCCATGTCGCGACCGGCGACAATGCCAAGGATCTTAAGATTTCTTTCCAAATTCACAGAACTCGAAGAAGAGAAAACAAAACGCGCCAGAGAAGGACCACCCAATTTATAGATCGCGCGCAAACGCTCTGCCAGAAGAGCTTTTTGAGATTTATTCTTTTGCTCCAACTCTTCCACTTTTTGCGAAAGATTGCGGATATTGACTTCCAAGAATGCTCTTTGTTGCGACATCTCTCCGCGATCCGTCACAATCTTTTTGATTTTTTTATTCAGTTGATAGAGCGCCGAAAGGACTTGTCGCTGCTTTAGCTCCGCATCTTCCAACTTCTTTTTAGTGGCCTCAAAATCCTTGGCGATAGTATCCACCTCCGCCGGGGCCGAAGCCTTCACGCCGACGGAAAACGAAATTATACCTGCCAAAAGAAGTTGTGCTAATTTCAACTAGGACCTCTGACTTCCTGCATAGCCATCATTGATACGACGAACACAGATATAAGAAGCCAAGGCACCCAAACACGTGCCGCCCACAATGAAAAGAACCAAAGCTGTCGGAGTCAAAAAGCGCAGATGTTCGCCTAATTGAAGGAAGCTCAATTTGGTCATCAGAAGATTTTTAATCCCCGTAAACAGAACAAAACAGGCTGTGATAGAGAGCAGTGACGAGATCAAACCCACCGTCGCCCCTTCCACCATGAAGGGTTTGCGTATCGACGAAAAAGTGGCGCCGATCATTTCCATCACAACGATTTCATCTTTGCGGTTTTGCACAGACGCGCGAATCGCATTAGAGATTACAAACACAGCCGCAGCCAGGATAACAAGACTTAGAAGGTGCAATGTCATTTCGATGGCCATGACTAAGGCTGAATATTTTTCGATCCAGTCTTGTCCATAACTGACTTCATCAACACCGTTCATTCCTTTGACCGAATCAGCCAGACTCCGCAGAACCGAAATCTGTTCTGCAGTCGTTACGGAGCCAGCAAGACGCACCTGCAAACTTGACGGAATCAGTTTCAGAAGCTCTTCATCCTGCGAAAGATCCGGCGCATAGCTTGCGAGCTGAGCGCGGAAATCACCCAATGCCTTTTCTTGAGTTACAAGATGAATGCTGCCGACTTTACCGGATTTTTTTAATGTTTCTTCAATACTTTGACGGCCCTGTTCGGAAAGATCTTGTGACAGATACACTGTCATCTGGACATCTTCTCCCCAAAGTGTCAGAAGATTTTTGAAATTTTGTGAAACTAATAAAGACGCCGCCATCACCGCGAAACACGCAGTCACAACAACGAGAGTTGAAACTTTAAGAGCCCAATTCTTGGAGGATCTCATTTACTATCCCCCACGATCATGCCATCGCGTAATTCAAGAGTTCTTTTATTACGACGCTTGACCATCTCATGATCGTGAGTCGCCACGAACACTGTGGTTCCTTGCGAACAGACACGCTCTAAAAGATCCATGATCTCTTCGCTGAGTCGCGGATCCAAGTTCCCCGTCGGTTCATCGGCAATCAAAACGCCGGGTTGATGAATGATCGCGCGGGCGATCGCGGTCCGCTGCTGTTCCCCGCCTGAAATAAAATCAGGATACTGATCATGTTTGTGAGCAAGGCCCACTTGTTCCAAAACCTCGTAAACGCGGCGTTGGATGGAAGGGGCCTTGTCGCCGCGAACCTGCAAAGGCAAAGCCACATTCTCAAAGATTGTTTTATCTTTCAGCAGTTTGAAATCTTGGAAAACAACGCCGATTTTTCTGCGGAAAAAAGGAATTTGGGAATTCTTAATGGATAAAAGATCATGGCCCGCGACTTTGACGTCTCCGGATGTTGCGACGTCATATGCAGAAATCATTTTAAAAAGAGTTGTTTTGCCCGCGCCGCTGGGACCCGTAAGAAAAACGAATTCACCTTTGTCGATGCGCAAGTCGATATTCTTGAGCGCATGAACAGGCCCGGGATAAGTCTTGTAGACATGTGAGAATTCAATCATCTCTCTATCTTATGAAAGACGAGGGACGTTGGATACTCGCCCGAAGTCGAGGTTTTTATCTTTCTTGGAAATTAAACAGTTCCGCCTGCCATCAAGGTGTCGATGATCGTGGAATGTTGACGATGCAAAGCTTGCTTAATTGCTTCCTCGGACCGCGTTGAGCCCAAACGAAGAACGGAATCATAAGGTGTTTTGATTGTTTTCATCACAGCGCCGTTGCAGAAAATTCGACTTACAAGAAATGGATTTTGTACGCCCCAATCTTCTGTCTGCACATGGAATTTTTGACCGCGAACCGTGATATCTGAATTAAAACCTTTTTGCACTGCCACAAACCTCGAACATAACGTAACAGAATTTCATGGGATTCTCATCAAATTTTTCTTGGACTCATCTGTCAAATGAAACTAAAGTCAGTAAATCAAAGGAGATTTAAGGAATGAAACTTTTTGCGTCCCTCGTCAGTGCGTTCACACTTGTATTTTCAACTATCGCTTTCGCACAAGAAGCGCCTCCTCCCTTCAAAGGTGAAGCAGAGGCTGGTGCGGTCATTGTTTCTGGGAATACAGATTCAGAAAGTTATGCTGCGAAGATCAAAACTACTTACACTCACGAAAAGAATGTTTACACAGCTTTCGGTCGTTACCTTAAAACTCTTTCCAACGGCGTTGAAAGTGCACGTCAATGGGATGCCGGTGTTCGTTATGAGCGCGAGTTGACTGACTACTTCAGCTTCTTCGTCGGATATAAAAGTGAAAGTGATATCTTCGCTGGTTATTTGCAACGTGATTCGACTGATGCCGGTTTGAAGTACTACCTTCTAAAACAAGATGACATGAACTGGATCCTTGAAGCCGGTCTTCGTTATACGAAAACTCAACCGACTGTGGGCAACACGATGTATGACAACTTCGGTCGTCTTTACACGGAATTTAACAAAAACCTGGATAAAACTTTGTCGTTTAGATACTGGGCTGAATATCTTCCCAACTTTACTGATAGCGAAGCATGGCAAGGCAACACAGAAGCTTCTTTGAACATCATGCTCAACTCTATTTTCTCGTTGAAGCTTGCTTACCTATTACAATATCAAAACGAACCTCCTGCGAATGGAAAAAACACGACGTCTACGACTACAATGAACCTTGTGGCAAAGTTCTAAGACCTAGGAAGGACATTTTATGTGGAAAGAGTTTAAAACCTTTATCATGCGCGGCAATGTTCTCGACATGGCCGTGGGTATCATCATCGGTGCTGCGTTTGGCAAGATCGTATCTTCCTTCGTCGCAGATATCCTGACGCCGGTTCTTAGCTTGGCTTTGGGCAAAGTGGATTTCTCGAATTTGTTCGTGGCATTGAATGGCGAAACTTATGCTACTTTAGATGAAGCAAAAAAAGCAGGCGTGGCTACCGTCAACTACGGACTCTTCATCAATATGGTGTTGGACTTTATTATTGTTGCGTTTGCTATCTTCATTATTGTGAAAATGGCGAACAAACTTAAAAGAGCCGAGGAACCGCCTCCTCCAGGAACCAAAGAGTGCCCAGAGTGCCTCTCTGTTATTCCTGTTAAAGCTCGTAAGTGCTCTCACTGTACGTCATCTCTTCCCGCTTAGGATTTCTGTAAAAGCCCGGTATTTTTCCGGGCTTTATTCTATATCCGTTTTTACAATTCTCGTCTCACTTTGATACGTAAACTTTTTGAGCGCACCTGCCGATAATTGGTACTGGTATTGCACCATCTATTTTCATCGGGGAGGAACTCAAATGAATAAGATTTCAGACAAAAACGAAAGAACAGTTGTCAAAATCTTTATCAACATCCTGGCTTGCGCGTCTTTGCTTTCCTACTCACCGGGCGCATTTGCTGAGACGACAACTAATAACAACAATACTAATAATAATGGCTCTGGTAACACGCAAAACCAAGCGCCTCAACAGCCTTATGGTTTTGGAATGGGCTATCCACCAGACTATAAAGATGTGCGTGAATCAGAAGCTTGTCGTCAGCTGACAGATAAGATTGATGAAGCGACTCGTAAAATCGGCGAAGCCTGCAGAAAAGCGGGTTTATCTGGTGGCTCAAACTGTGTTGCTAAAGCGAAGAACTGCGCAGGCACTTCCGGCGAAGATTCGTTCAATACAGTGGATGCATTTGCGACAGTAATGGGTTTACCTGCAGGAAGTCTTGCAAACGTCAGTGCAGCATGTCCGCAAATGAGTGGCCGCGATTACTTCACTGAAAAAGATAAAATTCAAAAAGAGATCAAAGACACTGAAAAAGAGTTGGCGGATCTCAACGACGATAAAGCTCAGATCCAAGATGACTACAATAAAGAGATGGAAGAGATTCAAAAAACTCTGACAGAAGCGCAAGAGAACTATAAAAAGAAAGAGTTGGAGATCGGCGAAAAAGAGCGTGAGCGTATTGCTGAATTTAATGCCAGCCAAACACAAGCTAAAGAAGAAATGCGCAAAAAAGCGACGGAAATTCTGCGTGTCCGTGGGCAACTGATTCAATCTCAGCGCGACAAGGCCTTGAAGTTGATCGCGATGACAGAGGCTTCGGGCAAACGCGCCTGCATGAAAGCTGTTACGGATGCGAGAAAGAGTTACGAAAGTGTTTCTGCGTCTACAAGTGCAAATCACATTGCGCAAGCTAAGAAAAAGAAACAAGAGCTTATCAACATCTATAATGACTGTATGGATGCTTTCGATCAACAACGTGTGGCTTTGAATGAATCCAAACGTCAAGAGCAAGATGAGCTCACGAAGCAGATCAATGACTTGCAAACGAGCATGGATGAAGTGCAGAACAGTTTGAATCTTGCACAAAACCAGCTCGAAGAAATGAAACAGGCTTCCGCAAAAGAAAAGAACGATGCTTTACAAAGCGTGATCGACCTCGGTAACCGTTTGAATCAAAGAATGCAGGCCGCTTATACAAAAATGCAAGAGAACCTAAAAACTCTCGCTGCAAAAAGCGCGAGCCTTCAGGCCGCATTGAATCGCGCCAATCAGTCGCTTATGACCTTAGGTCCTGCTCCGAAGAATAAGAGTTCGGACTACGCTCCTAGCGATGCTTCATCAGAGATCGAAGCACAGATCAGCATCATCGAGCGCGCCGATCGCAATGCCCCTTCGTCTTGCAGATCCAAAGTTTCTGATTCGAAGAGAGAAGCCCTAGACTCTCTCAAAGGTACAAAATAATATCCCAGTCTTCGGACCAGTGTCCCTAGACCCTCCCTATTCACACTGCTAGAATGGGGGCTTGTTAAAGGAGCCCCCACCAGTGTTAAAAAAGATCGTACTGTCTATTGTCGCCCTCGGCCTTATTGGCATTCTCAGTCTCTACTTAATTGTTAAGTCAGTTCAATCCGGCCTTCCGCAATTGATCACTGTGAAAGACTATCAGCCATTGCTTGTAAGTCAGGTGTATGACCGACACGGTAAAAAGATCGGTGAATTCTTTCGTGAGCGCAGAACACTTGTTCCTTACGACAAAATTCCAAAGAACTTAGTGAACTCATTCCTTGCTGCCGAAGACGACCAGTTCTTTGAGCATAAAGGCATCAATCCTCAAGCAATTTTCCGTGCCGCTCTTGCCAACCTTCGTGCTGGTCGTTCTGTTCAAGGGGGATCGACGATCACGCAACAGGTGGCAAAAACACTTTTACTTTCGTCTGAAAAAACGCTGACACGTAAACTGCGTGACATCCTTTTGGCCATTGAAATGGAAAAGAACTTAAGCAAAGAAGACATTCTTTTCCTTTATTTGAACCAAATTTACTTCGGGCAAGGCGCTTATGGTGTTGAGCAGGCGGCGCAAACATATTTCCGTAAACCTGTCAGTAAGTTGGAACTTCCAGAGATGGCGATTCTTGCCGGCCTTCCTCAGGCTCCGAGCAAATACTCTCCCGTACGTAATCCTTTAAGAGCGAAAGAAAGACAAATTTACGTTCTTCGTCGTATGGCTGACGTGGGTTACATTTCCAAAGATGAAGCAGAAAAAGCGATCAAAGAACCTGTGAAAGTCTATGTTCGTGAGAACTATGAAGAGTTCGCTCCGTTTTTCCTAGAAACGGTTCGTCAGCTTCTTGTCGTGCAATTGGGTGAGGACATGGTTCTTGATAAGGGACTTCGCATTCACACAAGTCTTGATCTCAAAAAGCAGCTTGCCGCACAAGAATCCGTGATGGCAGGTTTAAAATCCTTGGATAAACGCCAAGGCTACCGTGGTCCTTTGAAAAATCTCTCTGATGAAGATGCGATCACAGAGTTCCTAAAAGAAACGCAAAAGAAATTGATCTCCGACTTCACACCGGAAAGAACGATTCTTCCGGATGGAACTTTCGCTGATATCGTTCCGGTTAAAAACCCAAAAGATACTAAAGAACATCCGTTGCTTCCTCCCTACATCAAGCTGAACGACACCGTTCAAGCTGTCGTTCAAAATGTTGATGATGGCTTGGGACTTGTTTTCGTAACTTTGCCAGACGCGCAGGGTTTGATTGACATAGAGACAATGACTTGGGCGCGCAAGCCCGACACGGAAGTGCGCTACGATTTGGGTCAGATTAAGAAACCTTCAGAGGCTTTGAAAAAAGGCGACGTGATTCTTGTAAAAATCACGGCCGACAAATTTGAATCAAGCCGTTTGCAAAATTCTAAAAAGAAAACTCCCAATCAGGCTCTCCCTGACTTTGCGAAATATTTAGCTTTGGAATTGGATCAAGAACCGCAAGTCGAAGGGGCTTTGATTTCATTCGACCAGACATCTCAAGATGTGGTGGCGATGGTGGGTGGTTCTAGCTTTGCGAAAAGCGAATTCAATCGCGCTATTCAAGCTCCTCGTCAAACGGGCTCCGCATTTAAGGCCATTGTTTACGCTTCGGCCTTGGATAAAGGTTATACGCCGGCAACTCCAATCATGGACGCTCCTATCGTTTACGAAGAAGGCGGTGCCGCTGACGATTCTGAAGGACAAGGCGATCCAAAAGTTTGGAAACCATCCAATCACTCGAAAAGCTTTGGTGGGGATATTCTTTTCCGCAATGCTTTGGTGAAATCTCTTAATATCCCAACTGTAAAAATCATCGAAGACGTCGGCGTGCCTTGGGCGATGGATTATGCAAAACGCCTGGGTATCTACAGTCCTCTGAATCCTGATTTTACATTGGCTCTTGGCTCCAGCAGCGTGACTTTGTATGAGATGACAAAAGTCTTTGCAGAGTTCGGCCGCCTTGGAAAAAGAATTTCTCCGCTGCTGATCCACAAAGTGGAAGATGCTCAAGGCAAAAATCTTTTGCAAACAATGACATTGGACACACGTTTTGAAAAAGAAATCAAAACGGCGGCTGATGACTTCGAACAACGTCGCAAGGCTTATTTGGAAGTCGCTGGCGACCCTGCAAAGCTCGAAGAGTTTAAAAAGAACAATAAGAATGCAAAACTCGACGAAAGCATTTTCTTCCAGGATCCAGAGCAATTGATTCGTCCAACAACCGCTTATGTGATGACGACATTGTTAAAAGGCGTTGTTGAAGATGCCGGGGGTACTGGCGGACGAGCACGCGCTGTTGGCCGTGAAGTCGCTGGTAAAACCGGATCTACAAACAACTACTTTGACGCGTGGTTTATTGGTTACAGCCCGCAAATCGCAACAGGTGTTTGGGTGGGATTCGACAAAGAAAAGAGTATCGGTAAGGGCGAAGTCGGTGGACGTGCGGCGTTACCTATCTGGGTGGACTATATGAAAGCCGCTCACGACGGACTGCCTCAGATGACTTTCCCTGTGCCTGACGGTATCGTGTTTGCTAATATTGATAGCGAAACTGGAAAGCTTGCTTCCGCTTCAACAAAGAAAATTATTCGCCAAGCTTTCGTCGAAGGAACAGAACCAACGGCTGCGGCTAATAAAGCTGAAGAAGCCACAGACTTTTACAAACAGGATCTCTCTGAATGAAAGATATTCACCTCTGGGGGGTGAAACAAAACAATTTGAAGAATATTGAGGTGAAGATTCCCGTCGGATCTATGACGGTGATCTGCGGCCCCAGTGGATCAGGGAAGTCCTCCTTGGCCTTCGAGACTCTTTTTGCCGAAGGCCAGCGACGTTTCATCGAAAGCATGTCGAACTATGCTCGACAGTTTTTGAATAAAGCGCCGAAGCCTGACATTGAGGGTATCAATAATATTCCTCCGGCGATTTCTATCGAGCAAAAGAACACGGTGAAAAGTTCTCGCTCTACCGTCGGAACGACGACAGAGATCATTGATTACTTGCGCCTGCTTTTTGAAAAGATTGGGAAGTCCTATTGCCCGACTCATCATTGTCCGACGGAAAAAGAGAGTGTCACTGAAGCCACTGACAAAGTGATAAAAAATTTCACCGGTAAACGTGGCTACATTCTTGTCGAAATCACGGAAGCGGGCCGAGTGGCGCAAGCCAAGAAACTTCATTCTTTGCTTCTCCAAGACGGTTATCTTCGTATTTACGTTCCTAAGATTGCTGAAAGCAAACCTGCGACCGCAGCAAAAGCAGCGACTAAAAAAGCAAGCGCAAAGAAAGTTTCCAAAAAAACAACCGAAGTGAAAATTCCCGAGCCTGTCATCGTCAATGGTGGCGTGACTTTGGAAGAGATGGGAACTGTTCTTGAGATCGGTGACGCTGCCGCCATCAAAAAGGGTCTTCCGAAAGAAACTTTCTATCTTGTTATCGATCGTATGAGCTTTAATGAAGATGAGCGTGGTCGTATCGCTGATTCACTGACTCAGGCTTATGAAGCCAGCATTAAGTACAATACAAATTTAATCACTCGTCGTGCAACAATTCTGACAACTGAAGGACAGCGCCTGCAGGTCAGCGAAGAAGCCTCTTGTCCAGTGTGTGGCTACACGCCGCCGCCTTTGACTTCGCGATTGTTCAGTTTCAACTCTCCGATCGGCGCTTGCCCTACTTGCAAAGGTTTCGGCAATATCCTTGATATCGACGAAGAGAAAGTTATTCCAAATCCCAACATGTCTTTAGCACAAGGGGCTTTGAGTCCTTTCTGGATGCCGAGTGCCGCGCACGAGAAAAAACAACTTCTCGCATTCTGTAAAAAAGCGAAGATCGATGTGCACTCGCCATGGAATGAGTTGCCGAAAGATCAACGCGACGTTATCTGGAACGGTAATAAAGAGTTCTTCGGCGTGCGTGGTCTTTTTGAATACTTGGATCAAATAAAATATAAGATGCACGTTCGCGTCTTTATTTCGCGTTTCCGCAGTCCTTTCCAATGTCCTACATGTAAAGGGGCACGTCTGCGTGAAGAGGCAAATCACGTGCTTATTGGAAATTCCAATATCAATGATCTTTCAACGGTCACGATTGAGGATCTGCATCAGTTCTTCCAAAAGCTTGAAGTGTCACCTCATCAAGAAGAAGTAGCTGGTGAAGTTTTAAAACAAATTCGCTCACGCTTAGAGTTCCTTATGCGTGTTGGAGTTCATTATCTGTCTTTGAGTCGTGAAACTCGCACTCTTTCGGGTGGTGAATATCAGCGTTTGATTCTTGCGAATCAACTGGGCATGGGACTTTCGCAAGCCCTTTATGTTCTTGATGAGCCCACCGTAGGTTTGCATCCTCGCGACAACGATCGTTTGATTTCCATTCTGAAAGATCTGAAGGAACTCGGAAATACGTTGGTTATTGTGGAACACGATCACGACGTCATTAAAGCCAGCGAACACATTATCGAAATGGGTCCCGGATCTGGATATCTTGGTGGAGAAGTCGTTTACGCAGGCGCCACCGATGAATTCTATGACTACGAGAAATCCAATACCGTCCCTTACTTAAAACCCAACAAGAGCGTCGCGGCTTTAAGAACGATTCGTCCTGTTGATGTGGACTCTTATAAGGTAAAAATCGAATTGAAGGGCGCTAAAGGCCACAACCTTAAAAACCTGGATGTCGTTTTCCCCCTGAATCGGATTGTAACGGTCACGGGTGTCAGTGGATCGGGAAAATCTACTCTGATTTCGAAGACTCTGTATCCGGCTTTAGCTCGAGCGCTGGATTTGGAATACTTACCGTCGCAAGAATACGCCGCTCTTGAAGGTGTCGAGCATATTAAGAACGTGCTTTTGATTGACCAGTCTCCGATTGGTAAGTCCGCGCGCAGTTCGCCTGTAACTTATCTTAAAGCCTTCGATGCCATTCGTACGATCATGGCCGGCACTCAGGAAGCACAAGCCCGCGGTTATACTCCAGGCACGTTCAGCTTGAACGTCGATGGTGGACGCTGTCCTGCTTGTAAAGGCACCGGCTATGAAGAAATCGATATGATGTTCATGGATAACGTTGTTATTCCTTGTGACGTCTGCGATGGAAAGAAATACCGCCCTGAGATTTTAGAAATCCAATATAAAAATAAAAACGTTCACGAAATCCTTTCGATGACTGTGAACGAAGCGATGAATTTCTTCGTCGCTCATCCGAATATTCGCAAACCTTTAAGCGTTCTTAAAGAAGTTGGTTTGGATTATTTGCAACTGGGACAACCCGCGAACTCTTTAAGCGGAGGCGAATCGCAGCGCTTAAAGATCGCGAAAGAACTTTCACAAGTACAGCAGAAGTCCACGTTGTATATCCTTGATGAGCCGACGACAGGCCTGCATTTCCGCGAGGTCGATCTATTGATGAAGGTCCTCAATAAATTGATTGAGACCGGCGGCAGCGTCGTCGTCGTAGAACACAATCTCGATGTTATTCGCGCCTCTGATTATATTATTGACCTAGGCCCGGAAGCGGGTAAAAAAGGCGGAAATATTGTCGCCCAAGGATCCCCGGAAGATATTATGAAGGTGAAAAAGAGCCTCACGGGGCAGTATTTAAAACGCTATATCGACGGTCAGAAAAGTCCGTAATTTTGGAAATAACTCATGTTAGTGCAAATTAAGAAGATTCTCGGCGAAGTTAAAGTTTACAAAAAGCTGATTGCCATCGTCGCCGTAGCGGGAGTTATTCACGCGGCCGCGTATGCTCAACTGGGTTACATGATTAAGCCACTTTTTGATAATTTGGCCGGCGCTAATTTCGATCAAGTATTACACCTCGTTCCTTTTGCCTTAGGTCTGTCGGTCGTTGCAGGTATAGCTCGTTACTTTCATATTTACCTGATGAACTACGTTGCCGAGTGTGTCGTTCAAGGAATGCGCCAAAAGTTGCAACAGAAGTTTATGCGTTTGAACCTGACCTTCCATAATAGTTTCACGACAGGTTCGGGCGGTCTTATCAGCCGTATTCTCAATGACATCAACGTGATTCAAGACGGTTTAAGAATGGTTGCGGATATTTTCCTGCACCCCTTGCTCTTTATCTTTTTGCTTAAAAATCTTCTTTTGATTGACTGGAAACTAACGCTTGCAACTTTGCTGGCGGTTCCTGTCATCGGCGTTTTTCTTAAAAACATTTCTCGCAGTCTGCGTAAATACGTTCCTATCGGGCAGCAAGTGCTGGAAAGAATGACCTCCACGATTAAAGAAAGTCTGGATGGCGTGCGTATCATTCAGTCGTTCAATCTTGAAAAAGTCATGGCTGATAAACTTAGAGACGAGTCGAAAGAATATTTGGCGGCGAGAAAACTTGTTCACGCACGCACAGAAGCCATGGGACCTGTGACTGAGTTTGTGGCGGCCTCCATTATGATGTCAGTTCTTCTTTATACGACGTATGAAGTTTCGCAAGGGCGCGCAACTCCGGGAACGTTCGTTGGATTCGTGACGTCCCTTCTTATGATCAACCAGCCTATTAAAAAGTTCCAAGAGTCTTACGTGCGTATGCAACAAGTTGTCGTTGCCTCAGAGCGCGTGTTCGCCATCATTGAAGCGGACCAGGAAGTTCCTGAAAGTACCGTGAATAAGTCTTTCCCTAAAGATTGGCAGAAGCTTGTTTATAAAGACGTGCGCTTCGGCTATGGCAAAGAAATGATTCTTAAAGGGATCAATTTGGAGATTAAGCGCGGCGAAGTGATCGCCTTAGTCGGAGCCAGTGGAAGCGGCAAGTCCACGATCGTAAATCTTCTTGAAAGATTTTTTGATGCTTCCAGCGGCGAAATTCTAATCGACAATACAAATATCCTCGATATCAATTTGAAAGATCTTCGTCGTAATATCGCGCTTGTTACACAAGACGTTTTCTTATTCAGTGATACGATTGAAAAGAACATCCAAGCCGGAAATTTCGATCGCAGCACCGAAGACATTCCGAAAATGGCGAAGCTTGCAAATGCACATGACTTCATTATGAAGACTCCGCAAGGATACCAAACTCGCGTCGGCGACCGCGGAAATCTTCTTTCTGGTGGCGAAAAGCAACGTATCAGTATTGCTCGCGCCATGTTCAAAGATGCTCCTATCTTGATTCTAGATGAGGCGACAAGCGCCCTGGACACGGCGAGTGAGATTGAAGTACAAAAGGGTCTTGATCATTTGATGGAAGGCCGTACGGCTCTCGTTATCGCGCACCGACTTTCTACTATCCAAAAGGCTGACAAGATCGTTGTCCTTAAAGATGGTGAGATTATCGAGATCGGAACTCACCAGGGATTGCTGTCTCAGCAAGGTGAATACTTCCGTTTCCACAGCCTGCAACACAGTTAGACACCCGGTGTTTCAGAGTGAAACATCGGACACAGACCATGGTCTAGGTTTGAACTCACTTTAGACAGTCCCTCTCAAGTTCGTCTACTTTCTTGACGATAAAAGTATCGATACTTTTGACAGTCAATGAAAGGAAAGAACTTATGATTAATTGGGATGAGTTTGAACATATACATGTGATCAACAAGCTCAAACAAATTCTCAGCGCGTGGTGGAACATTGACGTGGTTTTCACGGATGAGCGTGGCGCCCTTAAAGGGTATGACTCTGATAAAGTCACTTTCAACAATCCAGCTATCAGTGCTCTTGTAAAAAAAGAAGCAGGCCAAGCTAGCATTGCAGAGTTAGTTTCTAAATCTTTGGATGATCTTCGCACTTCGCAAAATCGCTTTAGCCTACGCAAGTGGGACATTGTTGGTTTCGACGTTGGTGTTTTCCCAATCATGATTGAAAATGATTGCGTGGGGACTGTTGTTGCGATGGGCTTCTTCCGAGAAGCGAACTTCACAGCTCGTATGAGTGAAATCCGTGAGCGCTTGGCTGCTTTCGGCATGTCTGGTGAAGTGATTGAGAAATGTTTGGGCAAGTTGAAATTCTTGGACGATCAAGAGCGCGCTCACTTCGGCGAGCTTTGCGAACTTGTGGCTCAAGAGATTGTAACTCTTCACTTGGAAATTTCTTCTCGTGAAGACCGCATCAAAGAATTGAACAAAGAATTGGGCAACCGTTTCAAGTATGACAACATGATCGGTAAATCTAAACCAATGCAGTCTTTGTATGCTCTTCTTGATAAGATCAAAGGTGCGGACTCTACTGTGCTGGTGCAAGGTGAAAACGGTACTGGTAAAGAGTTGATTGCAAAATCAATCCACTACAATTCCAACCGTAAAGACAAACCTTTCATTATCCAAAACTGTTCTGCATTCAATGACAACCTCTTGGAATCTGAACTTTTCGGTCACGTGAAGGGCTCGTTCACAGGCGCTCTAAAAGATAAAAAAGGTCTTTTCGAGATGGCTGATAAAGGAACTTTCTTCCTTGACGAGATCGGTGATACATCTCCGCAAATGCAAGTTAAACTTCTTCGCGTATTGCAAGAAGGTACTTTCATGCCAGTAGGTGCGACAGAGTCTAGAAAAGTTGACGTGCGCATCGTAGCAGCGACAAACCGCAACTTGAAAGAGATGGTAGAGCAAGGAACATTCCGTGAAGACTTGTACTATCGCTTGAATGTTATCAACATCCGCGTTCCGCCTCTTCGTGAAAGAAAAGAAGACATTCCATTCCTTGTGGATTTCTTCTTGAGCAAAATCCACGATCAGCAAGGCGGTCCAAAACGTCAAATCACGAAACGTGCATTGGAAAAGTTGTATGACTATCCATGGCCAGGTAACGTGCGTGAATTGCAAAATGAAATCGAAAGACTTTGTGTTCTTTCCGGCGACGAAACAAAATTGATGGCGGAACTTCTTTCTCCAAAAGTTTTGGAAGCTGGCGAAAAGAACAAAGTTCAAGGTTCCCGTTTGCAAGGTAAGTTGAAAGATGCGTTGGAAGATCTTGAGCGCGAAATGATCCGTGAAGGTCTTCGCCGCACAGGTTGGAATAAATCCAAACTTGCAAAAGAATTGGGTATCAGCCGCGCAGGTCTTATCATGAAGGTCGAAAAATACGGCCTCGATAAACGTAAACTCGCTCGCTAAGAAAAAGGTACCAGATACCTTTTCCCAACTCCAAGAGCTCTGTGCAAAACACAGGGCTCTTTGTTTTTTCAGGCACCCTCGCCCCGGCCAAAAACTCGTCGTGCCGCTTTCTGTTTCTTACCCTAAATAAATTACCTGTGTGATCGAAACTTAGCAGGTATTTCGGGACCCTCGCCCCGCCTGTTTTTTAGTCGGGCGAAGGTCCTAAGCCGCTGGAATCTATAGAGGAATTGGTTTTGAGAAGCCGCTGGCACCACTCTTGTAATAAGAGTCCTTTCGTAAGGGGTACGTGGTTTATGCAGCACTCAACATTGGACAGCTCTTTCGTAAATCGATTGAAGCAAATTCTCGCTAGCCGCTATGGGAAGGGTTTACAGATTCGTCAGTTGATGGATCTGGCGGAATTGAAATCAGGAGAAGAAGCTTTTACGCGGGGGCGTGATCTTCATATTCCTATTCAAGTGAACGGCGCATTTTTGGGAACCGCCGTCGTTCCTTCGGCTGACGATCTCAACGCCGAAAAAAAACAGGGTGTTACACAACTTGTGCGTATGGTTCTAGAACCAGCCATGTACAAATGGTATCTTGAACAAAAGGAATCCAATCTTCTGGAACTGAATAAAGCGCAGTTGGAACTGGATAACGTGCGTTTGTTCGGAGAGTCTCTCCCCACTATCGACGACATTTTGAATGATGAAGAGTTGAACGACGACCTGACCGAAGGTCCTGCAAGCGAATTGATTTCTCACCTGATTCATTTGGAAGGTCGCTCTGAAAACACCAATAAAAAAGTCGCTTTGCAACTGCATGAGCTGACTTCAAGATGGGCCTTTGTACCTTTCAACGATATCAAAGGGCAGCTTCACTCCGCACAAGATATCGCTAAAATGGGCGCAATGACGATCTTCATCGAAAACGTCGAGAATCTGAACGCGGCTGAGCAAGAACTCGTGCTGGATTACATCTCTGAAGGGCACTCAGCAGACGAACCTCTTATCATTACAAGCTCATTGTTAAGTCTTGAAGATCTTGGCAAGTCTTCACTGACGTCCAATCTTGTTGATGAACTGTCCGTGAATTGTTTCGAGGTCGACCGAGCTCCTCTGACGACGCAAGGTCTTAAAGAGGTCTTGGAGCTTTTCTTCATGAAGGACTCCCCTCTCGACGCTTAAAAGTTTAATCCTTGAAAATAGCATGAGTGTCTGTGAGAATTTTTCTTATGGTCACTCATGATGAATATCTAAATCCGTTTTTAACTCGTTCTCTTCAATCCAGCGCGTACAAGGTTTTCTCCCTTGCCGGCGATGCTTCTAACCGCCGCTACTATCGCGTCGTCCTTGATCACAATTCTTGGGTCCTTATGCGTTGGGAGCCTTTCCAGCCAGAGAACTATCCCTTCCTGAGTGTCCTTAATCATTTCGCAAAAAACGGCGTTCATGTGCCGCAAGTAATTGCTATGTCTCCGCAAGAAGGCCTTGTGCTTTTGGAAGACCTCGGTGACCTGACACTAGAAAGAAAATTCTGGGAGAACCAAAATCAAGAAGCGTCCTTGGAGTTTTATCAAATGGCCGTGGATGAAATCGTAAAGATTCATCATCCAGCGACTTTGGATAAATCCGAGTGCACAGCTTTTAAGATGAAGTTTGATACTGAAAAGTTCTTGTGGGAAATGAATTACGGAAAAGACAATTTGCTTTCCGGAATTCTTAAGTTTCATTTCAGCGACTCTTTGAACAAAGAGATGGCGGATATTTTCACAAGCATTTGCTCTCGCTTGGATGCGGAACCAAAACGTATTGCTCATCGTGACTATCACTCACGCAATCTTATGATCAAACTTGATCAAATGAGTGTGATTGATTTCCAAGATGCTCGCCTGGGTCCTATTCAGTATGACCTTGTGAGCTTGATGCGCGACTCTTACGTCGACATGAACGACTCTATGGCAAAAACTCTTTTGGATTATTATTTGGATAAATCCAAAGAATATTTGCCAAAAGATTTTTCGCGTGAACACTTCGATCATATTTACGAACTGCAGTCCATTCAACGGTGCTTTAAAGCCTGCGGAAGTTTTGCTAGCTTCTTCCACCAACGCGAAGACCGTCGTTACTTGAAATATCTGTCGGGAACTCTGCGTCGTGTGATGAAGGCGATCAATGAGTTTCCCGAATACAAAACATTTGCCGATGTTCTTATTGATTCGGGTGCTTTGGAAAGAAAGTACGAATCCCTATGAATGTGATGCTTCTCGCGGCGGGAGAAGGAACTCGCCTTCGCCCTTATACAACTGTGTTGCCTAAACCGGCGATCCCGTTTTTAACGGTGCCTTTAGCGGCGCACAGTCTTGGATTTCTGCGCGGGAACAAAATCAATAAGCTTGTGGTGAACACTTATCATTTGCCAAGAAAAATCCATGAGCTTTTCCACAGACTTCCCCACAAGGCGGAAAGTCTGCACTTTTCAAACGAGACCGATCAAATCTTGGGAAGTGGCGGAGGACTCAATAAAGCCCGTGAGCACTTCATCGGTGGCGGCGATTTTATTTTGATGAATGCGGATGAGATTATTCTTCCTCGCGACTCCTCGATCTTGCAAAAAGCCATTCAACATCACAAGCAATCCGGTGCCCTTTCTACTATTATGGTTATGGACCATCCCGGCGTGGGCACTCAGTTTGGTGGCGTGTGGACTGACGAAAGAAACCAGGTTCTTGGATTTGGAAAAAATGCTTTTCCAAACGCATTTAAAGCTTGGCATTTTATCGGTGTGCAGATTCTTTCGGAAAGAATTTTTGACTATCTCCCGAAAGAGGGCGAATCGAACATACTTTACGACGCCGTGACAGCGGCCATTCAAAAAGGCGAACTTGTTCAAGCATATCCTTTTGATTGCAGCTGGTTTGAAACAGGAAATCCTCAGGATTTTCTGGAAGCGTCCAAGAAATGTTTTACTTATTTAAACTCTCCACAAAACTCTTTTCAGAAGGATGCTTTGCTGGCAACTCTTCAGGATTTTGCTCCGAAAAGTATCAAGATTTCATCAGAGTTCGGTGGGCAACGAGTGATCTCGGAAAATGCTCGGATTGATATCTCTGCACAAATCTCGGGTTTATTCTGCGCAGGTCCCGGCAGTTCCGTAGCATCAGATTGTCAGTTGGAAAACGTGATCGTTGGTGATGGCGTTCAAGTTCCTGCTGGAACTAAAGCCGCCAACACCCTTTTGCTTTAGAGTTATTTTTGGAGAGCCAAGTCCGCGTCTGTATAGAAAGACTCTTGGCTTTCTTTGACCTTATATCGACGAGTCATCATCAAGAAAATACTATCTGCCGCGACACCAATTGGTTCGCCGTTATAATTTTTCTGCATACCCGCTAAACTTGATGGATCGCGATCAAGAGCATTTCTGCCAAGACCCTCACCGGCACCGCTGTAACCCGCGACTCCACCGGAAAGATCGTCCTCCATCGGAGGAGCAGAACCAAGTCCGCCGCCACCGCCTTCTTCATAACCGTTGGAAGCAGTCATCGCGCCGATTTTCAACTTATCAGCTTTGTCTGCCGCTTTTTTTGATGCGTCAGATGCAAAGGCGTAAGCTCCATCAATCGCACCCTGTGGGAATCCTGCCGCCGCCATCGCTTCTTTCGAAGCAAAGTCAGAAACATTGTACTCTTTCCCCATCGGCGTTTTAATTTTCCCCGTCTTTGGATCGTACAAACCATTTTTCTGAAGTTGTGCAAGATTTCCTTTTACTGCATTGAAAGCGGGATCTTTATTCAAAGGGTTTTTAGGGTTGTCTAAATCTAAGGGATTTGTATCCGCTCCATCATAAAGGCCTAAACCATCCGATTGAAGGCCCGTGATTCCCGCCATGCCTGAAGATTTTCCGTGCTGCTTTCCCTGAGCAAGAGACAGCAAGCCCATACCGATCTGAATCGGGCCGGTAACACAACCAGATTGGCAGCCTGTATTACAGCATGTCGACAGATCGCGCACTCCCATCGCAATATGCATCGCACCTTGCAAGAAAGACATCGCCTGACCTTTGTCGTTCTGACTTTTCGTATTATCAGCAGAGTTATTAACAGATGGCTGACTCACTGGTGTTGGAGTTTTAGTTTCAACACCTTTGGAGCCGCTTTCTTTAGTTGGGGTCGTAGGCGTTTTTGTTGGTGATTCAGCGAAAGCCACCGGAGAGAAACTAAGGCTTAAGATACATGCAAGTTTGATAAGATTCTTTCCCATAAGATTCCCCTAGTTATTAAGAAGCGTGTTGCGGTTATCACGGTAACGCTCTTTCACCTTGTCCCAATTGGATTTTCCACCCTGGCCCGTGACTTCGTTTTTCCAAGCTTGCTGTTGCCCCGCAACTCCTTTGCTTGGATCTTTCGCTCCGCCTGGCAAGTAAGCGCGATAATTTGAACCACCACCACCAAAGGAACCAAATCCACCTCCGCCACCACCACCAGCGCCGGAAAGAATGTCTGTGTTCAAACCTTTTTTCGTCGAAGCTTCATCTTTACCTGCGACTCCACCTGAGCCACCGCCACCACTGCCGCTGAGACCTGCACCGCCACCTGTTGGAGCTCCTGGCAAGCCACCATCGCCAGCGCTGCTTTCATTGCGGCCCATATCTCCCAAACCATTTCCTGAAGATGTATCAATATCTGAAGGGCCACGCGTTGGATTGACGTTGGCTTTGTCAGTCACACCCGTACCCACTTGAGCTAAAGAGCTTTCGCCTGGTTTTTGATAACTGTTAGAACAACCTGGCGTACGAGGATTTGCTTTACAAATACACTCTGGCAATTGCGCATTTGCAGGGTCCGCACATTTTTCTCCAGCGGCAACCGTAGGGTCAGTCCCACCAGTACCGTTAGATTCCTCTTCACACTTTTCACCTTGTTTCGCCGAATTTATGAGACCCATGATTCCCGTCGCTGCCGACGCTGCAAGCTGCGCGTACTTACCTGTACACAAACTTGTTTTACCTGAGATAGAGCGTTTGTCGGCTTTGTTCTGTTCTTGCTTCGTGTATTGAAGCATAGCCTGCAACCGAGAGAGATATGCTTGCTTATTAGTGTTACATGCAGCTCCGCCATCTGTTGCGTTAGTTGGAGCACATTGTGCGGATTTGGAAGCCATCGTTGCATACTTTTCCATATCCTCGAGACCGCTGCGGGATTTTACGCAAGAAAATCCACAGCCCGCCTTCATAAGTCCGCAAGCTGACGTATAAGCAGTAAGACCTGCCTTCGCAAGATCCATCGCTTTAGAAAAATTGTTACACGTATCTTTGACGGCCATTCCGCCGAGTGTAGAAAGAAGAATGTTAATATTAGATGCCGTGCCAGCAAGGTCGGGACTCCAACTTTCTAAACAAGCTGTAGCAGCGCGAGAGTGATTGGATAGGCAGCTTTTTCTCCAACCCGTATACTGTTCATAGGCCGCATTGATCTTTTCGAAATGATCGTTCACGAGACCGTTACCTCGGTAAGAGCTGATGACAGTCTTGAGATCATCCATGTCTTTCTTAATACCCTCACAGGCCTCTTTATTTCCTTTGCCAGACAGATCCTTATTTTGTTCTTCTGGCTTAACTGTTCCGGTTGCTGCCGTCATTGGAGGAGTGCCAGGCTCACCTTCTTCAGTATTTGCACAAGGGTCACCGCCACCAGCGGCTCCGCCTCCACCGCCTGCACCACCGGGACCAGCACTGCCAACAGCAGGGTCCGCGCCTGTTGCAGGAGAACTATCGCCTGCGCTGGCGTCAGCAGACTTAGACGTACCATCTGCGGGATTTGCAAAAGAAAGGGACGTGAATGAAATGAGTGCGGCACAAACCGCGATGGCTTTGAATAGACTCATAGTTTTCATAAGATTCCCCTATGTCTCACTTTTCGGACAAAGGTCAGTCATTCTTAAATATTTTCTTGGTGTCTCAGAATGAAACGATTCGCGCGAATCTATTAGAATTCGTCGTCAGCGGGAGGTGGATTAAGAAGAGGGCCCGATCCTCCGGCCTCACCACCTAGAGTGAGCTCGGAAGATCTCAGGTAATCAGAAGAAACCATTTTGACAGAATAACCCGTGGTACCGCCGACAACACAGTTTCCGGATGTTGCTGGTTGAGGATTGTTTTTGTCAGAACCCGTTGCAGGAATTTGGCACTTCCCTAGTTTGTTTGTATCCAGAGAATAGTCATTCAAAGTTTTGGGCGCCCAGCTTGTCAGCATGTGCTTCCAATCCATCGTGGTAAACGTAAATTGATCTTTGATGAGGCCGTTTGTATTCACAACATCACCCGGATCCTTCACGGTTTCATATTGATTCTTAATGCTGAATTCTTCGAAATTATAACTGCCTTGCTTGTAACCACGGTGGTAACCAATATCCGGTCTAAAAGATTTATTAAATCCTTTTCCAGGGCCTTGAAAATATCCGTCGCGAATTCGCTTGTAGTAAAGGTGATAAAAGTCAGGCTCAATAGAGTAATAAGTTATATCGAATTGGTCTGGCAGAATAGCAGCCGTTTCCAAGATGCGCATTGCTGACGGACGATTCGTTTTTGAATCCCACGCCAAAATGTCGCCAGAACCCTGAGACTTTACAAAGTTGAATGGAATGTCTTCCCAGTGATCGAAATTGGGAGCATCGCCGCCGTCATAAACACTCTGACCATTTCCATTATCTGGTGTCACAGAACCGCTTCGCCATCCTGGATCCAAGTTGTAAATAGCCTGACCATAGTAAGCGAGCATCTTGTAAGTTTTAAGACCGAACGGGTCACCGACAAAGCGACTGTAGTTCGACGCGCGAATTGAGTCATTCGCTGGATCGGAGCCAATATTGCCCAAAGCAGAAACATCCGTCACACGCGGAGGCAACAACGGATCGGTTTTGTCGTTGGCGCTTCCTTCCGACATGGCTGAACCACGTCTCCACATCTTGTAATACCACGGGCCCATGCGACCACCGAACGGTTTATAAAACGCGCGAGCCTTGAGTTTCACAGTTCCGAAAGGAGAGAATGGAATCTTCGGCTCTGCAGTTGCAGAAACACCTGTGTAGGCCATGCACCATGGGTTCTTTTCAACACCAACAGAAAAGTTGTAGTTGTCGTTAAGATTGGAGCGATAACCGATGAACTGCGCGAGCGTATCGATGTTCGCGGATAAGTCGGGCACGGAATCTTTGTGAATTGGGAATGATTGAGGATTGCCCGTCAGTTCTTTAGGAGTCGTCGAAATATCTTTACTACAATCCGTATCAACATAACGGAAACCGGGATAAATTCGGATAGGCGTCAGCCACTTTGCAGGTTGGCCTTCCGCCGCCCCCATAGCATTACATCCGTCAGCACCTAATGAGTTAAACACACTCATATTCGCAGTCGCACGGTTCGCAGACGTTAAATTATTAAGAAGTGTTTTTTCAATTCCGGCTTTAACGCTTTGACCATCAAGATCGTAAAAGTCGTCTTCTTTAAAACTTGTCGCTCGAGATAATGCCGAGATCGCGGCCATTCTGTCGCCCTGATCAACGTTAAATGCCACAATAAATTTTCCGAGCATCACGTAGTTGTAGGATCCGAAATATCGACAACGAGCCAAGGCATTCGCTCTTAAAACTTCACTGGCATTTCTAATTGATCCCGAGAAAGCCTGGTGACCCGCGATATGCGGAGGCGACACCCACATTCTAATGGGGCTCATCGTCGCCATGTACTTACAGGTATTTTCTCCCGGAGGCATTGGCTTAAACGGAATGTAAGTAATGCAGAATGCGGGAGCCTCTTGGAAGTTCTTTCCCAGAATATTCGATGAATCTATGATATCACCCGTTTTTGCGGGATTTATTTGCCGGCTCGTCTTATTGTACGGATGAAATTCCCATTCCCCCGCGCTTCCCAGCATACGATAGCGCCACGCGAGCAACTTCCAACTTTGACGAATCTGATAGTTGATGTGCGCGATCGCGTTCATGTTTTCAGCTTGCTTCATGGCGCCGTAATAGGCCGCAAGATCCACGGAGTTTTGCAGATTGATTTTATGGTGAACGAGCAAACCGACATTGATCACCATCGCAAAAAATAGAAATAGAATCTGAAAGATCAACGCAATGAAAAGAGCCACTTGGCCTTTGCGATTGTAGAGATTCTGAATAAAAGTACTTCGTCGGTTCAACATTGTGTTTAAACATTCTCTCTTAGCTTGCGACGAGAGGCAATAACTCGACCTCGAAAACTTTGACTTGTTCTATAGTGAGATGACAGACTTTTGCCATAGTTCTTCGGAGGCAACTCGACGATGGTCCGATCACTTTTTCTCTTTATATGCGTTTCTTTCCTGAGTGCTCAGGCGGCCCGCGCAGAAATCCTTTTTGAGGGCTATTCAAAAATTCTTTCTGGCGAAGAGCATATTGGTTACGTTATCTCCCGCTACGAGTTCGACAGCAAAAAGAAGCATTTCGTATCGACCTATTTCTCAAAAGTGGGAAAAGGCGCCGGCGAAGTCACGGAAAGCCTCAAAGCTATCGCGGATTCGGAACTCGCCCCGATCTCTTATGAGTACACTCTTTTAGCAAACAAAGAGAGCACGCTTATCGACGCCAAATTTAAAGGCGGAGCTCTGAGCGGCATTATGAAAAAAGGCAAAAAGGTACAAAGAATCGAAAAGAAAATTCCCAAAGGGACTTTCCTTTCAACTTTCCTTGTTTATCTGATGTTGAAAAGTAAAGAAGGCCTAAGATCTGAAACCAACTATGAGTATCAGGCCATTGCGGAAGAAGATGCTAACATCTATAAGGGCCAAGCTCTTGTTGGCAAAGAAGAGATGTTCAACGGCTTCAAGGTGTTTAAAATTCTAAACACTTTCAAAGACATCAAATTTTTGAGTTACGTTAACGAACGTGGCGAAGTGCTTGGAACAAATGCCATGGGGCAAGGAATTACGACAGAGCTTGTCGCAAATCCTTCCGAAGCAACAAGCGGTCAATCCTATAGCGCGACACTTTTAAAAACTCTTTTCGGCTCAGTGCCTGCAGGACAAGACAACGTTATGGCTCGCGCGCAAAAGCTGAAAGAACGTGAAGCAAACGCCCCCCCACCTTCAAAACAAATGGGTGTGCCTCAAGGCCAGGGAATTATTATCAAAGCTCAACCAGAGAAAGCAGATAGTAAAGGAAACTAGTATGAGCATGACGAAAACAATCGGTCAGCATTTCATTATCGGACTTTCAGGACACGCCCTGACTGCTGACGAAAAAAAATTCATCGTAGATAACAACATCGGTGGTGTTTGCTTATTTGGTCGCAATGTCGCTGATCCAAAACAAGTTCATGAGCTGTGTTCTGAGTTGCAGTCACTTCGTCACAAACAAGCTGACAAAGCCCCGCTTTTCATTGGTATTGACATGGAAGGAGGCCGCGTTCATCGCCTCAAAGCTCCTTTCACAGTCTGGCCGCCTCTAAGAAAACTGGGCGATCTTGATGCTCCTACGGTGTCTTTTCACTTCGCGAATAAAATGGGCCAAGAGCTTAAGGCCGTCGGTATTAATTTAGATTTTGCTCCTTGCGTGGATGTTTTTACGAATCCTGCAAATACTGTGATTGGCGATCGCTCTGTCAGCTCGGATCCTGAAATGGTTGCAAAACATGCTTCTGCCTTGGTTCGTGGTTACATCAAAGCCGAAGTTCTTACTTGCGCAAAACATTTCCCGGGTCACGGCAACACGGTCATCGACAGTCATGAAGATCTTCCTGTTGAGAACGTGGATCTTGAGCGTTTGGAATCTTGCGAGATGATTCCTTTTAAGAAAACATTCAAGGCGCGCGTGGATATGGTGATGACCTCACACATTAAATTCCCAAAAATTGATCCCGACTGGCCGGTAACTTTGTCAGAGAAATTCGTTCGCGGTATTATTCGCGATGAATGCCGCTATAAAGGGCTTATCATCACGGACGATTTAGGAATGAAAGCGATGACAAAACACTACGGCATTGATGAAGTTCCCGTTCGCGCCTTGAAAGCCGGCGTCGATCTTCTTCTTTACTGCAATGACCCGGAAGTTCCGCCGCAAGCCTTTGAAGCTGTTCTTGAAGCTACCGCGCAAGGAACTTTGAGTGTTGCGGAACTTGAAGAGGGACATCGTCGCATTCTTGAGTTGAAGAAAATGAAAATTCCAAATCCTGATCCTATTTCACTGTCTGAGGCGGTCAACATTGTCGGGCATCCCGATCATTTGAAAATCGCGTCGGCAATTGCGCATGGTCAGGTGCCAGACGGTCTTCTTCCAGAGTAGGCTGACAAGCGCGCGTACAGGCTTGTATTTAATACAAGCCTCCCCTCTTCCAACTGAAACTGAAGCCCTGCCCGGGTGGCCCGGGAATTGATAATGCAACTCCTGATAGCACAGGAGTTTTTATGGGTTTCAGCTTCGATAACGACAAATCCAATAACGGCGATAATCAGCTTAGCCTTTTTGATTTTCAAATGGCGAAGGCTGACTTTGTGCAAACTCCTGCAAGAAAAGAAGTGTCCGACGAAGGATCTTCAGCGATTGATTTCAACGCTTTTTTAATGGCTCACCGTGAACCCGAGCAAAGTAAAACTTCACGCTTTATGACGATGTCTGCGGCAGTCCACGCAGCGGCGCTCCTCGCAATTGCTGTTATGACGGTGCCACTTGTTGAGCAAGCTAAAACAGAAACAATCACGATTGAAATTGAAGACGTTGCTCCACCAAAGAAAATGGCTCGCGGAGTGCGAGTGCCTCCTACACAAGGTGGAACTCCCGCAAAACTTGAAACACCTATCGTAGAAAAAATGGAAGAGGCCGGAAGCCCTGACGATATTGTCGTCGCTAAACCAAAAGCTGCGGCGAAAGCAGCGATGGCTACGAAGGCATCCCCTGCGAAATCCAAAGCGACGGCCAAAGCCGCAAAAATTTCTGACAAAGTGGCAAGTTCTGCAAAACCCGCAGCCCGCAGTATCGCGCCGAAAACGACTTTTAAAGCTGTGCCAATGACGATTGACGATATCGAAGCTCCCGAATTAGATGAAGGCGAATTGGCGAATACAACCGTTCAGTCTCATCTCAGCGAAGACTTTAATGAAGACTTCGAGCACATTGATCAATCACAAAAAGCCAAAGTAGAAAATGAAAGACGCTCGATGGATGCTATGGCAGCGGCCCTCGCTGCTGAACAAGATGAAAACTTGGCGTCTTTGGACGAGGCTAATAAAGAAGAAGCGAACCGTTTAGCTTCTGCTCAGGATTCTTTGCGAAAGAAAAACGCCAATGCGATTGCCTCCGCTTTGGCTGCGGAAAGAGCTGCCGCTTTAGCGGCTGCACGACAAGCCGCCGCTCGTGAAGAGGCCGCGAAAAAAGCAGGCCTTGGCGGTAATGGCAACGGTTACGGCACAAAACAAGGCAACGGCGCTGGCAACAACGGTTCCCAAGGACCTGGAACGCAAGTCGCGGGTTCTCCTTCGGGAGTTCGTAGCCTTGATCAGCTTCGTCAAATGCCAGGCAACCCTCGCCCTCACTACGACCGTGAAGAGCGTCGCCGTGGTGACCAAGGTGAAATCGGTTTCGTCGCTTACGTAACGAAAGATGGCTATCTAACAAAATTCAAAATGACCAAATCCACAGGGTTCAGAAATCTAGACGCTAAGACCTTAGCAGCCCTTAAAAAATGGCGTTTCTATCCTGGCCAAGAGGGATGGGTCGAACTTCCATTCCGTTGGGACCTTAAGGGCGGAATTCAAGAAGATGGCGGCCGCCTGCGTATTTCCAGCAGACAATAAAACCCCGAAAGGGGTTTAGGCATGAGCTCAAAGTAAAAAAAAAGCTTTGAGTCGTCACCCAAAGCTTTTAAGTATCTGAAATCAAAGAACAATTAGTCTTTGAAAAGAACTTTTGCAGATTTAGTTGTCCCTTTAGTGCGAACAGCAGCTTTACGCTTCTTACCGCTAGTGGACTTTTTCTTTTCACGAATATATTCAGTGCGTTTTGTTTTAGAAGCCATTTTTCTCCCCTGGGTTTTTAACGGAACGAGTTAATTATCAAAACGGAATCTCCAAGTCAACCGAATGACGGTAATCCTCCGAGTTTTGCGTATTTCCCTGGTAAGCGTAATTTAAAGCGAAACGAGGGCCCTTAAATCCAGCGCCGGCGGTAATAAGTTCTCGGTCATCATCCGCATCTTTCTGGTATCCGAGGCGGGTTATAATAAACTGATTGATGTAGGTTTCCACCCCCCCCATATAAACAGACTCAGAATCAACGTCCACGCGAAAGCGCACCATGGCGTGATAGATGTAATTAAAGCCCCCGGCAAAAACGGTCTTCTGGCGAAGCTCCTTAGGCACATCATCCTTTTCGCCGAACACATTGTAAGCCACCAAGGCCCAACCGATGTTTGATTTGGGAGTATAGATCAAACCGAAATCCGCGTTGATTTGGTGATAAGTTGCATTGGGAATTTCTTGCGTTAGATAGTGGCCTGTAACTCCCAAAGAAAGTTTATCAACGACAAACTCTGCAAGCGACAATGTGAAATCCTGAGTTTGCAAATCACCACCCGCTGCATAATCCGATTTTTTCTTCACAAAGCTTAATGCAGAGGGAAGAAAACTTTCTGGAGAGCTGTCACTGATGTTGATTGCCAATTCATCTTTCGCGAACGACGAAAAAAAGTTTCGGCCTTTTAAGTGCACCAAAGTTCCAGGATTCAAGAATGCCGCGTCTCCCGCTTCCACCGCCGCACGTCCAGTTCCGCCCGTCGCTGCAGAGATTGAGGAATTATAAACTTGGGCCGAGGCTGCGTTCACGATAAGATAAACAAACAGGAAAACAGGAAGTTTAACTAAGCTCAAAGGATGGGGCATGACTTTTCACCTCGCAAGTATCGTGAGTGCATTTCTTTTGGCATTCACATCCTACCAATCCGCTTACGCCGGAGCCAACACTTTTACTGCAAAACCTGTTCGTGTTGGCGACAATCTCCTCTCAATTCTAAGACAACAAGGCTTTACAGAAAGACAGCGCGAAACTGTTTTAGCTTCCCATCGCGGGTTGCGTAACCTGTTTTTGACTTTGGATACGCGCTATTTAGTTCGTCGTGCACCAGGCGAAGTGGAACTGCGTATGTTTGACTCGCAAACTTCAGATGCTTTCCGCATTCTTAAAAAAGGGAATTCCGTTCAAGCTTCCTCCTATGATCCTAAGTACAAAGTGACGTTAGCGCGTATCGAAGGCCGCGTTTTTGGTTCGTTGCTGGGAAGTATTCTTGCGAAAATCAATAGCAACTGGGTCGCAACTCGTTTTATGGACGCTTACGTTTTCGATATGGCAAGTCCGCGCGATGTGGCTCGCGGTGCAAAGTTCTGGTTTACGGTCGAGAAGAAGTACGAAGCCGGTCAGTTTGTAAAATACGGTGAAGTTCTGCATACTTCTTTAGATGTTAATGGCTCTCCGGTTCAGAAAAAATTTATCCGCTATAAAGACGGAGGCGTGTTTTTCAATGCTCAGGATCTTTTGGAAGATCGACCGTTTTATGCTCCTGTCGAATACATCAAAGTCGCGAGCCGTTTTAAACCAAATCGTTTGCATCCGATCACAGGGCGTTTGCAACCGCACTTGGGCATTGATTTCGAGCTGCCTATAGGAGATCCCGTTTTTGCTCCTCGCAAGGGTACGGTCGTCCGCTACGGTCATAATCGTGCCGCAGGCAATTACATTGTTCTTCTGCACTCGAATGGCATTGAAACCGCCTACAACCATCTTCACCGGATCGATAAGCGTATCCGCCAGGGCTTGAAAGTCGCAGCAGGAGAAAAGATCGGCGAGGTGGGTTGCACAGGATATTGCACACGAGCGCACTTGCATTTCGCAGTAAAGAAAAAGGGTCGAATGGTCGACCCTGTAAAATTCATTAAACCTTATCCGATTCAGATGGAACGACTGCTCGAAGAAAGAGTCGCTGCTAATTAATCACGTGTACAGATTGTCACGTGATGCATACATTTGCTGTTAGGAACTCCGCTGGCGTAGCTTCCGTTTGTGCGGAAACACTCTTTACTAAGATCATACTCCACAACGGGTGCGCCGTTCACGGTCTCTTCTTTATAGCAAGAGACACCCGTTTTAGGCACAACACAACGGTATTGAACATTCACATCGTACTGGTGCGCCGGTAAATGACGGCGGACGATATCCAATTCATTTCTGTAGCCGGCATTACCTTGCAATGTCGCATAGGCCATTGTCGGACACATTGTCGCAGCATCTTGAGAGCGAACCACTTTATAAATACGGCTACAGTTCCAGTTTTTTGCGCCAACACTTGGATTCGCCAAATCATTTTCGGTCACGGAAGCAAGAACATTGGCTGGGTTAGTCACTGCTTGCCCGCCTATTTGCGGATTTGGTGTAAATACGAGGCTATAACTTTTGCCATAAGCCGTTTTGACTGGGCTTGCACTGCTTGGCGACCTTACTTTATAAACTTCCGCATTGTTCGCCATGAAAGTTAAAGCCAACACTCCGGAAGTTCCGAAGATATTGCGATATTCTTGCGCCAATTCTTCGCTGGAGTTGAAAGTCAAAGTCGATTCCATCACTTTTTGCTCTGGCGAGAATGGGAAATAAGTCGCCGTCGTACCTTTACGAGCAAACGAATCCATCACCAGTGAATCCGTTAATGTACCGATCATGGGAATAACGTCCGTCCACAAAGTAACGTTGTTATTCATCGTGTATACATCATGCAAACTGTTCTTCACACGCACAGCCACAGCAGGAACCGCGCCGACATTCACAGGCGAGTCGGCAAGAAGTTCTTTATATTGGTTCTCTGACAAAGTTGTTTCTGGATAGATCGGTTTGAAGTTTTGATCAGCATAATCAAAAAACTCACTTTTGACTTTAAGACCGCCGTTCGAATAAGCGCCCATTTTCAAAGAGAAGAACGCAGGATTGTTACGCAATTGAGTTTCAGCACAAGAGTTGTAAGTGATCGTGTCGAAAGTCGCGTCAAAGGCAAAGGGGATATTAGAAACTTTCGCCGCGGTTGAAGTTCCGTATTTAGCAGTGAGTTCCGCGTCAGACAGACCGACGTCCAAACCGCTGTCCAGTTCAGCATCAAAACCGGCTTTACCACAGTTTTGAAACGACACAACGAGGATAAAAGAGGCAATAATGCCACTTGTTGCCCGCCAAGTCGTCTTATTGAAACGAACTTTCATGGAATTCTCCCCTAAACACAAGACTACCATGTACATTTCGGCAGATTTACAAAAAACCACAACTTTCTCAACGTGCGACAATTGGTCCGCACTGGGGGATTAATTCTTGTCTTAGAATGAAACGTTTGAGATTTATAAAGCATGCGACGAATTAAAAAAGCCATCATTCCTGCCGCTGGTCTAGGTACACGTTTTTTACCTGCGACCAAGACAGTTCCTAAAGAGATGCTCACAATCGTAGACGCCCCTATCATCCTTTATGTGGTGGAAGAAGCGGTCCAGGCGGGAATCGAGGATATTATTCTGATCGCTGGTCGCGGCAAGCATTCGATCGAGGATTTCTTCGACACGTCTTATGAGCTCGAAGATAAACTTCACAAAGATGGCAAAGAAAAACTTCTAGAGCGTGTCACACGAATTCGTGACAAAGCGAACATCATCAGCATTCGCCAAAAACATGCGCTAGGTTTGGGACATGCCGTCCTTAGCGGCTTGCCTATTGTCGGCAAAGATCCTTTCGCGGTTCTTCTTGGTGACGAGATTACAATGGGGTTTCAAGGCGAACCTAACGTCACATCACAACTGGTAAGCTCTTTTGAAGAAACAGGCACATCGACGATTTCAGTGATGAAAGTCGATGACAAAGATGTTTCCAAGTACGGGATTGCGGAAGTGGAAGACAACGGCAAAGGTTACTTTAAAGTGACCTCGCTTGTGGAAAAACCGAAAGCGACGGAAACAAAAAGTCGCTGGGCTTTGCCGGGGCGCTACGTTTTCGACAACAGCATTATGGATATTCTGCATTCAGCAAAGCCAACGTTGCATGGTGAAATTCAGCTGACCGACAGCATGAAAGAGTTATGCCACCACAAAGGTCTTAATGCGATGACGTTCACGGCGCATCGCTTTGATGCCGGCGATAAGTTCGGTTACTTGCAAGCCAACATAGAACTGGCCTTGCGCAATCCGGAGCTGAACACGGAAATGAAAAACTACATTCTTCATCTGGCAGAACGCCTCAAATAACGAGAGTACTTATGAAAAAATATTTTATCACTGCCCTCGCTTTGTTCCTTTCTTCGATTTCTTCTGCGTACATTTTGCCGACACGCACGATTTTGCAAAAGACGGTCGAGAACTCCGGATCTGGAATTTACGCTATTGAACAAGAAGTGCAATTTTCCAACGGCGAAGAAACTCTTTCAGTCAAAGAAACTTGGTTGATTGATAGCGACCGTACAATGCGTTTGACGGTGACTGGCGGAAAAGATCTCGCGAACACGTTCAAGCTGCAATATCTCTACAACGGCAATCAAAGATTCAGTCTTGTGAATAACGAGCGCAAAGGCGAAAAAGTTTCTGAAGATTTCCTGGAAAAGTTTTTAAACTTCCGCAGCACTGATATCTTCGCGAACAACCTCGTGCACTACAAAATGATGCCTGTGGGTGCCTTGCAAAAGAAACCGACGCCAAAAACGGGAGCTGATTTTAAACACGAACCTGAATCGTGGGTGCGCTACTCACGCACAGGTGGAGTCGTGAACTATGCTTTAGGTGTTGCAACACCGACGGAGCTTGAAGGAAACTACCCTGGAATCTGGATTGAACAAGATCAGTTCGTCGTGCGCAAACTTCGTCTGCCAAGCCAAGTGGAGATGAGCGCGAACAATTACAATCAGTTCGCACGCGGCCTTTCCTACCCTCGCCAACGCACGATTCGTTGGGGTAATAACACAGTGACGATTCGTTTGATCAGCGCTTCGGCTCGGCCGCAGACAGCGGTCGCTCTTTTCCAACCCTCTTCACTTGATAGTAACTTGAAATGGGATGGAATTCAGTCCTTGCCGGCGAAAGACGTGGTCACGGAGTTTTACTCGAGGTTTAGATGAGTCAAGACTCCCTATGGAGAGTGGCGGTCGACGCTCCTCTGCCTGAGGCTCTTACATACAGTTTCAACGGTCCTCTTCAGCGCGGTCAGCTTGTCAATGTCCCTCTTGGACGTCGTAAAGTTAAAGGCTTGGTTCTAGGCCCCACGGATAAAGTTCCCGATTTCGAAATCAAGAGCATTGATTCCATCGACGAAGAATATCAGGCGCTCCCAGAGCCATTTGTAAAATGGCTGGAGTGGCTGGCACAGTACTATATTCATCCGATCGGGCAAGTCGTGCAATCGGCCTTTCCGCCACTGCGGAAAACCGACAAGCAACGCCAGTCCAAAAGACCCCCCGTCATTCCAAAATTGGAAAGCGACAGCGCCCTTCATTTGACGGAGGAACAAGAGACGTGTTTCAAAGATATTTCTCAACACGCTCACTTTTCCACGCATCTGGTTTTCGGTGTGACCGGCTCTGGAAAGACGGAAGTCTATTTGCGCCTTCTTGATAAAGTTCTGCAAGAAGGCAAAAGAGGCCTTGTTCTTGTTCCGGAAATTTCGTTGACGCCGCAGCTGATTCAAAGATTTGCGCGCCGATTCGGTGATAAAATTGCCGCTCTTCATTCGCAACTCACAGACCGTGAAAGAACCAATCAATGGTGGGATATCGTTGAAGGACGAAAATCCATTTTGATTGGCGCTCGCTCGGCTTTGTTTTGCCCGATTGAAGATTTGGGTCTCATTATTGTCGACGAAGAGCACGAGCCCAGCTTTAAACAAGACGAGAAATTAAAGTACAATGGGCGTGACGCGGCCGTTATGATGGGAAAGATGATGAACTGCCCTGTCGTTTTAGGATCCGCGACGCCAAGTTTGGAATCTTGGAAAAATGCGCAAGAGGGCAAATACCATCTACATACTTTGCGTCGACGAGTGGCGAATAGATCTCTTCCGGAAATTGAAGTCATTGATCTGCGCAAACAAAAGTCCGACGATGACGAACAAAAAAAGATCATCACTAAATATTCGCATCTTCCCTTTTGGCTCAGCCCTGCGCTTTACGAACGCATGCACGAGGTGCTCGCCCGGGGCGATCAGGCCGCTTTGTTTTTGAATCGCCGGGGAGTCGCACAAATGGTGGTTTGTCCCGCCTGTGGTCACACGCGTGAATGTCCGAACTGTGATATTTCTTTAACTTTGCACGCGCATTCTCATCTGATCTGCCACTATTGCGATTATCACGAGAACTTCAAATCCAAGTGTCCGGACTGCAAAGAGGGAGAACTCGAAGCGATCGGACTTGGCACCGAACTTCTTGAAACGGATTTGGCGCGCTTGTTTCCCGATAAAAAAATCGCACGCGCGGATCGCGATGAAGTACAAAGCCGTGCGGACCTTGAAGAGCTTATCGCCAACATGGAAAACGGTGAGATAGATATTCTCGTGGGCACGCAAATGATTGCAAAGGGTTTGGACTTTCCAAAGTTAAAACTTGTGGGCCTTGTACTTGCCGACGTGGGTTTTAATCTTCCCGATTTCCGCGCCACCGAACGAAGCTTTCAGTTGATCACGCAAATGAGCGGTCGCAGCGGTCGCCATGTGAAAGAAGGCGAAAGCCCGGGCCTTGTGATTATCCAAACTTTCAATGTTGAACACGACAGCATTACGTTCGCCAAGAGCCACGACTTTGAAGGCTTTGCTCAGCATGAATTAAATATTCGCTCACAACTGCACTACCCGCCTGTTGGACGTTTGGTGAGTTTCCGTATTCAGGGGCCGCATCTTGGGAAAGTCGAAGAGACCGCACGACTTTTAGCGAGACGAGCGCAGGCACTGAAGGCGCAATTTCCTCAATATGCCTCCATTGAAGTTTTAGGGCCTGCCGAGGCGCCACTTTCGAAGTTGCGCGGGCAATTTCGTTATCATCTCCTCATAAAGTCAACCCAGGTCGCGGCGGCAAATCCGTTCTCAAGACAGCTTTTGGGCGATCAGGAGTGGGTTCCTTCCGGAATAAAAATTTTGATCGATATTGACCCAATGAGTTTGCTTTAATTTCCAGGCTTTCTTAGAATGGATTGTTAAGGAAACTTTATTGCGATGATTCAATGCCCCCGCTGCGGAATACAAGTAACAGAACTCCACCCTGTGGACCCGGAATTGATTACCAAACTCCAGGCTGCGGGTGAGGCGAATTTGCCTCCGCAAGTTTGCGCGGGTTGTATTTCAGATCTTCGTCGCACAGTCGCTTCCAGCAGCGGCGGTATTTTGATGGCGCAAGAGCGCGCCAAAGAACAACACCGTCTGCAACTTTGGAAAAGTCGCGTGATGCTGATTAAAAAAGCGCGCCTGTGCATGAGCCAAAAACTTTATTCCGAAGCCGCCGTTTCTTACGAAAAGTATTTAAAAATTCTCGATATCGTTTTTGATATCAAAAAAGGCGAACGCCTTAAACCGGAAGCCTTTAAAGAAAGTGCGCGTACGACGGAGTTGACTGTTGTTGCATCCGTTTACTGGGATCTTCTGCGCATTTACGATACTCACGACAAGTATGCAGATCGTATGTCTCATGCAGCGAAACAGTTGGCCGTATTCATTCAGTTCACGCCGATTTATCCAGACATTATCCGCAAGGCCGAGTCGTTTCAAAAAACCGCAAGACATCCTCAGATCGTAAAACAGTTTTTGAAGATGTCGGACAAAGAGCGACCACGTTGCTTTATTGCAACGTCAGCTTTTGAAGATGCGATGGCGCCTGAAGTGATGAGCTTGCGCGCTTTCCGCGATTTTACACTTCGTAACTCGAAGGCCGGAAGAAAATTCATCGCGCTTTATTATCGTGTTTCTCCTCGTATTGCTTGCTTACTCGATAAGCAACCTGCGCTCAAACCCGCAGTCAGAGCACTTCTCCGTGTTTTGATTAAATGCGTTAGCTAAGTTTTACTCTCTTTGACGCTTGCAAAGGCCCTCTGTTTTGAGGGAATGTATTTGCATGGCTCATATCTATGATTACGCAATTATTGGAAGTGGTTTAACCGGTCTCAGCATCGCGGCAGCTTTGAGCCGTGAGACAGACAACATCGCGCTTATCGAAGCGTCTGATGTGGCATTTGGTGCAAACAAAAAAGTAAATTTCCCAACAGGCCCGATCAATAACGGTCTTCGTTTTGTACCTGACTCCGTGCTTGCGGAAAAAGCCATGCGCTTTCTTGAAAATCTTTTGAATACAAAAGTCGTCGCTGATGTCAGCGAGGAAGCCCCGATTACTTACGATTCCGGAACTTTCAAAACGTTTTTGGGCTTCGGCGACACGCCGCCTGCTTTCTATGAAGAGCTTTCTTACTTCACATCAAGCAAACGTATCGATTTAGCTTTGGAGCCGCATCAGTGGACTCAGCTTTTGTTTGAACAATTCAAAGGCGATTTCATGCCTCGTTCTTACGTGACGAAGTTCCATCAAGAGGGCGAAAAGGTTTCGCACATCACGATCAACGGTTCTAAAACGTTGCATGCGCAAAATTTTATTTTCGCCGGCACTGTGAAGGACTTGGGTGTCTTGCTTCCGGAAGACGCGATCTCTATCCGCGCTCGCACGAAGCTTTCTAAAAATACTTATTGGACGGCGTTGTGCTTGGACATCTGTCACTCGAAAATGGTGACGGAGTCAACGGCAATGCACGTTCTTAATGGAACAACTCAAGACGAGATCGGCCCTTGCGCCGGCCGCTTCTTGCCAGCAGTTGAAGTCGATGGCCAGCCGATGCAGGCGTCTCAATGGATGACATTCATTGAACAAGAAGTGACTGAAGACAGCGAAGTTGTCGGAATGGCGCTAAAGAAAATCAAGCGTCAGATCAAGCGCGCCTACCCTGAAGCTCTGGATAATCTGAAGCTTGAAAGAATTTTCGTTGCTCCGATTATTGCGGGTAACGGTGATATCAAGTTAAGTGCAAATCTCACAATGCCAGAGTTGGAAAATCTTTGGATTGCTTCATCAACAGTAAATGAACAAAAAAATCTTGTCGGCGCTCTTTTGCAAGCAGAAATGATCGTCGCGTCTCTTGGGTTTAAAGTTCAAGAACAAGAAGTGAGTGCTCCTCAAGAAGAGGCGCAGCACGAAGCTGCTCTCTAATTTTCATTCGGAGAAGAGGAACTCTCCTCTTCTCCATTTCTCAGTGCCAATTCTTGGCGAAATCCTAAAACACCGTTGACAAGAATCTAACGACGAAAGCGTTTCACTCTGAGAATCCCCTGTTCCACTAGATTCTATGCGTTCCGGAGAGTTCGGCCTGACTTTTGATATTAAGAGGGTCAGGAGGTCTCCCATGAGAGTCCTTTTTAGAATTTCTGTCTCATTTTTTATCAGTTTGTTTTTCGCGTCTCTCGCGTTTGCGCAGAAGACTTTGATCCTCTATTCCTCTATTGGAATGGGGCACCTGAGCGCTTCACGGGCGATTGAAGAAAAAATCAAAGCCCAGAATCCGCAGGCGGAAGTGGAGCTTAAAAACATTCGTGATTTCATGCCTTCAATGAGCCGTACTATTGATGAAAAGATGTATTGGTTTGTCTTTAAAAAAATGCCGCAAACTTTTTCGAATGCGTATTTAAGTTCGATGCAAAAAGGTATGCAAGTTCGTGATCTCAGCGATATTAAAACAGGATACAACGAAACGGCGTTGCTCGATTATATTCGTAAATCCGGCGCGGAGACAGTGATCGCCACTCACTATGGCTCAGCTATCAATCTTGGAAATCTAAAGTCTTCTGGCAAACTTCCCGGCATTAAAACGGCGTGGGTGCACACGGACTATATTGAACATTATTTCCCGCGCATCTCGCAGCGTTTGGATAAAACATTCGTTGGCCACAATGAATTGGCGAATTCGTGGAAAGAGTTCGGTGTTAAAGCTGAAAAAGTGGAAGTCACAGGCATTCCTGTCAGAAATCTCCCCGAGCCCGGCGAAGTGCAACGGGGCGCTGTTCTTGAAGCCGTTGGTTTAAAAGCAGAACCTGTGACATTCGTGATGTCAGGAGGCTCAGAAGGTTTGCGTGACTATCCGACGGCCGTGAAATCACTTGCACAACAGTTTAAAGATCCCATTCAAATCGTTGCAGTTTGCGGAAAGAATGAAAAAGCGCGCAGCGAATTGGAAAAATTGGCGGCAACACTTCCGCCGCATGTAACGCTGAAACCTCTTGGCTTTATTCCGAACAAGCAACTTATTGATCTTATTTCCGTGGCGGATCTTTACGTCACGAAGTCAGGCGGTCTTTCACCGACGGAGGGTGCACTTTTGATGAAGCCTCTTGTGTTGATCAATGAGTACGGCGGACACGAAGCAGAAAATGCAGAGTTTTTCAAAAAAACAAAGATGGCAGAAATCGTGAACTCTTCCGCGGAGCTTGGCGGAAAAGCCGTGTCCGTCTTAGCAAATCCGGAACTGATGAAACAAATGATGGAGCATCAGCGTGAATACCGTAACTCTGTCAACCTAGACTACATCGCGAACTGGACACTCAACGATAAAGCACAAGAGACCGTACGCATTGACCTGGGACTTAAGGAAGGCGCCATGGTCGAGGGCACAACAGAAGCTCTTGCAAAGCTTTCGCGCGACTTCCCTGGTGATGTCGAAGTTTTGCTAAGTTACCCAAAATCCAAAACCGGCACTTACTTTGGCGACGGAAAAGAATCGAATCCATTCGGCCACATCGCCATTCGCGTCGGTGAAAACGTCTACACGATCAATCACATGGCAGAGCGTGGCAGTGAACCGCACATCGTTCACAAATCCAGCTTAGCTGAATACCTTTACTCGACAAAAACTTATTATCGCAATGAAGAGTTCACAGGCATGCAAGGTCAAGCCTACGCCAAAGACACCTTGGCTGTGCGCCTTGATGGTCTTTCCAACGAGGCTATCAAAAACATGCTCAATGAAATTGCGACCATCGACCGCGACTGGAAAGAGGGACGTCTTAATTATGTGGCGAAAACGTGCAACTGCGCGGATGTGACGTTGAGAGTTCTTAAAGCAGGTGGCGTTGTGGTTGACGGTAAAATCTTTAAGCGTTCGATTAAGATGCCATTGGATGTTTTCGATGCTGTCGTAAAGGCGGCGGAAAACAGACCTGACTTGCAAAGCTCTCTGATTCACTATGGTTACGTGAAGAGTTCAAAGAATGAATTCAAAACAGCGGGCTTCCCTTTGAGTCTTTATCAAATTAAACGCGCCATCGTGAATATGTTTAAAAAAGGCCGCGACAAAATCGAAACACGCATCAACGCGCGTTTGACGGTGAATAAAGATTCGTCTGAATTGAGTTACGAAAAAACGAAAACTGTGCAAAAGACAGCACCGAAAGGCGCCGTCGGCATGCGCTGCGAAGCTGTCTTTAATTAACCTCTTCAAGAGGAAGGGAGAAGGAGAACGTCGTTCCTTCTCCCACTTTGCTGTCCACGGAAATCTGCCCGCCCATAAGCTCCACAAGATTTTTTGAAATCATCAAACCTAAACCGGAGCCTCCGTACTTGCGTGAAACCGAAGCGTCTTCTTGATAGAAGCTGCGGAAAAGCTTTTTGATGTTGTCGTAGTGAATGCCTTTACCGGTGTCTTGGACGTGCCACCGGTACGTTTGCGTTTTGATATCTTTACGAACAGCAATTCGCACTTTGCCTTTTTCTGTAAACTTGACGGCATTACCGACTAGATTCGTGAGCACTTGGCGCAAGCGGTGCGAATCCCCCATGGCGTGACGAGGAATTTCTTCGTCCATTTCCAGCTCCAACTCCAAACCTTTTTCCTGACATTTCACCGAAAACATTTTGTGAATGTCTGAATGAAGCTCTTTGAAATCAAAACGATGACGGTCAATTTGCAAAAGGCCGTTTTCAATTTTTGAAATATCGAGAATATCATTAATCAGATGAAGCAACGAATCCGAACAACGATGAATCGTTCCTACGTACTCCGTCTGTTCCTCATCGAGTTTCGTGTCGCGAAGAATGTCGGAAAAGCCGATGATACTGTTAAGCGGAGTACGAATCTCATGGCTCATGTTACTAAGGAAACTGGATTTCAACGATGACAGACGAAGAGCATCTTCGCGCGCTGACATCAGCTCATACTTGGAATAAGCCATGTCTTTGAGTTCTTCCCGGATCCGTCCAATTCCCAGAATTAAAATAATATCTTCGAAAGCCACCCACAGGGCGTGCTCCACCCAACGCCATTCCATCCCGACACCTTCACCATAAACGGTCATCGGCAAAAGAATCCCGCGCAAAGCATGGTCGATAATCACGATCAGAGAAGCCAAAAGTAAAATAGAGATGTCTTTATAGAAGGCCAAGGCGGCCAAAGAAACGAAGACATGGAAATGCGTTTCGATCCTCCCCCCTGTTAAATATATAAGGAGGATCGAGAAGCACATCTGTGCGACGGAGATCACAACACGGGTGATTTTTTGACCAGGAAGAATCAAGGCACAATATAAGGAAGGAAGGGCGAAAAGGCCGCCAAAGATGACACCAACCAGAGCGTTTTCCAAAGAGCCACTAAACTGCCCTAGCCAGGTCCCGGGAGTTATATAAATTCCCAAGAGTACACACGCAACCCATTGAATTATCATGAGAAAAGCAAAACCGCGATCCATACGCACGCAGATTTCGTGCGCCTGTTGCTGGAAAATTTTTTCCACTTCAGGGTGGTTCCGAGCTTGGTTTTGTTTCATTTCCCTACTCATCAACGTTCTACAATTGGGACTACGACTAGAGTATCGGCTTTAGTTCGCCGCGTCTAAACAAACTTTAATGGGAGCTGGAAAATTTAATCTAGACGTCTCGAAAGCAGACGGACAAAGATGCTTGCGATCCATGGCACCGTGTGATATCCCCAAACTCCAACAATAAGCACTCCCAGGCATTAACTGGTCCCCCAAGTACTGAAATAGGGGGTCTTCCGGCGAAAAAAAGAAGCTGGCTCTACCTGAGAGGACGATTAACCAGAAAGGAAGTACTGCCATGGCACAAGTGACCATGAAAGAAATGTTAGACGCTGGCGTCCACTTCGGACATCAAACTCAGCGTTGGAACCCAAAAATGAAACCTTATGTTTACACAGCTCGCGGAGGCATTCATATCATTGACCTTCAAAAGACTGTTGTACGCGCAAACAAAGCTGCTGACTTCGTAAAAGAAATCGCTGCTAACGGCGGTCGTTTGATCTTCGTTGGAACTAAGAAGCAAGCTATCGAGCCAATCCAAGAAGCGGCTCAAAAATGCGGTCAGTACTACGTAACTAAGCGTTGGTTGGGTGGTATGATGACGAATTTCGAAACGATCAAATCTTCTATCGATCGTCTTCGCAAAATCGACACAATGAAAGAAAAAGGCGAATTCAACTACTTGACTAAGAAAGAGCGCGCGAAGCTTGAAAAAGAATACCTTCGCTTGACTGAGTTCTTGTCTGGTATCCGTGAAATGAAGGAAATGCCATCTGCTATGTTCGTAGTAGACCTTCCTAAAGAACACATCGCTGTTGCTGAAGCTAAACGCTTGGGCATCCCAGTTGTTGCTATCGCTGATACAAACTCTGATCCAGAGTCTGTTGAGTTCGCGATCCCAGGTAACGACGATGCGATCCGTTCTATCAAATTGTTCGCAAACCTAGTTGCTGAAGCTTACCTAGAAGGTGCTAAAACTTGGGAACAAAAACTTCGCACAATGACTGACAAACAGTCTGACGTTGCTAAAGAAGCGAAAGCTGAAGGCAAAGAAGAAGCTCCTAAGCGTCGTGGCGCTCCTAAAGCTGGCGGAAAAGAAGCTCCTAAAAAAGCGGCTGGTCCTGCAGTTGTTAAAGCTACGAAAGCTCGCAAACTTGTTGCTGCTGGTACAGCAGAAGAAGTTGAAATCCAAGCTGAGCTTGAGAACAAAGAAAACGAAGATTCTGCGGAGTAATCTCCCGGTGAACGAAATGAAAAAGGTGGCCTAGCCACCTTTTTCATAAGTTCCATCCGCTGAAGCTGCAATGCCGAGGCGATTCGTCTTTCTAAATCGAACTTGTCTTTATTCTAAATTATCATTGAAGGAGTCTTCCTAATGTCTATTTCCGCTACTCTTGTAAAAGAGCTCAGAGAGAAAACAAACGCAGGTATGATGGATTGCAAAAAAGCACTTGAAGCGACTTCTGGTGACTTTGATGCAGCTGTTGAATGGTTGCGCGTAAAAGGTCTTGGCGCTGCTGCAAAGAAAGCTGACCGTATTGCTGCTGAAGGTGCTGTATTCGCACAAGTTGTTGGCAACACTGGTATCGTAATGGAAATCAACTCTGAAACTGACTTCGTTGCTCGTAACGACGGTTTCAAAGCTCTTGCTGCTGACGTTGCTGAACATTTGCTTAAAACAACTTCTACAGCTGATGTTTTGGAGCAAGCATTCGTTAAAAATCCATCTAAAAAGCTTGGTGATCTTTTCACTGAAGCGACTGCAACTATCGGTGAAAAAATCGTATTGCGTCGTTCAGAGAAGTACACTGCTTCTGCAAATACATTGGTTCACACTTACATCCACGGTGAAGGTAAAATCGGCGTGTTGATTGAAGTTGCTGCTTCTAAACCAGAAGCTGTAAGCAATCCTGAGTTGAAAACTTTCGCTCAAGACGTTGCTCTTCACATCGCAGCGATGAACCCAATGGCGATCTCTTCTGCTGAAATCCCAGCTGAAGTTGTTGCAAAAGAGAAAGAAATTTTGACAGCTAAAAACCTTGAGTCTGGTAAAAAACCTGAAATGATCGAAAAGATCGTTGAAGGTCAAATCCGCAAGTTCTTGGCTGAGAACTGCCTTGTTGACCAAGCTTTCGTTAAAAACCCAGACATGAAAGTGTCTGATTTGGCGAAAGAAGTTGGCAAGAAAATTGGTGCTGACGTTTCTATCAAGCGTTTCGTTCGTTTCGAGCTTGGCGCTGGTATCGAGAAAAAGTCTAACGACTTCGCAGCGGAAGTTGCTGCGCAAATGAAAGGACACTAATTTGAAAGAGCCTGTCTATAAACGCATTTTGCTGAAGTTAAGTGGTGAAGCTCTTGCTGGAAAGCAAGGGACTGGAATCAATACTGCAACGATTAAACAAATCGCGCAGGACGTGGCAGAAGCTTATAAGGCAGGCGTTCAAATGGGCGTCGTCATCGGTGGCGGTAACATCTATCGTGGTGTTGCCGCTTCTGCTGAAGGTATGGATCGCGCAAGTGCTGATTACATGGGTATGCTTGCGACTTGTATCAATGCCCTGGCTCTTCAAGACGCTCTTGAAAAAGAAGGCGTCCCTACCCGCGTACAGACAGCTATTGAAATGGCTGAGATCGCGGAACCTTACATCCGTCGCAGAGCGATTCGCCATCTAGAAAAAGGCCGTATTGTGATTTTCGGTGCAGGAACTGGAAATCCATTCTTCACGACTGACACGGCAGCATCTCTACGTGCTATGGAAATCAACGCTCAAGTGATCATGAAAGCGACTAAAGTAGACGGTATCTACGATAAAGATCCTGCGAAACATACAGATGCAAAAAAATTCGATAAGATCAGCTACATCGACGTTCTTAACCGCGGTTTGCAGGTGATGGACTCGACAGCGATCAGCATGTGTATGGACAACAAACTTCCTATCATCACATTCGACCTCACTCAGCCCGGAAATATTCTAAAAGCCGTGCAAGGTGAAAACATCGGTACACTCGTTCACTAGGAGGCAACAATGGCTATTGCAGATGTAAAAAAGAACGCTCAAGCAAAGATGGACAAAACTTTGGCTGCTTTGGGTGAAGAACTTAAGAAGATCCGCACGGGTCGTGCTCAAGTTTCTATGCTTGATGGTATCCGCGTAAATTACTACGGTACGCCATCTCCTCTTTCTCAAGTGGCTTCTATCTCTACTCCAGATGCGAAATCTTTCCTTATCGCACCTTGGGAAGTTTCTATCCTTAAAGAAATCGAACAAGCGATCATCAAGTCTGAGCTTGGCATGGCGCCAATGAATGACGGCAAAGTGATTCGTTTGAAAGTTCCAGATTTGACAGAAGAACGCCGTAAAGACTTGGCAAAACAAGTTAAGAAAATCGCTGAAGAAGCTCGCGTAGCTGTTCGTATGGCTCGTCGTGATGCGAATGACGAAGTTAAAAAACTTCAAAAAGACAAAGCGATCAGCGAAGACGAAGGCAAAAAGGCAGAAGCTGACATTCAAAAAGTCACTGACGATTTTATCAAAAAAGTTGATCAGGTTGCTGACGAAAAAGAAAAGTCCATCTTGACGATCTAAGCTCAAGGAGCCCATGACTCTGCCAAAGCATATCGCAATCATTATGGATGGTAACGGTCGTTGGGCTCAGCTCAAACGTCGCCCGCGCACGTTTGGACATATCAAAGGCACTCGCGTCGCTAAGAAGATCATTACGGCTTGTTCGCGACGCGGGATTAAGAATCTCACTCTTTATGCATTCAGCACTGAAAACTGGTTCCGCCCACAAGCGGAAGTCAGCTTGTTGATGCAAATTCTGCGTCGCTATTTGAAACGCGAAACTGAAAACCTTGTTAAAGAAAACATTCGTTTTTCCGTCATCGGCGATGTATCCCGCATCCCGGCAGACGTCGCAGAAGCGATCGGAAGATCTATTGAAGCTACATCCCAGTGCACAGGCCTTAACTTGGTCTTTGCGTTGAGCTATGGCTCTCGTCAAGAGATCACTCAAGCTGTGCGCGATATCGCAACTCGCGTCGCTTCGGGGGAGCTTGCGCCGGAAGAGATCGATGAAGAGACTATTAATTCTTCATTAAGCACTTTCCCGACTCCAGATCCTGATCTTATCATCCGCACCAGCGGTGAACAGCGACTTTCAAACTTCCTTATGTGGCAAGCCGCATACTCTGAGTTCTATTTCACAGACGTATTGTGGCCTAACTTTACCGAGTCTCATCTTGATGAAGCGCTCAAAGCTTTTTCTGTGAGACAACGCCGTTTCGGCAAGGTTTCAGCGAATGACAACGTGGAAAAGTTTTCTAACTAGAGCTGCTTCTGCGGTTGTTGCTCTTGCACTTATTTTCTTTCTTTATTTCATGTGGGCGATCAATGGTCTTAAAGCGGCCGTTGCCGTGATTGTCGCGATTGGAACTTGGGAGCTTGTTTGTATTCTCTTTAAAAACAGTTCGTCCAAGTTTTTGAAGTTCCTTTTTTTCGCACTTACGCTCGTTGTTTTTGCGGCGACTTGCGTTTCATTGAGTACGGGTTCGTTGATTTTCGCTCTCGCCTTGATTGTTTTGATCATCGCCAATCTTCTTGTGGAAAATAAAGCGGGCGATTTGAATGCGATGACCTCTTATCATTCAAAGGCGGCGCTAGGTTTGTTCTATATGGGACTTCTTCCTGCGTTTGCGTATCGCCTGTTGGATCAACACAATGGATTGGCGTGGTTTGCGTTTTTACTCGCATCCGTTTTCGCCGGCGACACAATGGCGTATGTTTTTGGCGTTCTTTTTGGAAAACACAAAGTTATGCCCTCTGTTTCTCCGAAGAAAACATGGGAAGGCTCTTTGGGTGGATTTTTAGGTTCATTGGCAGCCGGTCTTCTTTGTTGGCTGTTCTTTTTCCCCGAAGGATCTGCTTTGTTTATGGTGATTTTGGCCGGTGTCTCAGGATTCGTCGGTCAGTTCGGAGATTTCTTCGAATCTCTCTTAAAACGAGTCGCTGACGTGAAAGATTCGGGAAAAATTATGCCGGGCCACGGTGGTGTTTTGGATCGCATAGATGGCGTCCTATTCGCAAGTCCTGTTGTTCTATCCGGAATTCTGATCTTGTCTCATCTTTTGTCGTAAGAAGAAGGTCGAGCCCGTCCGCACAAACACTTTAATTTCCTAGCTCACCCTCCAGGCGACCATTAGAATATTCGAATGGATATTTTTTCATTTTTACACCAAGGTTTGTCTGCGATTGTTCCATTTGTTGTTTTGCTCGGAATTTTGATTTTCGTGCATGAACTCGGTCACTTCCTCGTGGCGCGCTGGTGCGGAGTACGTGTTGAAGTGTTCAGCCTTGGTTTCGGTAAAAAAATCCTGAAATACAAAAAAGGCGATACGACTTACGCTCTTTCACTGATTCCATTAGGTGGATACGTGAAAATGTTCGGCGAGCAGCCGGGCGATAATATTTCTGAAGAGGACAAAAAACATTCTTTTACACATAAAAATGTGTGGCAAAGAATTGCCGTCGTTCTTGCCGGTCCTTTGATGAACTTCTTCTTTGCGATCTTGGTGTTCTTTGCCGTTGCTTTGATTGGCGAAGACGCAAAAACTCCGGTTGTGGGTGACGTTCCTGCGGCTTCTTCCGCTTATGCTGCGGGTTTCCGCTCCGGCGATAAAATCGTTTCCGTGAATGAAAAAGCGATCACGACTTGGGAAGACGTGCAGAAGTCTTTGAGCCTCAAAGAAAGTCACGATCTTCACTTGGACGTTGTCGTTCAACGTGAAGGCACGAATGAATCGGTCAACATTGCGACAACGGCGAAAGCTGAGCCAAATCCCAATGTTTTGAGTTCGTTTGAATACATCGCGAATGTAGAAGGTCTGACTCCTTATTCTGCTGGCACAACTGTGGGTGTTCTTGAGAATTCTCCGCTTCATGCGCTGGGCTTGAAAACAGGCGACACGATTACTGCGATCAATGGTCAAAAAGTAGGTTATTGGAGACAGCTGGATTCTACATTTGCAAAAATGAATTCCGGTGAACCATTGACGATTGAAGCGATCGGTGTGCGCGAAGGCGACAAAGAGCCTAAACCTTTGACTGTGACGATGGCGCCACTGACTTCAATTAAGTCTTTCTCTTTACAAAGCCTAGGCCTTGAGAGTTCCGAACTCTATTTGAGCAAAGTGATGAAGGACTCCCCGGCGCAAGCAGCGGGCCTCCGTGACGGCGACCGTTTGGTCACGATCAACAATGTGAAATTGCAAAAATGGGAAGATGTTATCAATAACATCAAGTCGTTTGACGGGAAAAACCCGGTTGCAATCTCTGTGCTGCGCGCGGGTCAGATGATTGATTTGAAGATCACGCCAAAAATGACGACACAAATGTTGCCTACAGGAACGGAAGAAAAACGTTACACAATCGGTATCGCTCCGATCGCCAACTTGGCAGCGCCTGAATTGATGGTTCTTCGCACGTCGAATCCTATCGACGCTTTGGTGCGCGGAACGGAAAAAACTTGGGACGTGTCAGTGATGACGGTCATGAGTTTCGTTCGTTTGTTCCAAGCAAAGATCTCTCCGAAAAACATCGGTGGCGTGATCTCAATCGGGCAAGCGGCTAGTGAGACTTTCAAAATTGGTTTGACTCAGTTCTTGCAAATGATGGCAATCATTTCCGTGAACTTGTTCATTCTGAATTTGATGCCGGTTCCAGTTCTTGACGGTGGACACTTGGTGTTCTACATCATTGAGCTTGTGAAAGGCGCTCCACTGAGCATGAGAAAAATGGAAGTCGCACAGCAAGTAGGGTTGGCTCTTCTTATGAGCTTGATGATCTTTGCGCTGTTTAACGACTTCACTCGTTTACTAGGTCTATGAAAATCTTAGCAATGGAAACCAGCACCGCCCTTGGGGGCGTTGCTGTCGTGATCGACGGACAAGTCGTCGCAGAGGAATCCTCTTTGCGACAAAAATCTCATAGCGAAAATATCAGTCCGTTCGTGGACCATTGTTTACAAAAAGCCCAATTAAAACTTGAAGATATCGACGTGTTTGCTGTGGGCCAGGGTCCCGGCAGTTTCACTGGTATTCGTGTAGCAGCGAATGCAGGAAAAGCGTACGCTTATGCGTTTAACAAACCGATGATCACGATTGATTCGTTGATGTTACTGGCGCATCAAGCTCAAGGCTCTGATAAACCTATACTTGCAATTATCAACGCCTACAAGAATATGGTTTATCTTGGCCTTTTCGACGTACGCGGAGCAGAACCCGTTTATATCAAAGGTCCTGAAGCAATTCCTGTCCGTGACTTGAAAAACCACATTCAACAGGATTGCGTTGTTGTCGGTGATGGCTGGGAAGCTTATCACGAATACTTCCCTGAAGAGCTGATGAAACATCTTTCCCGTGACGCGAAATTGCCTGACGAGCCCTTGGCCTCGACGCTGGGTAAACTTGCGGAATATCGAGCGAAAAAAGGTCAAACCTTGGACTGGAAATCGTTCGTGCCACTTTATATTCGCGCTTCCGAAGCCGAAGAGACAAAAAAAGGAATTTTAATCTCTCCGCTCAAGTAGCACATTAAGAGGAAGCAGCCATGGAAGATGTTGAAGTAGGACACCTAAGCGAACTTGATTTCAAAACATCTAAAGCTGAAGAAAAAGCCGACACAAAGCTGTGGGTTGTGGCATCTGGCAAAGGTGGCGTCGGAAAAACCTTTGTCTCTACAAGCTTGGGCATCACACTTTCGAAACTAGGTCATTCTGTTGTTGTTGTTGATTTAGATTTGAGTGGCGCCAATGTCCATACGTCTTTAGGTCTTCCTCCTTCACACATGAATATCCGTCATTACTTTGAAGGCGTGAAGTCCCTGCAGGAAATCGTGATTCCAACACCTTTCCCGCATCTTTCTTATGTGCAAGGTTTCTGGGATTCTTGGACGCCGACGGAGATTTCATTCACACAAATTCAAAATCTGATTCCTGAAATTAAAAAACTTCGCGCAGACTATGTGATTGTTGATCTCGGTGCCGGAGCTTTGGAAGCGCACCTCGAGCTTTTCAAAGCCGCTGACGAAAAATTCTTGATCACAACACCAGAGCCGACAAGCATTGAAAAGACATATCGCTTTCTTGAATCTTTCGTATGTTACTCTTTGCGCGCAGATTCAACGCCGGATGCTTACGGTGAAATGATTACGACTTTGCGTGATCACCGCCAAAGAACTTTGGCGAAGCCTTTTTCTTTCCGCTCGTATCTGAAAGAACAAACTGGAATTAATTATAATTTCTTTGAAGCGCTATCATCGACGCCAGTTCGTCTTCTGGTGAACTCCGCACGCACACAAATTAACTGTGATTTGGGTCATTCAATTAAGAGTGTCTGCAATAAGTACTACGACTTAGGTATTGATTATGCGGGCTCCATCGATTTTGACAATGCGGTGTGGCAGTCAGTGCGCTCTCGAGAGCACGTCTTGCAAGCACAGCCTTTCACGCCACTCGCAGGACAATTTTTGGCTACCTGCAAACAACTTATTGATCCGGAAGAGCTTCGCGCCGTAGTATAATACTACGATGCAAGCTACTTCTCGTTATAACTATTATGAAATTCTTGAACTGAGCGCGAATGCACCTCAACACGAGGTCACGACCGCTTACGAAAGAGCTCGTTCGACATACTCCGGTGACAACCCTGCTATTTACACTATCTTCTCTGAGCAGGAAGCCCGCGAGTTGTTAGTTCTTATCGAAGAAGCCTACGAAATTCTTGGCAACAAAATTCTTCGCAATATCTATGACCAACGCTTGCTGAGTGGCCGCGCTTCTTTGAATGATCTGACTTACGCTTCAATCATTGAAGCAAGCAAGCAGATCTTTCCAGAACAAAAGCCACAGCCCGTGCAAAATACTTATAAAAAAGACGAAGCTTTTGAAGCCGAAATCCAAGCTCAAACGAACTGGGATGGCGCTTTCCTTAAAAAGGTTCGTGAATACAAACAAATCTCCCCTCAACGTCTGAGTGAAATCACGAAGATCAATCCTTACTATGTGACAGCAGTAGAAGGAATGAATGCGGAAAATCTTCCGGCAGTGGTTTTTGTCAGAGGTTACGTCGTACAAATGGCGAAAGCTTTGGGTCTGGACGAGAAAAAAGTCGCCGACTCATACATGAAAAATTTCAAGAACAGTCTTGGAAAATAGTTCCTCTCCGGGTCAAAAAATCAATATCATCGCCACTGCTGAAATGGACGGACTACGTCTTGATAAAGCGTTGGCGCTTGTTCCAGAAGTGGGAACGAGATCCCGTGCGGCTCATCTTATCGAAAATTCCGCTGTTCTTGTGAATGGAAAATCCGTTAAAGCCTCGGCCGCTATTAAAGAGAATGACTCGATCGATATTGAATTGCCAGCGCCAGAGCCGACAGAACTTCAACCCTATGACTTAAAACTTCACGTTCTTTTCGAAGATGAAGATCTTATCGTCATCAATAAGCCGGCGGGACTTGTCGTGCATCCAGCGGCAGGGCACGCGCATGACACTTTGGTGAATGCGCTGATCGCCCATACCGACGATCTTTCAATGAAGTTTGGTGAAGAAAGACCCGGGATTGTCCATCGTCTTGATAAAGAAACCAGCGGTGTGATTGTTATCGCTAAAAATGACAAAACACATGAAGCCTTAACGGCGCAGTTTAAAGAGCGTTCCACACACCGGATCTACTATGCAGTTTGCATCGGAACAGCTCGAACATTGAAGGGCACCTTCAAAAGTTTCTTGGCTCGCCATCCGATTGATCGCAAGCGCTACGCTTCTGTTTTGGGAGATGACCGTAAGCCTTTGCAAGACAAAGACGATCCGCCGATGATTGGGAAATGGGCGGTGACACATTATGAAGTCATCTCTAGGAAAAGCGGTTTAAGTTATCTTAAACTTAAACTGGAAACCGGCAGAACGCATCAGATCCGCGTTCATTTGTCTGAGAACGGTCTTCCGATTGCCGGGGACGTTATTTACGGCGCCGATAAAAAAATCAAGAATGTCGAAGCGCGAAGCACTCAAGAGGATATTCGCAATCTTCCCCGTTTCTTGTTGCATGCCGCAGAGCTGGCCTTCACTCATCCGCGCACGCAAGAACGAATGTCTTTCACGCAGGATTGGCCTTCAGACATTCAGCTTCTAATCAAAAAATGGGGGCTGACGTGAATTTAGAACAAACGCATTTGGGTTATGAACTCAAGACGCCTCATTTGACGGTTTTCTTCGGCGGCATCAACGCGCCTTTGAGCACGCTCGCTGAAGCTTACCCGCAATTTACACTTGTTCGTCTTAAGCAAATTCACAGTGACGCGGTTGTCGAAACCAAAGATGCTCAGCTTGATTATCAAGTGATCGCGGACTCCCACTATACTCGCGAAAAGAATCTTGCGCTTTGTGTGATCACGGCCGACTGTGTGCCGATTTTCTTTTATCATCACGATCTTGGCATCATCGCTGGCGCTCATGCGGGTTGGCGTGGCGTTGCCAGCAGAATTATTCCTAAAACTATTGAGAGGCTAAAATCTTTGGGTGCTTCACCCGAGAAACTTGAAGTCATTATCGGGCCGCACATTCAAAAGTCCAGCTTTGAAGTCGGTAATGATGTACGCGATCAAATTCTTACAAGCCTCGGTCCGTTAAGCATTCAAGAAAGAGCGCTTTTTAGTGAAGCTTTGCCAGAATCAAAATCCCTTGTGGATCTGAATCAAGTCGTGCGCACGCAGCTTCTGCAAGAAGGTGTCGAGATGGAGCGCGTTTTTGATTTACACATTGATACGTTCACGAATCCGGATTTTCACTCTCACCGTCGCGACAAAGAAAAGGCTGGAAGACAGATCAGCTTTATCTGTCGCACTCTATGATCCTTCCCCAGGATTTTTATTATCAAGATACAACAACGGTCGCGAAAGCGCTGCTTGGCAAAGTTTTGCATATTAAAGACAAAGACCAAGGGGAACACCGCGCGCGTATCGTTGAGGTCGAAGCGTATTTAGGTGTCGAGGATCCTGCCTGCCATACCTTCGGCGACCGTCGTACACAAAGAACCAAGTCGATGTATCTGAATGGCGGTCACAGTTATGTTTATCTTATCTATGGTATGTACCATTGTTTGAATTTTGTGACTCGCACAGAAGAACATCCCGAGGCGGTTTTGATTCGCGCCGTGGAGCCGTTTGAAGCTCCCGCCAATCCAAAGAAAAAAGATCTAAAGACCAATGGCCCCGGAAAGCTCTGCCGGCATTATCACATCACGAAAGATCATGATGGTTTGCGTTTGTGGAAAAAAAATTCCGAACTGTACGTGAGTGAAGACGATTTCAAAGTTTCTTCGCGACAAATTATCTCTACAACCCGTGTTGGCGTTGACTACGCCGGGGAAGCGGCATCCTGGCCTCTGCGCTTTTACCTTAAAGACAATCTTTACGTCTCTCGCCGTTAGTTTTTAAAACGGCACTCCTCAGGGGAATACGACATAGGAATGTCATAATTCATGCCTTCAAAGAGAAACGAGAAAACAACTTGATGCGCTTTGAAAGAGTATTCGTAAACTTTGGTTTCTACGAGTCTCGTCACAACGCTATAGCCTTTGATATCAAGGCCGTTGATCTCAATCGGATCACTCGACGAACACGAATAGAGATCATCCCCGAATGTTTCACAGTTCTTCGTTTTGAAAGTCACGTTGATTTTATCGCCAAGCTTTCGCAAAAGTTTTGATTTCTTTTCAAGATGCGCGAAATCGTAAGCCGTCACAACTCCATTATGTACGGGTACGGCATCGGCGCCAAAGTGATGAACGATCTGCATTTCTGTGGTCGGTTCGCTCTGCGAATTAAATGATTTCACATAAAAGCTGGTAGTCGGAAACTCCGTCATGCAAACGAACTCAGGACTAACGTTTGATTTGGCGAATGAAATTGAAAAGCTAAACATCACTAAGAAAAAAAGTTTCATCGATAACCTCTCAATAAAAATATTAAGTTGGCGACTCGTCTGCAGGCAATGTTAACATTGATGTGATGGAAAAGATTATACCGCACGTACAGGACGGGGAACGTTTCAACACCTTCTCTCACGCTGTGGGCGCTATTCTAGCACTTATTGGTTCGGCACTTTTGGTGTACTTGGCCGCTTACAAGCAGGATACTTGGCGTCTTTTTTCATTCACTGTTTATGCTTTCACAACCGTGGGCCTTTATTGCATTTCAACGATTTATCACGGCTCACACGGACAGAAGAAAGAGTTCTATCGCAAGCTTGATTACATTGGAATTTATCTGAAGATCGCCGGCAACTACACGCCTTACGCGATTCTTGCTCTTCGTGGAAAAACCGGTTGGATGGTTTTGGGCGTTGTTTGGACTTTGGCGGTTGTTGGAATAATGTGGGAGCTTGTCGTTTCGCCGAAGAATCGCAGTCTTTCTTTGGCCCTTTACGGAGTCATGAGTGTCACGGTCCTCCCCGCTCTGAAACAACTTATGGATGCGATTCCTCCGGTGGGATTTGCGATGATTATGGCGGGATATATTTCCTACGCGATCGGCGTTTACTTCTTTTTCAACGATACGAAAATCAAGCACGGTCACGGAATGTGGCACTTATGCGTGATGGCCGGAACCGCATTTCAATATTTGTGCGTGTTGATTTATCTTACGTAAAAACGAAAAAACCCGCTCACTGGCGGGTTTCGGCTCCCCTTCTCGGGGGTAAAAAAATGGTGGCTTGAGACGGAATTGAACCGCCGACACAAGGATTTTCAGTCCTCTGCTCTACCAACTGAGCTACCAAGCCACGGAAATCAAAGAGACCAAATGTGTATCTTTTGGCCTCTTTGATGTCAACAATTAGGCTTTATCAAAGGCAAATTTTAAATCCGCCAACAGGTCATTGATGTCTTCAACACCCACTGAGAGGCGAATGAGAGAGTCATCAATTCCCAAAGTCTTACGAGTCTCCGGCGGCACGGAGGCGTGCGTCATAATCGCAGGGTGCTCAATAAGGCTTTCTACGCCTCCTAAACTCTCGGCCAAAGAGAAAACATTCACGTTTTCCAAGAATTTACGAGCCGATTCCATGCCCCCTTTGATGTAGAAAGTGATCATACCGCCGAAGCCATGCATCTGCTCTTTTGCGAGAGCATGTTGAGGATGGCTTTCAAGACCGGGATAGATAACTTTTTCAACTTTCGGGTGAGACTCCAAGAATCGTGCAATAGTCATCGCATTTTCTTGGTGCGCCTTCATACGCAGAGGCAAAGTTTTCAAACTGCGCAAGCACATGAAAGAATCAAAAGGACCTTGAATCGCGCCCATTCCGTTACTCAAGAAGGCCAATTTTTCTGCCAGGTCTTCACGTGATGTCACTGCAACACCGCCAACCACGTCACTGTGACCACCGATATATTTTGTGGCAGAGTGAACCACGATATCCGCGCCCAACTCCAGAGGTCTTTGGAAGTAAGGGCTCATGAACGTGTTATCAACAGCGACAATAATCCCTTTGCTTTTCGCAATGGCAGAAATTTTCTTAATATCAACAAGCTTCAAAGTCGGATTCGTCGGAGTTTCAAGCCACACCATTTTTGTGTTGGGCTTGATCGCCTTTTCAAAGTTTTCAACCTTCGTCAAATCGACAAAGGAAAACTCCATCCCGTCATGCTTAAGAACTTTATCGAAAAGACGGAAAGTTCCGCCGTACATATCATCCATGGCGATGACGTGATCGCCGCCTTTCAGAATGTGCAAGATCGTCGTCGTTGCCGCGCAACCTGAAGCAAAGGCAAAACCGTATTTACCGCTTTCAAGATTCGCCAAGCAGTTTTCATAAGCACGGCGAGTGGGGTTATGTGTGCGAGAATACTCCCATCCTTTATGAACGCCCGGAGATTCTTGTACATAAGTCGAGGTCAAATATACAGGAGTCATGATCGCTCCTGTTGTCGGGTCCGGAGACTGACCTGCGTGGATCGCTCTTGTCGCAAAACCTAAGTTTTCAGTTACCTTTTTCATGTCACACCTATTTTTTAGAAAGATTTTTTAACGCTTCTTCCGCAGAGATCACGCGATTGAATACATTTTTTACTTCGTCGGCTTTGATAAAGCCCGCTTCAACCATCCACTGATCATTGAACGCTTTACTCAAATACTGACGGCCGCTATCAGGGAAGATAACAACGATATTCGATGGCTTTTCAAGCTTTTCGGCGTACTTCATGGCACCAATCAAAGCCGTCGCACTGGAAGGTCCCACCAGAAGGCCTTCTTCTTTCACAAGACGACGGGTCATTTCAAAGGCTTCCGGATCTGAAACGCGCACAAAGCCGTCCATCACATCCATATGCATATTGCCGGGAAGCATGTCCTCGCCGATCCCTTCCACTTTATAAGAGCCCGGAGGATCTACGATTTTTTTATGATAAAACAAGTCGTAAAGGATGCTTCCAATCGGATCCGCGCACACGATTTTCACATCGTGTTTTTGCTCTTTGAGATACTTGCCGCAACCTGAAAGGGTTCCGCCGGTTCCAGCTCCGCCGACAAGCACGTCGATTTTTCCATCCATTTGTTTCCAAATCTCTGGACCTGTTGTTTTGTAATGACGAGTTGGGTTGTCTGCATTGAAGAACTGATTCACCAAGAATCCACCCGGAGTTTCATCCGCGATTCTTTTTGAGACATTGTAGTGGCTCATCGGATGATCCGGATCCACCATCGGAGTGATCACAACTTGCGCTCCGTAAGCACGCAAGATGGCGCGTTTTTCTTCGCTCATCTTTTCTGGCATGACGAAAATACATTTATAACCTTTTACGGCCGCCGCAAGAGCCAAACCCACGCCTGTATTTCCCGAAGTGGCTTCAACGATCACGCCACCTGGCTTCAAATCGCCTCTTTTTTCCGCCTCTTCGATCATCGCAACAGCGACGCGGTCTTTGATGCTGCCACCGGGATTGAAATACTCCACTTTCGCGAAGAATTTATGTTTGGAGCCTTTAGTAACGTTATGAAGCGCCACCATTGGAGTGTTGCCAACGGTATCCAAAATCGAATTATAGATTTGTGACATGTCTTTTTATCTTTCTAAGTCTTTTCTTCTGTTGGAACGAAGATAAACGGAGTTCATCGACTGCAAAACTGTATTCATTTGAGTCAAAGGATCGACGGAATAAGCCATTCCGAGTTCGGAAGTAAGTTGCTTGACGGTTTGACGGTTCGGCTGATCTTTCATCAACTCATCCACCAATTTTTCCAGCGCCACTTGCTTTTTATCGGACTGTGCCATGGCTTTTCCTCCAACAGGAGCACTCTATCACCCCCCTCCCAAAGAGTGAAAAAAATTTTTGAGAAGTGGGCCAAAAAGGAGCATGAGAAAGGCGGGAAACTGAAATAACAGTAATGGGATCAGCAATAGAAACGGCAATTGCGCAATTTTATTTGTTATTTCCTCATGACAGCTTTCAATCAGCTCCTCTTCTAAACGCAAAAGCACATTATAAATGGACTCACCGCGAAGCCCGCGCTCCAAAATCTGCAAAAGAGTCCGCCGATGGAGGGATGAAATGCCCTGAACGCATTCCCTTGGATCCTGCCCCTGTTGCAGAAGAGCGAGCCATTGCGTAACTTGCGCGGGAAATTCGCCACGATTCTTTTTAACATAAGATAAGACACCCTGTTTGACCGATTGCCCCTTCTCAATCGACCGTTTAATGCTTAATAAAAGTTCTAACGGTGGCGCTAAACCTTCCATTGCAGCCTCCGACCCACTGAAAATATCCAAATAAGGCCCGCGGAAAAGACAAAAAAGGAAAACAAAATCAGAAATCGATGTGCAACGAAGCCGAACTGCACAATCACAAAAGAAAAAAGCGCGAGATAAAGCGCGGTGACAATTATCGCCTGCATTTTTATTTGTTGGGTGACTTGTCCAGACCTACGTCGAAAATCTTCGTGCATTTTTAATTCTCTGCGGAGCGCGCGAACTTGTTCCACGCAACGATTCTGTGATCGATCAATCTCGATCAACTCCTCGCGGAAATCCTTGAGCAGAGCGGATTCTACGGCGATCTCTTTTTGTGTTACATGCAAGGATTCGAAAAGTTCCACGAGCTGAAGACGCTGCCATCCGCTTTGCATATCGATCGCTGCGTGAAGCGACGAGCGGAAAGATTTTCCCGTTTGCAGACCCAAAATCACGCAATCAAGAAGTGGAATGAGCGCACTTCGCAGTCTGCGAAGAAGGAAAAAACGCAAAATCTGCGGAAAAAACTTTAAAGTTATTAAAAGAATGCCGATGAAAAGCCAGAGTGTGGTGGGCGAAAGAGCACTGCTCGCGGTTAGAAAGCAGATCACAGCAAGGTTTGATATCAAAAGAGATCGAACCAAGTGTTGAGAGAATGCAAAATCACGAGCCATCGACATAAGAGTCCGATGAATGAGTGCATGTCCGAGCAATGAAATCGAGAAAACGATGAGCAAAGGGCACCTCCACCGCCACGAGTGCTCGCAAAAAATATGCAAGGTAAATTTTTTGTTGACGGCGCTGGTCGAATTGCGGAAGACTTAAAGTAAGTAAAGTTTTTAAAGTTAGAAACAACAACAACGTTTGCATCCTAGGAGGAGCACATGGCAAAGAAAGCAGCAAAAAAAGCTACTAAGAAAGCAGCTAAGAAAACTACTAAAAAAGCCGCTAAGAAAACTACAAAGAAAGCTACTAAAAAAGCTTCTAAGAAGTAATTCTTACGGAACTAATTTAGTTCTAAAAGAAACCCCAGAGGAAACTCTGGGGTTTTTTGTTTTGGGCCATCGTGGCCCAAAACCCCTTCGGGGCTGGCGCGCAAAAATAGCATCCTGCTATTTTTGTACTTTTCTAAAACCCGCGTCCACAGCGGATTCTAGGGGCATAAGCCAAACAGAAACGCCTCTTCAAATTTTCCGGGAAACCAAAAGATAATCTTTCCAAAAAAGCTGCGACGCCCGGAACGGGCAAGCCAAAACAACCCATAGAGGTTGATCAAAAAGGTTCGGATGCGAGGCGGAGGGTTTTTTCTGAAACGCAGGCGTGCTCCAAGCACGTCGGAGAGAAAGAAAAAGCCCGACAACGAAGTCAGCCGGGCCTTTTTCATCAACCGGATCAGAAATAGTAAAGTGCGCCGATAGAGCCGTTCGGGACGATGATAGAACGCTTCACTTCTAGCATCCCAACCAACTCCCCAAAGAAAGACAACCCTGCAAAGTCGCCGGAAAGCTGATTATATTGCAGACCGATCGATGCATTCACAAAATCCGTGCCAAAACGGCCGTCTTTTTTCTCTCCATCTGTTAAAACGCGGTCTAGGATGTCTGAATTTTCGTATTCGTGGGAACGACCGCGAGAATTGTACCAGCGCGAATATCCTACTGTTGTGTAGGGAGCGATGTAGTCGCCGTCGAAGGCATGTTTCCATGAAAGAGAAATAGCGTTGTAACCTGGTCCTGTGCCAAATCCCGCAACGACGCCGTCGGCATCTTCAAAGTTAAGTTCTAAGTTGGCGCCGATAGCTCCACTGACTCCGCCGGCAGTCAAACCCAATCCTACTTTTCGGGATTCGCGCATTTTCAATGTCGAATCATAGTGAGCAGCACTCAAGCCAGAGAAATAAGTGTTGTTGGCGCCAGGAATCGAGCGGATGTCGCGATATTGCGGCGGAACATTGTTAGAGACAGGGGCCGATCCTTCTTCGATAGTCAAAGCGCCTTGATGCCCGCTGTTCTCAGAGACTTGATTTTCCATGCGCATGCTACGGCTGTATTCTTTTTCGATCGCTTGCGATTTCATTTTGATGGAATTCGCATCGGAACCTAAATTCAAAGACGCCGCTTGCGCCTGAAGAGAGCCGATAAGAAGTGCGGCTCCTACGAAACGTACTGAAAGGGAATGCATAAAACCTCCTTTTTTACGGAGATCTAGAAAATGCGCGCTCTCACGCCTTCTTCTTGGAAGAACTTTTTGATTGCCGGGCCATCAAGTGGCTCCAATCTGAAAAGGAGCTTATGAACGAGGTCATAAGTTTCTTCCGCTTTCTTAGATCTCAAGTTATGCGTCATGTAAGAAACGTCATCGCTGATTTTGACCGCATTATCAAGAAGTCTTGCGACTTCACGATTCTTGGTCGTTTTATCCAAAAGAACGAGGGTTTTATTGAAGTTGGTGGTCAAACGATCCAATTGTTGAATCATATTTGTCACGGAGCCTTCATTTTTCTCCACCAACTCGATGATTTTGCCGGCCAAACCGTAACTTTGTGAGATCAATTGATCAATTCTTGGCGGATCTTCGCCACGAACATAATCGCCGGAAGAAAATTCGGCCGCCTCAGAACTCCCCGGGGAAACTTCTAAAAACTTTTCGCCGATCACACCGGCAAGATTGATGAAAAATTTGGAATCTTTACGGACACTGGTCCAGGCTTTTTTATCAATTGTGATGGTGAGACGCAATTTAACCTCTTCACCATTCGCCATTTTAAAAGAGGGATCGAAGGAAATACTTTTTACTTTTCCAACTTTAATACCCATGACACGCACTGGAGAACCTTCTTCAATTCCGCCAGCATAGTTGTACATAACATTGAGCTCTTTAGCGCTAGAGAAAGGAGAAACAAAACCCATGAAGTAAGCAAAAACCACCACGAGTACTATGGAAAGAAACGCTAGCAAACCAACCTTGGTTTCGACTTTCATAAAACGTCCTTATCTACTTCAGCTTGAGGGCCTCGTGCCCACAGCTCTGTTCGCCGTCCCTAATAAAGATAACTAAAAGTATAGGATAAAATAAAATCAATCACAATAATTGCGATGGAGGCCACGACCACAGTATTTGTTGTCGCTCTGCCAACACCTTCGGCTCCCGATTCACAGCGAAAACCGAAATAACATGCCACTAGAGGAATCACTCCTCCGAAGCAAGCGCCTTTAATGATTGCAAAAACCATGTCCTTAAACTGAACAAACCGGTCCATCGAAGTTAAAAACATCGAAGGTGTATAACCCAGATAAGAACTGCTAACCAACATCGCCGATCCGATACAGGCCATGTTCGCAATGATAGTTAAAATAATTCCGCCCAAGACACAGGCAAGGAATCTTGGCACCACGAGATAGTTCACGGGATCAATTCCCAACATACGAAGCGCATCGATCTGTTCCGTGATCTGCATGGAACCGACTTCCGAAGCATACCCGGCTCCCACTCGTGACGTCAGAAGAAGCGCTGTTACCACAGCACCTAACTCTCGTAGGATAAGAAGGGCGGCAAAACCCGGAACCATGGAATCATTTTGAATCACCATTTTCATATGAAAAGACGACTCAAGAATGGTGACAATGGCCGCGAAAGAAACGCAGAAAACGATGATAAGTAAGCTTTTATTTGCCACGAAATACAGCTGTTGGAAGAACTCTTTTCTTCTAAATGGCGGAAGGAAAATGCCGGTGATAGTTTCAGCAATAAGAGCGATCATGAGCGATATCCCCGAATCATTTGCAGAATAATCTCACCCAAAAAGCTTGTGAGCCAATCCATCACCACAATACAAACCATTGTTGTGACGGCTGTGGCAACCACCGATCGACCCACGCCTTTTGCTCCGCCTGTCGTTGTATAACCGCGGAAAGTACAGACCGTCGCCAGAACCAAAGAGAAAAAGAAGCATTTCACAAGTCCGCTAAGAACAGAGACAGGACTAACAATCGTCGGAACATGACGAAGATATTCTTCAAAGTTCACGCCCGCAAAAGCCTGTCCCATAAGCATGCCGCCAAAGACAGACATAATCAGGCCGCCTCCTAACAGGAAGAAGCTTGAGATAATAATTCCGATAAATCGCGGGACAATAATTTCCTGCATCGGATCTGCACCAAGACAGCGAACGGCATCAATTTGTTCTGTCACTCGCATCGTTCCAAGTTCAGCGGAGGTGAATGCTCCCACTTTTCCGCTGAGCATAAAGGCAATTAAAAGAGGACCCACTTCGCGGAAGGTTCCGCTGGTTGCCAGTCCTCCCAAGTATCCGAGAGCTCCAAACTCTTTCATTTGCATCGCAAACTGGACTGTCATAATAGCGCCGACAAAAAATCCAGCCATTGCTGTCGTGAAAAAACTGTCCGCTGTGACTTTCCAAATCTGCTCAAAAACTTCATGGGTTTTCAGCTTCTTTTGAAAAAGTGTTCTTAGAATATTGCGAAGGAAAAGAAGTGTTCCGCCCACTTCGTCGAGAATGGAGATTACGAACGTCATGCGCTGAGAACCTCAGCTAAAAAGTCTTTCACAAGCGGGTGCGTGGATTTTTTTAATTCGTCAGGCGTGCCCAGAGCGACAATCTCGCCTTTGTCTAAAACGACAATTCGATCCGCAATAGACAGAGCGCAATTCATGTCATGACTAACCACCAACGAGGTGGTTTTGAGTTCACGGGAAAGATCAAGAATCAACTGATTCACCGCCGTTGTTGTGACCGGATCCAGTCCCGTCGTCGGCTCGTCGAAAAGCAAAACCCGGGGCTCAAGTGCGATGGTTCGTGCTAAGCTCACTCGTTTTTGCATTCCATAAGAAATTTGGCCGGGCTTTTTATTCACGATCCCATGTAAATGCACGAGCTTCAGAGCCTTCATCACTTTGTCTTCAATCGTTTTTTCGTCCAAGCGATAGTGCCGGCGCAAACCGAAAGCAACGTTTTCAAATATCGTCAATGAATCAAACAAAGCGGGATGTTGAAACACCATTCCGCATTTTTTTCTGACGGGAAGATATTGTTCTTCGGAAAATTTGGAGACTTCTTCGTTGTCGATCCAAATTTCGCCTTCATCAGGAGTCATCAGACCTACGATATTTTTGAGAAGAACCGATTTTCCTGTCCCGGATGTCCCCAAAATAAAAATGATCTCGCCCTCGCGGATTTTCAAATTCAATCCGTTAAGTACCGTCCTTGTACCGAATCTTTTTACGAGGTTTTTAAACTCAATCACATAGTCATGTTAGATGCCCGTAAGACAACGGGTCAATAGACAAATCCGAGTATTTATCTGCGTGGAGGAATCCAAATGTAGAGTTCCCAGATCAAAAGCGCCACCAAAAGATACTGAAGAGTAAAAATCCAAGGCGGAAATGAAAAGAACATGACTCGTGAAATCCATGTAGCAATAAAACCTTGGGAATAGTCGGTCGCTGCCGGATCGCCTTTTCTTAAAGCCTCTTCCCACACCGTCAACGGGCACATCATTCCAATCAAGGATTCAAAAACCACAATCAATATCATCGCGAAATGAATTCGCCGCAAGGTTCGGTTGCGTATCCAACTCCAGCCTCTTCGCGCTCCAATCACAATCAGCGGAATCGGCACGACAACACCGAGAACATATAAAAAGTGCGCATAAAGAATGATATCCGCAAGGGTTGAAGTATCCACATTTCCACATTCCGTTTCTTCATCTGCAAAAGCAATCCCGCCGCCGTTTTTCAGAGGGGAATTGTGGAAAACTCTGTGTGTATTGTGGATAAGTGTGAGGCGGCAAAAATAAAAATGTTTTTTATCAAAAATAATTATTGCGCGGCTTTTTTATTTATGAACTAATTAGTTCATAAACGGAGTTGCATTGGCGAGACCCAAAGATCACGCGCGACGCGAAGAAATTCTAAAATCGATTCTGAAAGCGTATAGAAAACATCGCAGCTGGGATTTGTCTTTGAATGAAGTCGCCCGCCAGATCAATTCGACGACGCGACTTTTAGTGCACCATTTCGGTACGAAAGAAAAAATGATTGCCGAGTGCCGCAAGGCTTTGGCGACACAGCAGTTGGATTCTTTGCCTTTAACGGCGAAGAAAAATTGGAAGTCCCTGGTTTGCGATTATTGGTTGTTTCTAACGGAAAGACCTCTCATCGAAGAAAGACGCCTCTGTACTCTTGCAAGTCTGCAGTGGCCGGCGAAAGGAACTCTGACTGCGGATAAAACTCAGATCCTCACCACCCTCCGCGAACTTCTCCCCTCCCGGTTTAAGAAGTTCGCGGAGGAGCTTTTTATTTTTACAAACGGTTTGGATGTCTATGTTCTCTCGGGCGGAAACCCTGAAAAAGCATTGAAACGACTGCAAACGTATTTGCGCCGTCTTGAAGTTCACGCCGAATAATTCTTTTAAAATATTTTAAACGATCGCCGTCAGCGGACCCTCTAAAGATCCGCGAATGAATTGATGCACACGAGGGTCACTGTGATTCTTTGTTTGCTCCGGAGTTCCCGTAATCAAAAGACTCTGATCAATAACAACACCGATGCGATCCGCCATCTGAAAGGCGCGATTCATATCGTTGGTGATGGCAACCACTGTCGAGTTTTTTTCCTTCTTCAACTTTAGAATCAACTCGATGATTTTTTTCGATGTGATGGGATCCAAGCCTGCTGTCGGATCATCATAGAAAATAATCTCTGGATCTAGAGCCAGCGCTCTAGCAATACCGAGGCGCTTTTGCATCCCACCGCTGATTTCATCGGGGTACAAATCTCTCGCATGCGGAATCCCGACAGCACCCAAGAAGGACTCTGCTTTTTTTGTAATTTCCCATTCCGTGAGTTGCGTCGTTTCCCTCAGTGGAAAGCAGATGTTTTCAATACAGGTGAGCGAATCAAAAAGAGCGTTTTTCTGAAACAAAATTCCCATTTTTTTAAGCAATGGCAGACGCTCTTTGGGGCTCAGCGTTAACCATTCCTTCTGTTCGATAAAAACTTTGCCATTCTGAGGAGTTATCAAACCTGACATGGTCTTAAGCAGAGTCGTTTTTCCCTGTCCGCTCGGCCCCACGATCACGAAACACTCGCCGGCCGCGATTTCGAGATTGATTCCTTTTAACACCTCGTAGGAGTCAAAAGTGACCGTGATGTCTTTCAAGCTGATCATACTCATGGGCCGTCCAGTTTCTTGCGCCGATGTCCTCTGCGCCTAGCGGTAAATCTTGTCTCTATATACGATTTGATATTGAATGTGTCATCGAACGCAAGTTTTAAATTTTTCCATTCGTTTTGAAGCCTTATAGGAGATTAACATGGCTCACAAAAGAAATAAAATTGCCGTTATCGGCGCGGGATTCGTAGGTTCAACAACTGCTCACTGGGCAGCACAAAAAGAACTTGGCGATGTTGTAGTTTTGGATATCAACGAAGGTGCAGCCATCGGTAAAGCGTTGGATCTAGCTCAAGCTGGTCCGATCGAAATGTTTGATTCAAAAATCAAAGGAACAAACAAGTACGAAGACATCGCGGATTCTGATGTTGTTATCATCACTGCAGGTATGCCACGTAAACCAGGCATGAGCCGCGATGAGCTTGTTGGCATCAATGCAAAAATCGTTAAAGACGTTTGTGAAGGCGTTAAAAAATACGCTCCAAATTCTTTCGTCATCGTTGTTTGTAATCCAATGGACGTCATGGCTGTTTACGCAAAACAAATCTTGGGCTTCCCGCGTGAGCGCGTTCTTGGTATGGGCGGTTGCTTGGATTCAGCTCGTTTCCGTGAATTCATCGCTGAAGAGTTGAATGTTTCTGTTAAAGACGTCACTGGTATCGTTATCGGTAACCACGGTGATGCGATGATGCCTCTTGTTCGTCACGCTTCCGTTTCTGGTATTCCTCTTACAGAGCTTCTTCCTGCTGACAAAATCGCGGCGATCGTGGCTCGTACAAAACAAGCGGGTGCTGAAATCGGCGGCCACTTGAAAACAGGTTCTGCTTACTACGCTCCTTCTCGCGGCGCAGTTGAAATGGCGGAAGCCATCTTGAAAGACCAAAAACGCGTTCTTCCAGTAGCTGTTGAGCTGACTGGTGAGTTCGGCGTAAATGAAGGTTTGATGGTGGGTGTTCTTGCTACTATCGGCGGCAAAGGTCTTGAGAAAATTCACAAGTTCGAAATGAACCCTGCTGAACAAGAAGAATTCAAAAAATCAGTAGATGCAGTTCGCGCACTTGTTTCTGCTCTTAAAAACGTTCAATAATCGGAGTTAAAATGAATATTCATGAGTATCAGGCCAAAGAGATTCTCAGAAAATTTGGCGTAGCGACTTTAAAAGGTAAAGTCGCTCACTCACCTGAAGAAGCAGTAGCTGCTGCGAAAGAAATCGGCGGAAATATTTGGGTTGTAAAGGCTCAAATCCACGCCGGTGGCCGCGGTAAAGGCGGCGGTGTTAAGATCGCAAAGACTTTGCAAGAAGTTGAAGATCTAACAAAGAAAATGATCGGCATGACTTTGGTGACTCACCAAACAGGCCCTGAAGGTAAAGTTGTTCAGAAAGTTTTCATCGAGCAAGGTTGCAATATCGCGAAAGAATACTACGTTGCTTGCTTGATCGACCGTGCCACTGGCAGAGCGGCAATGATGGCTTCCTCTGAAGGTGGTATGGACATCGAGGAAGTGGCTGAGCACAATCCAGACGCGATTAAAAAAGTCGACATCGACCCGACAATCGGTTTGGCTCCTTTCCAAGCTCGTCAATTGGCATTTGAAATCGGCATGGCTCCTGAAATCGTGAACAAAGCTGTGAAGTTCTTCCAAGGTCTTTACAACGCGTTCGTGACAACAGATTGCTCTATCGCGGAGATCAACCCGCTTGTTGTAACTAAAGAAGGCGACGTTCTTTGCTTGGATGCGAAAATGAACTTCGACTCCAACGCTCTTTACCGTCACCAAGACATCGTTGAAATGCGCGATTTGAACGAAGAAGAACCTTCTGAAATCGAAGCTTCTAAATTCGACCTCGCGTTCATCAAGCTTGATGGTAACATCGGCTGTCTCGTGAATGGTGCGGGTCTTGCGATGGCGACTCTTGACATCATTAAACTTCATGGCGCTTCTCCTGCGAACTTCTTGGACGTCGGCGGCGGCGCGAATAAAGAAAAAGTAACAGCTGCTTTCAAAATCATCCTTAAAGATCCAAACGTAAAAGGGATCTTGGTGAACATCTTCGGTGGTATCATGAAATGTGACATCATCGCTGAAGGTGTGGTTGCGGCTTCTCGCGAATTGGGTCTGAAAGTTCCACTTGTTTGCCGCCTTGAAGGTACAAACGTAGAACTTGGTAAGAAAATCTTGAAGGAAAGTGGTTTGGATATCACTCCTGCGGATGACCTCACAGATGCTGCGAAGAAAATCGTAGCGGCAGTTAAAGGAAAATAACGATGGCTATTCTTATTAACAAAGACACAAAAGTTATCTGCCAAGGTTTCACTGGCGCTCAAGGTACTTTCCACTCTGAGCAAGCGATTGCTTACGGAACTAAAATGGTCGGTGGCGTGACTCCAGGTAAAGGTGGCACGACTCACATCGGTCTTCCGGTATTCAACACGGTTCACGATGCGAAAGAAAAAACAGGCTGTAACGCTTCTGTTATTTTCGTTCCGCCTCCATTCGCAGCGGACTCTATCATGGAAGCTGTCGATGCTGAGTTGGACCTAGTGATCTGTATCACTGAAGGCATCCCTGTTCTAGACATGGTGAAAGTGAAAAAATTCATGCAAGGTAAGAAGACTCGCTTGGTGGGTCCGAACTGCCCTGGCGTGATCACTCCGGGTGAATGTAAGATCGGTATCATGCCTGGTCACATTCACAAACCAGGTCGTATCGGCGTTCTTTCTCGCTCTGGCACATTGACATACGAAGCTGTCGGTCAGTTGACGGCATTGGGCTTGGGTCAATCTACTTGCGTAGGTATCGGCGGTGACCCAGTGAATGGAACAAACTTTATCGACGTTCTTGAAATGTACAACAAAGACAAAGACACCGACGCCGTGATCATGATCGGTGAAATCGGTGGTTCTGCTGAAGAAGAAGCGGCAGAGTACATCAAGCGCGAATTCAAAAAGCCAGTAACAGCGTTCATCGCGGGTGCAGCAGCTCCTAAAGGTAAACGTATGGGTCACGCCGGCGCGATCATCAGCGGCGGCAAAGGCACAGCAGAAGCGAAGTTCGAAGCTTTGTTGTCTGCAGGCTGTAAGATTTCTCGCTCCCCAGCAGAAATGGGCATCACGCTGAAATCTATGTTGAAGTAATCCTTCGACGGATAAAATCGTTTAGATTTGCAACCCACGGTGGAAACATCGTGGGTTTTTTCTATCTCGAAACTTCAGTTAGGTCGCCATTCTGAAATTTTACCCCAAGACGACCCATCACATAATTCATTTTAATCTCGTCTCGCATTCATGCTCATGAGCTAGGTCATCTTACTGGCACAAGAGACAACGGGCGAATGAACAATGTGAACGGATATGAAAATCCAATTATGACTCCCATTGATGGGCTAATCCGTACATCATATTAGAGAGGAGAAACTTATATGAAAATTGTTAAGACCTTGGTGATGGGATTTCTCTTATTCTTGCCAGGAGTAATTTGGGCTTGTTTTGCGCCCAAGCCTGAGCAAGTTGCGGACCCAGTAGTTCTCATTAAAAGGACAAATAATATTTATTTGGCAGAAGCTCTGGGGAGCTTAGATGGAAAAGTTGATTTCAAGGTTATTGAAAGAATAAAAGGGAAAAAGAGGGAGAAGTTTCAAGTTCCCGCCCTGATAACAGAAGAAACCGGAACGGATTTCAAGGCCCATACACTTGAAAGCTTCTGGTCGAAATCAGGAGGACGAGGGCAGATAGAGCCAAGCTGTGAAATTGTTCCTAACTTCCAAAAAGGAAAGAAGTATCTTGTTTTCTTAGATAAGCCTTATCATCTAAAAAGTTTCGAGCTAATTGAAACTGATGGGGACGTATGGCTCAAGAAAGTACGGGAAAAGGCTAAGCCGAAATAGATTGATGGGCTTATTCGTGGCCAAACCGTGTGACCTGCACCCCTTAACTTAGCTCACCCTATAAGGTATATTGTGGTGGTATGAACATCGGGGTCAGTCAATATCTCTCGATAAAGTCACTGATTTGCTCTGCTGGTGCTGGCGGTACAATCGAACCAACACGACCGACTTCTCCTGGAGTTTGCCAGTTTTGGCGAAACCAATAAAGACCCGTTGGATCAATCAGGTTGATTGGATCATTGGCAACATACCCGTACAGATTCGTATCCCCGCCTTCAAACAAGATCGGGTCCTTGCTTGTCCACCGACCAACCCGTCCAAATTTTCCAGATTTTCTGGATTTTGTTGGCACGATTTAGGCACGCTCCGGTCTTACCTTCTTCAAAAGAAGCATGAGGACTTTGTATAAGATGAATACAATCAGGACATATGTCAAAAGCACGCTGATAGTTCTTATTAAATAATTGGGGTCAGATTCGATCGTTTGCTTGCCTTCGATAAGTTGATTATCTTCGACAGTGACAGTGTCTTTAAAATCCGAGCCAGCAGTGACATAGCCGAACTCAGCATTCAAGAGCTTGTCGCCAGTTAGGCGAGCTTGAATGGAGTAATGGCAGTCGCCTAATACATTGAATTTAAGTGACGCCGTCTTGCCTGGATCTACGGGGCCAATCGTCTGAAGATCGGAGCATAATCGAACATCAATCGATTCAACTTGTAGGCTCGATCTATTTTCAAAGGCAATCTCTGCGGTATTCGGGTTAACAAATAGCCCGAAAATCTTCGCGTTAATTGGTACGGCAATAACGATACTAACCACGCCTATTGCCAACCTAGGAATAATTCTTTTTAGCGTCACTTCAATATCCTCCGGAACCAGGCTGAGTAGATAAATTTGACGGACATATCAAATTTCCATTTCTGCCATTTTGGCGTCCCAAAGCATTATTGTGCACATCCATCATTGATTCTCGCAAGTATTGACTCGCAGGCATAGTGCCGCGCCTAAAGAAGTATTCAATTTCATGGGCCCATCCGGCTGTGAATGCCGTAAAGGAGTTGGTCTCTGCGGTAGTCCGTCGACTCCACTCATAATGCCTCATTGCATCTCCCCGGTCATTGTGGTGACCGCTCCAATTTGCATACTCCTCGTTGGCAATCTCACGTGATCTATTGTAGTTCGCAGGCAAGTCCCACCAGTCACCAACAGCCAAACCACTTGGGTCAATGAAGTTCACGGGGTCGTTGAAAGTATAACCATACAAATTCGTATCCCCGCCTTCAAACAAGATCGGATCTTTCGAAGTCCACCGCCCCACCTCAGGATCATAATCTCTGGCACCGAATCGAACGAGCTTAGTATCGTAATCGTATAATCCCGAATTGAATGTAAGTGGTTGGAAGAAAGGGTTCTTTGCATTCAGAATCGCGCCGTATTCGTCGTATTCGAATTCTTGTGTGAGATTTCCTTGGAGATCGTAAATAGCCTTTACGCTTCCTTTAGGCGTTGAAAGTATCTTATAAACCTTTCCGTAGCGAACCGTCACCGAAAGATGAACTTCCTTTATGACATTATGCTGACCTTCAAGTAACTTCGTCCGTTCACGGGGATAAATGATCGCCAATGCGATAAATCTCTAGCGTCAGCCAAATACTATAAAAGCCCAAAAGAGTTCCAATAAGAGTCAAACAGCTTCCCACCAAGGTTCAACAAGAAATTTCATACTGACCAGTAAAACCACTGCCGTCGTGATAAATGCAACTGAAAGAAAAGGCCGTGCTAGCTTCACTAAAATTGCAGAAATATTTTTGTTTATCTTATTTTTCGATATTATTTTCCTCTCTATGGCTATACAAAATCTTTGAAAATTGGGTCCCTTTTGGAAAAATAGCCTGCGTAAGAATCGCGGGCGGCCCCAGACCCGAGAGGGGTTTTGGGCTGGATTTCGAGAATTTCAGTGAACTTTTGGCCACGGTTTGGCCCCTATATGTCTTAATAGTTGCCCGCTTCAAGCAATTTAGTATCTATCTATATTGAAAAAGGTATTCATCGGGCGCATCGGATTTTTGTCCATTTTTGTTAACAATAATTCCATCCGCAAACATTTTACCGACACCATTGACAGAAAAATACGTTGGAAATTTCCAAGTTGGTAAAAAAACCTGTACTACAATCAGTATCGATTGTTCATCAAGATCACATCTATGGATTGTCAATGCAGTTTGAATTCCCTTAATATCAAAATTTTCGTACTCTTCCTCGGGAAAGTTTTTAAGCTGCTCAAACGATAGAGCTTTTATGTGCTCCAATCTCATTAAGACAACTTCACAAAGAGATGTTTCTTCAGCACTTCTTGCTCTACACTCGACACAAGAAGCGCCCCCAAAAGAAATTCTAAATTTTCCCATGTCCAATTTTATCTATTTTTTCGGTACTGGACAACTATTTGGTTCCTTAAGGTGTCTGGAAAAGCAGGCGTGAAGTTAGCCACCCCATTTGAGATATCAATGATGAGATAGACCCTTTGTAGGGTCAGCAGACCATGCTCTAAGTTTTTCTTGAATAGGCACCTACTGTCTTAACCAAAACCAAACCCAATCCAGTATGTAATCTTAACAACGTGGTCTTTCAAATTCAGGGAAAAGTTGGTACACCCTCTCCGTCCACATAAATAATTAAAAACGGAGGTCTTTTGTGAAGTCGGTGGCTTTCCTTTTCTTGTCAGTGTTGGTTTCTTTTTCTCAAATATCTTTTGCTGAACAGCTTGAGCTTCCTCTCGAGCCTAAAGAGTGCATCAGCTTAAATGAAGCGCAATCTACTCTTAAAAAGTATATGAACCCGCTTGTGGGCACAGTACCGGTAGATGATTTCTACTGGTTGAGCGAAGACGATGCTCCTCTTACACAAAGAGACGTTTCTCACGCTGTTAAATCCCTGGAATGGGATGCTCGCGGTATGGTCTACCAAACATCTGCGGTTTATGACGGCTACTGTGCCGCTGGCGCTTCTTGCTGGGGCTGGTACGTTGTTGATTGCTCCGGAAAAATCGAAGCGCGCATGGATGGCGAAGAGTAGTTTCTACGGCACTTAGAACTAAACCCCAACACAAAAAATTATGTTGGGGTTTTTGCGTTTTGCTTAGATAAAACGCTTAGCAGAGAATATGAAAACCAACGCAATCATTAAGTAATAAGAATATAGTAGACGTCTGGAATATTCTCGCATCAATTTACTAAAACTTTGGTCAACATAAGGCACCCATCTGCTACCAAACGGAAAGATTCTTACATAAAACCTCGTTTTAAAGTCCAAACTCTTTAAAGCGGAGTCTGGTGGATAACTCTGTGCCACCCACTTTGCCATGGCAATTGAGATTCCAATTAAGCCCATTGTAACTATCGTCGAAATAATTTTCATTATTTTACTCCCGACTTATCAGGTCACGTAATCTTCACATGTTTATTAATTATCGAATCCCATAGTAAGGCATTAAGCTCCAACACACGTTCAGAGTAATAAGAAGCGCATTTACCGAGCGATAAACATTGGCACTCATCGGTCGTTTGAATTTTAGGGCGACGATCCAGCAGGCACTTTGCACACATATGAACGCGAGAATCATCCAAAGGTAAAAACTTACCGGATAATAAGGAGTGATATATCGTTTAGAACCAACCAGCCAATATGTTCCGATGGCAGTTGTAATTAAATTTAAAATAATTGCGACGTAAGGAACGGACTCTCGAGGAAAGATTCCGAATATAAGCCAAAACAAAAGCCCTGAAATAAGAACGAAAGCGAGAGGGTGAACTCCGATATTCGCGGCAATCCAAATATAGATTGGTGTTATAAAATAGCTGTCGGGACCCACAAAATATGGTGAAACTGACGATACAAGAATTACACCTAAAGCAAGCGTTCCAACTCCTATAATTGATCTATCAAAAAAATATGATCCAAGACTCTTCGATAACCGCCCGTTCACAGTAACCTCTTCAAAATACAACTTAATAACTGCTCTAATGTTATGAAATACCCGAAGCGGGTTTTTATCAACTTATTTATGTTTATAACGATAAATATCAATAATTGATTTTCAATGGCTTCCTTATACGAAAAGGAAGCCATTAGTTCTTTGTCTTCTAATAACAGTAATAAGTCCACCAACGAGTGTAGCCGCTGCGGGAAGTGGCGCTGCAGGAAACTTTGTAGCCGGGGATGACGGAAGAGCTACAGCGATAGCCGCGTGACCAGCAGGAAATTTGGTAGCCGCCCGGGCATGTTGTCCATGCACGGCATGTGTAGGTTTGGTTCTCGACATCGTCATTTCCCTGCGGAGTCAGAAGACGTTCAGCGAAATCCGGCAAGCTCATTTTATCTTCGGTGAGTGGCAAGACATTCTCTAAAGTGCCGGGTCCTCCCTCGGGAGTAAACTCAGCGGCGACGCTCGTGTTTGTAACAAGACAGAGCGAAAGAGCCATAAAAGATGCTACTAGGAACTTCATGGGACCCTCCTTGGCGAGACAGATTTAAAAGTCGCGCTCAGGGAAATTTTAGGTAGTGAGTCTCGTGAAGTAAACGACGCTTGAGGGCTGGTGGCAAAAGACCTCTTGTCCTCAGTTCCAACCTCCCCATTTATTGCCTGTAAATTTTTTAAAGAACATCGCGCCTTACAGCAAAGAACAGATAGTGATTGTCTTGTATTGCTTGTTCGTAATTAAACTGACGTCATGAATAGATGTCTTCTTGTAATATTCGCTCTTTCTTTTGCTTCCTTAAGTCACGCTTTCAGCGAGCCTGATTGGTCTGAAGGAGCCGTGGTCCCAGCAACAGGTCGCGAAAATATTTATCAATGGAGCGATGAGGATTTCGTTCAATTTAAAAATCAGGGAAAGATTCACACGCAGATTTATCCCGTAAGTGTCACCGGCATGCTGCCACCCTATGCACCCGTGCAAAGGCTCATCGAAGAAGATCCCAAAAATCCATTCAAAAAGTGGCTGCAAAAGATTCTAAACGGTGTGAGTGGTTACAAAAGTTTCGACGACGTTCTTAGAACTTTAGGACTTCACAAATATCCAAAAGCAACAGATGAAGGCGTTTACGCCGTTCCTTATCCCAACAACATTCGTCCCGATGAACGCATGGGTTTTGGTTTGATCGAAAGAAACGGCGCTCAAGGTTTTACCTTCAGCTGCGCTGCCTGCCACTCAAGCAATCTTTTTGGAAAAACAGTTCTTGGGATGACCAATCGCTTTCCGCGCGCCAATGAGTTCTTCATTAAAGCAAAACAAGCGATGACAGTCATCGATCCCCACATCTTTGGCGCCTACACGGGGGCCACGAAAGCAGAAGTGGATCTTTTGTCGCAGTCGAAAGATCGTTTGCGTTTCGTCTCTTTAAAAGCGCCGATCGCCTTGGGGCTGGATACTTCACTTGCGCAAGTCAGCCTGTCACTCAACCGCCGTGCAAAGGATGCCTATGCCTCTTACAGCGAATGGCATGCGCGCTTTCCTCGTCGTGATGCGCTTTTGGATGATCATCCTGCCGATTCAAAACCGGCTGTCTGGTGGAACTTGAAATATAAAAATCGCTGGCTTTCTGACGGAAGTGTCCTTAGCGGCAATCCCATTTTTACGAACTTGATTTGGAATGAAATCGGCCGTGGTGCCGATCTCCACGAGCTTGAACAGTGGCTGGCAGAGAACGATCAAGTTATTAAAGAATTAACGACTGCTGTTTTCTCTAGTCAGGCTCCTCATATCACGGATTTCTTTCCAGCTTCGAAGATCGACTTAGGCAGAGCCAAACTGGGAGAGCAGGTTTTCAAAAACAACTGCGCGAAGTGCCATGGTCATTATGACAAAGCATGGAGTGTCGCAGGTTCAGAGAGTTTACCTTTGAAAGAACAACTCAAGACGGTCCAAGTGCGCTACAAAGAGAAAACGCCGGTCGTTGACGTCGGCACCGATCCCTATCGCCGCTTGGGAATGAAATCCCTTGAGCAACTCAATGATCTCGAAATTTCCAAAAAGAACGGCATCGTCATCAAAGCTCAACCTGGATACGTGCCGCCACCTCTTGTAGGTATTTGGGCGCGTTGGCCTTACTTCCATAACAACTCAATTCCAAGTTTGTGCGCTCTTTTGACTCCATCGGCGAAAAGACCGAAAGCTTATTATTCCGGAGAAGCCTTAAATCCTGTGACGGATTTCGATTTCGCCTGCAACGGTTACCCGACAGGAGTGATGACTCCGCAGGCTTGGAAAACTCCTGAGCACCTCTACGACACTCGAAAAAAGGGCATGTCGAATGCGGGCCACGACGATCGCATTTTCATCAAAGACGGCAAAGAAATCCTCTCTGCGGAAGACAAGAAAAACCTCATAATCTTCTTGCAGACTCTTTAGACAGCTCTAATTCAATTTAGAGAGGACAGAAAGTGTCCTTCTGTCGAAAGAGTCGACAGCTACAGAATTCTTTTCTGGAATCATTACGGGTCCCACACGATGGGGCTTGTTGTGATAAAAGCTCCTATATGAAAAGAACAAGTCTTTTAATTATTACTTCGATCCTACTCAGTGCAATCAACTCACTTGCATCTTCTGAAGAGTCGTTCGCTCGAGGTTTTATTATCGCTGCTGATTCCCGCGATCACAGAGCTTGTGATATCGCTCAGCAAAAGGTGCTTGCGCTCACAGGCACGAACGTTCTTTCATTCTGTACTGGTGGCGGTGAAAATCCATTCTCTGTCGCCATTATCACTGTTCCTGCCAATGAGTTTGAATTTGTCTCGGAGGCTGAATCCGCCCATGCAGATAAACTGACGATAGCGTCTCCAGGAGTCGCCGTCATCGTAGGCATTCCCAGAAGTCGAGAGACAGACAATTATTTCCGTGTGAGTTCCCGCCGTGACAAAGCCAATTTGACAGTTTTCCGTCAACGCGATTTCGGCGCCATGGAAGAACGTAGAGAAACAACATTTACTCTCGCATTCGTGCTGAAAAGTCACACCGAGGAAGGCAAAAGAAAAGATCACCGCATTGCCAACTCCGTTTCGCGTAAGCTTATCTACAATCGCGGAGAAATCAGCATCACGGAATCTCAGTATAAATCCATCGTAAAGAAGGCCGCGAACATCATGGAGACTATCAACGCCGCGATCGGCTCCGTCACAGATAACAGAACCTCCGTCGGTTTCTTTAAACCACCTCCATCGTGTGACCCGAACCGAAATTGCCCTAAGCCAGCGGGTCTGAGTATCGGCCTTTCCGTCAGCATCCGTTTCTAAAATAACGACTCTTTTCCTGGATGAGATTTTTATTTGACTATTTGCAGCAATAGTCCTAAGAAAAGCCCCATCCAGGAGATCTAAGATGAAGAAATTATTGGTTTTTGCCCTGCTTGCAGCGAGCCCCGCTTTTGCCGGTCGTATCGATGAAATCGTGATCATGACAACGGAAAGTGTGGAAGAAACTTTGAGCCTTCTTGATGCCGACAAAACTTATCAAATCACGTATCAGGACTTCACCACGCCGGACCAAGGTTATGACCTCGCGGTGCAAACCAAGCTTAACGTAAGGAATGTCCATTCAGGACGAAACCAGGAGTGGACATGTGTCACTCAATTCGTTAAAACTCCTAGGTTCTTTGACGTTTCTAAAACAGATTGTAAATAAACAAGGAGATATCCATGGCTATCGAGCAAACATTCTCAATCATTAAGCCAAACGCAATGAAGAAAAACGCTATCGGCGACATCATCAGCATGTTTGAAGCAAACGGCTTGAAAATCGCTGCAGCGAAAATCACTATTCTTTCTAAAGCTAAAGCTGAAGAGTTCTACGCTGAACACAAAGAGCGTCCTTTCTTCGGTGAGCTTGTTTCTTTCATGACTTCTGGCCCAGTTTGTTTGATGTGCTTGCAAGGTGAAAACGCAGTTTTGAAAAACCGCGAAATCATGGGTGCTACGGATCCTAAAAAAGCTAACGCAGGAACAGTTCGCGCTAAGTTCGGTGACAACGTTGGTGAGAACGCAGTTCACGGTTCTGACTCTGCAGCTTCTGCAGCTCGCGAACTTGCTTTGTTCTTCGAAAAACACGAAATCTGCAACGTTTAATTATTTAAACTGAAACAGCGATTTTAAATGTCTGTAAAAACAAACAAGGGGGGAGCGCAAGCTCCCCTTCTTGGTTCAAAGATCAAACTCAATATCGAAAAACTCGCCATTGGCGGTGCTGGAGTCGCTCGACACGAGGGCATGGTTGTCTTCGTTCCTCAAGCAGCGCCCAATGAAGAAGTTTTGGCCGAGGTCACTCTCGTCAAAAAGAATTTCGTTGAAGCCAAGATCGTTGAAATTCTCAAACCAGGTCCTGCTCGCCGGGATGCACCCTGTGCTGTCGCTTCTATCTGTGGCGGTTGCAACTGGCAGCACATCACGGAAGAAGAACAGCTTCGCCAAAAAGAAAAACTGGTTTTAGAGACGATCAAAAAGTTCAATCCCGGTTTGCAGTTTGAATATCTTCCGATCAAAGGAAGTCCGCGCCATCTTCGTTATCGCAATCGTATTCAACCAAAGTTCAAAGACGGAAAGTTCGGTTTCTTTGCAAGAAACTCGCACGACATCGTTGAGATCAAAGACTGCTTAATCACAGAAGAAACTTTGACCAATAAGTTTTCTGAAGTCCGTGATTGGGCAAAACAGAAACAGTCCAAAGATTTACAGAGAATGGAAATGTACATCGCTGAAGAAGGCGATGTGCGCTACGGGCTCATCACCGATGAAGATGACGGCATCGGTTTTTCTCAAGTGAACCGCTTTCAAAATGAAGACCTGGTGAACAGGGCTCTTGAATGGGCTGGCGATTACAACTATGAACGGGTTTTCGACCTTTACGCCGGCGCTGGCAACTTTACTTTCCCTTTGGCATCGAAGTATCAAAATTCGTCGGTCGTTGGTGTCGAGCTCAACCCCAAACTTGTCGAACGCGCTAAATCCCGTATCAAAGAAAAGCGCATGCGCTATTTTCTGTCTGATGTCGAAAGCTACATGCGCAGAGCCGTCATCGGAAACCAGGATTTAGTCCTGCTCGATCCGCCTCGCGCCGGTGCGAGCAAGTACATTATGCGTGCATTGGCGGCAGCTCACCCGAAAAAGATCGTTTATATCAGCTGTCACCCTGTTTCCCTGGCGCGCGACCTTAACTGGTTCTTTGCGTGGGCCGAGAAACTCGGTAAGCGTGTCACCCTCTCTCGAGTTCAAGCGTTCGAGATGTTCCCGCAAACAGACCATGTCGAGACTATTGCTGAGCTCAGGGTTGACTAATAGCTCTCGAGTGATACCTTTTTAACATGCGTAAATGGATTCTCGCGCTCTGTGCACTTTCAATAGTGGGCTGTGCCAGTAAGGACAAAGAAAAAGCCGATCTCTATCTTCGAATGGGAGCTTCCCAACTCGAGAGCGGCAACTATCCGGCAGCCCTTCGTGATCTTCTTAAGGCTGAAGAACTCAACTCTTCCGACCCGGTCGTTCAGAACAATCTGGGCTTGGTCTATTTTTTCAGAGAGCGCTATGATCTTTCTGAAAAACATTTGCGTAAAGCTATAGACCTAGAGCCAAAATATACGGAAGCTCGCAACAACCTTTCGCGCGTGCTTATCGAGGAAGGCAAATACGCCGAAGCTGAGAGCGAGTTGAAAATCGTCTTGAACGACCTTACCTACGGAAGTCCAGAAAAAGCGTACGTTAATTTCGGTCTCGCGAAATTCAATCAAAAAGATTATTCGGCAGCTCGCAGTGCTTTTTCAAAGGTGCTGAGCTCACAACCTGACGACTGCATCGCGAATACTTATTTTGGCAGAACGTTCTTTGAAACCCAGGACTATTCACGAGCCACCGAGGCTCTGGATCGCGCCATTGGATTTTGCCAAAAGAACTTGTACGATGAACCTCATTACTTCAGCGCTTTAGCTTACTATCGTCTAGGTGACAAATCCAAGGCGATCGCACGCTTCGAGGAAATCGTGAAATACTATCCGACAGGAAAGTATCGCGAGAAAGCCAAGGGAATGCTTAGTTTGATTCGAAAGGGACACGGATGAAAAAGACCGGAGAAATTTTAAAGAAAGCCCGCGAGGAAAAAGGTCTTTCTCTCAACGAGATTGGTCTTTCTTTAAAAATTAACAGCAAAGTTTTAAAAGCGATTGAAGAGGGCGACGACGCTCACCTTCCCGCGAAAACTTTTCTGCGCGGTTTTGTGCAAAGTTATGCGAACTTTTTGCATTTAGATTCCGACAAAGTCCTTGAGGTTTTTTACGAAGAAATGGGTTCGACAAAACCGAAACCTTATATTCGTCCCACGGAGTCTGACAAATCAGCGACTTTAATCACTGAAAATGCGCCCGGTGCCGGTGCCGCTACTGCGACGGGAAGTGAGCCTCAGGAAAACAAAACGGAAGCAAGCGTAACGCCGATTCGCAGAACGCCTCCACCTTCTTCTAAATCTGATGGAATGGAATCTCTTCGCGAAAATAAAACAACGAAAACCGTCGCCATCATTTCTGTCGGTGTTGTTCTGGTAGGCTTGATTCTATTCACTAAAAAAATGATCGATAAGTATTCTAAAGAAGCCGAAGTTCCAAGCTCTGAAGTGGCACAAACCATGGAAGGAGCGACTCCGGTAACCGCAGAAACGCCACAACTCACAGAAGTTGAAACGTCTGCTGCGACAACAACTGAGAGCCCGTTGGGTTCTTTGACGACGCCCGCAGCGACTGTGCCTGCGACATTGCCAAGTCCAACCCCGGCCGCTTCACCTGCCGTTTCAACTCCGGCGAAGCCTATAGCAACAGCGTCACCGACACCGGCGGTTTCACCATCACCTTCGCCAACTCCAGTAGCTACAGCGAAACCGACGCCAACTCCCGCTGTGAGTCCTTCGCCGACAGCAACGCCTGTCGCAAGCCCGTCTCCAACACCGACGCCGACTCCAAAAGAGTCAAACAAACCTGTCGAGTTGATCGTCGAGGCATTGGATACAGTTGAGATCGAATACGCAGCTCCAAATGGCAAGCCACAGAAGATCCGTCTTTCTGCTGAACAAGTACATACTTTCAAGAGCAAGAGCGGACTTAAAATCAACTTCTCTAACGGCGGCGCTGTAAATCTTATTCATAACGGAAAAGAAGTCGGTATCCCGGGCGATCTCGGTAAACCTATTAAGTTGAGCTATTAATCTTGAAAGACCTTCGTCGTCTTTGGACCCTCAGTCTTATTTTTAAACTCGTTCTTGCGGCACTCATACCCTTGAGTGCCGATGAAGCCTATTACTGGGTTTGGTCCCAGCGCCTGCAACTTTCTTACTTTGATCATCCACCCATGGTGGCGTGGCTTTTTTCACTGGGAAGTTTTTTGGAGCCGTTGCTGCATGCGGTCCGTTGGCCATCAGTAATTCTCGGTCATCTTACGATTTTAGTTTGGTACTTCATTCTGAAGGATCGTGTCTCGCTTGAGAAGTTTAAGATCTGGATTTATCTCGTTCTGTTCTCTCCTCTTTTAGGTTTTGGCTCTTTAATCGTGACACCGGATGTTCCCGTCGTGTTCTTTTGGTCCCTTTCCATGTACTTCGCACTGCAAGCCTTGGAAACCAAAAAAATTTCATCGTATGTGGCTCTCGGTTCGGCGCTGGGGTTGGGATTTTGCTCGAAGTATCACATCGTCCTTTTTGTGCCATGTCTTCTGATTTATTTGCTTGCGGAAAAAAAATGGCGTGAGGCGCGTTGGACCGGTGTCCTGCTTACGATCATCACGGGTCTTATTTTTTGTGCGCCAGTTTTAGTTTGGAATCTGCAAAACGATTTCCAGTCTTTCCGATTTCAACTCAATCACGGTCTTGAAAAATCCGTCTACAATCCCGAGTGGACTGTTTCCTATCTGCTGGGACAAGTTCTGATCATCTTTCCTTTGGTCTTTTGGGCTGCTTTGCGTGCGAAAGTCCCAACGAATATGCGTTGGCTTTATTATTTTGCCTGGGGTCCGATTTTATTTTTCTTCGCGACTTCATTCCGCGCCTTGGTTGAGGCAAATTGGCCCATCATTGCATATCCTGCGGTGTTGGCGTTGGCGCTATTTTATCCACGAATTGAAACGTGGCTTAAGTACTACATTGGTTTTTGGGGCCTCATTGTTACGGTCGTTGTGGCCACTCTTTTTATTCCTCAGCTTCGCAATCTAAACTCGAAAGTTCGCGAGCCTTATGACTTCCAAAACCTGAGCGCCGTTGCTAAAGAAGTGTCTCCTCTTTACGCCAGCAGCTATCAAATGGCGGCTTCGCTTTGGTATTTTAGCAAGGTTCCTACGTTTAAGCTTAAAGATATCAGCCGTTTTGATTTCTTTGACACGCTTCCCGAGGCCATGCCAACCGGAAATAGGTTTTATTTAGTGAAGCGCGAGACAAATGGTTTACCTGCGTGGGTTTCCGAACAACAATGGCAAATGAAGGAAATCAAAAAGATCTCCCCTGACTTTGTGTTGTTGGAATTCACACGCTAATGAAACTGATAGGCGCTATTTCTTTTTTGCTGGTCACTTTTTTCTTGTACGGTTTTTACGTAAACCAGTACGAGCCCAGCGTTATTCCTCCGCAAATCGCCCGCGAACACTCTGCAAATATCAATGATTATAAAGGCGTTCTTAACGTACATACGGAATTAAGCAGTGGCTCTGCCAGTGCCAGCTTCGTTATCACTTCGGCGAAATTGGCGAACCTGGATTTTTTGATGTTCACGGATTTGAATATCTTCAATATGCCAACGACGTTCGAATCTTATCACGGCAATCTCTTGGTTTTTTCCGCGGGCAAATACAGTTATCTGGATTCGCGTTTGATTTATTACTCATTAAATCAGGAGAGCATCGGCAACAACTTCGGCGAAGCGCAGGTCAAGCTGGCGGACCTTCTTTCACAAAATCTTGGTGCGAGTAAAGAATCGCTCGTCATCCTCTCACATCCTTATAAAGCCGGCTACTCGTGGAGCGGAGACATTCCCACGGGTCTTGACGGGTTTGAACTCGTCAATCTTAAGAGTCTCGCTAACAGAGCCTGGGAAGAGTCAAAAATTTCCACTCTATGGAGTTTTTTGATTTATCCATTTAATCCGCGTTTGGCGTTTCTTCGTCTTTACACGGAACCCACTGACGAAATCGCTCTTCTGGATAAACTCAGTCAGCAAAGAAAAATTATCGTGTATGCAGGGACAGAAGCGTCCGCGCGCGCGATTCCTTTGGCAAATTATTTCATTCGCTTTCCTAGCTACAAAAGATCGTTTGAGTTCGTGAGCAATCACGTTTTGCTTAAGTCAGAACTGACGGGAAGTTTCAACAGTGATCGCGTGAAAGTGTTCAATGCTTTAAAAAACGGAAACTTCTATATTGCTCTTGATATGCTCGGCGACCCAAAAGGTTTCACAGCGACTTTGGAAGAGGAAAACAAATCGCATTTAATGGGTTCTGAAGTGAAGTTTTCCAAGAACATGTCTTTGCGAATTGCTCTGCCGGCAAAACCTAAAGATTTCTTTGAGATTCTTGTCTTCAAAAACGGAGAAGTCGTCACACGCTTTAATCAGCCGGAAGGCGTCTATCAAATTACGGAGCCTGGTACTTACCGTGTCCAGGTGCGAGTCAGCCCTATGCTCCCGCTTCCTGACGCTAAAAAGTGGATTACCTGGATTTACACAAATCCGTTCTTCGTGAAGCCCTAAGAACCACTCGGGATACGCACCTTAAGACCATGGATCGGATGAATTTGGCAGGCCAGACGCTCCTCTTTGCGGAACGTTCGGTCCATGGCCATTTCGGCCTCCAATTCACTGCGCGGATGGAGTTCTTCAAGACCTTCTTCCACCCAAAGCAGACATGTTCCGCAGGTCCCATTCCCGCCACAAGTATGATTGATGTTTACGCCATTCCGTAAAGCCACGTCCAAGACAGACTCGTCTTTTTGACCCACCGGGACAATAAGCTCGTCCGGTAAAAAGGTTATATATTTTCCAGACTTAGGCTTCACTCCAGGGAACTCCTTCAAAAGGGCACTCTTTAGTTGAAACAACCCTCTCCATTTTGTATCAATATTTTCATGAGATTCATAGCTTTTGACTTAGAGACCACTGGTACTGTTCCTGGAGTAGATCAAATTGTAGAAATCGGAGCCGTGCGCTTCATCGATGGACAGCCGGAGGCGATCTTTGCGACTCTCGTTGACCCACAACGTCCGATTCCGCCAGGCGCTTCTGCAGTCAACGGCATCAGCGACGACATGGTTAAAGGAAAACCACTTATCGAAAGTCTTTTGCCTTCATTGGCAGAATTCTGCGGCGACGACATTCTTGTTGCTCACAACGCGCCTTTCGATGCTCAGTTCCTTACAGCAGACATCAAAAAGTACGAAACAGTCGCGCCTAAAGGTTTGATTCTCGACACTCTTCCGATCGCAAGAAAAGTTTTTCCAGGACTTCCTAACTACAAGTTGGGAACTCTTGTACAGCACTTGAAGATTCCTACGACAGATTTCCATAGAGCTGAAGAGGATGCTTCATATTGCGGTCACTTATTCCATCAGATGGTAAAAAGAATTTCCATCGGTGGCCAACCACCTCAAGTAGGAAATCTTGTGGCGTTGACGGGTAAACCTGAGCTTCGTTTCCCACAAATCGTGCGCCAACCAAAACAAATGGATTTGTTCGGAAATCTTCTTTAGTTTTTCCTTTTAAAAAATGAATAAAAAAAGCCTGCGAGTTTTAAACAAGCAGGCTTTTTTTTGCCTCGTTCTCGGAAATGGGTCTTTGCCCTTAAAGGGATTTAAGGAATTCAACGAGGTCCGCTTTTTCACCACTCGACAAACCGAGCTTAAAGTGTCCGTTGTAGTGATTCACAACTTCCGCAAAATTTGCGAAACGACCGTCATGATAGAAGCCTCCTTGCGCGTGAGCCCAAGCCCCTTTTAGCGGCGTAGTTCGATAGCGCTCATCCGGAGATCGCTTCGCTTGAAATTCATCAATACCAATCTCAGAGCCTTTATGCATATTCCAACCTGGTTCCGTATAAAGAGGCGGAACATGACAAGTGGCGCACTTAGCTTTACCGTTGAAAAGAGTTTCCCCGCGCGTAGCCATAATTTGGTCATAAGAACTTGGCGGAGCTTGCGGCGCTAAAAGAGACAATTGATAAAAATGCAAAGCCGCAAGTTTTGGTGTGATCAAGTCATTGTCCGTTTTTGTGTGACCCATGCGTGCTCGAGCTGCCACCGGAAACTTCACCGGATCATCAAGACGAGGGTCATAGAAATTTCCTTGGCCGTGCATTTCTAAATTCGCCACGAATGCATTCCAATACGTGACAGAACCCCAGCCTGTATATGTATGAAGATTCACACCCGCCAAGCCATAGGCCGGTGGAAGCAAAGTCGCAGCCGTTTTTCCGTCAGGGCGGAAGCCTTTTCCATCAAGGAAAAGCTCTGCATCGAATTTTCCCGGTCCCCACGCGAGAATCACTTTTCTTGTCGTAGCATCATCGACACCCAAAAGATTATTTACGACTGTCAAATCAGGTGAAAGATTTATGATCGCGCCGACGTTCAAATCGCGATTAGGCCAACCATCAAGACGATGTCCAATCCCGGTCGTCAGGGAGTTATCTACAGTGGAATGGCAAAGAGCGCAGGTAATGCCCACCGAAGTCATTTTGCCGGATTTATTGAAGATACCTTTAAGCCCCACAATGGCTTCTTCTTTTAAAAGCTGAATGCTTGTGTTGGGATCATCGAGATCGGCAGTTCCATTTTGAATGGCCGCCAGTGTTTCAGGAGACAGCGAATCCACATCGACTTTCAAGCCCACCGCCAATGCGGTTCTAGGGCTTACGCCAGCGCCCACTCCACCATTTTTGGCACCAATAATGGCGCGATGAATTTTTAGCTTTCCACCCCAAAAGGCTTCACTACCAAAAGTATCAAAACGGAAAATATCTCTTCCGTCTGACAGCAAATCTTGTTTGTGAAAGTTCCAAGCCAGCGCCGTCGCCGTTGTTGCTAGTATTAAAAGAGAAGCCAAAAATATTTTTTTGTTTTTCACCGAATCCTCCTGGTGCGATGGATTCGTTGAGCTTAGGCCTCTAAAGAGGAAGGCAGCAATAACTTAAGTCTTGTATTTTGATGCCTTCAATACGGTAACGTCTGCCTCATTAACAAATGTTATTCTTTTGCTTTGTGAGCAATCGGATATCTGCGTCCGCGTCCGAAAGAGTGTGAAGACACTTTCAAAATCGGCGGCGCTTGCCAACGCTTGAACTCGGTTCTTAACAAAACCGGAAGCAACCATTTGTCTGCTGTCGTCCTTGCAGCTCCAGACTGCGCAACAAGATTTTCCACAGACTTATCCAGGTCCTCATAAGGCGGTAATGTGTCTTGATCTTTTTGATTCGGGCGAAGTTCTGCTGATGGTGCACGGTCAATAATCTGGCTGGGAATGACTTCGCCTTGTTTGTTATAAAAACGTGCTAAAGCGTAGACTTGCTCTTTTGTAAGATCGCCGAGCGGAGCCAAACCACCACACATGTCTCCATACAGTGTCGAGTAACCAGCAGCGTATTCACTTTTATTACTGGTTGTAAGAAGAAGGCTGTTTTCCTTATTGGAATAGGCCATCAAAGTAATTCCACGCAAACGCGCTTGCAAATTCTCATTCACCAGACTGAACCCTGAAAGACCCAAACCTTTTTCAAGAGAATTTACAACCTCTTCATACATGGAGCCAATTTCAACGACTTTGAATTCCACTCCCAGATTTCCTGCAAGATCTTTTGCTAAAGATAAACTCTCAGGAGCATTAAACGGCCCCGGCAATCCGATAGTGACGACGTTGTTGGGACCGAGAGCATCGACTGCCAGAGCGGCCACCACCGCAGAATCGATGCCACCACTCAACCCCAAATGAATTTTCTTTAGACCTGTTTTTGCGCAGAAATCGCGGATACCCAGAACCAACGCGCGACGAAGCTCTTCTGTCGCTTCGAGTTTGGGATTTTCGTTCCATGCTTCCAATGTATCGAGATCAATAACGTTGATATCTTCTTCGAACTGCTGGCACGTCAGAACTTTCTTGCCTTTTTTATCAACGACGAAACTTCCGCCATCGAAAATGATTTCGTCTTGAGCGCCCACAAGGTTGACGTACATCATCGGCGCTTTAAAAGCGGCTGCGGTTTGGCTAACAACGTATTCTCTTTGCTTCATTTTCCCAACAAAGTACGGAGAAGCGCTAAGATTGATGACCATATCCACTTTTTGCTTTTTTACTTTTTGCAGAGGATTTTCAATATAAGGAGAATGACCTTTTTTATCCGGCCATGCCCAGATGTCTTCACAGATTGTCAGGAAAAACTTTTTTCCCTTCCACGCAAAATAATTTTTAGAGAGATCGCCTTGTTCAATAAAGCGAGCCTCATCAAAAACGTCACCCGTAGGCAGAAGCTGCTTGTGGAAGAAGCGCGGCTTTTGCCCTTTGGCGACAAACATGGCACTGTTAAAATACGGGCGGCCTTTTTTTGCGGGATTCTTAGTTATGAGTCCGAAGATAACGCCGATCCCTTTCGGTAGTTTGCGAATCAATTCCTTGCAGACGGCTTCCTGCTTGGCGACGATCTTGGCGCGTTCAAGAAGATCGAAGGGATGATAGCCAAAAAGAGAACACTCAGGAAACACGACAAGATCACACTTGCGTTGTTGCGCCTGGTGGACGAAATCTAAAATTTTTTCTTTGTTGGATTCAAAGTCTGCTAACGTCGGATTGATTTGGGCTAAGGCGATTCTCATTCAATCAATATACGCCCAGAAAAGCCGTCTTGGTAGCCATGCCAGTGATTAATTTCAACCTCAGGATATTTCCAGCAATAGTAGCCATCCCCGTTGTCAAAATCGGCCATCCATAGGCCCTTAGGTTGAGCTCCCAACTTTTCGATCTTGCTCTGCCAACGGTCAATGATGGCATTGATTTCCGCTTCGATAATAGCCACGGATGGATGTGATTTATCCGAGAAAGCTTCAATGCGGTTTAAATGAGTTTTTACCTCGCGGCTTGATTCCTCAGTCATGCGGTAAATGATGGGAAGAAGACGGCGCGCGTCCTGTAACGTAAAAGTCTTATTGCGATTGATTTCAACCACATTTTCCAAATGGAAGTCCCCCATCCCGCATTTCTGATGAACGGTGTATCCATTAAAGATCTTTGGCTTTCAAGAAATTAAAGCGATAACAGACAACTTAAGAATTTCTATGAAGAATTTCTAAACGCGACGCAGATTATTTCTCAAAACTCTTCGACATTTGCAGAGCTTGACCGCCAATGAAAATCACTAAGGCGATAACGATCGCGGCAATGAAAAGATAACGTATAAAATTTCCAATGGTCATCGGAGCTTCTTCTTCGATAACTGTTTTAGGCTCCGGTTTTTTCACCGTCATTTTCTTTGGTGGCGGCGCAAAACCCTCGCCCGCATTAAGAATCTTTGCCGTACCTTCGGCTTTCTTTTCTAACTTCTTCTTCTCGGCCTCCGTAAGACCGGTAATGGCCACAGACGTGATCTTTCTGCGTGCACCTACATAGGTAGCTCCGTTACTGCCTTTAAAGAAATCACCACTCCCCCCGCCCTCTAAAGCGATTTCAATGGTTTTTCCAGCGCGGCCATTCCCCGTTTCTACACCGGAAGACGGGCGACGGTTGTTTCTAAAATAGCGGCTGCCACCGCGAGACGCGGAACCGGCATAAGTGCCACTGGAACCCCCGTAAGAACTCGAAGAAGAAGATGACGAGTTTGCGGGCGGAGGTGGATTGGTTTGAGGCGGAGTCGTATTAGTATTGCTGTTGTTGATTGGTGGTCTTCCATTACCCACCGTGGCTGCGGCAAACCGGGCATTACAGCCTTCATCAGCGACTGCTGTATCCTCGCCCCCCAAAGTAGGCAGTTCACCCATCTCAAGAAGGCACTGCACGTAATCGCCCATGTAAGATTTTAAAAACGTTTGCATCGGAGTGAAGATTTGCGAAATCAAAGCCAGCACGAGCGATACGGTAATCACCAGCATTAGGACATATTCAATCAAGGCCTGGCCCTTATTGTCCCGGAGTCTAGCTGTAAATTGAGATTTCTTCACTCGAAAGAGCATTTAGGTCATACTACAACATATGATGAATGGACTGAATTTCAATCGCTTCTTATTTATTCTGTTCTTGTCTTTTGTCTCATTATTAAACACCGGCACGGCAGAGGCCCAGACTTCCGGACAGGCGAAGGATGAGTTTTCGCTCTTCGAAGAAGAGGTAAAACCCGCCGCCACTCCGGCAGCGAAGCCCGCGACACCCACACAAACGCCGTCAGCGTCGGCTCTTCCTGCTGTGACACCAGCTCCTGTTGTCGCGGAAATTCCTGCGGAAGAAACGGCCGACCAAAAAATTGAAAGACTGAAAAAAGAAATTCGGAAAGGTCCACAAAACGCAGGACTGATTGTGCAGTTGGCGGACGAACTCTTTAAAAAAGGCGAATACGAAAAGGTCACTCTGCTTTTGTGGAAACATGTCGACAAAATCGACCGCAAAGGTTTGCTTTTGTTAGCCAAGGCTCATGAACAGCGCAAAGAACCAACAGAGATGATCCGCGCTCTGAATGTTCTTATCGGGAAAGACGAAAAAGATTTTGAAGCCTATAGCCTGATGGGAAATGCGTATGTCTTGCAAAAGAAAAGCAAAGACGCCATGGAAAGCTACAAAAAATCCATTGAGCTAAATGCGAAGTACGAACCCGCATATGAAGGTCTTGTGCAGCTCTATGAAAAAAGAGATCCTCCGAACCTTTATGAGCTACGCATCTTGTATCAAGACATGATTCAGAATATTGGAGCTCGCCCGCAGTATCTGCGTAAAATGTGTGAGATCAACACTCAAGACGGCACTTATGAACCCGCGATCCAATCATGCAAGGAAGCGATTCAAAAAGATCCTAAAGTCGCAGATCCCTATGTTTATCTCGGCGTCGCTTACAAAGCGATTGGTGAGGACGATACCGCGATGAAAACTTTGAAGAAAGCGTCCAAGGACTTCCCGAAGTCGGAGCTCGCCCAATACCAGTATGGTCGCTTGCTTGAAGAACAAAAAAGCTATGTAGACGCGATGAAGGTATTTAAAGTGGGAACGGAAGCAGATCCGCAAGCGGCGCGCTCCTGGTTGGGATTAGCGACGACGTCTTTTGAGATTCGTAAATACGAGTTATCACTTTTGGCTTACAAGAACGCCTGCAAGTACGACAAAAAAAATGCGGTGGCCTTTCGCAGAGCCACCACAGTTTTAAGAAATGCTAAAAATAAACAATGGGTCGATAAGTTCGAAAACGCTTCAGAGAACTGTACGTTCTAGTTCTCGACAACGATCTCACCAAGAAGATCGTATTCCATGCTTTGGGTGATGTGAACTTTAACCATGTCACCCACTTGCGCTTCACCATCGTTGATCAAGACGACACCGTCGATGTCTGGAGCTTGACCCCAGAAACGGCCTTGCAACAACAAATCAGTTTCTTCACTGAAGCCTTCGACGATCACTTCAATCGTTTTACCAATGAAGTCTCTGTGCTTTTCACGAGAGATGTTTTGTTGAATTTCCATCACGGCGTCGTGACGATATTGTTTTGTCTCTTCATCAACTTGGTTGTCCATACGGCCGCCTGGAGTGTTTTCTTCAGGTGAGTATTTGAAACAACCTACACGGTCGAATTGTTGATCCGCGATGAAATTCAAAAGCTCTTCAAACTGCTCTTGCGTTTCGCCTGGGAAACCCACGATGAATTGCGTGCGGATCACAGCCTCAGGAATATGTTCGCGAATATTCATCAAAGCTGTCTCGATCTCGTCACGAGTCATCTTGCGGTTCATGCTCTTAAGAACCTGATCGTTGATGTGCTGCAAAGGCATGTCGAAATACTTTACGATCTTTTTGCTGTTCTTAATTACTTGAACCATCTCTGGAGTGATTCCATCTGGATACAAGTACATCAAACGAATCCATTGCAGACCTTCAACTTGATCCAAGGCTTTCAGAAGTTCCACAGGGCTTTCTTTACGAGTTGGATCTTTACGACGGATGTCCCAACCGTAGTCCGTGAAATCATGGCTGATGATGATAAGCTCTTTAACGCCGCCAGCAACCAAAAGTCTCGCTTCCGCAACAATCGCATCAATCGAACGAGATTGAAGATTTCCACGGATCAAAGGAATCGCACAGAACGCACAACGCTTCATGCAACCTTCAGAGATTTTTAAATAAGCACGGTGGCCCGGTTGAGAGTTCACGCGCGGAGTTTCATCTTCCTGCAAATAAGTCGGAAGGTTGAAGAATGTTTTTTGTTTGTCGCCATCATTGGATTTTTTAAGAATCTTCGCGATGTTTTGGAACTCTCCAGAACCAACAAAAAGATCGGCCTCTGGAAGACCCTCAACAAGTTCGTCTTTGTAACGTTGAGTAAGACAACCCGCCACGACGACTTTTTTGATTTTACCTTCTTGCTTCAACTCACCCATTTCAAGAATGCGCTGAATAGATTCTTTCTTTGAATCTTCAATGAAGCCACACGTGTTCACGATGACTGTGTCCGCCTGATCCGCCTCGCCTACGACTTGGTAGCCGTCTTTCATCAACGTGCCGGCCATGATCTCACTGTCGACAAGATTCTTAGGACAACCTAGAGAGATAAAATGAACTTTGTTATTTGCCGCTGTCTCTTGTTTCATAGATCCGTCACCTGTGCACCTTTGGGAGGTTGATATTTGAACAAACTTTTCTTTTCTTTTTTCTTAAACTCGACATTGGAAAAACTGAGAGTCGTTAGATTGCCAATGTCATCCGTGTAGTTGATCTCTTTCATCGTGTTGGATTTTGTATCCAAAACCACTTGCAGAGACTTCACCGTGAGATCCTCATAAAGCGGAGTCACATCCAGCTTCACCAGGTCACCATCTTTAGTTTCTTTTTTAATTTTAAAATTCTTTTCAAGATTGGCGCCCATCAACGAAGAAATCAAAATATGCGAGCGCGTTTTTTTATCTACCTGGCCTTTGGCAACTTGCACAGGACCGCCGAATTCTTTTGGCGGAGTTTGCTCACTCCAAATGGTCGAGCCGTCAAACACCAGCAATGATTTTTCTGGCGTCGTGTTTTCCCAACGGAACTTTCCGCTCGCCAAATAAATCTTTCCGGAGTGTTTTGTTTCTTTTCCGAGAAGTTCTGACTTCACCGTCTTATCCACATTCATCTCCACAAGTTTCGCCGCGCGATACTTGCTTGAAACTTTTTGTAGAGCTCCGTTTGTAGCGGCCATCGCAAACAGGGCGATGAAAGACGTGATAAAAAACAAGATACTGAATCTTTTAGACATTCCGGCTTTATAGCAGATCCTTGGACGCTCCGCAAGAGAGGCTCCTTCGTGCAAAGACCCAAACTTCAAAGTGAGAAGGACTCCCAAGAGCCTTGTGGGCCGCCCGCGCTGTAGCCCCTGTTGTAAGGATATCATCGACGAAAACCCAGAGGATCTCTGTCGAGTCTGTAGACAGGTCTGAATATTTTTCAAGAAGCTCCATCTCAAGCAAAGCTCGCTCTCCGCGAGCGGCTCCCCTTTGATGGACGGAGGTGGATTTGCGTAGGCACGGCATAAATTCAGCACCAAGCAAATGAGCCAATGCCTCCCCCCAATTGTAGGCATGGTCTTCCATGTTCGCGCGCCGTGCGGGCGCTGGCACAATGCGGATGTGTTTATTTGTTGGCAGTGTTTCTAACATAAACGCCATGAACTGATTCGCGTAATAATTCCAGCCGGATTTGGTGCCAGGCCCTTTGAGGTTCAGAATCAGAGTGGAAAGGAGATCGCTTTCCCCCGGATGCCACCGATAGAGAGATCGCACTTTGAGCGGATGTGACGGGGTAAAGACGCATTCGCGGAACCTTGCGAGTTGCTTTGCGCAGGGTTTGCAAAGGTATCCGAAATGAACCTGTAAAGATCCGCAATGAAGACAGCAAGAGCCGTAAAATTTTAAGAAATCACAAAAAAGATTCATCCCAATGGCCCCCTGCAATTTCTTTGACTCTCTCTAAGTGGCGTCCTAGAAGTGGCTTAAGAGGGGACCATGAAATTATTCGCATTCATTCTAGCTTTGGGATTTTCACTGACCGGTTTTGCATCAACAAAGGGCGTGTCTGCTGTTCGTCACGCGCATGAAAGCTATGATCAAGCTTTGCACCGCCACCTTTTCTTGAACACTTTCCAGGTTCAGTTTCCTCTCGACAGAGAATCCCGTTCCGTTCCCGCGGAGCGTGCGAAAAAGCCTTTGAAGAATCTAAATCTTAACGACATTCCGGATGTAGGTTCTTATGCTGACCTAGAGAACGAGTTTAAATACATCCGCGACACACGCTTCATGAAATCTCAGGACCCCCATTTTCCGCGTCGCATGACTTGGCTTTATCCCGATGACGGCTGTTACGCACGTGCTGAGATGGCGAAAGTGGAGCTCGTAGATCATCATTTCCCTGCTCCGAAAAAACTTTTTGTCTTCGGAAATCTGTATGCGAAAACATCGAACTCCCCGACAGGCGATGTTCAGTGGTGGTACCATGTGGCCGTCACATACCGCGTCGGCAACGAAGCTTATGTGTTCGATCCGGCTGTAGAGCCCAAGCGTCCTTTAAAAATCACAGAGTGGAACGATCTTATCGGCGGCAGCAAAGCGGTTCTTCAATACTCTATTTGTTCTGCGCACACATTTGATCCAATGATGGATTGCTATCATCCGCATGAGATGACGACGGATGAGGCGATTTATGAGCAGAAAGCTTTCTTCAGCGACGAGTGGGATCGTTTGCTTGAACTCAAGCGCAGCCCTGAAAAAGAACTAGGCAACTATCCGCCTTGGCTTGAGAACTAAATATTGTGATACGGAATTTTTTTGATGATGGTGAAAGCGCGATAGATCTGCTCTAGACTCATTGCCTGAGCCATTAAATGGTTCATCACCATCGGCGACAACGCCACTTTGAGGTCAGCTCTTTTGCGGACCTCTTCATTCACTCCGAATGCGCCGCCGATAATAAAGATCGCGCGCTTCTTGGAACTTCCCAAAATGTTTTCTATTTTTTTCGAGAACTGAATGGAATCAAAGGTGGAGCCTCTTTCATCAAAGAGGACTACATAGTCATCGCTATTGATATTTTTAAGAAGGAGTTCGGACTCTTCATTGCGCTTGAAGTCCGCATCTTCACGCGCAGACTTCTTGGCTTTGAGCGTTTGAATTTCGAAGGGAACAAAGAAAGAGATTTTCTTTTTGTACAACTCGCTGGCTTCGTCAGCCCAAGCTTCCTTTGCCGTCGCGAGATTGTACAAAACGAATTTCATTAGGCTTTTGCCTCTGGTTTTCCAACATAAGGATCTTTAAGACCCATGTCCTTGCCTTCTCTCCAAAGGTTTTCAAGGCTGTATTCCTGACGAACGAAATCGTAGAACACGTGCACGATCAAAGAGCCGTAGTCGACAAGAACCCAGCGTCCTTCGTCCATACCTTCGACGCTTTGTGGATGAACGTTGTACTCTTCTTTTACGGCCATCACGACGTTTTCAGCCATCGCAGCCGCGTGACGAGTCGACGTACCCGAGGCAATCAAAGTGTATTCGCTGGAAGAAGCTACGCCTGTAAGGTCGAAACCACGAACGTTGATACCTTTTTTCGCGAACAAAACATCAGCACAGAACTCAGTGAATTTTTTGAAGTCACCGATGCGGTCGCCCAAGTTTCTGTAAAGCTTGTTTTCTTTGATGTAGGATTCAACAGCCAACGGAAGATATTTTTCAACCGGCTTTCCTGTGCGCAACCACTTACGAACTTCGCTGGCAGAAATCTCGATATCACGCAAAGTGATGAACTGAATGTTTCTGCCTGTGTTCAACTCGATGAAGTTAAAGTCGAAATCAGAAACCATCGGCTTCAAGTAACCTGGCATCTCATCCAAAGATTCCGGTGTTTCATAACCAGGACGAGTCGTGACGATCAAATTCGCTTCCGTCAAAAGCTTCTGATAGTCTTTCCATTGAGAAAGCTCTTCAAACTTATCTGCACCGACAACAAGATAAAGATCCGCAGCTTCGTATGTTTTACGAAGATTCATCACTGTATCGATTGTGTAGCTCATGCCACCGCGTTTGATCTCTTGATCGTCAACAAAGTAAGTGTCACCGTATTGGCCGAATGCCAAACGAGTCAGTTCCAAGCGCTGCTCAGGCGTCGGGCCTTCAACCGGCGTCTTCAAAGGATTTTGAGCCGCAGGGATGATATGGACTTTGCCAAGACCCGCTTTTTTCGCCACTGTTTGAATGGCGTTGATGTGGCCCATATGAGGAGGATTAAAGCTTCCGCCAAAAATTCCAATTTTCATTATTCTTCTTCCTCTTTTAAAATCTGACGAGCGAGCTCTTGGATAAATTCTTTGATGTTCTTACCCGTAACGGCAGAAATCGCATATGGCTCTGAGCCCGAGACTTCTTTAAATTTATTTTTTAGTTTCAATAACTGCGTTTCACCCAAAGTGTCGATTTTGTTGAGCACGACAAACTGAGGACGCGTGGCAAGAGGGAAAAAGCCCTCTTTGTCCTTGTTCTTTTCATCGTACATTTTGAGTTCATAGTTAATGTCTTCAAAATCTTGAAGCGGATCACGGCCTGACATTCCCGAAGCATCCACCAAGTGAATGAAAAGACGTGTACGTTCAATGTGTTTTAAGAATTGAATTCCGAGTCCAACGCCTTCGTGCGCACCCTTCACCAATCCTGGAATGTCAGCGACAACAAAAGACGTGTAATCACCCGCCTTCACCACACCGAGATTTGGTGTTAGCGTCGTAAACGGATAGTCAGCAATTTTTGGTTTCGCTGCAGAGATACGCGAGATCAAAGTAGATTTACCCGCGTTCGGGAAGCCGATGATACCGACGTCCGCGATGAGTTTCAGCTCAAGCTTCACTTCGATCTCTTCGCCTTCTTCACCAGGTTGAGCATAGTCTGGAGCCTGGTTTACTGAAGTTTTGAAGAATTCATTGCCTTTACCGCCACGTCCGCCTTTAAGCAGAACGTGTTCTTCAATGCCGGTCATATCAACGATGATTTCGCCCTCAAGAGTACGAAGTACAGTTCCTTGAGGAACGATCAATACAAGATCTTCCCCGTTAGGCCCTGCCTTCTGGCGCCCCATACCCATATGTCCGTTTTGAGCGGCGTAACGTTTGTTAGGTCTTATATCGACGAGAGAGTTGATATGTTTAGACGTGCGGATAATAACGTCGCCGCCTTTACCACCGTCACCACCATCTGGTCCACCACGAGGCATAAGAGATTCACGGCGGTAGCTCACGCAACCGGGACCGCCACGACCAGAGGCTAAAGTAATTTTGACTTCATCGATAAATTTCATTGCAGCACCGTGTATACTAAAAAAGGAGCCATGAGGTGGCTCCTTTTTTAATCTATTGAAAAAATGTCTTGGTGCTTATCGAACTGACTAATCTAAAAGATTAAACAGCTTTTGGATAAACACTGACTTTGAAACGCTCTTTAGAGAAACGTTCAAACTTAACAAGACCTTCGATAACAGAGTAGATCGTGTAGTCACGACCCATTTTTACGTTGTTGCCCAAGTGGAATTTTGTTCCACGTTGACGAACAATGATTGTTCCAGGAAGAACTTTTTCACCACCGAAGCGTTTTACACCTAAGCGTTTACTCTGTGAATCACGACCGTTCTTTGTACTACCACCGGCTTTTTTACTTGCCATGACTAACCTCTCTTAAGGGAATTAAAAAGTTATGCTTTCTTTGAAGTCTTCTTAGCAACTTTTTTCTTCGCGCCAGCTTTAGTCGCTTTTTTAGCAGTTTTCTTTGCTGCTTTTTTTGCAACTTTCTTTTTCGCTACTTTTTTAGCTGCTTTTTCTACAACTTCTGCAGTTCCTTTGTTCGCTGCACGCTCTTTACGAGCTGCTACGCGACCTTGTGCTTTTTCTGCACGAACTGCTGCAACGTCTACTACATTTGCAGAAGAATCTGTCTTAGCCACTTTTCCATCTGGAGAAGTGATTGCTTTAACAAAAAGCTCTGTGAACTCTTGCTTGTGAGTTGCGAACTTTCTGTAACCTTGACGACGCTTCTTTTTGAAAACGATTTGTTTTCTTGTCTTAGCTTGCTTTGTAACAACAACAGTTACCTTAGCGCCTTTAACAAGAGGTTGACCAACATGAGTGGACTCACCACCAACCATCAAGATTTCGTTGATATCAAACTCTGCACCAAGCTTTTGCTCAAGCTTATCAACTTGAAGAACATCACCAGCTTGAACTTTATATTGCTTACCGCCTGTACGAATAATCGCGTACATGAAATACCTCCAGCTACCCGAATTAAGCCAATGGTAAATGCCACCTTGCACCAGGCTTTGTCAACCTAATCGTGCTCTTTTTTTCAGCTTTTTAGGGAGAAAGAGAGAGTAAACGGAAGGACTTTCAAAAGCAAATCATTTTGGCAAAAAGCGAGAAGGTCCAGGGTTTCCATAAAAGCCCCTTATTTCAGAGGCTTAGAAAAAATTAAGGCTTTAAAAGTTCGCGCTTCCAGCTGTCGCCCATTTTTAGGTTCGGATTGTTGACGATGGCTTCGATCATCTTGCGATGGTCTTCGTAAGCCTTCTGAACCCCTGGGTTGTTGCGATTTTTAGCCGCGATGACACGCAGCTCGTCCTTTTCACGATTCAAGGTCTCAAAAATGACCTGCGCTTTTTCATCGGAACGAGTGATAGCCTGTTTGCTGCTCAAAAAATACTCAGCCGCCTTTTCGTAGCGTTCGGCATGAGCATTCAAGCTGGCTCCCACCAAATAGTCACGCTCGGATTTTTGCACCTTAGGATCTTTTATATAGACCTCATAAGAGTCGGCAGAGTTTCTATACGAACTGACAGCGCCCTTCACATCTCCCGAAACACGCAGCTTATCTGCTTCCAATCTCATCTTATTAGAAGCCGCCCGCGCTGTTTGAGTATTGCTCATCTGCCCGGCGATTCCCCGGCGCATAAGCGTGTCACGCTCGGCCTCGTTGAAACCGGCGGTCCTTAATATATCCGCCTTCTGCTTCAGGTCCGTTGGAGAATAAGTTCCATAACCGCGGCCCGTATCCATGCCGACTTCATGCGCTTTGATTAACGCTTTTTTCTGTTCCTCGGAAAGGCCTCGGCCCAAAAGTTTTTCAGCTTCGCTCACACGTTGTGCATTTGTGAGTTTTGCGGCTCTTGCCAAATCCACGGCACCATTCGCCACCTTGGTTTCTTTTCCGGCTGTTGTCGCTACCTTCACTAACTTCGCAAGCTTAGGAGTTTTTGCCAAAAGGCCTGCCGCCCCGGCCGGGTTGACGACAGAGAATACGCCATAACAAATCATTTCGGCCTGAGTCTTCGCATCGTAACACGCCAGCTTCACGCCTTGTTTTGCCAGATAGTCTTTTCCTTTTTGCAGAAGATTTTTCGTCACCTCTAGCATCTTCTTTGTATCGCTGTCAGAGATCTTTCCGGTCATGCGCATGTGCGCGTAGGCGATCGTCGCAAAGATCGGGTTGGACATGAGCATCGCATTTTGGGCATTTTTCAAAGACGTGTCGATGGCGTTGGAACGACATTCTTCGCTTCTCCAGCATTTCTTTAAATTATCTGCGGCTTTTCCGGCAAGATCCGGCACTGAGGCAATTGCATCCCAAAATTCAACCGCAATTTCTTTGGTTCCGGCAAAACATCCTTTTAATTGATCCAATGATTTGTTAGCCGCCTGATCACAAAGCGACTTGGCGTCGCACGAAGCAATATGCTTTGCGGTTTCAGGATCACTCTTCGCAAGATCCGCACACCCCATCGTATTCTGATGCATCTTACACATGTCCACCGCAAGCTGCAGAGATTGCGGTAACTTATCGCATTTTCCCAATTGCTGAGAGCACGACATAGAAAGATCCGCCGAAGCGATGAGGGGAAAGATAAAGCTAAATAAAAAGAGAATCGCAGTTCGCATGCTAGGGTGATCGGAAACTTGTTTTTTCTTCTTAAGGATTTAGATCGCTCAGTGACTTTTTACTGGATCGAAGTCGGTGACAATCCTGGACATTGATGGGGTGTTATCTTCACAGTTAGTAAATAAATCAGAGATGATTTTGCCGCATGTAATCTACATTAAGTAATAAATTTCGATTAAACACGCACTTGATTCTGTTAAAAAAAATGGATAGTGTGCCCGCCAAAGAGCAATTTGATCAAAAACATTCCGGCTCGTTACTTCCGTTTACGACTCAAATTACTCCCTAAATGAAATATTTTTTTGCCCTAATGAAGGGCCCTCTTTCATTTTATTTACGGAGAAGTATATGAATAAATGTGGAGATTTCCTTAAGAAGAGCCGTGAAGCACAGAACCTTTCGCAAAAAGATGTCGCTTCATTTTTCGAATACAATACACCTCAGTTCATCAGCAACTGGGAGCGCGGGCTTTCGCTTCCGCCTGTTCCAACAATTAGAAAACTGGCGAAGCTTTATAAAATCAGTGCGGAAAAGCTTTTCGAATTGATTCTTGAAGAGCAGCTTTTCCTGACGGAAAAATCTTTAAGAGAAAAGTTCGAAGAAGACAAAAAGCGCAAGCGTTCGTAGTCAAGGTGCTCTTAGAGCACCTTATACAAAGAAAATCTCGTACTGTTCTAAGTGATAGTTTGGTTCGATCTTAAATGCGACAGAGCGACCGAGTTTCTTCTCGATGCTCTCAAGGCTTTCGCCTTCCACTTCATAAATCCAGTCGACGACTTCGCTGTGACAATGAATCACGACATTGGTTTTTTTATTCGTGAGCATGTCTGCATCGCGCTCAAGTTCGCGGAAGATTTCATTCGCGACTGTGGACTTGCGTTTGATGTAGCCTTTGCCGTCACAATAAGAGCATGGTTCGCACAGAGTTTTAATAAGACTTGGGCGAATACGTTTACGAGTCATTTCGACAAGACCCAACTGGGACATCGAAGCGATGTTCGTTCGTGCGCGGTCTTTTTGCAGCTCTTCCGCCAAAGCTTCAAGAACCTTTTCGCGATGAGATTCTTTTTCCATATCGATAAAGTCGATAATGATGATCCCGCCGCAATTACGAATGCGCAGCTGATGAGCTGTCTCACGAACCGCTTCCAGATTGGTTTTTAAGATGGTGTCTTCCAAATCTTTTTTACCAACGAACTTACCTGTATTGACGTCGATCACAACCAGCGCTTCCGCTTCGTCAATGACGATGTAACCGCCGGACTTCAACCAAATCTTTCTTTCCATCGAACGAGAAATTTCAATGTCGATGTCATAAAGATCGAAAAGAGGTTTTTTCTCTTCGTAAAGCACGATATTTTGTTTGTACTTGGGCATGAATTGCGAAACGAACTTCACAACTTTCTTGTGAATCTCAACGTCATCCACCCATACACTTGTCACGTCTTCGCTCATCAAGTCGCGCAAGGCGCGCAACTCGACATCCAGCTCCGTATGCACATTCCCCGGCGTGGGTTTTTTTTTTTTTTTTTTTTTTTAATTATTTTTTTTTAAAATAAACAAAAAAATGAGGGGGGAGGAGAAGAAATTAGTCGCAATCGCAGAATTCGCTGCCGCCGTTAAACGCCCTTGCGCATCCACCGTGAATGTTCCAACTTGCGTTGTTGAACCATAAGAACCCGCAGTTACCGCCGTATTTGCTAATGAAATAGTTCCAGTAGAAGTAATCGGTCCGCCACTAAGGCCCGTGCCCGTCGCGATATTCGTAACAGTACCGCCCGCATTGCTATCCGCAGCCGGAGCCCAATTCGTTCCATCAAACTTCAATACTTGTCCTGTTGTTGGTGCTGTCGCACTCACGGGCTTCGTTTGAAGTTTTGCCACAGTTGGGTTTGGATAAGTACCGCTAAGGTCTCCACCAGCAGAGCCAGTCGGAGTTCTTGAGTCAGTAAAACGTGCATCATTACCAGCAGCCACAGTTCCTGCGGCTGTTCCCACGTTCACGGTAAGAACGGGTGTCGAAGAGCCTGTCGCAACAGAGAGATAGCTATTGGCACTACTAACATTCGTAACCGTACCACCAGAAGAAGTGTCCGTATCATTCGCACACTCCCAACGAGAGTTGGCAGTAATCCACTTCAAGACTTGGCCATCCGTACAAGCAACGTTATTAGGTTTGTAAGTGAGATATTTCGAAGCAGCACTATTGATATCACCGTAATCCAAAGTGACAGCACCGGTTTTAGTCGCAACCGAAGTAACGGGGAATGCAATCGCTGCATTTGAAGCCGCCGTCAAACGCCCTTGCGCATCAACAGTAAATGTTCCAACTTGTGTTGTTGAACCATAAGATCCAGCCGTTACAGAAGTATTTGCTAACGAAATAGTTCCAGTGGAAGTGATAGGACCACCACTTAATCCAGTACCTGTTGCGATATTCGTAACAGTACCACCCGCATTCGAGTCATTAGCAGGAGCCCACTTCGTGCCGTCATACTTCAACACCTGACCCGAAGTTAAACCTGTCGTATCAACATCCACGCCTTTAATTTTATTAACAGACACGGCACCAATAGTTCCACTCACGTCACCTGCAACGGAAACATTGATCGCCTGACATTGGAAGGATCCCGAAACGGAATTCCAATAAGGCGTTTGGTGAGCCGCACAGTTCCCACTTCCGACGGCTGCATTAAATGCCGCCACCGTATGATAGTTACTGAGCGTCGTATTTAAATTAGTAACATCACTCATCGCAATAGCTGAACTCGCCCATTGCGAACCATCATATTTTAAAAAATGACCTGAAGTCGGCGCCGCAGCTGAAACCGCTACACCTTGAACCTTAGCGACAGAGGGATTCGGATATGTACCGCTCAAATCTCCGCCAGCGGCTCCTGTTGGAGTGCGGGCATCACTTAAGCGTGAATCATTTCCTGCGGCAACAGTTCCAGCTCCGCTTCCGACGTTTAAGGTGAGCTGAGGAGTTGAAGTGCCATTCGCGACAGTAATATAGGCATTTGTCGAAGTGACGTTGGTGACAGTACCGCCACTGGCTCCGGAAACGGGTGAACAACCCAGCGCCGTTCCGTTCCAAGTCAAAAACTCTCCCGAAGCACACGCGGGCAATCCCGTTTTTACAAAGAAATCATTTTCAGTTTTTGTTCCCAATCTTTCGGAAGACTGGGCGAACGCAGAAAAAGGGACCGTACGAATTTCATTGGATGGAGAGATGACCTTCCACCCGCTGCCATCATGAAATTGCACTTTCAATAAACGAATGTCGCCAGAAAGAGAAGAATAAGTTGCTCCGCCGACGCAATCGTGAGTTTTTGTATTATTGAAGGCGTCTAAGAGTGAATAGAATGGATCCGCAGGGAAAAGTTTTGTGCCAGAGCCGATTGGTACGTCAAAGACCCCTTTGGAGTTCACCATGTTAATGCCGTCTTTTTGTTCACGATAGATAACACAGGTTCCGTTCGGGTTTGTGATTTCGAAAATAAAACTGACCGAGTTGTGCTCAAGAGCTTGGCCATCAGATTTTAGGATGCGTCCTTGATAAGTGAACAACGCCGGCGCAGCTTCAACAACGAGCGCAGCGAAAAACGCGAGAAATAAAATAAGCGACGTACCAATTCTCATGTATATCTTATCGGAATCTTAACAACTATTTAGAAGGGCTTAAGTCCTGAATTATTCGAATGTAAGATCCTTTTAAGAAACCGTCTCAATTTGAAAGGGTTGCGAATGAATTACCAGTCTATTTTTGGTGATTTGTAACGAGGGTTATTTTTTGCAGAAGTCGAGATTCTTATCTTGTTTGCACAGCGCTTTTTTGATGGAAGAGATTTCTTCAACCTGTGTTTTCAATTTTTTATTTTCTTCTTTGAGAGAAGCGATCTCTCGTTTTTGCGCGACCAATTCTTTGTGAATGATTTGTGAGTCCGAAGACCATCGGTGATTCACCTCTTTAATGGCTTCAATGATTGGAGCCACCAAGTTTTGATAGGCAACAGACTTAAATCCGTTTTTATCTGTTTTAACGACCTCAGGGAAAACCTTCTCAACATCTTGAGCGATAAGACCCATTTGTTTTGATTGGTCTTTTTCTTTATCGATCCATTGATAAGTCACACCCTGAATGTTTGTGATTTTATCCAGGGCGTTGAGGATCGGCGTGATATCATTCTTAAGGCGAACATCCGAAGACTGAGTCAAAGTTCCCGAAAGAGTCGCATTACCTGTCGCATATAAACTGAAATAACAAACGTTCAGCGCAAAGCACATGGAGTCTGCACCGAGCGGAGCCGCCGTGGATGAGGACAACCATCTCCATGCCTGACCGCCGGCGGCTGTGTTGGTGTTGTAAATCATCGTATAGGCGGACGCCGAAGAAACCGAGAGGTGTCCTCCAGGTAATGTCGTTCCGATACCGACGTAGCCGTTAGAATGAATTCTCATTCGTTCCGCGACAGTTCCCGATGCGAGAGTATTGAAGGTCAATATCGCCGACTTGGATGTCGCAAAATCCGAAGCGGCATACGACGAAATACTTCCGGCGTTCACAAATGCGGCGCCGTCGTATCCACGGAAGGAAAGAAAGCCTAAACTATCATTTGTCAGAACAGCGGCGGGAGCTCCGGCAGAGTCGCGAGCGCGTGTCAGGATCAAAGCACCCTCGCCCGTCGAGCTGTGTTGCGATTGTATGTATACGTCGTCATCGGAACCGCCAGTCCCTTTGATATGGAGGACTCTTTCAGGATTTGTGGTCGTTGCACCAATTCCGATTCGCCCTGGAACTTGCAGAGCTAAATCTTGAGTAGCTCTCCAGTCACCGGTTGGATTTGCGTTTCCGATGCGCACGACACCATTGGCAGGATTTGCCACGGGACCGATACCCCAATAACCTGTACTGTTCCAATTACCGACAAACTGCGCTTGACCCAAAGTGTTGTGATAACTGCCGACGAAAATACTGTTGTAAGTGGCCTGCGCGTCCCAAGCACCGACTTGAAGAAGTGCTCCAGGGCCGCTAGAACCAATGCCGACTTTGCCATCGGCCTGAACACGCATTTTTTCATCGTTATTAGTGTCAAAAATAATAGGTCCGTTCACTCCGTTAGAGATATAAAATTCATCGCCAGCGCCATTTGCGAATCCAAGAGTTCCCTTCCAGGTTCCGTTACGAAGGAAATCAATCGACGGAATACCCGAAGCCGGGGAGTCGAGAATCATCGGAACTTGGGTTGTCGAGCCAGAGCGAATTTTCATTTTCGCATTTGTATCTATCGTTGTGTTCACGGCAAGATCACCAGCGGCGCTGATTGTAAGACGAGTTGTATTGTTCGTTTCAATATTCATGGCGTTTGAATCATTGGTTCCAAGAACACCCGCGGCACCAAAAGAATTTCCTCCATTCACAAAAACAGAACTGGTCGTGAATGTTGAACAGATCATCATGCCAGTCGCATCGAACGTAACAAGCTGTCCTGTTGCGCAGTTGAAGGCTGTTATCGCGCTGCCAGTGCCATTGGAAGCTAGCAGACGATTCGCCGTCAGAGATGTCGCTCCTGTGCCACCATTCGCAACAGGCAAAGTGCCGGTGACTTCACTCGCAAGATTGACGGAAGCGCCATTGCTAGCCGCCGTCAAACGGCCCTGTGCATCGACTGTGATATTTGCACGAGTATAGGAACCCGCAGTCACCGCTGTGTTCGCAAGAGAAATAGTTCCTGTGGAAGTAATAGGTCCACCAGTTAAGCCAGTACCTGTTGCGATATTTGTAACCGTACCACCACTTGAAGTGTCCGTGTCATTCGCACACTCCCAACGAGAGTTGGCAGTGATCCATTTCAAAACCTGACCGTCTGTACAAGCAACATTGTTAGGTCGATAAGTAAGATATTTTGTAGCAGCGTTGTTAATGTCGCCATAGTCAAGAGTCACCGCGCCAGTTTTTGTAGCGACAGATGTAACGGGGAATGTAATGGCGGTATTGCCCGCGGCAGTTAAGCGGCCTTGAGCATCAACAGTGAACGTACCGACTTGAGTTGCAGATCCATAAGAGCCCGCCGTCACCGCCGTATTTGCCAATGAAATAGTTCCTGTCGAAGTAATAGGACCACCACTTAAGCCAGTACCTGTTGCGATGTTTGTAATAGTACCGCCCGCATTCGAGTCATTTGCAGGAGCCCATTTTGTTCCATCGTATTTCAACACCTGGCCTGAAGCTAAACCGGTTGTATCAACATCAACACCTTTGATTTTATTTACGGAAACCGCACCAATAGTTCCACTCACATCACCCGCAACGGAAACATTGATTGCCTGACATTGGAACGAACCCGAAACAGAATTCCAATAAGGAGTTTGGTGAGCCGCGCAGTTTCCGCTTCCGACCGCCGCATTGAAAGCAGCTACTGTGTGATAGTTGCTTAACGTCGTCGATAAGTTCGTGACGTCAGCAATCGCAATGGCCGAGCTCAACCAATTCGTGCCATCATACTTCAAGAAATGACCTGAAGTCGGAGCGACCGCAGAAACAGCGACACCTTGAAGTTTCGCAACGGAAGGATTGGGGTAAGTTCCGCTTAAATCTCCTCCGGCAGAACCTGAAGGAGTGCGCGCGTCTGTAAAGCGTGAGTCATTACCGGCAGCGACAGTTCCCGCAACCGTACCCACATTCACCGTCAATTGTGGTGTAGAGGTTCCATTAGTGACAGAGAGATATGCATTCGCAGACGAAACGTTTGTGACGGTCCCGCCGCTAGCTCCGCTGACGGCGGAACAAGAAAGGGCTGTTCCATTCCAAGTTAAAAACTCACTGGCTCCGCACGTCGGGATCCCTGTTTTAATGACAAAATCAGAGGCCAGGTTCTCTCCCAATTTTTCAGCGGACTTTGCATATGCGGCGTACGGCACAGTACGAATTTCGTTATCAGGACTGATGACTTTCCAGCCGCTGCCATCGTGAAACTGCACGCGTAACAAACGCGTATGTCCAACGGCGGGAGTGTACGTGCCTGCGACATTGTTATCGCCGTCAGCACAGTCGTGAACGACGCTGTTATCAAAAGCACTTAACAAAGTTTTTGTGGGTGATGATGGAAACATCTTTGTTCCCGTACCGATAGGAACGTCGAAGACACCATGACTGTTCGTCATATTGATGCCGTTCTTTTGTTCACGGTAGATAACGCAAGATCCAGAGTTGTTGGTGATCTCAAAAAGAAAGCTGACGCTGTTGTGTTCGAGAGGTGCTCCGTCGGATTTAAGAATACGGCCTTGATAGGTCAGTGAATTGGGCGAAGCCAATCCTACAGACGCCGACAAGAAGAGCAAAAGAGCCAAATACGTACCGTATAGCATATTATTCTTATCGGAATTTTAACTGTTAATAACAGAGGCGAAGGTCTGAATTACGTAGTGTTAACTACACATGTCTCGTTATGAGACGACTGTCTAAGACGTCTTTTATTTTTTTCGACAGATGTTCGACTTCGGACTCATCTCGCAGATAGCAGATTTTAAGTCGTCGTTTTGCTTTTCTAGCTCTTTTAACTTCGCGTTGAGATGAGCGTTATTCTCTTTCAGAGAGGCTATTTCGCGATCTTGTTTTTTGTTTTCGCTCGTCATCAGCTGATACAACTCTTTAATGGAGTTGATGAGAGGCGCGACAAGCTTTTGATAAGCGACGGACTTTGCGCCCTCTTTGTCAGTGCGAACGACTTCGGGATAAATTTTTTCGACTTCTTGGGCAATAAGACCGATTTGTTTTTCTGGAGCTTCAGGATTTTTCCAATAGTAAGAGACACCATTGAGACTCAGAATTTTTTCGAGGCTATGTGGAAGAGTCTCGATGTTTTTCTTCAAGCGTGCATCCGATGCTTCCGTCAGAGTTCCGCCGATCCACATATTTCCGTTGTAATCAAAATACATTTTTTGCGCACAAGCACCACCAGGACAATAGTACCACTGCGCAATGTAGCCGCTGCTATTCGCATGGTGAATTGTAAAGCCGCGTTTTGTAGCGTGATTGTTCGTGACGTTCAGTGCTGAGTCGGAACGCGAAAGCAACTCAAGATAAGAACTTCCGTCAGTGATGTATCCTGTACCGACAACATGCAGAGGATACAATGGACTTCCGGTGCCGATACCCACATGCCCTGTGTTTGTGATGCGCATCACTTCGTTCAACGCGATAGCTGAGCCCGCTGTCACCGTTTGCGCGGCACTACTATAAAAACGGATTCCATCAATACCGCCCATAGATAAAGCGGCCCGGGTAAGACCCGCACTCGACGTGGAAGATAAAAATGAATTGGAGGCTCCCGCACCATAGACACCATAGCCGATAAGAGGTCCCCCGCTGGAGTATTCCGTACCGTACGTAGTTAAGTGTCCTGATGAGTAAGCATCCACCAACATAAGACTTGCCGATGTCGCCGTCGCATTTCCGGCACGAACGGTTCCAATGACATGTAAAGCTTCCGCTGGAGTGTCGGTGCCTATGCCCACTTTGCCGTCAGCTTGAATACGCATTTTTTCGGTATTATTCGTATCAAAAACGATGGGTCCACTGACGCCGTTGGAAACATAGAGTTCATCGCCAGAACCGTTAGCAAAACCCAGAGTTCCTTTCCATGTGCCGTTACGAAGGAAATCAATAGACGGAATCCCCGATGCGGGAGTATCCAAACTCAAAGGAGCTTGTGTTGCTGATCCCGCACGAATTTTAAGTTTCGCGTTGGTATCGACCGTCGTATTGATCGCAAGATCTCCCGCCGCACTGATAGACAGACGGATCGTGTTGTTTGTTTCAATGTTCATCGGATTTGCGTCATTCGTACCCAAAATCCCTGCGGCGCCGAATGAATTTCCGCCGTTCAAGAAAACCGATCCGTTCACAAATGAAGTACAAGTCATCATTCCTGTCGCATCAAAGGTCAGAAGCTGTCCCGTTGTACAGTTAAATGTCGTGACGGCCGAGCCTGTGCCATTCGAGGCAAGAATTCGATTTGCAGTGAGTGAGGTCGCGCCTGTACCGCCATTCGCAATCGGCAGAGTTCCCGTGACTTCCGTGGCAAGATTCACTGCGGCTCCATTAGAAGCAGCAATCAAACGACCTTGAGCATCGACCGTGATATTTGCGCGAGTGTAAGACCCTGCAGTGACCGCTGTATTCGCAAGTGAAATAGTTCCCGTTGAAGTAATTGGCCCCCCTGTAAGACCGATTCCTGTTGCGATATTCGTCACGGTACCACCAGAGGAAGTATCTGTGTCGTTCGCACATTCCCAGCGCGAGTTGGCCGTGATCCACTTCAAAACTTGGCCATCCGTACAAGCCACATTATTAGGTTTGTACGTAAGATATTTAGAAGCGGCACTATTGATGTCACCATAATCTAATGTGACAGCACCGGTTTTAGTTGCAACAGACGTTACTGGAAAAGCGATCGCTGCATTTGAAGCCGCCGTCAAGCGCCCTTGAGCATCAACAGTAAATGTTCCAACTTGCGTTGTTGATCCATAGGAGCCAGCAGTAACAGAAGTGTTTGCAAGAGAAATAGTTCCAGTGGAAGTGATAGGGCCACCACTTAATCCAGTACCTGTGGCGATATTCGTAACAGTGCCACCCGCATTCGAGTCATTAGCGGGAGCCCACTTCGTGCCGTCATACTTCAACACCTGACCCGAAGTTAAACCTGTCGTATCAACATCCACGCCTTTAATTTTATTCACAGACACGGCGCCAATAGTTCCACTCACATCACCAGCGACGGAAACATTGATTGCCTGACATTGGAATGAACCCGAAACGGAATTCCAATAAGGAGTTTGGTGAGCCGCACAGTTCCCACTTCCCACGGCTGCATTGAAAGCGGCCGTTGTATGATAAGTCGCAAGAGTTGCACTTAAATTCGTAACGTCGGAAATAGCAATAGCGGAGCCTATCCACTGCGCTCCATCGAATTTAAAGAACTGTCCATTACTGGGAGCCGCGTTCGCGACGGCCACGTTTTGAATTTTTGCAACGGAAGGATTGGGATAAGTGCCGCTTAAATCACCACCCGCAGCGCCATTCGGAGGACGGGCATCTGACAAGCGAGGATCATTACCTGCGGCAACGGTATTAGCGGTTGTGCCGACATTCAAAGTGATTTGCGGAGTCGAACTGCCATTTGCAATCGTAACATAAGCATTCGCGGACGTGACGTTTGTGACGGTTCCTCCGCTCGCTCCCGAAACGGGTGCACAAGTCAGATTCGTGCCATCAAATGAAAGAAATTCGCTGGCACTACAAGTCGGCACTCCCGTCTTTAAAACAAAATCGGAAGCTTGTTTGTCGCCCAAGGTCTCAGCGGAAAGAGCGTAAGCAGAAAAAGGCACAGAACGAATTTCATTGGAGGGGGAAATCACTTTCCAGCCTGATCCGTCATGAAACTGCACTTTGAGTAAACGAGTGTCGCCGGAAGCGGCATTGTAGGTGGAGCCTCCTGAACACGAATGAAGAACAGAGTTTTTAAATGCGTCGACAAGTTTGAAAGTGGGTGCCGTCGGGAAAAGTTTTGTACCTGAGCCAATGGGAACGTCAAAGATCCCTTTGGAATTGATCATGTTCACATCATCGACTTGCTCACGATAAATGACGCAAGTACCGGTTGGATTCGTAATCTCAAAAAGGAAACTGACGTGCCCGTATTCAAGCGCGGTCCCATCTGATTTTAAAATACGGCCCTGATAAGTCAGCGAATTCGGTGAGCCTGATGCCACCGACGATATGAGAAGAAAAATGAGAGCCAGATACGTGCAGTTCCTCATGGGTTTCTTATCGGATTTTTAACAGGAAGTTATAAGAGTCCAACGTCCAAATTGCGATGGCTTAATTGGCCATCGTCTCAGATTGCGACACGCAGTTAAGGACTAATCTGAGAGGTTATATACATTCGATATAACTAACGGCAGAACGGGAACGCTATCGAAAGTCGTGTCGTATTCATATTCAAGATGCTGAACTGCCGGTAAGAAAAAGTCGGCGATGACGATACCTTTGAACTGTCCATAATAACGGCTATGAATAATCGGTGCGTTGAGAAGCAGACGTTTAAAGTTCACAGTTTTTCTTCCGGTCTCTTGCGCCCACTCCAAGATGCAAGGAATGGAATTCGTCGTTGCCAAAGTCGTATCGGTTGTACAGTTAGAGCGAATCGCATTGTACGTAGCTTCTTGCCCCGGAATTGCGGCCCAGCCGGTTCCTGCGGCAATGAGGGCGGCCTGATCCGCCGTTGAGGCTGTCTGATTTTGTAAAATTCCGACGGGAGTTTTCGTGGCGATAGCGCCACCGGAATATGTCGTATAAGAAGCCCTCATGATAGGACCTGAATCATTTGTGAGATCAGGTATGCGGGCAGCATCATTAAGAACGGCGGAAATATTTCCCGATGCCGAAGCGTCATCAGGATAATTTTTCGAAGGAACCTTCGGCCACACTGTGGAGCTAAAGCGTTCGAACATATAGTTAGGATTGAATCCTACGATGACGGCCCTTGCACTTGTGATTTGCAGATTGACCTTCGAATACGTCGCTTCATTTAAATAATTCACGGCATCGCGAATGAAGACGGCTCCGGTGACATGCAGACGGCATCCCATGGCTCGCGAGTTCAATTGCAAGTTATCCAAGAAAAGAGCTCCTTGAATGACAATATCACCCCAACATTCGACAGTGCCGCTGTTGCGCACATACCTCTGACCGCCAACACCGGAAACGATATTCAGATTGGTGAGAGTCGCCGTCGATTTTTTATAAATGGAAACGCCGGAATCACTCGCTACTAAAGTCATCGAGGCCGTTAACGCGTTTATTTGCGCCACCGTCGGCGCGGAAATCAACACATTGTTTTTCGTAATCGCCGTACCAAACAAACCTGGAGCCGCATCCGTCGGTGCGACACCGATGTAGTTGGCAAGTCTTACTAAGACGGCGCGGGCCGTGCTGTACATTTGTTTTGTCACGACGTCGAGCAAGGTCCATCCGCCTCCGGGAATAGCATTACCGGTGCTGGGATCTGCGAGCGCATTCACATAATCTGTCAGAACGACAGAAGCATTCTTTGTATAAAGATTCCCCGTTATTTGCACGCCGTCGCGCCAGTCCTCATAATAAATACCGGCTTCATAAGGACGGATTTGCACTCCAACGGTGGGCGCTTCGTGTCCTAGGAAATAAGATTGTCCATGACCGAAATCGGTGACGATATCGCCTTTGACCTTCGCATGGCACATGGCGCAGGCGACTCCACGCACCGCTAAAGCGGGACGAGCACCGCTCAATGCAAAAACCGGAGGATCCGCAATTAGATTCACGGTTTCAGAGTCCGAGTGATTTAAAGTATCCGTTTGGGTCACGGTGAAAGTTTGCGCTTCGCCCTCTTGCGTGAAGTTCACAACAGCGCTCCACGTTCCGTTGCTTTGACAGGTTACTGTTTGTGCCGCCTCCGCAATCGTGCCGCCTAAAGTGATCGTGTCGCCAACCGTACAACTTCCAGAAACGGAAAGACCCACAGGATCTATCGTGCTGTTGTTTGTCGGTGAGGCAATCGTGATAACAGGCGCCGTCGTATCTTTCACAACGTCGTGTGAAAGCGTTCCGATGTTTCCGACATCGTCGAGTTGTTGAAGCGAAAGATTTTTTCCGCCATCGGCTCCCGTTGGTTGCAAGGTTCCCGTGAACGATCCCGCGACACAGGCAAGAATCACCGGGCTGTTATCAATTCCGCCAGTAATGGCAACACTGTTGCCGTTGTCTTCACAAGATCCGTTGATCGTAAAAGAAGATTCCACCGCTTCATTCAACGCGGGCGAGGTCACCGTCACGACCGGTGCGGTGAGATCAATCTCAAGAACCGCACTTTGGTTCGCCGAAGTTTGCCAGTTTCCGGCATTGTCTTTCAAAAGAGTGCAGAGGTAATAATTGTTTTCAGAAGAGACATTCAATGTTACGGCTTCTTCGACGTCTTTTTCCGGTTGGGCTTGCAAGACCGCTAATTGACCCGCGCAAGGTGTGTTGCTTAAAAGATATTTGTAAGACACGACCGAAGAATCGGCCGGATCAATATTTACCGTGCGATCACTGATGTCATTCGATGCTCCTCCACTCCATCCCTGTAAAGAAGGAGCGGACGCCGGTGGAGTCACATCGTACAAAACCGCTACTTGATTTCGTTCAAGACGATCGATTTTTTTATCGTATTCAACATAGATAGTTTTAAGACCTTCATCACCCGAAAGCTGTACCGTGGTCGCGTATTTATCATTCTCGCACGGAACGATTTCGTCGATGCTTCCATCTTCGCTGTATATATGGACGTCGAAACCGCTTTTACAGGATCCTTTGAGAGGAGTCGGGCCGTTTGAAATTTGCAGATCTGTGGCCACTTGAATGTCAGGAGCGGAAAGGGATGCGCCAATATCGGCAGCCAAATGGCAACCCATAAGAGACAGCAATACCAAAACGTTCCATAAGTGCTTCATGGAACACTTATCGGAAAGCCAACACGAAAAATTATCTTACAAACGTGAACTTGATTATATTTTGTCGAGAAAGTTTCCGTCAGCGTATCAGTTTGAGATGGATTGCTTCTTGGCAATCGTATTCACGACAAGAGCGCCGGCAATAATAAGGGCACCGATAAATTGACGAAGACTCAGGCTTTCGTGAAAAAGAATCGCACCCATGATCGCGGCTGTAAGCGGTTCGATCATCATAAGCAAAGCCACTTCGGTGCTTTTTAATTTTTGCAAAGCTGCGAGTTCTAACGTCAAAGGCAAAATCGTGCAGATCAAGGCGATTCCTAAAATGCACGATGCCTGAAAGCTTGTAAGGCTTTGCACTTGGGAAAAATCAGGACGATGGAACAAAGACAGCGCGATCGCTCCAAACGTAATAACATACAGAGTGGATGAAATCGGTCTGACATTTTTTTGCAAACGCCCTGAAAGCAAAACATAAATGGCGTAACTAATTCCTGAAAGCAGTCCCGCGACGATCGCCCAAATGTTTTGTACTTCGATATGACCCCATAACAAAAGAACAAGTCCTGTGGAAGCGGCAACAAGACAAAGAGCTTCTTTGCGTGAAATTTTATCGTGAGTAAAAAAATGCGAAAAGACGTTCACCCAAAACGGATACGTATAAAGCAACAAAGCCGCCAGCGTGACGCTGACACCTTCCACCGCTTCAAAATACAGAGTCGAAAATAAAGCGTAACCGAAAATTCCCAGCAAAGACGCAATGACAGTTTGTTTTCCCGTCAAACGAATCCAGCCTGGTTTGAAGAGCAGAAGAAAAATCCAGATAAGAAGAGCGGCCAGAGTGAAGCGATAAGAAAGAAACTCGCCGACAGAAAGCCCCGAAGCAAAAGCCCATTTTCCGAAGATCCCTAAAAAACCAAAACCCACGCTGGCGATGGAAATTTGAATCGTTCCTCGTAAGCGTGGGCTGAGTGCGGGCATCTTTATTTTTCTTTGCTCTTTTTAACTCTCAAGCGAGAGGCAGGTTTTGCGGTTTTTTTGAAAGAAGCCGCGCGGCCTTTGTAAGTGCGTTTTGTTTTCACTTCATCCGGATCGTCAGGAAGGAAAACACGCTCAATTGCAACGTCATTTAAGTAAACAAGCTCGCCTGGCTTCAACGCGCCCAAGCGCAAGCGGCCGACACCGACACGTTGAAGTTTCAAAACGTCAAAGCCCACTTTCGCGAACATCTGACGGATCTGACGATTCTTACCTTCCGTGATCACGATTTTGTACCAATCGTATTTGCCGGATTTGTTATCGCCTGCTTTTTTAATTTTCTCTAAGTGACGGGCAGAAACTTTACCGCCCACGATGGTCACGCCTTTTTTCAGCTTTTCAATGTGGTGAGGCAGAGGTTGGCCATCTAGCTTCACAAGATAAGTTTTTGTGACTTCCGCTTTCGGGTGCATAACCTTGTTGGCGAAATCACCGTCATTCGTCAAAAGAAGCATGCCTTCAGAGTCCCAGTCCAAACGGCCCACAGGGAAAACGCGAGTTGGAACACCTTCAAGATATTCTGCAATCGTTGGACGATCATGCGGATCTTCCATCGTTGTCAAAACACCTTTTGGCTTGTTGAACATGATGTAAAGTTTTTGAGTCAAAGGCTTGCGAAGAGGTTTACCTTCAACAAGAATGCGATCATTTTGCGGATCGACTTTGATACCCAACTCGTAAACGCGTTTGCCGTTCACTGTGACTTGGCCTTCTTCGATCATGCGATCTGCATGACGACGGGACGCCAAGCCGCTATCTGCGATTAATTTGTTAAGTCGAACTCTTTGAGTGGAGTTATTTTCAGACATTCTTCATCTGCCTCAGGTAATTGTTGAACTCGCAATATATCACCAGTGAGGTCAGAAGAGGAGAGATTCTTGCGGTTGAACTCAGCAATAGCATGGCGGAGGTCGCGCGCGAGCAAGGTCATGAGCTTGTCTCCCAAGAACACGTTGTCGACAGCGGTTTCCGCCTTACCCAAGATGATGGAAGACCATTTCAAGGCCTCAGAGTCACCCTGTTGGATAAGAGCGCAAGTTCGCTCAAGTTGGCTCACCAAATCCTGATAGTAAGGATCTGTGCGGCGGTCGACGAAGAACTGCTCTAAACGCTTAATAGGGAACAAAACGCGGGTCTGTTCAGCCAAAGGTTCGTTCTTCATTTCTTGTAATTTTTGGAAAACATAACCACGCAAAAGTGAACCCGTCACTTTATCGCCAAGAACGCGGAACTGCGCCGTGATGTAAGGAGCGACCTCAATTTTGTGCGTGTGATGCGAGCTTAACTCCAACTCCGGCGTATAATAAAGAACCAGATCCTTGCGGAGAGGCTCCAAAGCACCTTCGCGAATTGTGAACTTGCGATCGAAAGTGCGAACCTCAAGGCTCTTATCTTCGCGCAGAAGAATTGCCACCGCTCTTTTGTTCTGATCAGGAAGAATGCGGAACTTATCATTTTCGCCGCAGAGAGTCTTAACATATGAACTCACCGCGTCAACAAGATCGGAGAAATGCTCGATCTCGATCAGCTGCATATTTTGCGGAAAACGGATCGGACTGAGATCAAACTTCTGCTGGTAGAAGCTATTGAAATTCTCCAACAAAAACTGAACTTCATGACCGAGCTGCTGCTTGTTCGAAGCCCAGTGCGGATAGTCCATGCAGTAATTGAAAAACATCTCGATCAGCTCTGGCGTCAGAACGTCTTCAGGGTGAGGAAACCCTCTGAGGAAGTTGTAAAAAGACAAACGCGTCGGAGTATTTTGAGGATTAAGATCCGAGACGAATTTGAGAAGCTGGCCGACTTTAAGCATGGCCCTAAAGTATGAACATTTGAATTTTTAGTCCAGAGAAAATATGATGGAAAACGTAGAATTTTTTGAAGTCCCAGGAGGGGCAAAATATGCATAAAGAGTTGAATCCGGAATTGTTTGGCGAAAAGAAAGTCTCCAAATCTCCAAGCCTGGAAATGCCCGTCAATATGGGAACAGGCGGGAATAACTATTTGAACACAGATCGCCAAATTTTCGAATTGAAGGCGCAAAACCAAGCCTTGGCGGAACAGTTGAACAAGGTTGTCGCGACTGTGAACGAGCTGATCAAAACTTCCAACGTGAAGTTCGAAAAGCACAGCTCTCTTTTGAGCCGCCTCGAGCAAAGCCATAACGGCCTGGCTACAGAAGCCGGTCAAAAAATCACGCAACTAGCGCAAAGAGTGAACGAGCGCAAAAGCTTGGATCTTAAAGTTCAAGAGATGGTCGATCGCCACAACAATGTGATCAAAAGTTTTGAAGTCAGAATGAATCATCTGCAAAAACTTTTGGCTGAAAAAGAAGCGCAAATGATTTCCTGCCAAACAGCTTTGAACGAAGCCAAAATGGAAATCGCGCGGTTGAAACGCCTGTAAGCTTTCCCGTAAAAATAAAAAAAAAGCCGGTGATCCCAACCGGCTTTTTTATTTCTTGCATGTGCGGTTATTGTCCCGCTTTTTCCATTCTCTTCAAAAAGGCATCGGCTTTTTCGAATTGGGTGAGAGTCAGTGAATCAATCCACACACCGTGAGGATTGATAAAGATCACTGTGGGCAAGCCTTGAATGTTGTATTTCTTCTTCAAGGCTTTCAACTGCTCCGAGTCTTTCGTAGCATCGAATTTTAAAAGTACATAGTTCTGCGCCATGGCGCGCACGCGAGCGTCCGTGAATGTCTGTTCTTCCAGCTCATGACATGCGACGCACCAGTCGGCCCAGAAGTCGATAATCACGGGCTTTTGTTCTTTAGCCGCTTTTTCCAAAAGCTCTTCAGAATAAGGCTGCCAATTTATTTTTTGAATTTGGTTCAAGCTGTCGTTGGCCATGATACGTCCCTGAATGTAAGGACGAAGATCAAAGGCGGAGATCGCAATGTAACCAATTCCGACGATAAGAACGGCTTGCATCAGTCCTTTGCGAATACGCTTGAAAGGGCTGACTCCGGAACCGGTCGCAAGGAAGGCGCCATAGATGCTTGCCAGTGTGATCAAGCCCACACCTAGTGCAAGATCAAACCAGCGGTCGGGCAGGAGTAATTCCAAGTAATAATAAAAAGCGCTCAACATCAAAGTGCCAAGAACAAATTTAAATCCGTTCATCCACGGGCCGGAGCGTGGCAAGGCACGGCTCAACTCTGTGAATACACCCAAGGCGATAAAGATCAAACCCAATCCCAAGGCATAGACGAAGAGATATAAAAATCCCATCATCTTGTTCTGTGTTGAAGCCACGAAAGTCAAAATCGCAACAAGCACTGGTCCGACACAAGGACTTGCGACAATACCCGCAAACAATCCTGTTAGATAAGCGCCGCCAAGTCCTTGCTTTTGTTTTCCCGTACCCAAGCGGTTGCGGATAAACGCCGGAACTTGCAAATCGTAAAGACCGTACATGCTTAAGGCCATCGCCAAAAAGATCACGCAAATGACGGACAGAACGTATGGATTCCCCAGTGTTGCGCCGAAGACGCCTCCGGTGGAGGCCGCCAGCAAACCTAAAAGAGAATAAGTGGTCGCGATTCCCAAAACATAGAAGCAACTCGTGATGAAGTTTTGCAAACGTGTGCGCTCATTGGCGTGATTTCCTAAAACCGCAAGAGTGATCGGAATCATCGGGAAAATACAGGGCGTGAAGCTTGTGAAGATACCCGCGATGAAAACGAAGAACAAACCCGTCAACATGCTTGTGCCTAAGTATTTCTGAAAACCTCCAGCATCAAAGAACGGAGCTTTTTCCATGGGCTTGACTTCAGCCGCTTGCAATTGCGCTTCACCCTCAACGACCGTCACGGAAATAGGGACATCAATAATCTTTGTCGTTGGGAATAAGCAAAACTGGTCCGTGCAGGCTTGATAGACCAGTTCCAGTTTCATTTTGTCGTGACGTTTTAAAAAGCGGGAAGGCGCTTCGATATGCGCCGTCAGTGTCGCGGACCTCTCGACACCTTGCCGCTCGCGTTTGGAAAATTTATCGAACCATTTTTTGAGAGGTTCCACTTTGAACGGTGCGATTTGAAAACCATCCGGTTCAAGGATGATCACTTTGAATTGATCTTCGTAAGCGTGATAGCCCTCAGGCAGTTTCATTTTAATTTCAAGACTGCCGCCTTGGCCGGGACTCCATTCATAAGGAAGAACTTTCGTTTCTACTAATAAAGGATCTGTATTCTCAGGATCGGCGACTTGCGCCCACGACCTAGGACCAAAGCTGAAGAGAAGGGCCAGTACTAAAATGTGCTTCAGGCTGAAATTCATATCTTTCCTCTTAGTCTCACTCTCGACTATGGGCAAGTTTATTCGGCAGTGACTCAATATTAACACACTTCTCTCCGATAGAGAAACTGAGAGGTCATACCATATGGGATTTGTAGGTATCATAGTTGTATTCGTGATGGTGTTCGGCGGCTTCCTTTTAGCCGGTGGTCACATGTCCGTAATTATCAAAGCAGCTCCGCTGGAATTGATGATTATCGGGGGCGCGGCATTAGGTGCATACATCATTGCCAATCCGATGAAGATCATTAAAGCCGGTTTCAAACTCAGTATCAAAGCGATGACTGCGAAAGGACCGCAAAAGAAAGACTACGTCGAACTTTTGCAGATGATGTTTCAACTTTTTCAGGCTTTCAGAAAAGAAGGACCTCAAGGGATTGAAAAACATATTGAAGAACCGGATAAGAGCGACATCTTCAAAGCCTATCCCAGCTTCATGCACAATCACCACGCGGTTCACTTCTTGTGCGATACGATGAAGATCACTCTTTCTGCAGAGATGTCTCCTTACGACGTCGATGATCTTTTGGATGCCGATATTAAAGCGATTCACTCGGAAGAACACATGGCAGCTCATGCCGTGCAAACTGTGGCGGATGGTTTCCCGGGTTTGGGTATCGTCGCCGCCGTTTTGGGTATCGTAAAAACGATGGCTCACTTGACCGAAGGGGTTGAAAAGATTGGTGCCCTTGTTGCCAGCGCCCTTGTGGGAACGATGTTAGGGGTTTTCGGTGCCTACGGTTTGATTGGTCCGACAGCAACAAAGATGAATGCGGATATCGAAGCGGAAGGTCGTTACTTGTCTTGTATTAAAGCGGCGATGGTGGCTTTGCAAAGAGGCGCTCCGCCAATCGTGTGTGTCGAGTATGCGCGTCGGTCGATCATGCCGGAAGAGCGTCCTTCTTTCGATGAGATCGACAAGGCAACAAAAGAAATTAAGAAAGCGGCTTAATTCGGCGAGCGCCGAAGATGCGAAGCGGGCGCAAGCCCGCGGAACTGGACTGATAAAAAATGGCAGAGAAAAAACAGACAATCGTCATCAAAAAGATTATCGTCTCTGGCGGCGGTCACCACGGGGGATCCTGGAAGGTGGCCTTGGCCGACTTTATGACGGCGTTGATGGCCTTTTTCCTCGTGATGTGGCTTGTGGGTCAATCTGAAGAGACGAAGAAGGCCGTGTCTGATTATTTTTCGACGCCTTCAGTGATTGAATATAACTTCCAAAACTTCGGTGCGGAATTAACTCTGGAAAAACTTTTCTTGGATATCTTGAACGAACCATTGAAAGCCTTCCAAAGTTTTATGGAGCCCGTGGATAAAACTCCGAATCTTTTGGATATGGGATCTGCAAAAGTCGTAGCGGCTTATCTTGCGGATCAGATGAACGATGTGGCAAAGAACGTCGTTGTCACTCCGGAAGGTTATGACTTCGATATCCCTGATTACATGCTTTTTGAAAGAGGTTCCGCTCAACCGAATGCGAACTTCGTTAAAGTCATGGACAAAATCAAAGGCGTTACTTCCGGCTTGAAAGACGCGGACATTAAGATCACCTCTGGTCTTTTCGTACAAGCGGTTCCAGACGGCAGTGTGATGTCGGCGAATAAAGTGGCTTCGGAAAGATTTGATATCGTACGCAACAAGATCCTGGCGTCACTCGAGGGTAATACCACGACGATTTCCGGCGGCATCAACGTTAAAGAAAAGCGCGGTGAAATTGATCCGGCAAAGCTGATTGGTTTTATCCGCATTAAGATCGCGCAAAAAGAAATTACGTCAGACGGCAGAAAACCGCGCAAGCTCGAAACTTTGTTCGGGCCTTCTCGTGTGGATATGTCTGTGTATGATAACTTTGTGAATCAGATCAGCAACCGCAAAAAAGAAAAAGCGGCTGCAGGACAAGATTTGAAACAACAAGTGGATCAAGAGCTGAAAGAAGAAACGGGAATTACAACTCCGTCTTCGCAGACAGAATAAAGAAAAAATCTCCAGCGCCATGGAATTGCGAGCTTTCGCTGGTACCGGTGAGAGCTCCCTCAAAGAAAATCACACCCCATTTTGTTCCCAATCCGGTGCGAGCATCAAAATAAGGATTGATGGTGTCGACCTGCGGAGTGTTGTAACCGATCTCATTATTCCATTTCCAAGAACCAAAAACTGTCGTGAGAGCCCCAAAGGCAACGCGCGTAGAGCGTTCGTCCGTGGCTTCCCAGTTACTGAAACCCTCATACACAATGCGATAATCCCAGAAGTGAAGATGCAGACCTAAGATATTTCCGTTGTGCTCGCCACCGTTGTAGTACTGGCTTTCGCTGTAACTGATGACAGCGTGAGTGTTTGCAGTGAAGTTGACTTTGATGTCGGCGTTCAAACGCAGGTTGAAATGATCATCGCTATTATCGAAATTTGTATTCGATCCCCATACACCCAGGCGGAATTGCGGGCCGAAGTTAAACCAAAACGAGCCCTGCAAAGCCGGGGATTGGTCGCTTTGCGAGAGTCCATTTTCCACATAGTGGGAAAGAAGACTCACGTCTCCGGAAAGCGCAAAGGTGGGAGAGTGATTTCCATCGGCAGCGTAAGCACCTAAGGACGTCGCAAGAATAATTATAAAAGCAATGTATCTTCGCATAGATAGTTCGTCTCATTGTGACTTACTCAGGATTGAAAAACAAAGAATTCGAGGGAATTGTGATCCTGGAACTGGACCAAAAGCGAAGACCGATGTACTCTCTCGCCATCAACGCAAGGGTCGGACGGTATTAATGAACTTGGATCTTCCATTAAACGAGTACACATATGTCGCATTTGATACGGAAACGAGCGGAGCTTATCCGGTCGGTTTCGATATCGTCGAGTTGGGTGCCGTGAAGTGGTACAAGGGGCAAGAGATCGGGCGAATGCAGTTTCTGCTCAAACCCCGCGAGCTCATGAGCGATTTTATTATCGGCATTCATGGCATCACCAACGAAATGGTTCAGGACGCACCGACCATGGCGGATAAAATCCACGAGGTGCACGAGTTTATTAAAGGTTCTGTTGTGATGGCTCATCACGCGCCTTTCGATTTGGGATTTGTGACGTTGGATTTTGAAAAAGCGCTTTTGCCGTTGCCTGCCGAACCTGCTTTATGCACAAGTCTTCTTTCGCGCAAATGGATTCACGGTGTGGACAATCACAAACTGCAAACTTTGGTGAAGCACCTGCAGATTGACGGTGGGCAGGCACATCGTGCGTACGACGACGCGAAGTCGTGCTTGCATGTTGGCTTGGCGTGCTTTGAAAAAATGGGTGAGCAAACAACGCTCGCTCAGGCGATCAAAAGTCAGGGCAAAAACCTGTATTGGAAAGACTATGCTTTGATGATGTCAGCCAATACTCACATTAAAACTCTGATTGAAGCCGTTCAGAATAAAAAGCATGTGGATATGGTTTATCAAGGCGGCTCTGCCAAAGGAGAAGTTCGCCGTTTGACTCCGATTGGAATTGTCAGAAACCCGGACGGAGATTATTTGCAGGCTTTTTGTCACAAAGACCAAACCGCAAAACGTTATTACTTAAATCGTATTGGTGACGTTGCGGTCGTTTTTTAAATTCCGAAAAATCTATCGTCTTTTCGTGAAGAATCATTACACAAAAAATAATTTATAAATAGGACTTAAGTTACCTCGTTCTATTCCGAAAATGAGCAACAATTTAATTTTAATGCTGGAAGCCGCCTCCGGAGCGGCTTTTATGGATCGTTATTGCACATGGAGAAGAAATGAAAAAAAGAAGCCTGAACTTTAAGTTCATGTTGGTGTTGTCTATTTTAATTATTGGATCAATTGCAATCGCAGGAATCGGTTTGAGCCGCATGGAGCAAATCAATGCCGCTTTAAACACGATCGTACACGAAAGAAGTGCGCGTGTTTCTTTGGTTAAAGATATCAAAGCGCTGTTTTACCTGCAGATGATGAATGAAAGAAACTTCGTGCTGGAAGAAAATCCTCAAGCCATGGAGACCGTGGGCGCTTTAATGCAAAATCGTCATAACGAAATGTTGCAGAAAGTAGATAAGCTCTACGATATCTCCACTGAAAAAGGCAAAGAGGAGATGGCGCACTTCAAGGAAAACTATTTAGCTTGGTGGGCTTTAAGCAAAGAGATCCAGCAGTTGGCTCTTCATGGTGAAGATCAAAAAGCAATTCAGCTGAGCCATCAAAAAGGGACGGCTCTGCGCAAAACCGGCGAAGAAGTGATCAACTCGACAGTCGAGCGTAATGAACAGCGCATGGTCGAAGACGCGCAAAAGGCAGAGACTGATTATTCCCATGCTAAACTGCTGATGGTTCTCACCAGCGTTGTGGCAATTCTTTTAGGTGTTACGATTGGTGCCGTGGTTTTGGTGTCCCTCAGCCGCGCGATCAACAGCATCATTGAAAGTTTGTCGAGCTCGTCTCACCAGGTGTCTGGGGCATCCCAGCAAATTGCCACTTCGGCAGAGCAATTGTCTCAAGCAACGACGGAGCAGGCTTCTTCGCTTGAAGAAACCGTGGCCACGATTGAAGAACTTTCTTCGATGGTGCGGGTGAATGCGGATAATGCCAATCAAGCGGCGGCGCTTTCCAATTCAACAAGTGAAGTTGCCAGCCGGGGCGAAAATGAAATCCGTCATTTGGTTATGTCTATGAGTGAAATCTCAACAGACTCTAAAAAAATCGCGGATATCATCAACGTGATTGATGACATCGCTTTCCAGACAAATCTTTTGGCGTTGAATGCAGCGGTGGAGGCGGCTCGCGCCGGAGAACAAGGAAAAGGTTTTGCTGTCGTCGCGGAGGCCGTCCGGGCCTTGGCGCAACGAAGTGCCTCAGCCGCGAAAGATATCACGGGTCTTATTCACACCAGTGTTGAAAGAATTGAACGTGGCAGCGAGCAGGCCGAGCGCAGCGGAACTGTTTTAAGCGAGATCGTAACGTCAGTGAAAAAAGTGACAGCTTTGAACAATGAAATTGCAGCAGCCAGCACGGAACAATCCAACGGTATCGCGCAAATCAGCAAGGCCATGAATCAATTGGACCAAGTCACGCAAGTGAATGCGGCTTCTTCCGAAGAGGCAGCGGCGTCCGCAGAAGAACTCTCCGCCCAAGCTGAAAGCATGAGCCAAGTGATTTCAACATTGGTGGAAGTGATCAAAGGCGGCGGCGGATCTGTCGAAGTGAAAGCCCCCGTCGCAGCTTTCAAGACCGTGACAACGAAAAAAGCCGCTCCCGTCTTAGCGGCAACGCGCAAGTCTTCTACAAACAATGAAGATTTATTACCTTTGGAATCTGCAAGCTAAGAAAACAGTCGGGAAAAAGGTACCTGGTACCTTTTTCCCATTATTTGGAATCGTCTTCGCTGTATTCGATAACGTTGACGGTACGTTCTTTTTTGATTTGATTAAGGCGTTCGTTGATTTGTTCAGCGAGTTCTTCAAGATGTTTGAATTCATCGCCAGCGCGCAACTTCAACGGAGACGAAGTGCCTTCCAAAGATGTTTTCAAAAATCTTTCAAAGGCATAAAGCGGCCCCGCGATACGATGGGAAATCAGACGTCCGACCGCAAAGAGAATCGCGCAGAAAGCGACGCAAATAATAATGAAAGTAATAACGTACGGAACAAGAAACTTGTTCAGCAAAAAGGCGTTATTGCCCACAAGCTCCTGAATCGTCACACGCATATAGGTGTATGAGAACACCAAGCAGATCAGCGTCAGACTTAAACCCACAGCCATCAGAATAAAACAATATTTCAGCTGAAAGGGCATATTGACCCAATATTGCTTGCGCACGTTGTTTTCAGGCCACAACAACTCGCCCTCACGAATGATTGCGTAAACGATCAAGCCGTAACCCAACCACTGCAAAGCATCGGCGACGTTGAAAGCCGGACTGGAAAGGGAGGGAGTCCCGACAACGATAAAATCAACGACGTAACCCCAAATGATACGGTCCGTGACGTTCCCGATAATACCGCCGATCAAGATAGAAAGGCCCGAACGCAAAGTCAGTGACTTGATAGGCAGAAGATATTGAATCAACGCATAGGTGCAAAGAAGAAAAGCCCCGCCGGTCGATAAAGACACGATACGCAACACGGAAGGAAGATCTGAAAACAAACCGAGCATAGCGCCGTGATTGTGATGCAGGACGAAGTGGACCGGACCAAAAGACTTAAGCTGTGTAATTCCCGTCGCCCAGAGTTTGGTAACACGGTCGAGCAACCAAGTCGCCAACAGAGGAAGAATCACGATGAGCCATTCACGTTTTTTCATGCACTTCAGTCTAACAATTCACTCTGCTTCTTGCGAATAAAAACCGCTGCCATTACTATTGTCCAGAGCTGCTGTTTATTCGAGCACAACAGCGAGCCTGGACTCATCATCATCGGAGATTATCGAGTGAAATTTCTAGCACGATTCCTTCTGTTGTTCCTTTTTGTTTCAATGAGCGCTTATGCAGAGGAAAAACTCGCCGACGTTCAAACCATTCAAAAAGAATTTCAAGCATTGGCGAAAAAATACGGTGTTGATAATAAAGACCTCGGGATTTACGCAACCGTGGGTGAAGGCGAGGACATGAAAATCCTCCTGGACGTAAACGGAGCGAAGTTGATGGTGCCGGCCTCTATTTCAAAAATCGCGACAGCGTCGGCGGTCTTGGCGCATTTTCCTCCGGGCCATAAATTCAAAACACAGCTGCTTTCCAGCGGCGCTATTAAAAACGGCGTTCTCAAAGGAAATCTGTATCTGAAAGGCGGCGGCGATCCGTCTTTTGTTTCTGAAAACATGTGGTTTTTGGTCAACGCTTTCACGCGCAACAAAATCACCAAGATCGAAGGCGATATCATCGTGGATGATTCTCTTTTTGATAAAGTGCGCTACGACGTCAGCCGGCAGAAGGAACGCGTCGATCGCGCTTATGATGCTCCGGCCGGCGCGATGAGTTTTAACTGGAACTCCGTAAATATTTTTGTGCGCCCGAATGGCAAGGGCAATGGCGCAGATGTTTTTATTGATCCTGAAAACGAGTACATCCGTTTGGTCAACAAAGCGAAAACAGTCGGCGGAAGTGCTAACAATCTTCTCGCTGACAGACAAGACGATAAAAAATTTCCCGGCGACGTCATTCATGTCGGTGGCAGCATCGGCCAAGGGGTTAAAGAAGTCGTGGTCTTTAAGAACATCACGCAACCAGACCTTTGGGCAGGTTATAATCTGAAAGCGTTTTTAGCGCAAAGAGGAATTCAACTCACCGGCGGAGTCAAAAACGGTGTCACAGCAGAGAAGGCCGAGGTGCTTGCGGAATCAGAAAGCAAGCCGATCGAGCAGATGGTCGCCGACATGAATAAGTTTTCCAACAACTACGTCGCGGAAATGCTGACAAAGAATTTGGGAGCCGTGAAAAAAACAAAAGGTGCCAGTCTCGCCGACGGGATGTTGGTCCTCAATGAGCATATGCAAAGCTTGGGTCTTCCGGCGGATCAGTATCGATTGGAATCACCGTCTGGTTTGACACGTGAAAATAAACTGTCTTCTTTTGCGATGTGGAAAGTGTTGCAGCATTTGCGCGACGATTTCCGAGTCCAGCCCGAATTTCTCACATCCTTGCCCATCGCGGGAGTTGATGGCACGCTCAAAAAACGCATGAAGAACTCGCCCGCAGAGCGTTGGGTGCGTGCAAAAACGGGATTCCTCACAAACGTCGTGTCTCTTGCGGGATACGCGGGCTTGGAGGATGGACGTGTGATCACATTTTCATTTGTTTACAACGGTTCTACAGATGAAACAAAGATTCGCGCGTTTTTTGATAATTTGCTTATCTATCTTGTAAAATAAGCCGACGAGATCTAGAGAAAAAGGACGTTCAATGAAGAAACTAGGTGTCTCATTATTATACGCAGTACTTGCTATGGCTCCGGTTGCGGGAGCTCAAGAAGATATCGCCTCGCAAGTGGTGCCACAAGTTTTAGGAAGAAGCCCGGAAGAAAGCCGCCCATGGCGTTCTCCTAGCTTTGCCAATCAGCCTTCTGCTTTGGGTTATCACGAAGCAGCGTTTTCTATTCCTAAAGGCATGGAAAAGCAGGTTCAGTTCTGGGTGGATATTTATACTAAATATTCCACTGAGCATGGCGTGATCCATGACGCTGAAAACGTCGAAAAAGTTTATGAAGTCGTCGACCTTAAAGGTTTGAAAACGGAACGCGAAAAGCAAAAAAGAGTCGATGAAGTTAAAAAGGTCATCGCCGAGAAGCTTTCAAAAGAAGAAGCCGATCGTTTGCGTTTTCAATTAGGTCAAAAAGATCGTATGCAGGATGCGATCTTTTATTCAGGTCGCTATCTTGAAGACATGGAACAAATCTTCCGTGACGCGAAAGTGCCAGTAGAGTTGACTCGCCTGGCTTTCGTGGAAAGTTCTTTCAATATCATGGCGCGTTCTAAAGTCGGCGCGAGTGGTATCTGGCAAATCATGCCGTACACGGCAAGACCTTATAAAATGATTTCTCCGGTGGTTGATAAACGCAATCATCCGTTGGAAGCGACAAAACTGGCAGCGAAACTTTTGCGCAATAACTACAACATGCTCGAGTCTTGGCCTTTGGCGGTCACAGGTTACAACCACGGACCGACAGGTGTTATGAAGATGACGAAAAGTTACGAGACTCGCGAACTTAGTGAGCTTGTGCAAAACGTTCGTTCGCGCAAAAGCTTCGGATTTGCCTCCCGCAACTTCTATGCAAGTTTCTTGGCGGCATTGGAAGTAGAAAGAAATGCGAACAAATACTTTGGCGCAGTTTTGTGGTCAAAGCCTTTGAATGCGCAAGAGTTGAAACTTCCTGTATCCGTAAAATACAAAGAGATTGTAAGCTGGTTTGACGGCGACGATTCAAAAGCGCAGATCTTCAATCCGCATTTGACTTACAAAGCACGCAAAGGAATGCCGATCCCTGCAAAAACGGTGATCTCGGTTCCTAAAGATAAATACAACATCGCTTTGATTTCATTGGCGCGCCGTGATCGTACGGTGGCAATGGAAGATAAAAAGAGCCGATAAGACAGAATATATTTAAGAATAAAAAAAGGGAGGCGACAAGCCTCCCTTTTTTATTTACCACGGAGTTTTTTTCTTTAAATAAAATCACCCTTGTTTTGGCGAACGGCCCCAGCCGAGGTGGTCGGTGTTTCCAAAGCGTCCATATCAAGGTATTTAAAGAATAATTGAGTGATTTCTTGCACGACGGTGTTGTCATGGATGTAGTTCGGCTTATCAATCGACATTGTATTCACAAGACCGATGAAAGCATTTACTACAAGGTAAGAAACCTTATCCATATCGCGGCCTGGAAGCTGTGGCAGATTGTAGCGTACAACTTCTTGGTAAAAGCGAATGGAGTCTGAAATATAAGCGGCATCAGCGACGTAGTACTGGATCGTTGTCAGCTTTGCTCGAAGTTCAGAGTTACGGCGGATAGTGTCCACTGCCAACTCGATCATGGCTTTCACTCTTTCCGGAGGAGGAAGCGGTGAAATAGCGCGCATTCTTTCGCTGATGATGCGTTTATCTTCTTCAATAATGTTTTTTACGACAGCTTGAACAACGGACTCTTTGTTGCCAAAGAATTGATAAAGAGAACCGATACTAACGCCAGCCTCTTTAGCAATTTTATCAGTCGTGATGGCATAAAAGCCTTCAGAAATGAGCAAGCGAGAACAAGCATCCAAGATCGTTGCCACCGTTTGGCGAGAACGCTCTTGAGTCGGAGCTTTTACGATAATTTTTGTCTTTTTAGCTTTGTCTTTTTCTTCTGCAGACTGAGTCATGATTAAAAATTTCATCCCTTCTCAACGTACCAACTAATTGAAGGATTATGAGTCCTTGTGAGGACAGAATAGGCACCAATACAATTTTTAACAAGTCTGGTTTTTTGCAGAGATGTAATGTTTATTGCAACATGAACGATTATTTATATTTTGCTGGCCTTACTGGAGTTCATTCGTGCAATACACAGAAGCTCTTTGTGCATTCGGCGGATAACTCATGCTCTGAGCGATGCGTTTGCATTGCGAAGCCGTGATCGCTTTGTTGAAGCGACGCAGACATTCCCAACGCGCTTCATCACCTGTATCGGGAAATTCCATGGCTTTAGAAATCGCAAAGCACTCTTTTAAAGTCGGCTGCTGGCGAAGATCGTAAAGGCACAGCAAGCGTGCCTCTTCGGCGTTTGTTGAATACTCCATGGATTTCGCAACCTGCAGGCATTGGGCAGGACTTAATTGCGCTTTCTTTTGTTTAAGGCACTGCAGGCGCAGATCATCTCTTTGATCCATCGCCAAGCGGGTGGTCTTAGGAACCACGCAAAGACCCTTTGCTTGAGCAGAAAATGTAAAACCGGTCGTAAGAAGTAAAACCACCAACATCAGCTTGCGCATACGTGTTTCCCTATCGTCGGCACTTAAATGCAAAAGAAGGGCTTCCTCAAGCGCTTTTTAATTCATTCCCAGGTCATTGCCGCTGTTTAACTTTGATACAGAGGCCCAATTTCGGGGGAGGCATTAAACGACAAGATTTTTTAAGGAGGTGGTGCCGGCAATAGCGGTGTTGTCAGAATGCGTTTCTTATTGGTGTCCAAAAGAAGAAGCCCCAAGGGAGTGACGGCAAGGTTTATAGAGCGAGCTGTGGTACCTTCCTGAGGCAACAGCCAACCTTCTGTAGAAAGTTCTACAAAACCTTGCTGTGGATGAGCCGCCCAGACCTGAGCCGTTTGTCCCAAAGCGGTGTTGTTAGCGGCAGCAAAGTAACTCCACCCGGTGACGTTATCATGAACAGCATGAACCCAGCGAGCGACGTTGGGTTTACCTGCTAAAGTCAGAAAATTGATTTCATCATATATTTTCGGCGTGAGGGCTTCCGTAGTCACAGTGACTTTGCGCAAGCGCCAACCATCAAAGATCAAAAGATCGCCGTCGGCATTGGGTTGCATTCCATAAATGTCGCTGAGGTAAGCTCCCCACGCAGAGTTGCCATGATCGGTTGAAACATAATTAACGGGACCGGCTCCTCCGGCAACAGGCTTGATCTTTCCAGATAAGGAATCCGATTCAAAAATCCACAAATCAGATTCGTCCAGCAGCCCCGAAGAACCATAAAAATAAAGTTTCCCATTCGGAAGAAACGTCCCGATTTTACGAAGCGAACGTAAGTTTAAAGTCGTATTCGTTGTATTAAATTCCCCGACACTGGGTGAAGGAAAGCTTGTCGCCGTCGAGGTTGCTGTATAAAACGCCGGCCCCACGGGCATATTGTATTCGGTGGTGGCGGGACTCCAGGCCGAAATATTATAGGAGTTCCAAAGATTCGCGGGAACGCCTGCGATCTGCGAAAAAGCAGCAAGGCCTGTTTCAGAGACTGTCAGTGAAGCGTAAGCGGAACTGTTTCCCGCCGTAGGGTGATAGCCTGTAGAAATCGTATCAATCTTTGGGCCGCCGGGAGTTGCCGTATCAATATGCAGACGGCGAAGATGACGAGGGCCGCGAAGGTAAATATTTTTCGTGACAGAGTCATAACTGATACTCGAAATCGGCGTGAAGGCGGTCTTTGTCGGGTCACTTCCGTTACCATAAGTAAAAAACGGCACGCCGGCGACGAAGGAGCTGGTGAAGACACCGCCGTCATCGACGACCTTGTAAAGCTCATTGGTCGTCACGGAAAAAGCATAAATGAAATCTTTAGCTGCCCCTAACGAATAGTGGCTTGGCATGTTCTTGTAGTGTTTGTTCAAAGCAAAACTCGTGGACCACGTCTCTGTCGTCAAATCGAAGAACGCCAGATTGCTGCCTTCGTATTGGGCGCGCATGCAATAGATTTTATTCGCCTGCGAAGAAAGCTGCAGGCAACGCGTATAAAATGAACCCCAGGTGCCTGTCGTCATACTGTCTTGCGCGATTTTGTATTTGCCGTAAGAGCCTTGGCGTTGAAACTCGATGGTCTTGCCATTGATCTGAATCCAGAACTTATTCAGATCCGGTCTTAGCAACGTCATATATAGATCACTCGTAGGACAAGGAATCGGCGAAACATCGGCCATCGTATCGATTGTCCCCAAAGTTCCGCAGGCTCCCGGCGTTCCGAAAACTTTCACAGGGTTCTTGTCGGCAGAGTTAAGATCTACCATCCAAAAAGCTTCATTCGAAAAATACAGAATGTGATCCGTTTTGACATAGCGAAGTGCCGGCTGTTGTTGTTTGTTAAGTACAGCACTGTCGTATTTGATCGTCGGAAGCTGTTTGCTCCACAAAATCGCTTTGTCAGAAATACGGACGCGGGCCATAGCCGAGCAGTCGAAACTAAAAAGCAGCATTTCATCAGCGTTATTGATGTCAAGAATGATAGGATTGATAAATTTCGCCTGAGCCGGGTTGCAAGAGGGATTATAGGTGTCGCCGATCCACGGTGAAATCAGACCGGTTTCTTGATTGACCGTCATGATGCCGTGAAACTTGGTGAAGTACATTTTGTTCTGCGAGTCTGCAAAAAAACCAAATGTCCCGCTTGCATTCGCAGTCAGGTCCGCTGCATTGATATGAATGCCTTCGTTCAAATTGCCAGGCTCGCCAATCAGGACTTTCCATTGCGAGTTGATGGCCTCGGAAATGGCGCTGGTTAAGACACCGGCCTCTGAACTACAAGATACAAGAATCTTCATAGGCTTCGTCGGCGACAGTGTTTGGCCCGATGGAGTTTGTGCCGGAAGCACCCAGCTGTAATCGCCGGTTGTCGCGCTCACATTGTTGGGACGATTTTCCGCAATGGTGTGGTAGGTGATGCCATCATCAACAGTGTAACGAATGGCCTTGATCGGATTTGCCGCTAAAGGAATCGGGCCTGCTCCAGGACTGCAAGACCAGGCGATCGTCATCGTATCGCCGGGAGCATGAACCGCACCAGCTACCGGTGACGTTAGAAACACTACGGGAGGATTTCCCAGATCAAGTGTGACCGTATCGGAAAGAATGTTGCTCACGGTCCCTGCGGCATTGCGAACTTGTGCATAAATTGTTTTTAGGCCCGCTGGATTCTTCAAAGTGACTGTGCCCGCAGAAGAAAAAGGCACCCACGTGGTGTCAGAGAAATCCGCCATCTCAGAAAAACGCATGCTGGTTATGGCGGAATACGAAGGGGTCGCTACGATTTGAGTTGTCGTGTAAGCAAAGCCAATTGTCGGTGCACCGTTAGCGATTGAAAAAGACGTCAAAACCGGAGCGCCCGCATCCACAATCCAGTGATAAGTAATCGGCGTGCTGTTGTTCCCGGCGGTGTCACTCGCATACAGCGTGAAGCTGTGAGCTCCTTGTGACAGAGAGGAAAATGAAACGCCGCTAGTGCAAGAAGTTCTAATTCCACCATCGAGCTGGCATTCATAACCCGCAAAGACGCCACCGCCTGTTTCCGTGTGAGTAAAATTAAATACCGCGGACGCACTTGTAGTTGCCGCCGCAGGTTTGGCTGTCAGTTGCAAAGTCGGAGGCGTCAGATCGACGACCCACGTGTGGCTATGTTCTGCAGAAACATTGCCGGCAGCATCGGTCGCGCGAATTTTATAAGTGTGTGTTCCCTCCGTGAGCCCCACGAGGGGAACTGAAGAAGCACAAGGTACAAATGAAGCTGTTGGTGAGGAGGAGCTCGTGTGTTGGCATTGATAATCGCTCAAAGGCGACAGCGTGTCCGTCGCGGCAAATTGGAAGGTCGCCGTGATATCGTTGTTGAGAGCATCCGGAACCTGAGTCACAGTCAGAGTAGGGGCATCGGTATCCACAGTCCATTTTACGGAAGATTCGCTGGATTTCTTTGAAGTTTCTTCGATGACGAGAACTTTGAAAGCGTGCGGCCCGGATGCCAGGTTGGTGAAAGCTTCAGGACTTGTGCAATCACGCCATTGCTCTTCATCCAAGGAGCATTTGTAACTGACGGGAGTTCGCGATTCTACCGCGAATTTAAAAATGGCATCGGTCTGATTAGTATAAGGAAAGGGCTTTGCCGTAAAAAGAGTCTCAGAAGGTCCGATGTCTTCAACGTTAAGATTCAACGAGCAAGCGGAAAGAACGAAGCTGGACACGACAGCAAAAAGATGTGCCAGAAGATGAACTTTAGAAATGCGTAACGTACTTGTTCTAAACATCACTCTTGGTATCGGTTTACCCGAGGGAAAATTGAATTATTCCGAAGTAATCGCATCTGCTTACTCTGTTCCATCACAAATACGTCACGAATCCATTTATCAATATCTAATAAGAGTGAAAGCGTCGTTTCATTCCATCCACGGAACAGGACCGTAAATCAAAATACAGCGAAGATGGAATTTGCCGGAGCAAAAACAAGGGAGTCGCGTTGAGCCTTCCCCGCCCTCGGCCTATGATTTCAGTATTCAAGGAGGGACTATGAAGTCACTGATGACTTTCTTGCTTGTCGTGGCACCCGCGATGGCTTTTTCACAAAACGTGGATTTCCGAGTGCAAAAAGAGGCTTACGTCATTCATGGAACCAGTACGAGCTGCATGGCTTATCGGGATGGATCACATCGCAAAGATATTGCCGCTCCTTACATCGATATTCCTGACATGACGATCGCGAACAGAAGTGGCAGTCCTTTTATTCCGGGACTTTTGAGCCTGCGTTTTACATCAAGCGTAGGATCATACGAATGCACTTATGTGGACTATGAACTTGAATCGCTGGGTCTACCTTTAAAAATGAAAAATAACGAGATTCTGGATCTTGGCTGCCCGATGAAATGCGGCGGTTTGCGTATCGGAAATCGTGAAATCGTTGAGGCGACAGTGGAACTTTTGGGCTACGTCGACGCTCCTGAAGGAGTGCTGCCCGTGAAGCTGCAAAAAAAGATGAAGATCATTGAAACTCGCGAATATCCCGCGCTCTTGGCGCCGGGAGTTTCACTTTAAATCTGGAGTCTCTGGATCAAAGAGGGAATGTTCTTTGCGAGAGAGCGTTCTTTGTTGAGGCATTAAAGGTAACTTAAATAATTTTTTTAGAACAGCCGATATAATACCCAATGAAACGCACTTATTTCGGTACTTTTTGGATTAGTGTTGTATTGGTTTGTCCTGGCTGTTTTGTCGACGTTCATTTAGAGAGTCAACGGGCCGGGGAGCTGGGTAAATTCGTAGTTATATCTCGTTCTGAGGCAACATCTGCTGCAAACAAAATTCCGTACGTTGAATTCGAAGTCAGTTTTTCAGAGGATATAAAGAGAAACACTCTCGAAACCAGCGATTTTGAAAATATCAACACGGGAACTCCCGTGGTCTGGGACCTTGAGGAGACTGCGGAATCAAAAAAATTCATACTCAAAGGATATGTCCACGGGGAAGCGGGGGAGTTAAGGCCTCGATTGCGGGAGAACTCCTTTGAGTGGAATGACGGAGTTATCAGCGACATTGCTTACTCGGGTGATGTGGCACAAATTTCGGCAACTTATGATTCCAATAAAGTGGCTTTGGGGTACGTTCATGGCTGCCGAGTTGATTCGCTTGGCGACGTCTATTGCTGGGGGGAAAATTACAGTGGCGCGGCGGGGCCGATTCCTGCGGGTTTTAATGTGTTTCGCCAACAAAGAATAACTACAAGTTCTATTCCCGGCAGTAAAAAATTTTTGGACATATCAGCAACGGAAGAAAGTATTACTATCGGCAGAACTGCTGACAGAAAAATCTATCAATGGGGTTCTGATTTTTCTGGCGCAGGTTTTCCGGCAAGTCAGGCGGATGTTCCAGTAGAGTTAGATCTCTCAGCCCTTAATGTCGGAGAGTTTCCAATCAGTCACGACGTCGGTTCTTGGAATACGAATCTATGTATTACCACCAATCAGGGCAGGGTCTTTTGTTCGGGGAGAAATGCCAACGGTGAAGTCGGTGATGGAACAAATACGGATGCGGCTTCACCTACCCTCATTAAGGTGGACCATATTTCGCCGTCTCCTTATTTTGTACAAGCGAACATCGGGGATGGTATTGCCTGTGCTTTGACTCGAGAAGGTAAGGCTTATTGCTGGGGGATATATGGAAATGTTACTGACGACGTGACGGCGACGCCATCTAACATTCCTATTGCTGTAAATACTTCGAACTTATTGCCTGAGGAGCGTTTTACAAGTCTACATGTGGGAGCGGGAAGAACCGTTTGCGGCCTGACGACAAAGGAACGTATTTTGTGTTGGGGAGAAAACAATGGCGGAGAGATGGGAAACGGCACCACAAATGTCAGTTATAATCCTACGCCCATGGACCTGTCTGGATTGTTATCGGATGAACATCCCGTGCTTGTGCATAGCTATTATTACCGGTCCTGTTTCACGACGAATAAATACAATCTATATTGTGTGGGGAGCAATTGGGATGGTTCGTTGGGGATTGGAAATGAAACCGACAGCTTGACTCCGACGAAAGTGGATTTTTCTGAATACGGTGCGCAGCAGATCGTAGCGATGAACGGGCACGAGGAAACCATGTGTGCCATTACCGCCAATGATGAGACCTATTGTTGGGGAGGATCCTATTATGGGTTGGTTGGAACCTTCGACAATGGAGCGCTGAATGAGATTGATACCAGCGATCTTGCGTTCGGAGTTTACTTTACCCAAGTCTCCGAAAGTTACAACCATGCGTGCGCTATCGACAACTTTAAGAAATTGTATTGCTGGGGAGGGAATGCCAATGGATCCTTGGGCACGGGTGATAAAGTGAACCGAGAAAAACCTGTTCTTGTGAATACAACAACTGTCGCGGGTTCGACGAATTTTATATCGGTTGTTGTAGGGGGAGTTACGACTTGTGCGGTAGCAGAAGACAATGAAGCCTATTGTTGGGGGAGCGGTTTTCTAGGAAATGGGCCTGCCGGTCAAAGCGATCTTCCCGTGCAAGTTAGTAAAACGAATCTTCCTGGAGGCGTCGGTTTTAAAAAAATCGCCGTATCTTCCTCGGGACCGGGAACATTCATGGCGTTGGGAACTGATGACAAACTGTACTGTTGGGGAAGTCCATTTTCCTATTTCTGTAATAGCGGAAGCAGTGAGGCGATTCCGATTTTAAAAAATTCGTCTGCTTTCTTAGATATTGATGCAATAGGAAATCAGATTGTGGCTATTCAAAGTGATTTTAGCATTAAATATTCGGGAGTGTTTCCCGAACCGGGTAGTGGCACTGTTAATTCGAGTTTGCAAACAGCCAGCTCTTCATTTGCGCATTCTGGTACTTTGACATCTATTCAGGCAGGCGGGTGTGTTTTAGACTCTGCCGGGGCGCTTGGATGTTGGGGCGCGGGAGGTATCGCATCGTCCACGGTATCCAATTTTTCTTTTAGCTCTCTTTCAGGATCACAGGTCGTATTACAACACCGAGCGGATTACAGCCGTTGGGACTTGGGATGCGCGATCATGGCTGATTCTAAAGTGGCTTGTTGGGGCAATGCAAAGCAGGGGTTCAATGGCGTCAGTGGCGGTGTGATTGGGCCGACATATGTTGATACTTCCTCCGTGGTTGTGGGCTTTACTCCGACGACCCTTGAAGTGGGAAGTAATGTGTTAATAGCAACTCAGCAAGGAAAGCTGTATTGTATGGGAAGTTGCAATTTTGGTATACCTCAGTATAAACCTAAAAAAATTCTGCCTTCTGCTCAATGAGCGAAACCCCGCGGACTTTGCCGCGGGGAGTTTCATTAAGGTCTAAAGATCGGTCCGTTTCCTTGTTCTAACACGCGATAGGGATTGTCTGCGTGGTCGATCAAGTAAAGCACCGGCTCTAAATTCTTTCTTTGCACTTCCGGAATCACATCCGCGCCGGGATAGAAACCGCCTGATCCCCAGCCGCTATTTGCGGGATCAAGTTCGAAAGTGAAAGAGATGATTTTATGATCTCCGTAAGACCAATCTGTGGTATCACCGCTGGCAATGTAAAGTTCAGAGGACTGTTGTGGAGTGTAACCGTTCCACTCAGCCATTTTGCGCGCCATCACTTCGTGGACTTGTTTATCACGAGTGTTGGAGATGCCTTCATACACATGACCCCATGGATACAGAATCAATTGGGAGAACGTGTGGAAGGACAGAAGGATGGTGATATTTTCGTGGCTTTCCACATACTTTTTAATGGCCTGAGTTTCAGGCTCACTGAAAGCTTGAGGTCCGCGGTAAGTGTCGCTGCTAGGGTTTGTGCTTGCGCCGCCGCCGCCCCAGCCGTACGAGTAATTGCGGTTCAAGTCGACACCGTAAGTTCCATTGCTGTTACGGGTGCGATTTTTTCTCCACGATTTATAACTGCCTGTCGAAATATCGTACTCCGCGCCGTCAGGATTCACGACTGGAATCATGTGAATGTCACGAGTGTTAACCAGGCGTTGAACGCGGGGATTGCCGCTTGTGTATTCTTTCAAAAGATATTCGATGTAGTAAAGCGGAAGCTCAATCGACAAGTGTTCGCGAGCATGATGTCCGCCCATGAAAATCACCGCTGGCAAAGTCTCTGCTTGCGCCAAGTTTCCAGAGATACGAACCGCCCAGATGTCGCGGCCTTCCACGGTTTTGCCGATCGAAGACATTTGCGAAATGTTCGCGTATTGGTTTGTCAAAGCGCGAAGCTTGTCCGTCATTTCAGCGTAGTTGTGATAAGCCGAATCCTTCGCGGGAAAATCCATTTCCGCCGTCATCGGGAAGCTGACTTCAACCAAGCCCAGCTCTTGCAGTTCGTTCATTTCTTCCAAAGAACCCAGCGCCGTGACGAAGTCTTCGCGAGTGGTTTCAATCGCGACACCCGTATTAGCGATCAACGATCTTTCGAACTTGTCCTTCGCACGAAGTTTCATCCAGTATTGCGTGCTATCGACCGAGTTGGCATTGTGAAACGGCAGAACTCCCAAGGCCATAAAGCCTGCGAGCGCCACCCATTTAGTGATTTTCATATAACCCCTCCTTGGGTCCTGACAAAAGTCAGACAATGGTTTATTTTGATAAGGATTCATGTTGAGGTACAGTCTTTAGTCTGTCTGCCAAGTCCAAGGTCTAGGAGCTTTTAATGGCTGATTCAGTAGGTCAGTTTCTGAAAGAGAAATTTAGTGAAATGCAACAGCGCAACCCGCGTTTTTCTTTGCGCTCATTTGCCGCAAAGGTGGGGATTTCCGCGGGACGCATGAATGAGCTCATTCATGACAAACGGGCCCTCAGCGATTTCTATGCAGAGAAGATCACAATCGCACTCGGTTTGAATTTACAGGAAAAAAGACGTCTGTATTCCTTCATCAGCACGAAGGCGCGCAAGGTGCACAGCGTGCGCAAACTGACTCGTGAAGAAGGTCTGTCCGTAAGATGTTGGGAAAATCTGGCGATCTTAAGCCTGCTTCGCACCGACGACTTCGAGCCCAGCTTCGAATGGATTGCCGAGCGCCTCAATGTTTCAGTCGAACGAGTGGAGGAATGTTTCGATATTCTCCAGCAGCATCAACTGGTGAAAGTCGGTAATGGCACCATCGAAAGAAATTCTTCGCGAGTGGTGGCGACAGCTACCAAAGACACTGTTCATCATGAACGTCTAAAGATGGAAAAATCCATGGAAGCGATGGCCCACGTCGCGCCGATTTATCGCAATCATTCTGCCGTCACGGTCGCGACAACGCCTGAAAAAATCAAAGAAGCCAACGAGAAAATCAAAGAATTCCGCCGCAAGCTTGCTGACTTTTTGGAGGATGGTCCGAAAACGGAAGTTTACAGTTTGACGATCAACTTGTTCCCGCTGACGGATCTTCGTATTGAAGGCGGAAAAGTTACCAACGAATAGGTTCGGCTTCGATTTCAACACCGAAAAGATTTTTAACGTCACCGGAAACTTGCTGCGCGAGTTTCCACACATCGTCCGCGGAAGCGCCGCCATGATTGACAAGCACTAAAGCTTGCTTTTCATACATGCCGACAGGTCCCAGCTTTTTACCCTTCCAGCCGGCGCGATCAATCAACCAACCTGCCGCCAGTTTGAATTGCTCTGTTTGATAAGGAAAGCTGATAAGGTCAGGATGTTTTAAAAGCAAAGTTTCGCGCATCGCTTTTGATACGATCGGATTCTTAAAGAAACTTCCCGCATTGCCAATCATTTTTGGATCGGGGAGTTTGCTTTGGCGGATATTAATCACGGCTTGCGAGATTGTTCGTGGCGTGGTTTCCCACTGATGTCTTTCGATTTCTTTGCGAATATCGCCGTACTCCAAATGCAGCACGTTCTTTTTTGGCAGACGGAAAGTCACATCCCAAATCAGATATTTTCCCGCGGCTTCTTGTTTGAAAACGCTGTCACGGTAAGCGAAACGGCACTCTTTGTTGGAAAAAGTTTTATTCTCTCCAGATTGCAGATCCAGGCAGTTCACTTCCCATAATGTGTCTTTCACTTCAACGCCGTAAGCGCCGATGTTTTGGATCGGAGCCGCACCGACAGTTCCGGGAATCAAAGAAAGATTCTCAAGTCCCCAGTAACCCTGCTGCAGAGTCCATTGTACGAAGTCGTGCCAGGTTTCTCCGCCTTGTGCGCGCACGTACCAATAGTCACGGTCTTCATGAAGAAGCTCGCGACCTTGCTGGCCCACTTTGACAACAAGCCCGCGCACCAAAGAAGGCAGCACAAGATTGCTTCCACCGCCAAGAATATTCCAGGGCATTTTTCGGAGAGTCGAATCATTCAGAAGAGAACGCAAATCATCCGGCGTATGCAGTTCTGCGAAGTGCTCGGCACGCGAGCGCAACTGCAACGTGTTTAATGGACTAAGATCTGTGTTCGTCTGGATTTTCATTAAGGAGCATTTTATTAGAAGCCGCTGCTTTTAGCCATCATTCTTTCAAGAACTTCGTCTTTGTTAATAAAACATATGCCAAGTCCCAAACCTTTACTCCATACCACCTCCGCAGCGATATTGTGCGTACGGCGTAAGGATTTGAGGTTGACCGTCATATTTAACAAATCGCCTTTTTGTGGAACGTAATCGCCTTGCGCGACTTCCAGAAAGGCTCCAGTCTGTGACAGGTTTTTAAGATTAGCAACGAGAGTTCCAATGTGGCCATAGACTTCGATCTGAGCTGTCTCTTTTGTTTGATAGCGTTTTGCTGTGCTCATGGCCACTCCAAGAATCGTGTCTTAACTCTATTCTCGGAGAGAAAATCGCGTTCGTAGAGTCCAATTTACAGCATTCTCATTTTGGGACTGAATTCTGGACTCTATTTGCGAACGTACGTAAGAAATGAAAAAGGAATAGGCGATTCGACATCACGACGTTGCGTAAGAGTGAACAGATTTTCGTCGATTTCAGGATAATACGTATCGCCCGGAAACTCGCGGTGGATAAGGGTGAGATAGATTTTATCCGTCATCGGCATGGCCTGTTTATAGATTTCTCCGCCACCAATGATGAAGACTTCCTCGCCCCATTTGCCAGTCAAAGGCTTTGCGTGAGCAACCGCTTCCTCAATGGAAGAAACGAAAACCACAGGGCTGCTTTCCGTTGACGGAAAGCGGTGCTTGGAAGGATCGCGAGTCACCACAATGTGATAGCGATTGGGCAGAGCACGTCCTTTGAAAGAATCAAAAGTTTTTCTTCCCATAATCATGATGTGACCCTTGGTGGTTTCGCGGAAAAACTTCATATCCTCGGGAAGATTCCAAGGCAGATCTCCTTGAGCTCCGATAACACGGTTTTGCGAGCAAGCCACCACGTGAGTCAAAATCATACCGCCACCTCAGCTTTGATTGCAGGGTGTGGGTCGTAGCCAACGATCTCGATATCTTCGTAAGTGAAGTCGAAAAGATTTTTCTTCGCCGGATTCAATTTCAACTGCGGCAAAGGACGGAAGTCGCGGGTAAGCTGCAATTTCGCTTGTTCCAAGTGATTCAGATACAAGTGTGCATCACCGAGGGTGTGAACAAAGTCTCCCACTTGCAAATCGCAAACTTGCGCGATCATGTGCGTGAGAAGAGCATAACTTGCGATATTAAACGGAACGCCCAGGAAAATATCCGCGCTTCTCTGATAAAGCTGACAAGAAAGTTTTCCGTCGGCCACATAAAACTGGAAGAACGCATGACAAGGTGGCAAAGCCATTTTGTCGACGTCGCCAGGATTGAAAGCCACAACCAACAAACGGCGCGAATTCGGATTTTTTTTGATTTGCTCAACAACGTTTGTGATTTGATCGATGGTACGACCGTCCGCTGTTTCCCACGAACGCCATTGTTTCCCGTAAACGGGACCCAAGTCGCCATTCTCATCCGCCCACTCGTCCCAGATCGTCACTTTATTGTCGTGAAGATATTTGATGTTGGTGTCGCCTTTGAGGAACCACAAAAGCTCATGAAAGATTGAGCGCGTATGCAATTTTTTAGTCGTCAAAAGAGGAAAACCTTCCTGCAAATTGTAGCGCATTTGATAGCCGAACATGGAAATCGTGCCGGTTCCGGTGCGGTCTTCTTTTTTAACTCCGTGCTCAAGAACGGTTTTAATCAGATCATGGTATTGTTTCATGGAATCTCCTCCTCAGAGGTGACGCTCCTAAAGAAGGGGAGCGTGTTCTTTAGCATTTTATTGGAGCTTCCTTTTTTGTCTATGCAAATAACCCGTTTCCGCTCGGTGTCGCTCCCAGAAATCATAGGATTTGTTTTTGACATGCTTAGGCATGAGGCGGAGTCTGATCTGAGTAGGGGGTTCTTATGCTCAGTGTGCGCAAATCGGAGGATCGTGGCTATGCGGAATTCGGGGGGTGGCTGAAATCTCATCACACGTTTTCGTTCAGCGATTATTACGACCCTCAGTTTATGGGCTTTCGCGACTTACGCGTCATCAACCAGGATTGGATTAAGAAGGGTTCTGGTTTTCCCGCGCATCCTCATCGCGATATGGAAATCATCACCTACGTTTTAAAAGGCACCGTCGAGCATAAAGATAGCTTGGGGAATACGGGGCAAATCAAAGCCGGAGAAATTCAGACCATGCACGCGGGCACAGGTATTCGCCATAGTGAATACAATCCTTCGCCTGACGAAGACCTTGAGCTTTTCCAGATCTGGGTTATGCCGAGTGTGTCAGGAGCTCAACCTGGGTACACACAGCAAGCTTTCACACGTGAAGAAAAGTTGAATCACTTTAAGCTGATGGTTTCGCAAGACGGTCGCGAGGGCAGTCAAAAAATCAATCAGGATGTCGACATTTACGCCGCTGTTTTTGCAGAAGGTTTTTCACAAGACTTCCCGCTGCGCCCGGGACGGGGAGCGTGGCTGCAATTGGCGGAGGGCGAACTCGAGGTTAACGGGAAGACATTAAAATCAGGCGACGGCGTCGCAATTCAAGATGAAAAAGTTTTGAATATTAAGGCAAAAAAAGAGACCGAATTTTTACTCTTCGATCTCCGATAAAAAATCAACGGGTACTTTTTTATTTATTGGAAGTTTTGTACTTGCGCGATGTACGGAAGGTTTCTGTAGTAACCTTGGTAATCCAAACCGTAACCGACAACGAAATCGTTTGGAATTCTGAAACCTACGTGATCGATTTCGCATTTCACTTTCAAAGCATCTGGCTTTTCAAGAAGAGCGATTGTTGTCAGGCTCTTTGGTTTGCGTGAAAGGATTGAGTTTTTCAAGTAGTTCATTGTCAAACCTGTGTCGATGATGTCTTCAACCAGGACGACGTGGCAGTTTTCAACAGGGCTTGCCAAATCCAAAGTCACTTTCACTTCGCCGGAAGAAGACGTGCCGCCATGGTAAGAAGAAACGCCGAAGAATTCGCAAGTGATGTCGGCGTTGATGTTGCGGATCAAGTCAGAGTAGAACATGAACGAACCTTTAAGCACACAAACTGCGACCACTTTCTCGTTTTTGAATTTCTTAGAAAGCGTCTCGCCCAACTCTTTCACTTTTTGCTGAATTTGTTCTTCGGTGATGTAGGGTTTAAGAGTTAGATTTGTCATAGCCTGTTCTCCGTCTTCTTACACGAAAGAGTTGTTCATAATCTCGCCGAAACCGCCGCCGCCGGGAACGATGTACTGTTTGTCGTTCAGACCGCGTTCTTGATCCCAATACTGTCCGGGAGTTGCCTCTAAAACTGCCTGAGGAGATAGTCCTCGGTCAAGCCTTAAGGCATAGATTACGACCTCGGGGTGTGCAGTGAGAACATTCTTCAAATACTCTGGCGTCACGATCAAATTAAGCGCGATAAACTTCTTTGCGGGACCTGCGATGTGGGTCTTATAGTGGTCCACTGCCGTCACCATGGTATTCCCTGTGGCTCCCATGGGGTCAGGAAAGATGACATGAGCGTCTTTGACGTCGCCGCCAATTTTCATGCCCCCAAACTCGGCGCCCGTGACCTTGTCTTTGCTGTTTGTCACGCGCGCCGCAAAGATATGATCCTGCCGAACATTGGGAGCGGCTAAAGCAAAGTGCAGAAAGTTGTAACAGATGTGGCTGGGGTAAGTTCCGGCGCGCGCCAAGTTGACGCTGACAGCTTTTTGCTTTGCTGAAACACGTTGGCCGTGAAGTTTCTGATCAGGGTGAACTTCGGTCATACGCGTGTCTTGCGTGAAGTCTTCAATGTCGAACTCGTTATTCAGTGTGATGGAAATCAAATGCGTATAAAGAACTTCGACAATGCGATTGATCTCCGGTTGAAAAGTCTGTGGAGAACAAAGCTGCGCAAGGAGTCCATTCAGGAACGGACTTTCAATAAGATGTACTTGAGGGCCGTAGTGGTGCCTCAACTCTTGTTGGAATGCCATAGTGGTTTTGTCCTTAGTTGCCTTTTTCGAACTCGATGAAAATCACAAATTCGCTTTCACCAGCGCGGAATTGCGGTGAACGCAAGATTTTATAAATATCCACCGAAGTCAGTTCATCATCATTTTCAAGATTCGACTGAGGAGGCATGACGCCAGACATGAAGAAGCCGGTTTCGCCGCCGATTTCAAAGATGGCGGGGAAGGATTTTCTTTGGATTTCAAATTGACCGTTCGGACCCATTTCACGCCACGTTCTTTGGATCTCCAAGTTACCGCGCAGATTGTTGGCATCCATCTCATTCAGTTCAAAGAAAGTCGTGTGACCGATTTCAATGGAAAGATCGCGACGGTCTTTCCAGCCGTAAAACCATTGCAAGGATTTTGCGCGGTCTAAAGCGCGCTCTTCTTTGTGCAAGATTTTAATCTGCGGGCCCTGCAGATTTTTGCTGATATTCGGAAGAATGCCGGCAGAGTAATCGTTGAAATTCATGAACTGACCGGTCGAGCGGCTGGCATCAACGATCGCGTTTAAGCGACCACGTCCTACCTCGGCATAGTAAACGACAAGATGAGGCGCGTGGAGTTTTGCAACGGAACGCTCTTTTGTCTTGTCATCAGAAGCCGCTGCCGGTGTCGGGGATCCCGCAGCCGTAGGCGCCGCCACCTTGTAAGCGTTCATCACTCCGTCGGCGGCGTCACTTGGAGCTTCAGGGGTTTGCGAAGCTTGATCGGCGGTCGGTAGTGATTCCTCTGATGCCGCAAAAGTTTCAGAAGGTCCGCCCGAAGTGGAATTGATTTGCACCGTGGACTTGAGATAACTCACGCGACGTTCAAGATTCTGCTGTCCTTTTTGATAAAGGCTGACGCCGACACCGCCCGCGACAACAACAAGCAGAGATAACTGAATAAGCGGATTACCAAAAAATCTTTTCCAAGCGGGAGGAGTCGCAGGCTTAAACGTCTCCATGTCCACGCCACACTGAGCGCAGTACTTGTCTTTAGGTTGTTGAAAACCACAGCGGGGACAGTTGATTAACATCGAAATTCAAATCCTTTTAAATTTTCGAAAGAGCCTTAAAAATAGACTAAAGCAAAGCGGCTTGACCCACAATAGAATAAAATGAATATTACAGCGAAGGGTCTGTTGAAAGAGCGTGGTGAATGAAAAAGTATAAGCCGAAATCCGGTGAGCGCATTGAAATTGAAGAAGAAATCGTACCGCCGAAAGTCGAGCTTCCTTTCGAGTTTTCTCCTGAACACTATCCGGTTTTGCTTCAAGAAGTCCTCGCGGCTTTTTATCCTTTGCGCGAGAAAAAAGAACTTCATTACTTCGACGGCACTTTCGGAAGAGGCGGCCACTACTCCGCTGTCAAATTCGCTTACCCCCAGATCAAAGCCACGGTCATGGACCAAGATCTAGCTGCGGTGGCCTTCGCGAAAGAGCGCTTCAAGACGGAAGTCGAGCAGGGCCAGTTAAATGTAATACATGGAAACTTCTCACAGTTTTCGGAACACAATCTGAAAAACTTTGATATGATGCTCTTAGATCTAGGTGTGAGTTCACCGCAATTGGACCAGGCGGAACGAGGCTTTAGTTTTTATCACGATGGCCCCCTAGATATGCGAATGAATCAGCAGCAAGGTTTGACAGCTGAGGTGCTTGTGAATACGGCAACAGAGGACGATCTCATTCGAATCTTCAAAGAGTACGGCGAAGTCCATCGTCCGTCTCGCGTTGTGCGTGCGATCGTGAACGATCGTAAAACAAAAGCATTTCAAACAACCAAACAACTTGCAGGGCTTATTGAGCGTGTGGATGGCTGGCAGATTAAAGGTCATCATCCTGCGACGAAATATTTTATGGCTCTGCGCTTGGCTGTGAATTCAGAACTGGAAGTGGTGGCGGAAGCGTTGCCTGCAATGATTAAAGCTCTGAATCCAAAGGGCCGTCTTGCAGTGATCACCTTTCACTCGCTTGAAGATCGTATTGTTAAAAATATCTTCCGCGATTCAGAAGATTTGGGAAGACCTGTGAATAAGAAAGTGATTGTTCCCACTCAGGAAGAGTGTGACAAAAATTCTCGCTCGCGCTCAGCGAAGTTGAGAATATTCGAGAGGAGTGCTCAGGATGAGCTCAGAGAACTTTAGGCAGCTAAAACCTTTCTTTAGTATTTTACTTATCATTGCGACTTTATTTTCCATCGTCTTCCTGCAAATGGAAGAACGCCGCATGGGTTACAGCGTCCTTAAGCTCACTCGTGAATACAAAAAAGTGAACGAAGAGAAACGCAGCAAGGAAATCGCTTTGGCGAAAATCACGCGCCCGCAGTTGCTGGATACGATGGCGCAGCAAAAATTCACGCTTAAAAAAGTTCAAGCCAATCAAATCATTCATTTGAGCGGCACGATGTCGGAAGAAGTGAAAGCAGACGCGACAAAAAAGGATCTGTAGTTTGAAATCACGTATTGTTATCATTTTCGTTGGTATTTTGGTTCTTTGGTCCGCTTTGATTTTGCGTGCGGGATATCTGCAGTTCTTGCCGAACGACCGTTTGAATTCTTTGCAAAACAGACAGTTTCAAACCAAGGTGACGTTGCAGGCGCGTCGCGGAGCTATCGTCGACAGCAATGGCCGTGATCTTGCGATGTCAGCGGCTGCATATTCTTTGTATGCGGATCCGAAAATTTTAGAGAATCGCAAAACTGTCGCAAAAAAATTGGCGAAGGTTTTAAATCAGTCTTATGAATCCGTTTACGCGAAGATCAAAGATGGCAACCGCCGTTTCGTATGGATTCACCGCATGCTCGATCAGGAGAAAGCAAACGAAATTAAGTCTTGGGATCTTCGCGGTCTGTCTTTCGTTGAAGAATGGCGTCGCGTTTATCCGAATGAAACTTTGCTCGCCCAAACTTTGGGTTTCTTGGGAATCGAAGGTCAGGGCCTTGAAGGTTTAGAGCTTGGTTACAACCAAACTCTTGCGGGTAATCAAAAGAAAATGTCCGTGAAAAGAGATGCGCGAGGTCGCCCTCTTATTAACGACGGTTTGATGTTCATTGAAAATCCCGAAGGCAGCGAGTTGCATCTGACGGTGGATTCCGAACTGCAATACCGTTTGGAAAGCGAACTTGCGAATGCGGTTTCCACTTTCGAAGCGGATCACGCGGTGGGTGTTGTGTTGGATGCGAAAACCTCGGCGGTTTTGGCTTTGGCTTCGGCGCCAACGTTTGATGTGAATAAAGCGATGAAGGCCCCTGCAGAGTATCGCCGCAATAAAATCGTCACGGATGTTTTTGAGCCAGGTTCGACAATGAAGACGTTTGTTATTGCGTCGGCGTTGCGTGACGGTTTGATTCAACCGAATTCAAAGTTCTATTGTGAAAAAGGCAGCTTCAAAGTCGGCGACCGTATTATTCGTGAAGCCGAGACAAAAGAAAAATTTGAAGATTTGACTGTTTCAGAAATTCTCGCGGTTTCCTCCAACGTAGGAACGACGAAGATCGCTTTCAAAATGGGCGCGGATCGTTTGCGCCAAGGTCTTCTTGATTTTGGTTTCGGGCAAAGATCCGGTGTAGATCTTCCCGGTGAAGCGCGCGGAATGGTGCAAGCTCTTCCTTGGCGCCAGCATTTGCTCAGCAATATTTCTTTCGGTCACGGGATTTCTTCGACTCCTTTGCAAGTAGCAAATGCTTTTGCGGCGATCGCGAACGGCGGAGTTTTGAATACACCTTATATCGTCAAAGCCATTCGCGATTCTGAAACGGGCGAGCTTGTTGAAACTCAGGCGAAACCCATCCGTCGCGTGTTGAGTGCCGAGCAAGCCGCGCAAATGCGTGCGATGCTTGTTGGAGTCACAACGAAAGGTGGAACAGGTATCAACGCCCGCGTTGAAGGTTTTATGGTGGGTGGAAAAACGGGAACTGCGCAAAAAGTAAATCCAAACGGCCGTGGTTATCTTCGTGGCGCTTACATTTCTAGCTTCGGCGGATTTATTCCTGCGAACGATCCGAAGTTTGTGATCTACGTAGCGTTGGATTCTCCGAAAAAAGGTTATTATGGCAGTACGGTCGCGGCGCCGATCTTTTCGCGCATTGCTTCGTATGCAGTTCGTAAAGAGGGTATTGCGCCTTTACAAATGGCCGAAGAATCAACAAGCAATATTAAGAACCGTAAAGTAGCTTCCGAAACAAAGGCGGTAAAAAAGCCAGCCACTCCTGCGAAATCACTCTTGACCGCTGAGGAGCTGGATAAAGTCACGACGGTGTCGACGGGCGAAACGGTTCCGAACCTTATGAACCTGACAACTCGTGAAGTTCTTCGTCGCGTAAACGGACAAGATATCAAAGTAAAGTTTGTCGGTCAGGGGACAGTCAGCGAGATCGTTCCCGACGTGGGCTCGCAACTTCCAGAGAGTAAAGAAATCACCGTCATCATGAAATAATTTGCGAATACCGGATCTCCTTTGCGAAAGAGGAGATCTTTTCGCGAGTCAAACATTTGCTATGCCTTCGCCAGGGAGCGTAAGGTGCCTTTTTTTCGGAATCTTATTGCTCTCGCTAACTCCTTGAAAGAAAGTGGCGGGTATGCAAGTGGATCTCGGGCCGCAAGAAAGCCTTTTACAAAAATATTTCAATCTTTCCCAGTTTCGCCGCGGTCAAAAAGAAATTATTGATGCGGTGATGGCCAAAAGAGATGTGCTTGCAGTTCTACCAACCGGTGGTGGCAAGTCTCTTTGTTATCAATATCCCGCGGTTCATTTCCAGCAGCTTGTAATTGTTATTTCTCCGCTGATCGCTTTGATGAAGGATCAAGTGATGGCTTTGCGCAAGTTGGGAATTCCAGCGGGCTGCCTTCACTCGGGCCAATCTGATGATGAAAAACGCGAGGTTTTTGCGGAACTCAACAAAGGCGGCGCTTTTATTCTGTATCTTTCTCCGGAGCGTGCGCAAAAAGAAGGCTTCCAAAAATGGGTGCAGCACAAACAAATCGCATTGTTCGCGATTGATGAGGCCCACTGTGTCTCACAATGGGGGCACGACTTCCGTGAAGAATACGCTCAGCTCAATAATTTGAAAAAACTCTGCCCGCAAGTTCCGATCCTGGCTTTAACCGCGTCGGCGACTCCGACAGTTTTGGATGATATTTCCAAACACTTGCATCTAAAAAATCCGGCGCGCATGGTGCATGGATTTTACCGCTCCAATTTGTATTACCAGGTGGAGCTCTGTGAAGACGAAGAAGCAAAAGTCGCCTTTCTTTTACAAAGTATTAAACAGCATTCTCAAGGGCGTATTATCGTTTATTGCGGAACTCGCAAGGTGACCGAAAGTATCGCTCTGCTGCTGCAAAAAAAGTTTTCGCAAGTAGGTTTCTATCACGCGGGTCTTTCGGCGGAGGTGCGCGCGCAAACGCAAGACGCTTACGCTCGGGGGGATCTAAGAATTCTTGTTGCAACGAATGCTTTCGGTATGGGCATCGATCAGCCCGACGTGCGCTTAGTGGTGCATAATCAGATTCCAGCCAATATCGATGCTCTTTATCAAGAGATGGGCAGGGCGGGCCGTGACGGCGAGGATGCGACTTGTTTGACTTTGTACTCTAAAAAAGACAAAGGCCTGCAGTCGTATTTCATTCATAGCTCTGAGGCTCCGGAAGAAATCAAGGACGCGCGCTGGCGAAACTTAGACGCCTTGGTGAACTATGCTGAGGGCGGTGAGTGTCGTCACGCGGAAATTCTAACCTACTACAAAGATTCGCAGCGTATTGAGCGATGTGGTCACTGCGATAATTGTGCGCCTCAGTCGGCACGAAAAGTCTCCAAGCCCCTGTATCAAAAAGTGGATGAAACTTTGCAGGTTATTAAAACGGCTTTGACGAAGGCGAAGAAAAAGAAAGTGGATCCGGATCTGGTTCTGGATGAAGTGCAGGAAAAGCGCTTTCAGCTTCTTAAACATTGGCGCAAAGAAAAAGCGAAGGAACTTGATGTTCCAGCCTTTGTCGTCTTTAGCGACCAGACTTTAAAACATTTGGCTATCAAGAACCCTCACTCGATGGACGGTCTTAAAGCCATTCACGGCATTGGCGAAGCGAAGCTTGAAAAATTTGGTTGGGATCTTTTGGCCGAACTTAAAAATTAATTATTTTAAAAGTCCTTTTGCCGCCATATCGATATATTTTTGCGATAGTTTTTCGTAGTTGTAACCGTCCAATTCCGCCGTAAACGCTTTGTTCATGCGTTCAACGATCGCAGGATTCGCAGTTTTTGAAAAGGCCGCGTACATACGATTGGGTTTTTCGCTGCCTGGAAAAGGAAGAACCTTGATTTCAGGACCGTTGTTTTGCGCATTATAGAAATAAGCAGTGCTTGAAAAAATAAAATACGCGCCCCAGATTTTCTTTTGCGCTAACTTCTCCATATTCACCTGGATGGAGTTATCCGTCGCCGGCTCCCAAACGATGTTCTTTCTATTCTTTTCTAAAAATGGCGGAGGCGTTCCTCCGCGCAGCCAGCCGATTTTCTTTCCTTTGATGTCGTCGTCTGTAGTAACTCTTTCGAGACGATCGGAAGCGAGAACGACGATCCCTGTTTTTCCCCAGAACGGCGCAACCTCTGAAAAAACAAAAACTTTTTCCCGCTCCGGTGTTTTCGCAAGACGGTAGATGGCGTCGACTTTTCCCGTCTCTAAAAGATGTAATGCGCGCATGTAAGGAACGGGACCGACCCACTCGATTTTTACTTGGGCTCTTTTCGCGGCTTTCTCCCACACTTCGTGAGAGGCGCCGTATAAGCCCGTCGATGTTTTTAAGATTTCGGGAGGAAAATTATAATAGGAGACACGCAAAGTTTCTGCCGCATGCCCTGAAGACGCCAGACCGAAAAGTACCAGAAGAATGAAATACATATGTTCCCATTTTCTCTTTTCCATTGAAAGAAGCCAAGTGAATTCGGATTACGGGATTGAACCGAAGGTGCATGGAGCGATACTTCGCACTGCGCGCTGGAGATGCGCACGACGCTCGTTCACAATTTGTTTATGCAGAACTTTTCTAAAGACATTAAAGAAATCATTTCTTCGGTCCTAAAATCAGAATCGGAAATTCTTGCGGCGTGGTTCGGAGGCTCCACGGCGACAGGTTTTGAAGATGCGCTGTCTGACACGGATGTTGTCACTATCTGCAGACAGCCTGAACTCGTTTTTTCTTTGTTGGAAAAAGTTTTTTCGGAAAAATTTGAGATTACTCACATTTGGGAGGTGGAAGATTCTCCGTGGAAAAACTTTTCTCAAAAGTTTTATATTTTTAATGGCGGCCCTGCGACCTATTACGTGGACGCAGGTGTTTTTCAAAGCACGGACGAATACGACTACCGCGAGTATTTCAATGTTGAGAGGCATGGTTCGCCGCAAATTATTTTCGATCGCGAGGATATTCTAAAAAAAGCAGCGCTCTCGCCGCGAGCGGAAGTCCCGACGACCTTAAATGAAAAGAATTGGTGCGCGCGTTTTGAAATTCTTTATCGGACTTTCTCGAAAGAAGCCTTGCGTGGAAAGTACATCGACAGTTTTGTTTTTTATCAGAGGCTCGTGGCATTATGGGTGCAGCTTTTGCGTCGCGAACATTCCCCGCAGAAACATGACTTCGGTTTGCGCTATATTTATCGTGACCTCCCTGAAGCTGAAGCGCAGTGCATAGAGAAATATTTAAGAGTTCACGATATAAATGATATGAAAAATTTTGCGGTGGAAATCCGTCAGCGAATTTTAGAAAAAAGGATGTCCTCATGAAGATTCTTGTGATTGGTGGAACTCGTTACTTCGGAAAACGTTTTGTGCACAGGATGATCGAAGCTGGTCATCACGTCACGGTGCTGAGTCGCGGAACCACGCAAGACGATTTCGGGGCTCGAGTAGAAAGAATTCATGCGGACCGCAGGGATGCTGCCGCTTTTAAAAAAGGTGTCGGTAATTTGCACTTCGATGCAGTGGTCGATCAAGTGTGCATGAATGCCGACGAAGCTCGGGCCGCGATTGAGGCATTGGCGGGGAGAGCTTCGCACTATGTGATGACTTCAACACTCTCCGTTTATGACTTTCATGGAAATTTAAATGAAGCCGACTTTGATGGCGGAAACTATCAGCCGCAAACTCCGACAAACCCCATGGAGAGCTACAAAGAGGGCAAGCGTGCAGCGGAAGCGGCGTTTCTACAAGCACCGTTTCCATGTGCGTTCCCGCGCTTCCCAGTTGTTTTGGGTGAGGACGACTACACCTTAAGACTTTTTGATCAGGTGAAGAAAATTTATCTTGGTAAACCTCTTTATTTCCCGAATATCGAAGCGCATTTTTGTTTTATCAACTCGGCCGACGCGGCTCGCGCGCTGGCGTGGTTGGTTGAAAATAAAAAAGAAGGCCCGTACAATTTTTCTTCGCCCGAAACTTTAAAGCTGAAAGAACTCGTGGCGCTGATCGAGCAGGCGACCGGGCAAAAAGCCCATCTTTTGGATCACCCTTCTGAGGAAGCGTGGTCTCCGTTTGGTGTGCCAAGTGATTGGTCTATGAATGTTGAAAAAGCGCGGCGCGAGGGTTTTGTCGCGCAGTCTTTGGCTGAATGGTTGCCGGCACTGATTCAAAAATTTGCGGGGGACGTCCATGTTGCAAGATAAAGACTGGTGCTTGGCTCCGCATGATGCCACTGGATTTCTAAAGACAGAAAAAGTCGCTGAACACAAAGTCGCAGGAAATATTTCCTGGACTGAGTATTTGCATTTTCGTGTGCCGAAGCGCTATGGTTTGATCAATATCACGGACAAGGTTGAAGAAGTTTTGCTTCGTTCTGGTGTGCAAGACGGTCTTTGTTATATCGGAGCCATGCATATCACGGCCGGAATTTACGTGAATGATGCCGAGGCGGGTTTGCTTCATGATATCTCGCGCTGGATTGAGCGCCTGGCACCTTTTGGACAAAACTACGATCATCATCGCACTGGTGAAGACAACGGCGATGCGCATTTAAAAAGTTATTTAACGAATCATCAGATTGTTGTGCCGGTGACTCGCGGGGAGTTTGATTTCGGAACTTGGCAGCAGATCTTTTATGCGGAGTTTGATGGACTCCGCGATAAAAGAGTTTTGGTGAAAGTCGTCGGACTCGGAAACTCTTAAAGCGTGTTTAAGTAGTCGCCAATCTTCGTGATCACCTGCGGTGGAATTTCGTGTCCTCCTCGGAAACTTGTCAAAGAACCCTTCATTCCATTTTGCGTAAGCAGAGTTTCGAGCTTCTGGGCCTGCTTAAAGCCAAGAATAGGATCGCCTTCGCCATGACTTTGAAAGAAACGCTGGCCTTGTCTTGCAGGAATTAACTTTTTCCACTCTTCTTGATGCAGCAAAGTGCCCGACATAATAACTAGACCTGCCGGAGTTTCCGGCGCGCGCAAGTAAAGTTCCGTGGCTAGCATCGCACCTTGGCTGAAGCCTCCAAGCACGATTTTACTCCAAGGGACTTTAAGCTGACGGATCATTTCCGAGGTCATATCGTAGGCCTTAGTCATGCCTTTCGGAGTGTCGTTGCTGAAATCACGATGTTCGCCGCGTTCAGCCGCGCGTTGAATCTCCATCATGTCAATTGTCCACCAAGCGCGTCCCATCCAAGCAGGACCAATCGGCACTTCGAGAATTCCATTGGGGAAAAGCCAATTGTAAGTTTTCTTCGTTGAAATCATTTCTCCGAGAGAAAACAAGTCGTTGCAGTCGGCGCCGAAGCCGTGAAAGAAGATAACCCAGGGCGCGTTATCGTCATTATTTATTTCTTGGCAATGTATTTTTCCGAGTTGTCTCATAACTCTGTCATACGCTACTCTCAATGGATAGTCTATGAAGTTACAGCATCTTTTCTCTATCATTCCGGGCATCGCCAGCGATCACTTCTCTGAAGCAGAGGTGTCGGGGATTTTTAATGACGCGCGTCTGGTGACTCCGGGCTCGGTGTTTGTCGCGATTCGTGGAAGCAAACTCGACGGGCATAGTTTTATCAAAGATGCGATTGCCAAAGGCGCTGGTGTGTTAGTTGTTGAAGACCGCGCTTCCGTGCCGGTGGAATACCGTGGATTTGTTTTACAGGTTCCAAACACCCGCGAGGTTCTGGATCTTCTTGCGAGCCGTTTTTATTGGGATCCGGGGCAAGAGCTTTTCTGTGTCGGTGTGACCGGAACAAACGGCAAAACTTCCGTGACTTACATGACGGAAGCAATTCTGAACAAAGGCCAAATTCCAACGGGAGTGATCGGCACAGTCAATCATCACCTGGGCGAGCAAGTGTGGCCTTCTGAAATGACGACTCCCGATCCGATCTTTTTGCAAAAGCGTTTGCGCGAGTTCCGCGCGGCAGGCGCCATGGCCGTAGCGATGGAAGTTTCCTCGCACGCTTTGGATCAAAAACGTGTCGACAGTGTTCCGTTCAATACGGTGATCTTCACAAATCTCACTCGCGATCATTTGGATTATCATCAGACGATGGATAATTATTTCGAAGCGAAGCAAAAGCTTTTTACGGATCTTTTGTGGAAGACGCACAAGCGTCCGTGCTTTGCGATCATCAATACGGCGGATAAGTTTGGCCGTCGCTTGCGTGTGGCCGATCCCGCGGTCTTGTGGACCTATGGCGCAAAAGACTCTGACATTCGTTACGACATCAAACGCATGGATTTTGCTTTGACTCATTTCAAAGTGCAAACGCCGATGGGTGACGGTGAAGTTCACCTTCCCATGTCTGGCACGCACAACGTGATGAATGCCTTGGCGGCTTTAGGAGCAGGTTTGTCTGCGGGAATTCCTCTGTCGATTTGTATTTCCGCTTTGGATGAATTCACCGGCGTTCCGGGGCGCTTGCAGTCCGTGCCAAATAATAAAAATCTTTCTGTCTTTGTCGACTACGCGCACTCGCCGGATGCTTTGGAAAATGTTTTAACGGCTTTAAATAAAGTGCGCGAGACATTGCAATCAACGGCGCGTATCTGGACGATCTTTGGCTGTGGTGGAGACCGCGATAAAGGCAAACGTCCTTTAATGGCGCAAATGGCTTTGAAATATTCTGACGAAGTCATCGTAACTTCAGACAATCCTCGCACGGAAGATCCTCAGGCCATCATCAATGATATTCTCGCCGGGGTTGCGGGTGCGGATAAATCCAAAACAACTGTGATCGTGGATCGCAAAGAGGCGATTCATGAAACTTTGAAAAAAGCGCAGTCCGGTGATGTGATTCTTATCGCAGGCAAAGGCCACGAAGACTATCAAATCATCGGCACGCAGAAATTCCCATTCAGTGATGTGAAAATCGCCCAAGAGGCAATGCAGGAGAGATAAAAGATGAGAGCCATGGACGTGCAAACTCTTGTGAAAGTGACGGGAGCGCAAACTCTCAGTCTTCAAGAAAAAAACTTTTCCGGCATTGGTACTGATACGCGTGTGGATTTGAAGGGTCAGCTTTTTATTCCTTTGAAGGGCGAGGCTTTCGATGCGCATCAGTTTTTGGATAAAGCTGTTCAGCAAGGGGCCGCAGGTCTGCTTGTGCACGAAGAAAATGAACAAGTGCAAAAGCTCAAAGGCAAGGTCACGATTCTTAAAGTTCCTGATACGTTAAAAGCTTTGCAGCGTCTGGGGACATGGGCTCGCCGTGAAGCGCGCGCAAAGGTCGTGGGTATCACGGGCTCTAACGGCAAAACAACGACGAAGGAATTCACGGCGGCACTTGTCGGTTCCGTAAAAACCGTTCACTACAACAAAGGCAGTTTCAATAATCATTGGGGTGTACCGTTTACTTTGTTGCAACTGCCGCCAGATAAAGACGTGGCGGTTGTCGAGATGGGGATGAATCACGCCGGTGAAATCACGGAGCTTGTGCATATTGCAGAACCCGACGTTGTTGTCTGCACGATGGTCGGCCGCGCACACATGGAATTTTTTGGCACGATCGAAAAAGTTGCGGAAGCAAAGGCCGAGATCTACGAAGCGTCTTCTCCTGAGACCGTTCGAATTTACAATCTTGACAACAAACAGACGCACAACATGTATGTGAAGGCTCTTGAGAAATATCCGAAAGAAAAAATCCTGACGTTCTCTTCCGAAGATCCGCGCGCGACGGTGCACTTGATGATCAGCTCAATGAACATGAGCGAGCTGACTGTGAAAGGTGTGATCGGCGGTAAAGAGGGCACGGCACAAGTGCAAGTCTTCGGCGCACAAAATTTAACGAACCTGATGGCGGCTGCGAGCATTGGTCTGGCAGTGGGTATGACGCCGGAGCAAGTATGGAAGGGTCTTCCTGCTTGTAAAACAAACTGGGGCCGCAATCAGTTGGTGCATTTAAAGTCGGGCGCACAAATGATCTTCGACGCTTACAACGCAAACCCTGACAGCATGAAGGCGCTGATCGACAACATGAAGCTCTTAACAGTTTCCGGTCGCAAGGTCGGCGTCTTCGGTCAAATGCGCGAGCTCGGCTCTGCCTCTGCAAGTCTGCACGAAGAACTTGGCACCTGGGTTGGCGCTGCGGGTTTCGACAAAGTTTATTTCATCGGCGACGACTACGATGCTTTCAACAAGGGCCTCACAAAAGCCGGCTACAAAAATCCATCATCAATTGAAAAAGACTACAAAGATTCTTCCGGCCAAGACCTCGCCAACTTCCTCAAAGAAGGCGACATCGCCGTCGTCAAAGCCTCCCGAGGCACAAAACTCGAACGCTTCGTCTTCCCCTGCAACCCCCTCGACTTCTCCGAAAAACAATAAAAGGTGCCTGCTTCTTTTTTCTGGCTACGCCGCGAAAAAGAAGCAGGAGAATTTTGCGATTTATCGAGTCCGAGACCAAACGGTCCGACGAGCAAGGCCGTCATTCGGCCAACGAATGCTCTAAATGCAAATACTCAAAAAGATTCCACTAAGATGTTCTCATATCACTAACTTTTTTCGCGCTGTAGCCAGAAAAAAGAAGCAGGCACCTTTTTAGATTCCCGCTTGGCCGACGAGGTAGGCGGTTCTTTGTAGGGCGGGGTTGAAGAGGAGTTCGCCGAGGTTCCAGGTGCGGTGGTCTCCTTTTTCGAGGAGTTGATCGAGCAAGACGAGCATGTCTTCCGATGTGACGATGCCGACGACTTCGTCTTCTTTGGTGATGAGGAAGGCCGAGATTTTTTCTTCGATCATGGACTCGACGACGGCTTTGATGGGGGCGTCGACTTCGAAAACTTTCAGAGGCGAACTCATGACTTGGTTAACAGGAGTTTCTTGTGAAGGCGCTCTTAATAGATCTCTTTCCGACAACATTCCAACAATGAACTCATCGGTTTCGTCCATAACAGGAAGGTGACGAATCCAAAAATTGGTCATCAATCGATACGCTTCGGCCACCGTGGCGTCTTTGCCTATCGTAACTAATTTTCGAGTCATGTGATCCTTCAGAGCGATTTTCACAAGAAACCTCCTGGCGAATCTTTTCTTATTATACTCCTGCAGAGGCCGCCAAGGGTGAGGGTGCTGTTATTTATCAGTGTTTTTAATAATCTCAAGTAAAATCAATAACTTATAAACTTTCTCTTGCAACCGACGAAGGACCTGTGCTAAATCCTTTAAGTTCCTAGCAAATTTAATTTTTTAGGTCACAACAGGGGATCAGCACAACATGCTCTATCAATGGCTTTATTCAATGGCGGATCAGTTTTCGCCGCTGAACGTATTTAGGTATATCACCGTTCGTACATTCATCGCCTTTTTCACAGCATTCTTGTTGTGCTGGATGTGGGGGCCGCACTTCATCAAGCGCTTGCAGTTAAAACATTTCGGTCAGGCGATCCGTGATGACGGTCCTCAAACACACAAGAAAAAAGCGGGCACGCCAACAATGGGCGGAGGTTTGATTCTTTTGTCGACTTTGATTCCATGCTTGTTGTGGGTCGACATGATGAATCCTTTGGTGTGGGCTGTTCTGATCATCACATGGGGATTTGGTTTCATTGGTTACATCGATGACTGGCTTAAAGTGAGCAAGAAAAACTCCAAAGGTCTTTCGGGAAAAATCCGTTTGGCGGGGGAGTTCCTTATCAGCGGTGCCGTCGTTGCCTACTTGGTTTTCAATCACAATCTAAGCACAGCGGTGGCAGTACCATTTGTGAAATCCGTTTCGCTCGAGCTTGGATATTTCTACATCGTGTTTGCAGCACTTGTTGTTGTGGGGACTGCAAACGCGGTGAATTTGACGGACGGTCTTGACGGACTTGCGATTGTACCGGTGATGATTTCTGCGGCGACGTTGGGACTTTTTGCTTACGTTACAGGTCACTACTCTATCGCGGCTTATTTGCAAATCCCGCATGTCGTGGGAGCGGGTGAGTTAACTCCTGTGGCAGCGACCATCGTCGCGGCGGGCATGGGCTTCTTGTGGTTTAACGCGTATCCGGCACAAGTCTTCATGGGGGACGTGGGTTCGTTGTCTCTCGGCGGATTCTTGGGTTCGATGGCGGTTATTACTCAAAATGAACTTTTGATGGTGGTTCTAGGCGGAGTCTTCGTGGTGGAAGCTCTTTCTGTTATAACGCAAGTTATTTCCTTTAAAATGACTGGCAAAAGAGTTTTCAAAATGGCGCCGATTCATCACCACTTTGAATTGGGCGGATTGACCGAAACGAAGATCATCGTTCGGTTTTGGATTATTTCTATTTTATTAGCAGTTCTAAGTCTTGCGACCCTGAAGTTGAGGTAGGTAAATATGTATAAAGAGTTTAGCGATTTAAAAGATAAAAGAATCCTTGTAGTGGGTCTTGGTAAGACGGGAGCTTCGTTGGCTCACTTCCTTACAAAACACGGCGCTCAAGTGACAGTGACAGATCACAAATCAAAGCCAGAGCTTTCCACGCAGTTGGAGCAGTTGGGCGATCTGCCAATCAAGTTTGAGCTGGGCGGACACAGTCCGAAAACTTTCATTGCGCAAGACCTTGTTGTTTTGTCTCCGGGTGTTCCGAGCAATTTGAAAATCTTTGATTACGCTCGTTCACAAGGTATCAAGATCACGGGAGAGTTCGAATTCTCTGCGGGTTTCATTAAAGAGCCGATCATTGGTATTACAGGTACCAACGGTAAAACGACTGTGGCGAAAATCACAGAAGCGATTTTGAAAGAGTCCGGCGTCAAAACATGGGTGGGCGGCGCGAATGAAAAACCGCTTGTTGATTACTTGCGCTCGGATGAAAAAGCTCAAGTTGTTATCGCGGAAGTTTCAAGCTTCATGCTTGAGCATTGCGATACTTTCAATCCAATGAACATCGTGTTCACGAACTTGGCTGAAAATCACTTGGACCGTTATCGCTCTATGGAAGAGTACGTAAATGCTAAAAGACGTATCTTCAAAAACACAAACCAAGCGACAACAAGCATCTTGAATGCCGACGACAACGCGGTTGTCGAGTTGGCGCGTGATCCAGCGGTTCAGCGCGGACGTATTTTCTACTTCTCGCGCAAACCGGCTTTGGAGCCGCAAATCATGAACATTGGTGGAGCTGTGAACATTGGCGATGAAATCCGTGTTCGCACAGGCCCCGAGATCGAAACGTTCACAATCAAAAACATGAAAATGCGCGGTAAGCACTCTGTCGAAAACATCATGGCGGCGATCTTGGCATCGCGTGAACATGGTGCGACTCGCGATGCAGTTCAACGCGTGATCGACAGTTTCACAGGCCTTGCTCACCGTATTGAGTACGTTCGTAAAGTCGGCGGAGTTCTTTTCTATAACGACTCCAAAGCGACAAACGTGCACGCAGTTCTTCGCGCTTTGGACACTTTCGATGAAAACGTGATTTTGATCGCCGGTGGTAAAGACACCAACTTGAACTACGAGCCACTACGCACGGCTGTGAAAAGAAAAGTAAAGACCTTGATCTTAGTCGGGGAAGCCAAAGAGCGTATCAATCGCGACCTTGGTGATTTCTCTGAGACGTTCTTGATCGGTACTTTCGAAGAAGCGGTTCTTATCGCTTACCAAAAGTCGAGAATCGGCGATACTGTTCTCTTGTCTCCAGGTTGTTCATCCTTTGACATGTTTGACAGTTTCGAAGAACGAGGAGATTATTTCAAAGAAATCGTGAGAAAGTTTCACTGAGTCGGACGGTTCTGCCGTTCCTCAAAGGGCCTTTAGCTTACCCTTCGGCTTCGAACAGTCCTCGCGGACGCCTCCCTTCGGGAGAGCTGCTGCGGAACTTGCCGGCGGGCAAACTAAAGGCCCTTTGAGGAACGGCAGAAGTCTTCCTCTGAAACTTTCAGCAATCATTGAAATAATTGAAATCTGTATGGATGCAGGTTGAGAATGCCTAGGAGGGCTATAGTGTTTTCGCAACGTCTTTTTCTTCTTTTAACGTCTGGAATGTTGTTTCTTTCTGGATGTGCTTCCGGAACTTTCAAAGCTCGTCAAGAGCAGCGCGAAAAAATGGCGTCTTCAACTGGGATGTACTGTGAGTTCTTAAGTGGGGATATGTTTCCTGACTTGGATGTGGAACTTAGTATGTCGATGGCTCGTCGTTGTGATGCGAATAAAACTTTTTCGATCACAAACTACAAAAACTCTTCGGATCAAAACGGTGTGATTTACTGCTGCTCTACACGCAGTCGTATGACAACTCAGACTCCAAAAAAGGCGACTCCAGCGAAAACAGAGTCTAGCGAAGCCTCTGATGCGGAAGTCATTTCCGAGTAAAAAACCGGGTCCAGCTTTTAGTTAGGACATAGACGTAAAAAAGGACTTCTGATTAAACTAAAGGTCGGGAGTTCTTTCTATGTTGAGATATTTGTCCAGCAGCTTGTTTCTTGCGATTATCACGCTTCTTGGTATCGGACTTGTTCAGGTTTATTCTTCCAGTTTCATTTTTGCGATTGAATCTTATGGTGATGGGCTTTTCTTTTTTAAGCGCCAATTAGTTTTCGCCTTGATTGCATTCGCAGTTCTGATCGGAACGATTCACATCCCTTTTAAATACATCGAAAAATACGGCTGGGCTTTGTGGTTTGTCGCTACGATCGGCGTTCTCGCAACTTACGTTCCGGGATTGGGTGTTCGTGTCGGTGGAGCTCTTCGTTGGATTCAGCTTCCTTTCGGTATTCGTTTCGAGCCGGGGGAGTTGCTGAAGATCGCTTTCAGTGTGTGGTTTGCAAGCTTGCTTGTCCGTCGCGAAAATTTCTTGGCGAAAGTGAAATGGCATTGGCTGGTGCTGGCGATGATTGCTCCTCTTGGTCTTTTGTTAAAACAGCCTGACTTCGGAACATTTGCGATTATCCTCATGGTGGGCGTGACGTTGCTTTTCGCTTTCGGTCTGCAGTGGAAATATATTTTCGCGGCGCTGGCGGTTATGCTCCCGGCGTTTTATTTCCTTGTGATGTCTGTTCCTTACCGTCGTGCGCGCGTTCTTGCGTTCTTGGACCCGTGGTCGGATCCGGCGCAAAAAGGTTTCCAAGTGATTCAGAGTATGCTCAGTTTTCATTCGGGCGGCCTTACGGGAGCGGGCTTGGGACAAGGCCAAGGCAAACTCTTCTTCCTGCCTGAAGCGCATACTGATTTCACGATGGCGGTTCTGGGTGAAGAAATGGGTTTCATCGGCTTCGTTTTGATTCTTGCCCTTTATGGCTTCGTGGTTTTCCGCGGAATTCAAATCGCGGTCAAAACTGAGGAGACCTTTAAAAGATCTTTGGCGTTGGGTTTATCAGTGACTTTTGCTCTGAGTGTCTTTATCAATGCCGGGGTGGTAATGGGCTTGTTGCCAACCAAAGGTTTGACACTTCCATTCCTCAGTTATGGCGGCAGTTCCCTTGTTTCTTTGTGTTTTATGTTCGGTCTGATCCTAAACATTGAAAATTCATTGGAAGAAGATAAATTTTCACGCCGTTTTGGCTCTCGATGGACAACGTCAAAGGTGAAGAATTCATGAGTAAGAAAACCATTGTGATCGCAGGGGGAGGAACCGGCGGTCACATTTACCCGGGAATCGCGATTGCCCGGGCCATTCAAAAACTAGATCCCAGCATCGAAGTTCATTTCGTTGGGACATCAAGAGGTTTGGAATCGAAGATTGTTCCTCGCGAGGGATTTCCTCTGCATTTGATCGAGTCCGGCCAGTTGAACGTTAAAAGCCCCCTGGAAAAACTAAAAACGCTTTTCAAAATTCCTTACGGCTTATGGCAGTCGATTCGCCTTTTGGGTCAACTGAAACCCTTGTATGTTATCGGCGTCGGTGGTTATGCTTCCGGTCCCTTCGTGTTGGCTGCCAGCTTTATTGGATTTAACACAGCGATTTGGGAGCCGAATGCGATGCCGGGAATGGCGAACCGCATTTTGTCCCGCTTTGTCGATAAGTGTTTTGTCGTTTTTTCTGAATCAAAAAAGTTTTTAAAAAACGATCAAATCATCCAAGCGGGAATGCCGATCCGCGAAGAGATCGAAAATGCTGTCCGTCAGACTGAAAGAGACGAAAAGTTCCACCTTTTGGCTTTCGGTGGCAGTCAGGGATCGCGCGTGATCAACTATTGTTTGAGCGACGCGATTTTGTCAGGCGGTGAATGGGTCAAAGGTCTCTCTGTAGTTCATCAGCTTGGCGCGTACGATTTCGCGACGGTTTCTGCGAAATACCAAAATGCTCCTTGTGAAGTTCAGCCTCACGAGTTTATCTACGACATGCCCAAATATTATCAATGGGCTGATATTATCGTGAGTCGAGGAGGAGCGAGCTCCATTGCCGAAGCTGCGGCTTTTGGCATTATTCCTATCATTATTCCGCTGCCTGCCGCTGACAATCATCAGCAAAAGAATGCGGAAAGTCTTGTCAAAAAAAATGCCGGTCGAATGATTTTACAGCAAGATTTGACTCCAGAGCGGCTCATTACCGAAGTCCAATCTTTGCGCAAGGATAAAGCTTTGCACGAAGAGATGGTTCGGAATATAAAGAGCTTCTATATCCCTCAAGCGGCGACGACGATCGCGAAGGAAATCTTGCAATGAAACTACAATACGCCAAATTTCATTTTGTAGGTATCGGTGGAATCGGTATGTGTGGTCTTGCGGAACTGCTCCACAATATCGGTGCTAAAGTCACAGGCAGCGACCTCGCAGACAATGCGAATACAGAGCGCCTGAAAGAAATGGGAGTCAAAATCTTCAAAGGCCACGCGGCTTCCAACGTTGGTGAAGCCGATGTGGTGGTTTACTCCAGCGCTATTCAATACGGTAATCCCGAAATCTCAGAAGCGCGCGCTAGACAGATTCCTCTGATTCCCCGCGCGGAAGCATTGGCTGAGATCATGCGTTTAAAGCGCGGAGTGGCCGTTGCCGGAACGCACGGAAAAACGACAACAACATCCATGACCTCGGCGATCTTTCTCGAAGCAAACCTGAGTCCCACGATCATGGTGGGCGGACGCTTTGAGTTGATCAAATCCACAGCTCTTCTGGGAACAGGAGACTGGTTGGTGGCGGAAGCCGATGAGTCTGACGGAAGTTTCCATAAGCTTTCGCCCGAGATTGCAATTATCACAAACGTCGATTCCGACCACTTGGATCATTTTAAAACATTCGAGAATTTGCAAAAAAATTTCTACGACTTTGCTTTGAAAGTTCCATTCTACGGAAAAGTGATCGCGTGTGGTGACGATCCGGTGATTCGTCAAATTTTCGAAAATTTCCCGAAACGAATTCTTTTCTATGGTTTCGATGAAAAGAACGATCTTGTTCTTAGCGGCGAGCAAGGCAAATATTCTTTGTATCGCAGCGACCGTTTGCTAGGAACGAAACACCTTGTCGGCGAATTCAGTTTGAAAGTGCCGGGACGTCACAACGCCTTGAATGCGGTGGCGGCGATTTGTGCGGGCGTGGCAGCGGGCATTCCGTTTGCGACGTGCGCGAAAGGTTTGCAGCGTTTCGAAGGTGTCGACAGACGTTTCCACTTCAAAGGTGAAAAACGCGGCATCAAAGTTTACGACGATTACGGGCATCATCCGACGGAAGTACGCGCTGTTTTGCAAGCCTTCCGTGAAAAATACCCGAATCAGCGTTTGGTCGTCTTCTTCCAACCGCACCGTTTCACTCGCACACAACATTGCTGGCATGACTTCACAACCGCTTTCAAAGAGGCGGACGAAGTTCTTCTGACGGATATTTATCCTGCAGGCGAGGCTCCGATCCCAGGGGTCAGCAGCATGCAGCTCGCGCAAGAGATGAAACACGAAAGAGCTCAGTACTTCACTCGCGACGACAAATCGGCGCAAAGAATTTTGGGTCTTCTTAAAGAAGGCGATGTCTTCGTGACTTTGGGTGCGGGCGATGGCTGGAAGCTCGGCCTTGACGTGCTGAACGCTCTCTAAGCGTTTCAGGAATTCAATGAGTCTTTAAAACAAAAGAGACTGGAAATTTCCAGTCTCTTTTTTTATTTCTAGTATGCTTCCTTTATGTCTAAGAAACTTTGTTCAGCGGAAGAAGATCTTCATGTTGTTGTTCTTTGCGCGCAGGGGAGGAAGCAAGTGGAGCCTTCTTCATCGTCTTTGGCACTTCGGCAGCAGGTGGCGGAGTCTCGTGCTGACGGCGGGCGCCTTCAACGATGGAGATCAACTCTTGCACCATATTGTGCATTTGCTGCGATCTTTCCGATAAAGTTTCCGCGGCAGACGCACATTCACCGGCAGCGGAAGCATTGTTTTGTGTAACACGGTCCAACTCATTGATCGACATGTTAATCGAATTTACGCCCTGAGCTTGCTCCGAACTCGCCGTAGAGATCTCGATATTCAAATTCGTCAGTTTTTCGATCTGCAAAACGATTTCGTTAAGCATCACGCCGCTGGCTTGAACGACTTCGTGGCCGTTCTCGATCTTTTCAACGCTATCACGGATAAGATCGGAAATTTCTTTGGCAGACGTCGCACTTCTTTGGGCAAGGGCACGGACTGCTTCGGCAACAACCGCGAAACCTTTCCCTTGCTCTCCGGCGCGGGCCGCTTCGACCGCGGCATTCAAGGCAAGAAGGTTTGTTTGGAAAGCGATGTCATCGATAACTGTGATGATCTCTTCGATCTTCTTCGAACTCTTCGCGATTTCATCCATAGAAAGAATAAGTTTTTCAACTTCATCTTTACCTGTGCGAGCTTTCGTTTGCGCAAGCTCCGCCAGATTTTTGGCTTCGCTAGTATGGCCCGCATTAAGTTTAATCATGCTCGACATTTCCTCTGTCGCAGAAGTGGTTTGTTCGATAGAAGCGGCAGCTGTCGTCGCAGCATTGCTTAGATCTTGTGATGATTTCGTGATCTCGACACTTGCGGCCGCAACGCTTGTTCCCGTTTCCTGAAGTTTTTCAGCAATACCGGACAAAGCACGCATGGGCGTTTTCAAGAACATAAAAGAGAGGAACATCGCCACAATCGACAAACCTGCCGACCAGCCAATAATGTACCATGTGGCATTTGTCGCCGCCGCTTGGATGTTGGCTTTGCTGGAGACAACGGCGAATCCACCGTGAAGTTTTCCGTCCTTCCAGTTTTCCATCGGATAACCCAAAATATCTTTGCCGTTCTTCCAAGGCGACTGCGCCGGATCACCATGACAACTCATGCAGCCTTGATTCTCACTGAGGCGAACAGGGCGGTAAACGATAGTATCCGTGTCTGTGGATTCAGAAAGCTCTTGAAGACTCGGATCGGCTTCAAACTTCTTAAGAATCTCCAATTCTTTTGCTGTTGCACGATTCTCGGGATTGCGAGGTTCGTCGGAAAAAATACGGAAAGTATAACCTTCTGCTTTCGCGCCTTCTGCTCCCACTTTCATCGCTGCAAAGATCGGAACTTGTTTAAGAATCGTCAGTTTAGATTCTTTTGGAAGATTTCCATCTGGATGCTCGTGAATAGCTTTTTCAATACTCGCATCCAGTCCGCCTTGAGAGGCGATGTAAGAGCGAACCGCTTCAAGACGTGTCAAGATGGCCTTCGATTTTTCAATAAGCTGTTGTTCCCCTTGGCCCGAAATGCGGGACGAAGAAACGAAAACAGCCGCCGTCGTACAAATAACGCAGGCGAGGGCAATGCTTGCCATAACTTTCGTGTTAAACTTCATGGGTGACGCTCCTTAAATATATATTTATTTGTCGATGACTCTTTATCGAACGAAGGTTCGTCACACATTCGTTATAAGTTTGTCATACAACATCTGTTGTATGCAGACTTTTCGCACCATTTATTACAGGGGTAAACTCGTATTGGATTTTAAGAAGTAACGGAACAAAGAGAGCACTATGGCTCTGAAAGGACTGGGAAGAATTTGTAATGAAGACGAAGGACGATAGCTCGCCCTTCGTAAGTTCATATTAAGCGGATTTCGAAGGGCTCCCAATAATAATCTCGTGCAACTGAACGACAGCTTCTCCAACGAGAGTGGATTGACGATGCAGTTCTTCAGAAGCTGCCGCACATTCTTCCGCAGCAGCGGCATTGGCTTGAGTGATCTTATCCATATCGTTCAAGGCTTTGTTAATTTGCGTAACTCCAAGTTCTTGCTCGCCGCTCGCCGTTGAGATTTCAACATTCAGAGTGGAAAGTTGCACAATTGCGGTGACGATTTCCTGCAAAGAAGTTTCACTCGACTGCACGACTTTGTGGCCTTGTTCAATTTTTTCAACACTCTCGTTGATCAAAGAAGAAATTTCTTTAGCGGAGTTTGCGCTTCGTTGGGCAAGACTGCGAACGGCATCGGCGACAACGGCAAAGCCTTTTCCGTGCTCTCCGGCGCGAGCCGCCTCGACAGAAGCATTCAATGCCAAAAGATTTGTCTGAAAAGCGATGTCGTCGATCACGGTGATGATCTCTTCAATTTTTTTAGAACTCGCCGTGATATCGTTCATCGAAGACGTGAGTTTGCGAACTTCGGCTTCGCCGACACGCGCTTTTTCTTGCGCTTGGTGTGCAAGATCGCGCGCTTGTTCAGCGTTCTTTGTATTCATTTTCACCATGCTGGAAACCTCTTCGGTCGAGGCCGAGGTTTCTTCGATGGAGGCGGCGGCTTTCACCGCGGCATTGCTCAGGTTCTGGCTGGCAACAAGAATTTCTCCGCCCGTTGTTGAAACTTGATTGCCTGCGCTGGTCAGCTTCTGAATTCCCGTCATCAAAGCCTGCAATGGACGGCGCACAAAGAAGAATGAAACAAGAAGCACAATGACTGAAATCAGAAGCGCCCACATTAAGATTGAATAGGTCGTTTCAGTTGCTGCCGCGGCAACACGATCGGTGGAAGAGGTGACGGCAAAGACGCCATGAAGCTTTCCATCTTTCCAGTTTTCCATGGGATATCCCAATATATCTTTTCCGTTTTTCCAGGGGCTTTGCGCGGGATCGCCATGACACAACAAGCAGCCTTGTTTTTCAGAAAGACGAACGGGACGGTAAACGATGACAGCGGTATCATCTCCTTCGACGATTTCGTGCAGATTTTCATCTGCTTCGAATTTTTGCAGAATTTCTTTTTCGTGTGCCGTGGGGGCATTGCCTTCGCGGCGTGGCTCGCGGGCAAAGACCCGAAACTTATAACCGTCCTTTTCGGCGTTTTCAAAACCGACACTGATTGAAGCGAAAATGGGAACCTTGCGCAGAAGATGCTGGCGTTCTTCTTCGGGAAGATTTCCGTCGGGATTTTGTGCAACGGCTTGAGCAAAATCACTGTGCAGACCGCCTTGAGTGGCGATGTAAGAACGAATCGATTCCAAGCGCGAAAGAATAGCGCGGGATTTGTCCGTCAGTTGTTCTCGGCCTTGTTTGTGAATATGCGAAGAAGAAATCGCCACGGCGGCGATCGTGCAGATAATGCCGGAGAGAGCAACGTTAAGAATAATTTTACTGCCAAGTTTCATGAAGCCTCCGATAGATGAAAACCCTATCGGAGGAAGCGGCGTAAACAACATAGACTAACAATCGTATTTCTTACACCAAAGATATGTTTACGGATAAAAGTCGGGGCGCCTTTTTCGCCATGACAATGGTCTTGATTTGCGGACGCGTC